>JBFXBD010000062.1:0-41187 GCA_050183625.1 Gammaproteobacteria bacterium
CTCGGCGGCCCTTGCCTGGACGCGCGCCAGTGCGCCGAGCTGGCCGATCTCGGGGCCACCATCGAGCTGACGGCGCTCGGCTGCCGGCCGGTGCTGGGCGCGACGGGCAAGTCGCCGGTTCAGATGGGGAACATGATCCGGACCATCGGCCCGTCGCGCTGCACCCTGGCCACGGACTACGGCTGGTCCACGCAGGTGCCCAATCCCGGCCCCGGATTGATCGAGTTCCTGGAACTGCTCTGGAACGCCGGGATCGCGGAGGCGGATCTGGCGACCATGGCCAGCCGCAATCCAGCCCGTTTGCTGGGGCTGGCCGCCTGACGCATCCGCCGGGTGCCTGGCACCGGTCCGCATCCGTACTTGTGCAGCCACCGGCGACGCGCGGACAATTGCACGAGCCCAGCCGGGAGCACGCGCGATGAACGCCTTCGAAGCCAGTGTCGATGGATCACTCGATGCGCGCGGCGTGCGCCGCGTGCCCCTCGTCCCGATCCGCGGTAGCTACTTCGGCCCGCTGGTGCTCGCGCGCCGCTGGCGTACCTTCCTGGCCTGGTCGGCGGTCTTCCTTCTCGCCTGGGTGCTGCTGGCCTCGGATCGCGGCCCCGGCTGGAACGCGTTCGCGCTCGGGCTGATGTTCCCCGGGTCCGGCCTGCTCTATGCGGGAGGCTGGGGCGGTTGCGTACTCGCGATGCTGGGCCTGCTTGCGATCCCCGTCGCCGTCATCAATTGGTTCTCGTCCGGGAACATCACCGCCGTGTTCGCGGCCTGGCTCGGCGGCGCGGCACTTTCGGGCTGGTATGCGGCCGGCGATGCGCAGACCTGGGGCTGGGTCGCCGCAATCACGCCCTACGCCGCGCTCGCCGTCGTCACCTTCTGGGCGTTCCAGAACCGCAGGGCCTTCGCAGCCGGCCTCACCCGGGCGCACGAGCACAACGCGTCCATCGCCCGTATCGAAACCCCGCTGCTGCGCGACCTGCCCTCCTGGGAACTCGCGCCCGAACTCACGCCGACGCAACTGCAGATCGCGCGGGTGACGTTCGACAAGGCGCTGCAGCCGCTGAACCGCTTCGACGGCTTCGAACTCGATGCCGAGCAGTGGCAGATGCGCGCCACGCGCTACCAGCTCTACGGGCTGGTGTGGACAATCGCCAACCTCACCTGCAACCACACGCCGTCGTTCACCGGCTATGCGCGCGAGGGCATCGCCAACGCGATCCTCAAGAACCTGGATCGGCGCATCTGGGGCTTCTGGCGCTGGGAGAACCTGTGGGGCAACTGGGACGGCAATCCCGACCCCATCCGCCGCGACAACATCATGATCACCGGCTTCATCGCCCAGCAGATCGGACTGTTCGAATCGCTCACCGGCGACCGCCGCTTCGACGCGAGCGACGCCCTGGTCTGGCGCTGGGACGACAACAGGCAGTTCCGCTACGGCTACCAGGGGCTCATCGACGCGCTGGTGAACAACTACGCGCGCTACGACTTCAGCTGGTATCCGTGCGAGCCGGGCCTCATCTACTCGATGTGCAACATCGGCGGCTTCAACGCCCTGATGATCGGCGATCGCCTGCGCGGGACGGACCACTGGAAGCGGATCGAACCGCGCGTCGCCCAATCCTTCGAGGAGGAACTGATGCTGCCGGACGGCCGCGCCGTGTGCCTGGTATTCGAGAAGGCCGGGCTGCACGCGCCGACGATCAACTCCGTCGTCGGCGAGACCGCCGGCATTCCCGGCCTGATGGCGATGTGGCCGGACAAGGCCGAGCGGCTCTGGCACGTGATCAGGCGCCAGTTCTGCGACTGGGAACCCGGCGGCAGGCTGAAGCTCAAGCTCGTCGACTGGGGCTGGGACACCTGGGACGCGACCAACCTCTACGTCCAGCCCATGGCCTACCGCCCGCAGATCGAGCTGCGCCCGGTGGCCCTGATGCTGAACGCCGCGGTGGAGATGGGCGACGAGGAGGTCGTCGCAGGCCTGACGCAATACATCGACGCGAAGTTCGGCCCCGGCGTCTCCATGGCGATCGCGCTCGGGCGCCGCAAGGGCGGCTGGCGCAGCATGATCGTCGACGGATTGCCCGAGGCGCTGCGGCAGGGGCCGCGGCTGGCGCAGGCAGATTATCCGGATGTGCTGGTGGCGCGCGCGATCAGCGACGGCCGCGATCTGCACCTGGTGCTGTACCCCGGCGCGGGCGACCGGCGGGTGCGCCTGGGCCTGGATCAGCTCGTTCCCGGAAAATCCTATCGAGTGCAGGGCGCGCTCGCCCCGGACATCGTGGCGGACCCACTCGGGTGCGCCGGGGTCGTGGTCGACCTCCACGGACGCAGCGAGGTGCGTATCCTGCCGATCCAATAGCCGCGCCGCACCGATGCCGCCGGCACGGCGGCCGACACCGACTGCATCGACATCCACACGCACCACAACCCCTGATCGCGCGGGGATCGGGTGCGACCGGCCCGGAAAACAGAAGGAGCTTCATGAGCCATTCATTCAAGGCAGCGCCGCAGACCGACGCCATCCGCGCGCGGATCTCCCACCCGATCATCGACGCCGACGGACACATCATCGAGTTCATGCCGCTGGTGTTCGACATCGTCGGGGAGATTGCCGGCGCCGATACCGCGCGCAAGTTCGCCAAGGGCCATCGCGCGGGGGCCGGCATCCGCCTGCATCGCGGCGGGCGTGGCATGCGCACCGCGCGCACCAGCTTCTGGGCGCTGCCCACCGAGAATACGCTCGATCGCGCGACCTGCATGATGCCCAGGCTCATGTACGATCGGCTCGACGAACTCGGCATCGATTTCGCCCTGCTCTATCCCACCTACGGCCTGGGCCCGACCGGCGCGCAGCACGGCGAGTGGCGCCGCATCATGGCGCGGGCGTTCAACATCTACTACGCGCGTCACTACGGCGAGTTCCGCGACCGGCTCGAGCCGGTCGCGGTGATCCCGACCTTCACGCCGGAAGAGGCAATCGAGGAACTCGACTACGCGGTCGGCACGCTGGGCCTGAAGACGGTGACCATGGGCGCGGTCATCGCGCGCAATCGCCTGCCGGACGGCACCGAGTGCGACGTGTGGCTCGACACCCTGGGCCACGACAGCCTCTACGACTACGCCCCGGTATGGGCACGGTGCGCCGCACTGCGGGTGGCGCCCACGTTCCACGCCAGCAGCCAGGGCGTGGGATTTCGTGTGTCGACCAGGAACACCGTCTACAACCACGTCGGCCATTTCGCCGCAGCCCAGGAAGCGGCCTGCCGCTCGCTGACCATGGGCGGCGCGCCGATGCGCAACCCGACGCTGCGCTTCGGCTTCCTCGAAGGCGGCGTGGCGTGGGGTGCGCAACTGTACGCTGACCTGCTCGGGCACTTCGACAAGCGCAACCGCGAGGCCGTCATGAGCTACGACCCGAAGCTGCTCGATCTGGATCGCTTCCACGCGCTGTTCCGCGAGTTTGCCGGCGAGACCGCGCGCAGGTTCGAGCCGCAGATCGACGACGACCTGCTCCACAACGCGCTGTCGTCGGTCGACCAGGATCGCGGCGAACTCGACGATTTCGCCGAGTCCGGGATCAACGCCGGGAAGGACATCGTCGACATGTTCACGCGCCAGTTCTACTTCGGCTGCGAGGCGGACGACGCACTGAACGCCGTGGCCTTCAACCGCAAGCTGCTTCCGCACGGCATTCAGCTCAACGCGATGTTCGCCTCGGACGTGGGCCATTTCGACGTACCGGACATGCGCGAGGTCGTGCCGGAAGCCTGGGAGATGGTCGACCACGGCCTGGCCGACGAAGCCGCGTTCAAGGCCTTCACCTGCGACAACATCGCGGCGATGCTGCGCGGCGTGAACCCGGAGTACTTCAAGGGCACGGTGATCGAGGGGCGCCTGTAGCGCCGCCGGCCGCGCCTGCGCTCACCGAACGGAAGACTCGGCATGTTCGACGGCTTCGACGCCCGGCGGATCGCCCTGGCCGACGTGGAGATCCACCTGCGCGTCGGTGGCCGCGGCGCGCCGCTGCTGATGCTGCACGGCTATCCGCAGAGCCACGTCATGTGGCACAAGGTGGCGCCGGCGCTGGCGGAGCATTTCACCGTCGTCCTGCCCGACAACCGCGGATACGGCGACAGCAGCAAGCCCGCAAGCGATCCGAAGCACCTGAATTATTCCAAGCGCACGATGGCCAACGACCACGTGCAGGTCATGCGCACGCTGGGTTTCGATCGGTTCGCGGTCTGCGGGCACGATCGCGGCGCGCGCATCGCCTATCGCATGGCGCTCGATCATCGCTGCGTCACGCGGGTCGCGCTGCTCGACATCATCCCGACCCTGGAACAGTTCGAACGCGCGGATCGATACGCAAGCGTCGGAATGTATCACTGGTATTTCCTGGCCCAGCCGGCGCCGTTTCCCGAGACCATGATCCTGGCGCAACCGGACTACTTCCTGGAGCACACGCTGCAATCCTGGTGCGGCACCGAGGGCGCGATCACCGCGGCGGCACTTGCCGAGTACCGGCGCTGCCATCGGGACCCGGACACGGTGCGCGCCGGATGCGAGGACTACCGCGCCGGCGTCGGCATCGATTGCCGGCTCGACGCCGCGGACCGCGCCGCGGGCCGGCGGATCGACGTCCCCGTGCTGGTGCTGTGGGGCGATCGCGGCGCCGCGCGGCCGGACGACCCCCGGCTCGCGATTTGGCGCGCCTGGGCCGGCGAGGTGACGGGGCACGGCCTGCCCTGCGGTCATTTCCTCGCCGAGGAGGCTCCGGACCTCGTGGTTGGCGCGTTGCGGGAGTTCCTCGGCGTTTCCTGACGACCGCGCTCGGTGAAAGACCAAGACACTCGCGAATCGATGCACCGCGGCCTGTTGCCCGATGGCGGCGCCTGCCGCGTCGGGCATCGCGCGCAAAAGGAGAAGAGCCTCATGAAGATCCGCGCTGCCCTGGCAACCGCGAACGACAGTCCGCTGACGATCGACGAAGTCGAACTCGACGCACCCGCGGCCGGGGAAGTGCTGGTCCGGGTCGTCGCGACCGGCATGTGCCACACCGACCTGCACATGCTCGCCTCGGCGCCCCTGCCCTGGCCGGCGATCTTCGGCCACGAGGGCGCGGGCATCGTCGAGTCGGTCGGCCCGGGCGTGAGCGCGGTGTCGCCGGGCGACCGGGTCATCATGACGACCTCCTCCTGCGGCACCTGCGGCAACTGCAGCACCGGATTGCCGTCGTACTGCCTGCGTTTCGTCGAACTGAACGTCTCGGGGGGTTATCGGGCGGACGGTTCGTGCAGCCACCGGCATCGCGGCAAGCCGGTGTTCGCGCGCTTCCTCGGCCAGTCGTCGTTCGCCACCCACGTGCTGACGGGCCAGCGCAACGTCGTGAAGGTCGATGCGGACCTGCCACTCGACCTGCTCGCGCCGCTGGGCTGCGGGATACAGACCGGCGCGGGCGCCGTGCTCAACACCCTGGGCGCGAAGGCCGGCGCCAGCATCGCCATCTTCGGCGCCGGCGCCGTCGGCCTCTCGGCACTGATGGCCGCGGGCATCTCCGGGTGCATGCGCCGCGTCGTCGTCGACAAGGTCCCCTCGCGGCTGGCGCTCGCGCGCGAACTGGGCGCGACGCACGTCATCGATGCCGGGCAGGCGGACGCGGTGCCGGCCGTGCGCGAAGCGACCGGCGGCGGCGCAGACTACGCAGTGGAAGCCACGGGCGTCGCCGAGGTGATGGCGCAGGCGATCGCCGCGCTCGGTTACAACGGCGCGGCGGCGCTGGTCGGCGTGGCCGGGACGGGGGCATCGGTCGCGTTCGACCCCGGCGACGTGCAGGCGCGCAACCTGACCATCAGGGGCTCGATGATGGCCGGCGTCGGCGGCGTGCCGGAGGTATTCATTCCGCGCCTGATCGGCTATTGGCGCGCGGGCCTGCTGCCGATCGAAAAGCTGGTGCGCCACTACGAGTTCAGCGCGATCAACCAGGCCATTCACGACTCCCACGACGGATCGGCCATCAAGCCGATCCTGCGCATGCCGGCCTGATCCGGTCGCCTGCGCCCACGCCCGCCGCCGCACGAGGATGCCGCCGATGCCCACGCACGCAGACGACGCCAGGGAGATCACGGGCCCGGTGCGAACCGCCCTGAACCGCGATGACAACAGCATCCATCGCGCCGACACCGCGCACCGGCTCGGCTTCCGCGGCGCGGCCGTCGGCGCGAACCTGCACCTGGACATCTTCGCCCCGCTGCTGGTGCATGCCTACGGCCCGCAGTGGTTCGAGCGCGGCGCGCTGTCGCTGTACTTCCTCAACGTCATCGTTTCGGGCGAGCCGGTGCAGGCCGTGGTGCAGGCGCCGCCGGCGCCGGCGGCGCCGATCCGCATCCACGCGCACCGCCCCGGCGATCCGGTGCTGCGCGTGTGCGAGGGCAGCGCCAGCCTGGGCGATCACTCGCAATCGGAACTGCGCAGCCGCGATCTGCGCACCTGCGACGACGAGGGCCTGCGCATGCTCCGGGGCGTCAAGCCCGGCATGTCGATGGGCGCCATGGTGCGCGTGGCGACCGGCGCCGAGCAGCAGGCGCGCCTGGCCGAAGGCCTCATCAACGAGCCCATGGACTGGTACGGCGGCGCCTCGCCCTGGGGCGGGCCGATTGCCTCCGTCGGCTCGACCGCGCGCATGTTGCTGCGCCTGCCCCACGGCGAGGGCGAGGCGGACCAGATGCGCCCGGATCTGTTCCCGCACGTGGGCGAGGCCGCAGGCATGTTCGGTGCGTTCGAGATCGCCTACGAGCACGGCCCGGTGATGCTGGATCGCCCCTATCGCGTCGAGGGCACCGTGGTGGGCGTGGGCGAGAGCCCCAAGACCGAGTACCTGTGGTGGGACGCGATCGCGCGCGACGAACACGGCACCGCCATCGTGCGCATGCGCGAACTGCTGCGCTTCCTCAAGGCCAGCTCGCCGCTGTACCCGGAGCTCGCCGGCACGGCCTGAAGGGGGCAACGGCGACCGGTTCGTTTTCGGCCCCCGGCGCGCGGCCCTACCCCGCGCCTCCAGGCACGGGCCGGGGCGGCGCGGCGCCCGGCGCGCGAGCTCCGGCGATCGCGGCACGCGCCCGGGCGCGCACGTACAGGCGGATCGATTCGATCGCCTCGTCGTTCAACTCGTCGAAGCGTGGCATGCCGCGCGATTCGAGTGCGCCGCGCACCGCGGCACGAAACCCTGCGCGATCCAATGCCACGGCGGACGCACGCAGGTCCGGCGCACTGCCGCCGGAGATTGCGCCGATGCCATGGCAGCCGGTGCAGTAGGGTGCATAGACCCTGCGCCCGGCTTCCTCGGTCGCCGCATCCAGCACCAGCGCCGGATCGTCGAGGGGTTGTGCGACACCGGGCGCTGGCGTGGCGGGCAGCGCCGCCTTGCCGTCCAGCACGAAGGTCAGCACGCGGCGCGGATGCCGCCGGTAGTCCCAACCGAACTTCGCCACCACCGCGCCGAAGGCGCCGGCGGAACTCGGATGCGGGCCGGCCAGCACGGTGATCTGCTGGCGGCCGCCGGCGAGATAGCTGATCGGCGCCGCGATCACGGCGGCGCCCGCGCCGAAGCTCCACAGTCGCGCACCGGAGGTGGCCGAATAGGCGTTGAACGTTCCGTCGCCCAGGCCCTGGAAGACCAGATCGCCGCCGAGCGCGAGCGTGCCGCCGTTCCACATGCCCGGGTGATCGACCTTCCAAGCCGGGCGCTGGCGCACCGGATCCCAGGCCACCAGCGCGCTCGTGCCCCAGTCCTCGGGCGGTTCGCCGGCGCTGGATTCCAGCCCGGTGTTGAACGCACCGGGGATCGGCTGCCAGGTCTTCGGATCGATGCCACGATCGCTGAAATAGCCCGGCATCTCCATGCGCGGGATGTAGACCAGCCCGGTGCGCGGGCTGAACGACATCGGCTGCCACGCATGCGCGCCGATCGGCCCCGGCCAGAACGTCGAGGGGCCGTTCTCGAAGCGGATGTTCGGCGCCTCCACCGGGCGCCCGGTGGCGAGATCGATGCGCTCGGCCCAGGTGACCCTGGCGAACTTCTCCGCGGACAGGACCTTGCCGTTGGCGCGATCGATCACGTAGAAGAAGCCGTTCTTCGGCGCGTGCAGCAGCACCTTGCGCGGCGCGCCGTCGATCGCGAGCGTGGCCAGTTGCAGATCCATCGCCGTGTCGAAGTCCCAGGCATCGCCGGGCACGGTCTGGTAATGCCATGCGTAGGCGCCGGTGTCGGCGTCGAGCGCGAGGATGGACGCGGTGAACAGGTTGTCCCCGCCGCCGGGGCTGCGGATCTTCCAGTTGTACGGCGCGGCATTGCCCGTGCCGAAGTAGATGCGGTTGAAGTCGGGGTCGTAGGTGATGGCGTTCCAGGCCGCACCGCCGCCCTTGTACTTCCACCACTGCCCGGTCCACGTGCGCGCCGCCATCGCGAGCGCGTCGTGCTCGAAGCCATCGGCCGGATTGCCGGGCACGGTCCAGAAACGCCACAACTGGCGCCCCGTGTCGGCGTCGTAGCAGGTGAGGAAGCCGCGCCCCAGGCGCCCCTCCTCCGTGCCGCGGTTGCCGATGACGACCTTGCCGTTGAACACGCGCGGCGCGCCGCTGATGGTGCGGTCGTCGCCCGGCTCGGTGGTGACCACGCTCCAGGCCAGGCTGCCGTCCGCGGCGTTCAGCGCGATCAGGCGGCCGTCCTTGGTGCCGACGTAGAGCCGCCCCTTCCAGAACGCCAGGCCGCGCACCCCATGCCCGTAGCGCAGCTTCACGCCCGCGACCTTCGCGACCTCGGGGTCGTAGCGCCACAGCAGGCGCCCGCTCGCGGCGTCGATCGCGTGCACCACGCTCAGGCCCGCAGCGACGTACAGCACGCCGTCCACGGCGAGCGGGGTGGAGACGGCGTCGAGCGTGTCGAGATCCAGGCTCCAGGCCAGGCCGAGGCGCTGCACCGAGCTTGCATCGATTTCGCGCAGCGGGCTGTAGTGCCACTCGCTGTAGGTGCGGCCGTCCGAGGCCCAGTCGGCAGCGCGGGCGTCGTCGCGCAGATGCGCACCGTCGACGACGGCGGACCCGGCGAATGCATGCGCCGCGGCGGCGAGCGGCAGCCATGCCGGCATAAGCCTCATCCGCGCAGTACCTCGCGCACGGTACGGGCAACGCCGCCGGCGGTCAGGCCGTAGTGATCCAGCAGGCGATCCGGCGTCGCCACCGCGAGATCGGCATCGGGCAGGCCCAGCAGGCGCAGGCGCGTGGCGATGCCGTGGCGGGCGAGCACCTCCGCCACCGCCGTGCCGAGCCCACCGGCCACGGTGTGTTCCTCCACCGTGATGACGGCGCCGCTCGTACGGGCCGCGGCGACGATCGCCGCCTCGTCCAGCGGCTTGAGGTACGCCGCGTCCAGCACGGCGATGTCGATGCCCTCGGCCGCGAGGCGATCCGCCGCCTGCACCGCTGCCGGAACGCCGCTGCCGGTGGCGATGACGGTGGCAGCGCCGCCCTCGCGCACACGGATGAAGCGCCCGGCCTCGATCGCGGGAGGTTGCATGTACACGCGCGCCTCGTTGCCGCCGCCGATGCGGAAGAACACAGGCCCATCGACGCCCTGCGTCGCGCGCAGCAGGGCGCGCGCGACGTTGTCGTCGCTGGGCGCGACCACCGTGAGCCCGGCGATAGCGCGCGTGATGGCGATCTCCTCGATTGCGTGGTGGCTGGTGCCGAACAGCCCCATCGCCAGCCCCGACCAGCAGGACAGGATCCGCACCGGCATGCGCGTGTAGGCCATGTCGGTGCGGATCTGCTCGGCGCACTTCATGGCGCTGAACGCGGCCATGCAGATCACGTAGGGCTTGAAGCCGCAGGCGGCCATGCCGGCCGCCACCGACATGGCGTTGGCCTCGGCGATCCCCAGTTCCACTACCCGCTTTGGAAACTGCTGCGCGAACGGCGCACCGACCGGCCCCAGCAGATCCGGAACCACCAGCACAATGTCCGGGTCGGCGGCACCCATCAGCGCGAACTCGCGCCCGATCGCCTCGCCACCGGACACCTCGCCAGCATCCGCCAGCCGCGAATCGAGTGCGCCCTCGGTGCCGGAAAACGCGTCCGGCATCGGCCTGGACGAATCGCCGCTCATGGCAGCCCCCTTTCGATCTCGGCGATTGCGCGCGCGCGATCCTCCGGCCCGAGCGCGGCCAGATGCCAGCGCCGCGGCGCGGCCTCCATGAACGACACGCCGCGGCCCTTGCGGGTGCGGGCGATGATGCAGGACGGCTGCTCCGATTCGGGCGGCGGCAAGGTGTCGAACGCGCGCGCGAGCGCGCCGACGTCGTGGCCGTCGACCTCGACCGCGCGCCAGCCGAACGCGGCGATGCGCGCGGCGAGCGGCTCGATGTTCATTACTGTGCTGATTTCGCCGTCCCCGCAGGAGCCGTTCGCGTCGACGATTGCGACCAGATTGCCCAAGCGGTAGTGCGACCCGGCCATGAAAGCCTCCCAGATCTGCCCCTCGTGCAGTTCGCCGTCTCCCGTCAGCACGAACGTACGGTAATCTTGCCCGCGCATGCGCCCCGCGATCGCCATGCCGGCGCCGACCGAGAGATTGTGACCCAGGCTGCCGGAGCTGAAATCGATGCCGGGCACCCAGCGCATGTTCGGGTGATCCGTCAGCGGCTGGTGCAACTGGCCGAAGCCCTCCAGCCATGCACGCGGAAAGAACTCCATGTCGGCGAGGATCGACCACAGCCCGACCGCGACGTGGCCCTTGCCGAGCAGGAACCGATCGCGTAGCGGCCAGGCGGGATCGCCGCGTTTCAGGCGCAGCGTGCGGTAGTAGAGCGTGGCCAATATTTCGGCGCAGGAGAGCACGCTGGAGTAGTGCCCGATGCCGGCGATGCCGTTGAGGCGGATCGTCTCCAGCCGCACCGACATCGCGCGTGCACGCAGTTCCTCCGTGGACACGGGCCGGCCGCGTTCGAGCACGTTCACCGCCGCCGTTTGCTGAGTCATGGTCCCTCCCCGAGTTTTTCCGTCGACCGCAGGCCGGGCGTCATTGCGAGGCCGAACCGGGCCGGGGTCCGGCCGATTGCGGCCATGAACCGCCCCTTCGTCATCGCGAGCGCAGCGAAGCGACCCACGAGGCCTCGATGCCGCCGGCAGCGCGTGGATTGCTTCGTCGCTTCGCTCCTCGCAATGACGGGGCGCGGTTCATGGATAGCACGGCGAAGCAATCCATGCGGCGCCGGATTCGTCCATGCAGCGGCTACCAGATCCGATCGCCGCGTTCCAGCACCTCGGTGCCGCCATCGATGAAGATGCACTGCCCCACGAGCAGGCTGTTGGCCGGGCTTGCGAGCCAGGCGTACAACTCGGCCACCTCGTCGGCGCGGCCGTAGCGGCCGATGGCCACCGGATGCATGTAGTCGAGGCGACGGCGGTTGTCCGCGTCAGCCAGCGCGCCCTGCGTCATCGGGGTCTCGATGACGCCCGGCGCCACCGCGTTCAGCAGGATGCCGCGGCCGGCCCAGTCCGCGGCGAGGCTGCGCCGGCGCACCCAGCGCGCGACCGCGACCTTGGAACTGGCGTAGATCGCCGAGCCAGGGCCGTTGCCCACCAGCGGGTCCTCCTTCTGGCGCTGCGCACGCGCTTCCAGCTCGGTCGCGCGCGCCATCGCCAGCGCCTCGTTGCCGGCCAGGCAGTGCTCGACCAGGGCGTGGTCCTCAAAACCGGAGATCGACATCCGCGAGGAGATCACCACCGCCCGGGGCGACGGCGACTTCTCCAGTAACGGCCGCAACCCTTCCAGCACGTCCACGGTGCCGAAGTAGTTCACCGCCAGCGTGGCGGCCCGCGGCGCGCCCAGGCCGGCGCAGGTGATCACCGCGTCGACGGCGTCCCCGGCGATGCGCCGCACGCCGGCGACGAGCGTGTCGCGGCCCTCGCGGGTGCGCAGGTCGGCGGCGATGTCGCCGTCCTTGAAGTCGGTGCGGATGACGCGCTCGCCGCGGGCGGCGATGAGGTCCGCCGCCGCCTTGCCCATGCCGCTCGCGGCGCCAGTGACGACGATGGTTCTTGGCATCGAATGCCCTCCCTGCCTGGATTCCACGCTTGACGCCCGGACCGTTCACACGGTGGGCACGTACGTTTACGGCGGTACTGTAACCGCCCGCCGCCAGCGGTTGCACGATGCGCCGCGCCTGCCCGCCCGCGGCAGGCGTCGCCCGGCACGTTTCCAAGCCCGCCGGTTTCGGGCTAGCCTGCGAGCCGGCAGTGCTGGGGTTCGGCATGAAACTCAACGTCGGCATGATCGAAACTCGGTTCCCGCCCTTCGGTGACGGCCGCCCGGCTGATCCGTGGCTGTTCGCGCGCGAGGCCGAGCGCCTGGGATTCGAATCGCTCTGGGCAGGCGAGCACCACCTCATACCCGGGCGCAGCGGCTCATCCAACGAGTTCCACACCTCGGGCGTGCCGGCGACACCCGACTGCCTGGTCCGCCTGGCCGGCGTCGCCGCGGCGACGCGCACGTTGAAAATCGGCACCAGCATCCTGCTGCTGCCGCAGCACCATCCGATCCTGCTCGCCAAGCAACTGGCCACGCTCGACCAGGACTGCGGCGGGCGGCTGGAGATCGGCATCGGGATGGGCTGGAACCGCGAGGAGTGCGAGATCATGGGCGGCCACTTCGATCGCCGCGCAGCGCAGACCCGCGAATCGGTCGAGGCGATGAAGAAGCTCTGGACCCACGAGTTCGTCGAGCATCACGGCGAGTTCTACGATTTCCCCCCGGTCAAGTCGAGCCCCGGCCCGCTCACGCGCCTTCACCCGCCGATCCTGCTCGGCATGCACTCCGAGCGCGCGCTCGCGCGGGTGGTCGCCTACGGCGACGGCTGGCTGGAGTCCGTCACCCGGCCGGAGGCGCTGCGCGGCGAGGGCGTGGAGCACATCGCGCGCGGCCGGGAAAAGCTCGACGCCCTGTGCCGGGAGGCAGGGCGGGATCCGGCGTCGGTCCCAATCAGCGTGATCCTCACCGACGTGCGCGGCGATGTCGACGCGGATCTGGTTCGCCGCTACCACCAGGCGGGCGCGGTGCGCGTGGTCCTGCTCGGCGAAAAGTCCGAACCCGGCGATTTCGCCAGCGAGCGCGCGGCGCTCGACTGGCTGGCGCGACGGGCCGGACGCGTGCTCGGCCACGCGTGAACGTACCCGCGCCCGCTCGCGACCCCTAGAATTGCTCAGGCGTCGTCGGCTACAACAGCGGTCGAATACCGTCGTTCGCAGCTTTCGTTGGTTCGTGCGTCAGCGAGCCTCGCCTTGAGGAGCGATCGAATGCGGGCGCAGGTAAACCACCATGTGCACGATCTTGCCCGCTGCGTTCACGGTGAAGTGATCGATCGCCGCGAGTCGATACTTGCCGTCGCCGTGCTTGATCCGGGAGACCAGTTCCATGACGCATTCGGAGCCATCGGCAATGAAGCTGATGGGAACATTGTCCGGGTCGATCGTGGGTAGAAAAGCGGCATAGAACGCCCCGATTTCATCGGCGCCGCGCAGTACCTTGCCATTCGGGGCGACGAACACCGCGTCTTCCGCGAACAGCGAGCCGAGGTCCTGATAGCGGCGCTGCGCGGTGATGTCCACATACTGCTGCGCGGGTTGACACGCGGGCTTGCCCTGCGCGCTCGCCGCAGGCGGCGCGGTGTCGAAGACGTCGCCCTGCGGGTGGACCGACACGGTCTGGCCCACGGCCATGCCCCCGAACATCAGCCCGGCGACTGCGGCAGCGACCTTCTGCAGTTTGTTGCGTGAGTACATTGATTGTCTCCTGGTGCTGGAAGGCAAGACCGCGTCTCGCCGCATCACGCACTCGAACCCGTGCGGCCGGCGGCGCAGCGCGCTATTCGCCGAAGCGATAGGACAGCGTGACACCGTAGGTGGCCGGCTCGCCCGGCGCGGCCCAGGTCACACCCAGGCCATTGGACTGACACAGGCCGTTGACGAAATACTCCCGGTTCGTCACGTTCTTGCCCCAGAAAGACGCATCCCATTTCGGATTTCCCAAGACGCCTTCCCAGTCGACGCGAACGTTCACCGTAGTGTAGCCGTCTTCGAACGCCCCGATGCACTCCCGATTGGTGTTGTCCACGAGATTGTCGTTGCTGAGTGCGTAGCGGCCCTGCGTGTACACGTTGCCGGACACGAACACCCCGCCATAGCCATCGCCGACTGGCAGCCGATACCGAACCGTCGCACCGCCCGAATGCTCAGGGATCCCCTGGAACAGGTTGGCGGAACGATCGAACGTCTGCCCCGCCAGCGGGCCGGAAGCGAAGGCATCGGTCCATTCGTCATATCCGGCATCGAGATAGGAGAAAAAGCCACTGATCTCGAGCGAGTCGGTGGGCAGCCAGTTGAGCTCCAGCTCGACGCCGGTGATGGTGGCCGCGGCGGCATTGACCACCGTGTTGGTCAGGAATCCGCTCGGCGCAACGAAGGTGCGGCTGCGCTGCATGTCCGACAGTTCCTGATAGAAGAAGGCGGTCGCCACGCGAAGCTGCGTGTCGGCGACAGTCAGATCCCCCTTGTAGCCGACCTCGAAATCGTTGATCGTCTCCGGCGCGAATGGGGCGAGTCCTTCGGGCGTCTGCCCTCGCCCGGGCAGCCCGCCGCTTCGGTAACCGTGCCGGTGGGCGATGTAGATGATCTGGTCCTCGGTGGGCTTGTAGTCGAGCGAGAACGTCCAAGTCGGCTCCGAGAAGGTGGCGTTCTGCGTGAGCGAGCACTGCGCGATCGGCAGGACGACCCGTGCGGTCGGCGTCACCGGGTTTGCCTCCTGCAGCAGGCACGGTCCGGGGCGAACGCCGGCGGCGAAGGTGTCCACCAGCGGGATCGGTACGCCGGCAATCGTGAAGTTGCGCGCAATGGTGGTCATTTCGCGATTGTCGGTGGTATAGCGGAATCCCGCGGTGAAGTTCCATCGATCCGTGATGTGATACGTACCCTGGATGAATCCCGCGAAGCTCTCGTTGGTAAAGTCCTGCGGACCCTGGGTCTGCGCGCGTTCGTTGGTGTTGAAGCTCACGGAACGCGATATGTCGGTGCCACCGACGTTGAAATAATAGAGACCGGCGATCCAGTCGAGGCGGTCCAGCTTGCCGATGAGCTGCGCTTCCTCGGAGATTTGCCGGGCCTGGGTGATGTTCGGGGAATAGCGGAATATCGGCCCGGCTCCGGCATTGACGTGCACCGGGTTCGCACCACTCGAGTTCACGACTTCGATGAGATCCACGTATCGGTACGCGACGACGTTCTTGACCGTGAGGGCATCGTTGACGTCGTAGATTGTCGTGTTGGAAATCCCCTTCACGTCGTAGTCGGAGAACCCCGGGGTCCGCGGATCGCTGTGCACGCTGAAGAAGTCGTCGTTGCGGTACCGGTCCAGGGCGTTCTGGTACGCGCGGCCGAACCCGACCGCCGGGTTGGTGCGAATCAGCTTGAGGGCGGAGCCGTTGTCCTCGGCGTGAAAGGCGTCGAACACCAACAACGTCGACAACCTGTCCGTCGGTTGCCACTTCAATGAGCTGCGGATGGTCCAGCTGTCGCGGTCGTAGTAGTCGTGGCCGGGAACGTCCAGGTTCTCGATCAGTCCATCGCGCCGGCCGTACTCGGCGGCGACCCGTACCGCGAGCTGATCATTGACGGGTACATTGATCATGCCTTCCACGGTCGCGAGCGCGTCGGACCCGCCCCCGACCTTGACGACCCCTTCGAACTTGTCGGAAGGCTCGTTCGGCGTGATCACGATTGCGCCGCCGGTGGAATTGCGGCCGAACAGGGTGCCGACCGGTCCCTTGATGACTTCCAGGGACTTGATGTCCAGCGAGCCCAGGGTACCCAGGCCGTAGGGCCAGCCTTGCACGACATCGCCCACGTACACGGCAACGGCCGGATCCTGGGTGAGCAGGACGTCGTCGGCCTTCTGGCCGCGGATGGCCCACATGTTCGCATTGCGCCGACCGATTTGCGGCGAATCCTGAACCGACGGGATCGCCTGGACGATGTCGCGAAGCTGCGCGATACCGGCTTTTTCCAGATCCGCTCCGCTGAAGGCCGTCACCGCCAACGGGACGTCCTGCAGTCGTTCTTCGACGCGCCGCGCGACGACCCTGACTTCCTCCAGTTCGGCCGCCTGGGCGGGCATCCACGCCGGGAGCGTAGACAATGACGCCAGTACATGGATAGCGAGAGTGACTTTACGGATGCGCATGATGGTTCTCTCCTGACCTGGTTCGTCTAGACTTCGACACGTCACGGAAAAGCCGGAAAGTCCACGGGCGGAACCTGCAACCTTCGCCTGATCCACCGGGAGCGACGAGCGCGAATGCGAAACGCGGCGGCACCGATGCGCATGTTCGGAAAAGGGGGCTTTTCCGGCGCCGGCGCCGCTGACCCGTCATTTAGTTAGCATAGGCAAACTATCATATGGATCCGACGACCGCAAGATTGGCGAAGCCCGGGGCTGAACGCGTCCGTTCGGCTGCAAGGCTGCTGTCCCGGCTGGCCTCGCACGTGACGGGGTTGTGCCGTGAGTCCGACATCACGCTGCAGCAATATCGCGTGCTGGTTAAGCTGACGGAGCAGAGCACGCGTTCGGGAGACCTCGCCGCCCTGCTCGGCGCCAGTCGTCCGATTGCGACGATCATGCTGCGAGGAATGGAAACGCGCGGTCTCGTGCGGCGCGTGCCCGTAAGCGAGGACGGACGAGGTGTATGCATCGTCGTCACGGAGAAGGGCACGCGAATCGTCGAGGCGACCGACGCGCGGATCGAGTCGCTGCTGAAAGCGCTCGGAACCCGGATCGGCCTGGAGACCATCGTCAACCTCTTCGAGGAACTGCACGATCCGTTCGAACGAGCGAGCACGGAGATCCGCCAGCGGGTTGGACTGCCGGCGGCGCCGCGCGCCAAGCCGCCTGCCAGCGAACCGCCCCGTGGCGGGCAGGCAAAGAGAAAAAAGAAGAGGACCGTGGCCTGAGTAGTCCGTGGGAGGCTGACGATTCGGCTGCCCGGAATTCAAGTCGGTCCAGCGCCCGCGGGCGTGTTCCCATTCGGTGCCGATTCGATCTAGCCTAGCGGCGCGGCCCACGGCGGCCCCTCGGGCTCCGCCGCGGCGGCTGCCAACCGCTTCCACCCGACGCCCCCCAGGGAGAGAGATCCGATGAAGGTTGCACTCAGTCTAGGCTACGCGCAGGCGAAGATGTCCCTGCCGATCCCGCTCATCCAGCGCGCCGAGGCCGCCGGATTCGATCTGGTCACCTGCGCGGAGACCTACAGCTCCGACGCCTTCACGCCGCTCGCCTTCATCGGCGCGCACACGAAGAAGATCAAGCTCGGCACCAGCATCGCCATTCTCGCGGCGCGCTCGCCGGCGAACCTGGCAATGTGCGCGCAGACCATCGACGCGATGTGCGGCGAGGGCCGCATGGTCGTCGGCCTGGGAACGTCGGGGCCGCAGATCGTCGAGGGCTGGTACGGGCAGCCCTGGGGCCGGCCGAACTACCGCCTGCGCGACTACGTCGCGATCGTCAAGAAGGTGTTCAGGCGCGAGGGACCGGTGAGCCACGAGGGCAAGGAAATTTCGCTGCCCTATCGTGGCGAGGGATCCTCCGGGCTGGGCAAGCCGCTCAAGAGCATCCTGCACGGCAACCCGGACATCCCGGTGCTGCTGGGCACGGAGACCGAGCTCAACATCCGCATGACCGGCGAGGTCGCCGACGGCTGGATCTGCATGAACTGGATCCCGGGCAAGACCGCCGATGCCAATCGCAAGCTCATCGAGGAAGGCCTGGCCCGGCGCACGGACGGCAGGACATTGAAGGACTTCATCATCCATACCATCGCGGAGGTGCGGATCACCGACGACGTCAAGGCCGGAATCGAGGCGTCCAAGCCCGGCATCGCGCTGTACGTCGGCGGCATGGGCGCCAAGGAGAAGAACTTCCACGTGCAGAAGATGATCCGGCGCGGCTTCCCCGAGGCCGCGCAGCGGATCCAGGAACTGTACCTGTCCGGGCGCAAGGACGAGGCCGCGGCCGCGGTGCCGGACGAATTCGTCGACGAGGGGGCGCTCATCGGCCCGCCGGATCGCATCAAGCAGCGCTTCCGCGCCTTCGCGGATTCGGGGCTGACGCGGCTGTCGATCCAGCGCGCGAACGAGGATGTGATCGACCTCATCGGCCGCATCGCGGCGGGCTGAGCCGCCCCGTCGTCGTCGCGAGGCCGAACCGGGCCAAGCTCCGGCCGAGCCCATCGTCGTCGCGAGCGCAGCGAAGCGACCCATGCGGCGTCGGATTCGTCCAGGCCGCTTGGATTGCTTCGTCGCTTCGCTCCTCGCAATGACGGGGGCGCTGGTCGGCGTTCAGGCGCCGCCGGCCCGCGTGCCGACCGCGCCGCTGGCGAGCATGGCGTCGATCTCGGCCTGCGAGTAGCCGTATTCGGCGAGCACGCCGCGGGTGTGCTCGCCGTGCGCCGGCGCGGGGCGGCTGTCGCCGTAGCGCTCGCCGTCGATCAGCGCCGGGTAGGCCACCATCGTCACCTCGCCGAAGGCCGGATGGTGCGTGCGGTAGAAGATGCCGCGGTGGCGCAGGTGCGGGTCCTCCGGCAAATCCTCCATCCGGTGCGCCGGCCCCATCGCCACGTTGTGCTTCTGCGCGAATTCGGTCCACTCGGCCTGGGTGCGGGTGGAGAAGATTGCCTGAAGTTCGCGCCGCAGCCCGGCCTCGTCGTAGCCGAAGGACAGGTCCGAACCGTGCGTGCCGTGGATCAGCCAGTCGGTCCGGCCGATACCGTTGCAGAAGTTGTTCCAGAACTTGTTCTCGATCGCGCAGAACAGGATGAAGCGCCGGTCGCTGGTCTCGTAGAGCTGGTACCGCGCGCCACCGCCGCCCTCCTGGTCGGGCGTGATCTGCGCGCGGTCGAGCATTTGGTCGCGGATCGCGATGCGGTCGTAGTTGAGGTTGTAGGTGAGCGCGTGCCACGCCTCGCCGATCACCGTGTCCGCGCCGCTCATGTCGATGTAGCAGCCCTGGCCGGTGTCGCGCCGCCGGTGCAGCGCCGAGACGATCGTGAGCGCGGCGTAGATTGCGCCACCCGCCGGCGCGTTGCTGGCGCTCTCCACGCCGCCGAACCACTGCGAGCCGCGCGCCAGCCGGACCAGGCCGTCGTCGCCCATCCGCGCCGGAATGCCGCCGGCCAGCGCATTCATGTTGCGGCCGTGGCAGGGCACGCTGGCGTACGGCCCTTCGGCGCCGTAGCCGGAGAACTGGCAGTAGACGATGTCGGGCTTGGCCGCGCGCTGCGCCGCGTAGCCGATGCCGAGGCGATCGCAGGCGCCGGCGCGGAACCCGTCGATGAATACGTCGGCCCGGGCCAGGAGCCGGAAGAACGCCTCCTTCGCCGCCGGCTGCTTCAGGTCCAGCGCGAGGCTGCGCTTGTTTCGGTTCACCGCGACGTGCTCGGGCGACCAGCGCGGCGCGAACTGGCCCGGGTGATCGCGGCAGTAGTCGCCGACCGCAGGCTCCTCGATCTTGATGACCTCGGCGCCCAGGTCGGACAGCAGCATGCCGACGGTGCCGCCGTTCAGCAGCACCGCGGATTCAAGCACGCGTACGCCGCGCAGCAACTGGAACATCGTGCACTCCTTTCGAGGTTCGGCCGTCGCGGTGGACGGGCGATGCCGTGAGGATGGCGCCTCGCGGACGGCCGGCACCGGCCGGCCGGCCGCGAGGCGTACAGTTCAGGCCTTCGCGGACGAGACGATCCCCCGGCGCTCGAGTTCGCCGATGCGCTCGCGCGAGTAGCCCAGGCCGGCGAGCACGTCGTTGGTGTGCTGGCCGGGTGCCGGCGCAGGTGCCGGCACCGGTCGCGGCTGGCCACGGACCTGCAGCGGCTCGGCGGCCATGCGGAAACTGCCCGCCACCGGGTGCTCGACGTCCACGAACGCGCCGCGGGCGCGCAGTTGCGGATCCTCGCCCAGTTCGGCCGCGGTATTGACGGGGCTGCACGGCAGGTCGTGCGCAACGAACAGGTCCCGCCATTCGTCGCGGGTGCGGGTCTGGAACAGCGCCATGAGCTCGCGGTGATGGACCTCGTTCATCTCCGGATCGAGCCGGTCGAACGCCTTCACGTCGGTCTCCAGGCCCGCGAGCAGGTCGTCGCGGCCGACCACCTTGCAGAACTTCGCCCAGAACTTCGGCTCCAGCAGGGCGACGAACACATGCTTGCCGTCCCGGGTGGGATAGAACGCGTGCTTGGCGCTCTCCAGCGAGTTCGACGTGGCGGCGACATTGAGCCGGCCCGGATTCAGCGCCGCCGGCAACCCGACCCAGGCGGTGGCGAGCGTGGCTTCGCAGTTCGACACGTCGATGTACGCGCCCTCGCCGCTGACCGCGCGCCGGTACAGCGCGTTGGCGATGCCGAATGCCGCCCACAACGGGCCGGTCTGCACCGGCTGCCCGGCGCACTGCGGCCCGCCGCCGAAGGCCGGATCCTGGACGATCCGCAACCAGCCGCGCGCATCGGGCGCGAGCACGCACTGGCCGGTGATCGAAGCCATCGCCAGCCCGTGCGAGGGCAGGATGGCGTAGGGGCCGGTGGCGCCGAAGCCGGTCACCTGGCAGTAGACCAGATCCGGCTTGATCGCGCGCAGGGCGCGGTAGCCCGCGCCCAGCCGCTCCGGCTGGCCGGCGATCAGGTTGGTGATGAACACATCCGCGCCGCGGACCAGATCGTGCAGGATCGCGCGCCCCTCGTCGGTACGCAGGTCGACCGCGACGCTCTTCTTGTTCCGGTTCAGCACCAGGTGCCAGAAGCTGTGGCCGTCGACGGTCCCGACCTGCTCGGGGAAGTAGCGGATGTAGTCGCCATTGGGCGGGGGCTCGACCTTGATCACCTCCGCCCCCTGGTCGGCGAGCAGGTTGCCCAACGCCGCGCCCGGCAGGATGAGGCCGAGTTCGATGACCTTCACGCCTTTCAACAAAGTGCTCACGTTCGATTCCTCCCGATGGGGTTCCGATCCGGGCTCACACCCGGAAGATGCCTTGGGTCTATTGGTAGGGGATGACGCGCCGGTGCTGGACCAGTTCGCCGTAGGGTGCGCGCGTGCCCGGCGGCAGGGTCGCCAGCCACAGGACGTCCACCGCCGCCTGCGCCGGGCTCTGCGCCACCGAGGTATCCATGCCGATTGCGCGCGGGGACTCGGTGTCGATGAAGCCGGGGTCGACCGCGTTGACGAGCCAGTCGCGACGACGCGCCTGTTCTTCCAGGTCGCGCGCCAGCACCTTGACCGCGGCGACCTGCGCGATCTTCGACGGAATGTTGATCCAGTCCGGCCACCCCTCGCGCGCCGCTACACCGCGCCGGGCCAGCCCGACGTACTCGTCCATCGCCGCCTCGATCGCCTCCAGGGACACGCTGCGCGGATCGAACCGGGCATGGTGGCGTGCATCGAGCGTCCAGTTCGCGCCGAACAGATCGGCGATCACCTTCATGCGCGGGTGGGAGGGATCGGTATGGCCGCGCAGCACGCCGTGCGCGCTGGCAACCACGACGTAGCGCGCGCCGTCCCGCAGCAGGGGGACGAGCGTACGCATCAGGCGGTAGTTGCCGTGGTTGTTCGTTTCGATGTACCCGGCCACGTCCTCCTGCTGCCGGCCCGGGCGCATGCCGGCGGTGTGGTTGGCGATGACGATGTCGATGCCGCCGTGGCGCGTGCGGACGAACTCCGCGAACGCCTGCACGCTGGCGTCGCTGCAGACGTCCAGCGCATGGAACCGCGGCGCCAGCCCGCGCGCGCGCAACGACTCCGCTGCCGCCTCCCCGCGTTGAACGTCGCGCGCGGTGAGATAGACCGCGGCACCCGACCCGAGCGCCCGGCACAGCCCCTCGACCAACGCCAATCCGAGCCCCCGGTTCGCGCCGGTGACGACCGCGACCTTCACGTGACCCCCCCCGCTGATGAACTCTGCTGCCCGCTCGATCTTATCGACGGCCGACGGCGTGGATAGCCCCTATCGTTCCGTGGATAGCCCCAATCGTTCGGCGAACGCGGGGCGGACCCCTTTTTTCGGCGCACGAACGGAGACGGACTCGATTTGCGCGGCGCGGAAAGCGGACGCGGCCCCGATCCGGAGGGATGGCTGAAACGCGACATCGGGTGGCCAAGTCGAGCAAGCCCGCCACGCGGCCGGAACCTAGGATGACGGCCACTCTCGAACAGTCGAGTACGCGCCGCGAGGCGCGCTTTACCCCCTCATCGAACGGAGCGGTGTCACATGTACAAGTTCTTCAGCGTCGACGACCACATCATCGAGCACGGCCGCGTCTGGACCGACCGGATGCCGGCGAAGTTCAAGGCAGTCGCCCCCCACGTGGTCGAGGCGGACGGCCGCGAATACTGGGAATACGAGGATCGCCGCCACCCGACCATGGGCCTGAACGCCGTGGCCGGCACGCCGCGCGAGACCTGGGCCATGGATCCGAAGCGATTCCAGGACATGCACCCGGCCTGCTACGACCCGAAGAAGCGCGCCGAGGTGATGTACTCCCAGGGCATCTATGCCAGCGTGAACTTTCCCTCCCTGCCCGGCTTCGGCGGTCATTTCTTCAGCACCTTCAAGGACAAGGAACTTGCCAGCGCGTGCGTGAGCGCCTGGAACGATTTCCTGATCGACGAGTGGTGCGGCGCGGCGCCGGATCTGTTCGTGCCGATGGTCATCTGCCAGACCTGGGATCCCAAGCTCGCCGCCGAGGAGATCAGGCGCTGCCTGGGCAAGGGCGCCAAGGCCCTGTGCTTCCTGGAAGATCCGCACGACGCCGGCCTGCCGGGCTGGCACACGGATCACTGGGACCCGATCCTGGCGCTGTGCCAGGAAGCGAAGATGCCGATCTGCATGCACATCGGCGGCGCCGGCGATCCGTCGCGCCAGCTCGATCCGGCCACCCCGGCGCTGGTCAGCATCGCGGTGGCGTTCACGCAGTCGGCGCGCTGCGCGGTGAACATGATGGTGAGCCCGGTGTGCGAGAAATTCCCGGACATCAAGCTCGTGTGGTCCGAGGGCGGCATCGGCTGGATCCCGGCGGCCATCGAGCGCGCCGACCGCCAGTGGGAGCGGCACGCGGCCTGGAGCTGGACGCCCAAGCTGCGCCCGTCGGACATCGCCAAGCGCAACATGTGGTTCTGCATGATCGAGGAGCCGGTCGGCCTGCAGTACCGGCACGACTTCAACGTCGAGCACATCGTCTGGGAGTCCGACTTCCCGCACGCCGACACGCCGTATCCGGAGACGCAGAAGAACGCCGACGAAGTGTTCAAGGGCGTACCGGCGGACGAGGTGGAGAAGATCACCTGGCGCAACGCCGAGAAGCTGTTCAACTGGAAGATGACCGTCCCGGCCTGAGGCGGTCCACGGGCAACCGGTCCGTCGCGCGGAGTGCAACGCTCCGCGCGACGGTCGCCGCGCGCCGCGAAGGCGCGCGCGAAGCCGTTGCCCGAGCCGCTGGCAGTTTAATTCGTGAGGAGAGCCGGGTATTTCGCGGCGCGCAGATCTGCAAGAGCCGCTTCGGTCAGCTTCCAGGGATCGCCGTCAATCCGCGCGATCAGCGCGCGCCATACGCGCTCGAAGGCCTGCATGGCATCATCGTCATTGAAGTGGGCGCCGACCGGAAGAAGCGGTCGAATGTCCTCGGTAAGACTGCGCGTCAACTTTTCCAGCATCCGCTGTTCGGCGTGAGCCCGCGTAATAACCGACTCTTCGAGGTCGCAAAGCGCCCGCGAGATGATGAGGTCCTGTTCGACCTGTCGTGGGTCCGGCCACGGTGCGTGCATTGTCCATGCCTGAATGAACGCGAGCGGGATCAATAGTCGACCTCCACACGCTCGTTGATGACGAGTTTCCAGCGCATGTCCTTCTCGGCGAGCGTGGACAGGACGCTGCTCACCGCCTTGACCGAGGGGTCGAGGAGCACCGCGGTCTTGGCCTTGCGCGCGAATGGTTCAAGGGCCTTCGCCTGCCTTGCATGAGCGGCGTGCTCTAGCAGGTAGCCCAGCCGTCGCACGCACGAGGTTTCGTAGGCGGCCGCGAGTTGCGCGAGTCTCCTGGGCATGGCCTTGCCACCAATGTCCTTGGTGACCTGCGCGATACCGCTCATTCCCCCCGCTTTGTGAAAATAGCGGGCGCAATCGAGCAGGGTCAGTTCCACCCCGGCGACGCGGGCGTAACCGGCATTCGTCTTGATCCGGTCCAACGCGTCGGTCTGATTCGTCTTGGCGAAGCTGGCGGGTGCCTGGTACAGGAACTCCACCCGTTGACGTCCGGCTTCAATGCCACGCAACTGGTGGGGCACGACCACTTGGAACACCATCGCGGCCTGATGGGACGCACCGTGAAAGGCGGCGGCCCGCAGGAGCGATACCCTGTAGTCGAGCTGCAGGGCGCGCATGAGCGGATCGATCCACTGGGCTGGGTCGGGTGCTCCCGCGATCCGGTCCTCCGGACGCAGGATGAGGAAAAAACCCTTGCGCGGGCTGACGAGACGCTTGCGCCTGGCAAGCCGCGTCAGGGCGGCCGTCAGGGCATCTTTCCCGATGCCAAGCGCCGCCTCGGCCTCCTTGCGCGAGAAGGTCGCTTGCCCCTGAACCAGCCGGTCTTCTACGAATCGGTCGAGCAGCCCCATTCCCAAATCATACGCACAAACGAACGGTTATTAAACGGTTACGCGTATGGTTTGGGCATGGACGAATTTCCAGGCAGCGCACGTGGCCATGTCGATCGCGCCGCGCAGGCGGGCGTGCGCCTTACTCCCTTCCCATGAACCCGAACAGGTGCCCGGCCACCTTGCGCATCTGGATCTCCTCTGCGCCTTCCGTGATGCGATAGCGGCGGTGGTGGCGGTAGATGTGCTCGAAGGGCTTGTGGCGTGAATAACCGATGCCGCCGTGCACCTGCATCGCCGTGTCGGCGGCGTTGCAGCACAGCCGGTTCGCGCGGTAGTTGCACATCGAGACCTGGTCCGAGAGCCGTTTGGCGATCTCCGGCTTGGGCATCGTGTCCATCCTGGCCGAGGTGGCGTAGATCAACTGCCGCAGCATCGCCGCCTCGGTGTGCAGTTCGACCAGCGGGAACTGGATCGCCTGGTTCACCGACAGCGGCTTGCCGAAGGGCGCACGCTCCCTGGCGTATTTCACCGACTCATTGATGCAGTACTGCGCCGCGCCGAGCGAGCTGGCCGCCTGGCGGATGCGGTTCTCGTGCACGAAGTGCTGCGCGCAGGCCAGGCCGTTGTCCAGGTCGCCGAGCACCATGTGCCCAGGGATCCAGACGTCCTTCAGGCTGACGCGCGGATGGTCGGTAGGCATGTTGAAGGTCCACAGGTACTCGCCGACCTCGAAGCCCGGCGTGCCGGAGGGCACGAGGAAGCAGCCGATGCCGCGCGCGCTGCCGGGCTTGCCGGCGTGGCGGGCGAAGACCATGCAGTGCGTGGCGACGTGGCTGCCGGTGGTCCACATCTTGTTGCCGTTGATCAGCCAGCCGTCGACGCCGTCGCGGCGCTCGGGCACCGCGCGCGTGTCCATCCAGGTCGCGTCCGAGCCGTGGCCTTCCTCGGTCAGGCCGAAGGTCCAGCGCATCCGGCCCTCGAGCATCGGCGTCATGAACTCGCGCTTCTGGGCCTCGGTGCCGAAGTCGCGCAGCATCAGCGGCTGGACGAGATTGCCGACGATCGAGCTCTCGTTCTGCAGATCGTTGTGCAGGCCCAGCCCGCGGGCGGCGAGGTGCTCGCGGATGCAGGCCATGGCCAGGTGCGAGCCGTTCCTGCCGCCGTACTCCACCGGCAGCGCGAAGCGGTAGTGCCCGGCCGCGTCCGCCCTGCGGCGCATCTCGGCGAGCAGTTCCTCCCACTCCTTGCGCGGCAGGCCCTGGTTGTCCCAGTCCGTGCGCGCCCATTCGCGGCGGTGGTCGAAGAAGCGGATGTTGTCGTCCGCCTGCTCCAGCGGCTTGATTTCGCGCTCGATGAAGTCGTCGAGCACGGCGAGGTAGTCGGTGATTTCCTTGGGGACTTCGAACAGTGTCATCGCGATGTCTCTTTCATGGCGCAAAGCGCAGGGTGCGGTTGGTTGCGTGCAGACAGGCTGGCAGGCCTCGCTTCGCGGTTCAAGGCCGGGCGCTACGGTTCCAGCCACGCGGCGCGGGCCTGCGCGAGCGCGGCGTACTTGGGGACGTCGTTCTCCAGCTTGGCCAGTGCCGCCGCACGCAGGCGCGCGAGCACGCCGGGCGTGGCGAGCGTCACCCGGCCGCTGCGCAGGTCCGCGGACAGGCCCGCGTCGTATACCTGCACCGGATGGCTCGCCTCGCGGACCAGCATGCCGAGCGCGTTCATCGCCACCGCGGCCATGAACCGGTCGCGCCCCTCGGCGCGCGGCTTGACGTCGGCATCGATCCACTCGCGCACGGCTTCCAGCATTTCCACCGCGGAGGGCTCGCCCTGGCGCCGCGCCGGCGGCGACGGTTCGAGCCGGATGGGCCGGCGCTCGGCTTGGGGCGCGTCCTCCTCCAGGAGCAGCAGCAGATCGAGTTCGTTCTCGCTGGTGCGCCGGCCGATCACGGCGCGTTCGAGGTTGCGATCTGCGCCGGTTCGCCACAGCTCGCCCATGCCCAGGCAGCCGAGCGCCCACCAGAGCGTGCGGTAGACGAGCCAGAAGCGGAACCGGGCGCGATCCACCGCGCGGCCGGACTGCGCCTCGTACGCAGCGAAGAAGCGCTCCAGATCGGCGATGCCGTACGCGGGCCTGTCGATCCGGCCGAAGCGCCAGACGGTCATGCAGCCATAGGCGAGATCGTCGTGCGGATCGCCCCAGTGCGCGATTTCCCAGTCGAGCACCGCGGCTAGGCCGGCGCCGTCCACCATCAGGTTGCCCATGCGGAAATCGCCGTGTACCAACCGTGGATCGCAGGGCGCAGGCAGATGATCCTCGCACCAGCGGATGGCGAGCGCGATGATCGGTCGATCGCCGCCGTAGGTCTGGAAGCGCGCGTCCAGTTCCGCCAGCGCCGCGGCGGTATCCATCGTCGGGACCCGATCCAGAAGCGGCGAGGTGCCGGGACGCAGCGAGTGAATGCGCGCGAGCTCGCGCGCGATGTCGTCGATGAGATTCGCAGGGTGATCGGCCAGGATGCGTGCCGGCGCAACCTCGGCCTCCACGCGCCGCATGACGTAGCCGGTACCCAGGCCGTCGGCTTCGATCAGTTCTCCGACGACCTCGGGCGCGCGCACGCCGGCCGCGTGCGCGGCCCGCACGAGGGCCGCCTCGACCGCGTGGCTGTAGGGCCGCCCGACCATGCGCGCCGCCGACGGCGCGCGCCGCAGCACGTACCCGGCACCGCCCCAGTCGAACGACCAGCTTTCCATGTTCGCCCCGCCCGAGAGGCGGGCCAATCCGGACAGGCCTCCACCGGCCGCGCCCAGCATGCGTTCGGCCGCCTGCGCGAGGGATTCGGAGGTCAGGGTCATGGCGGGCGGAATCTTACCCTGCAATTCAGGGTTGGCGCTCGACATGCAGGTCTCGGCCACCAGCCAGGTCCCACCAGTTCCGATTCCCTTTGCCTCCCGGGCGGCTGCTTCCACGTCGTACAGGAGATCTTGGGTACACTGTGAGTCATCCGGTGGCGTACTTCGAGGTAGACCGTATCTGGCGCCTCGATCTGATCCTCGAGCACTACCCGAGCTCCCCGCGGTGATTTGAATATCTGCACAGGGATTTCGATGACCGAAACCGAAACGCTTGTATGCCGAGATGTCCGCATCCCGATGCGCGACGGCGTCGTGCTGTCATCGGACCTCTACCTTGGGCCCGAGCCGGCGATGCGAAGGCCGCAGGCGCGGCCGGTCATTCTCGTCAGAACTCCCTATGACAGGACCTTTGTCGCGCCTCGCTTCGACATTCGACCGTTTGTCGACCGCGGTTATGCGGTGATGTTTCAGGACGTACGTGGCACCGGCGCTTCAGGCGGGTTCATGGATCCGCTGATGAACGAAAGCAGCGATGGCGCCGATACAATCGCGTGGCTGATCGCACAGCCCTGGTGCAACGGACAGGTGGGTATGACCGGCCCATCGTACATGGGCGGTGTGCAGTTGCAGCTCGCGGTCCGACCTGTCACGGGACTCCGAACCGCCTTTATCCAAGTCCCGGCGGCGAACGTGTTCGGCAAGGGCATGATCTATGACGACGACGTTCTTGCCCTGGAAACCGCCGCGCCCTGGGTGCTGATGATGGCCGCCAGCACGCTCGGACGATTCCCGGCAGAGGTCGCTGCTGCCATTCGCAGCGACATGGCGGGGCAGGACGTACCGCTTACGGCGCTGCTCAACGGCGACGCTCTACATACGTTTCTCCTGGGCCACAGCCTGCGCGAGCTACCGATCGCGCGGCATGTACCGTTCTGGCACGATTGGCTCGACAACCGGGATAATCCTCGATTCTTCGCGCCCGCGGAGACTGATTCCCGCCTCGGCGAGGTCAGCCGCCCGCTGATGCACTTCGCGGGTTGGTACGATTTATTCCTTCGCAACACGCTCGCGGCCTATGTCGGTGCCACGCATCGAGGCGCGACGCCGGAAGCGCGCTCGGGACAGCGATTGATGATCGGCCCGTGGAGCCACGTTGCCAACCCAGCATTCCGCCAATTCCCCGATTCCGACGTCAACGATGCTGCCGCCTGCGCTGCATGGATGGACCAGCACCTGCGCGGCGAAGCCCACTGCCTGTTCAGTCATCCCGTCATCCTCTACGTGATGGGCGAGAACCGGTGGCGGGCGGAGCCGGAGTGGCCGTGCCGGGGCACGGTCCCAACCCGGTTTTTCCTGCACAGCAAAGGCCGGGCGAATGGCGTGGCGGGTGACGGTACTTTGTCGACGGACGCGCCCGAGCCGTTCGAGCCGGCGGATCAATACCGTTCGGATCCTGCCAGCCCGATTCGATCGCTGGGCGGTCATGGCGTGACCGGAGGACCGGTCGATCAACGTCCCAATGGGCATCGCCGGGACATTCTCGTCTATTCGACCGAGCCACTGCGCGATGACGTGGAAGTGACCGGGTACGTCAGCGCCACGGTTCATGCAGCGTCATCGGCCACGGACACGGACTGGTTCGTCAAGCTCATCGACGTGTTTCCCGACGGCCGCTCGTACAACATCGTCAGCGGAGCGGCACGGGCCCGCTACCGGCACTCACGCACCGCCCCCGCGCCACTCACGCCCGGAGAAGTCGTCGCGTACCAGGTGGATCTGCACGCGACGAGCAACGTCTTCAAGAAGGGACACCGGATCCGAGTGGAGATATCGAGCAGCGATTTTCCCAATGCGGACCTCAATCCGAACCGCTTCATGGACCTGTCGATTGCAACGGCGGCCGACCATGTCGTCGCCGAGCAGACGGTCTTCCATGATGCATCCCGACCTTCCGCGATCGACCTGCCGATCATTCCCATGGATCGTGATCGCCAGTGGATTGAAACGCCATTCCCGGTCGGGCCTGGCGAGCAGGCCTATACCAAGTATGACAGTGCGACTTCCAAGCGCCCGCTGCGCGAAATAGCGCTCCCGGAATTGCAGACGTAACCGAGTGCTGATGGGTGAGGCGCGAGGCGAAGACCGTGAACGGGCTTTCCCGGTACCTCAGCCCCGCCCAGAGGAAGAGCTTGCGCTTCCAGGTAACCGGCTATTCGAAGCCGTGCTTGCGTCGGTCGACGGTCAGGCCGTCGCCCGTTCGAGATCCGAGCGCAGCGGCTGGTCGGCAAATCGGGTATTCCATATGCGCGGCATGAGCGCCTCGATGTCGCTGTCCGGATGGATACCGACGCGCTGCAGCACGTCGGCCGTATCCAGCGCCGGGATCCGGTCAAGCGTCGGCGAGGCACCGGGCCGCAGCGAATGGATGCGCGCGAGTTCGTGCGGGATGTCCCAGACCCGGCCGCGTGCGCCGCCCAAACCAGGGCCGCCTCGACCGCATGCGAGTACGGCCGCCCCGCCATGCGCGCCGCTGAGGGCGCGCGCCTGAGCATGTAGCCGTTGCCGCCCCAGTCGAACTACCAGCTTTCCATGCTCGCCCCGCGCGAGAGGCGGACGAGACCGGACAGGCCGCCGTCGGCCGCGCCCAGCATGCGTGCGGCTGCCTGTGCGAGGGATTCGGGGGCCAGGGTCATGGAGGAACGAATCCTGCCCGGCATTCGTGTGTGCCGAATTCGCGGGCGATTGCAGAAGCGGTCATCGGACGCACTCGACTTGCACACCCAGGTCGAGGCCGATCCACGCGCGGTCGGCCGTCAACGCGACGGCACCGCGTCCACTCGCCAGCGCAAGACAGGCGCGGTCACCCAGCGACAGGCCCAGGTGTCTGGTTGCCCTGCGCATCGCGGCAGCGTGCGCGGCAGCCGCGTGATCGAACGGAACCTGCTCGAAGTCGAAGCTCGCCTGAAGCTCTCCGACGGCCTCGTCCGGCAGGCCAAGATCGATCGCCTTGGTCAGGACCTCGGCGACGTTGACCGCGGAGATGGCGACGGACTCGAGCGCGAGCACAGACTCGACACGCTCGCACCCTGGCTCCCTCCAGAGAAACGCCAGGAGTGCCGAGGCGTCGAGCACGTACCGGATCATTCCCGTGCCGCCTCGGCGCGACGATCGGCGATGAACTCTTCCACGACCGATACCCCTCGCGGGGGTGGACAGTAGGTGTCGACGAGTTGCTGGGCTCGGCGAAGACGCGCTTGCCGCGTGGTCATGCGTACTTCACCGTCGCGCAGATCCCAGATCACCGTATCTCCGTCTTTGAGATTCAATGCCTTACGTATCTCCGCCGGAACGACGACACGACCGCCCTCAGACATTTTCGTGGCATGCACGCCCAGTCCCTCCAAAATCGGATTCAAGTGACATACTAGGCGGTAAATGACAGATAGCAAGTGATCTGGCTGATGCTGTGCGCACAATCCGGTGCCTGACGATGTCTCCCAGGGTCAGCGTCCGGCGTCGCTGCCCGGGTCGCGGGTCCAGTCCACCGTTCGCAATGCGGACTCGCCCTCTTGCCTTCCTGCCGGCCACCCCGATCGCAATGGCGCGACGATGCTTGGCAACACCTCCACGGTACGCGCGCAAGCCGGTACCACAGGAACCGCGTAGTGCTCGGACACTCGCGCCGACTTCGCACCCCGTAGTCGCTCGTGGCCGTCGTTGAGCTGCCACTGCACGGCGTCGAGCTTCACGTCCACGCACGCAGTCGCGGGCAACCGTAACGCACACCGCCGTGCGCAGCACTGCCGGGCTGGTGCTGCGCCGGTTTCGAGTACAATCCGGCACCAACGCACGGCACCGGCGTTTGCAGGCAGCCCTGCGTACCCGCATCCCCTTCCCGCCCACCGCCACCGGAGACCCTCTGCCATGCCCGATCCGAGCTACGGAAAAATCACCGACGAACGCGTCGCCGCGCTCAGGTCCCGCCTGGGCCTGGATCTCGACCCGGCGAACTACCTGCCGGTGTCGGAGGAGGAGCGGCGGAACTGGCGGCCCGAGGCCCTGGGCTTCAACGTCGAGGTCTCCATCGACACCAGCCGCCACTTCGTGCGCGGCTATGGGGACACCAACCCCCTGCACTGCGACCCCGAGTACGCCGCGAAGACGCGCTGGGGCACGCTCATCGCCTCGCCGATGCTGTTCTGGACCTTCGACGGGGATCTCGAGCCGCGCGGCACGCTCAAGCCGGAGATTGCCGCGAAGCTCAAGGGCGATCCGCTGCGCGGGGTCGGCTCGCTGCAGGCGGACGTACGCTACGACTTCTACCGCCCGATGAAGCTCGGCGACCGGATCTACCGCCGCGACGCCAAGACCGGCATCGCCGACAAGCGCAGCTCCTGGGGCGGCCGCGCGGTGCACGAGACCACCTCGTTCGTCACCTACAACCAGAACAAGGAAGTGGTGACCGTGATGCGCGGCATGTGGATACGCGGCGAGCGGCGCCCGGTGTCCGAGGTGAAGGAGCCGCAGCCCATTCCGGAGCCGTACACGGACGATCAACTCGCCGAGATCGACGCCTGCTACGCGGCGGAGCTTTCCACGCGGCGCGGCGCCAATCCGCGCTACTTCGAGGACGTCACCGTCGGCGAGAGCCTGCCGCGTCTGGTCAAGGGCCCGATCCGGGTGACCGATCTCATCCTGTTCCACGCCGGGTTCGGCCAGTCGTTCCCGACCTACGCGCACCGCATCGCCTACGAGACGCGCAAGTCCACCCCGGGCCTGTACACCCGCAACAAGCTCAACGTCTGGGACATCGTCCAGCGCATGCACTGGGAGGAGGACTGGGCGCACAAGGTCGGCGCCGGCACCGTGTACGACTACGGCGCGATCCGCGAGACCTTCCTCGCCCACCTCATCACCAACTGGACGGGCGACGACGGCTGGCTGCGCCGGCTGAAGGTGCAGCACCGCAAGTTCAACTTCGCCGGCGACACCAACTGGCTGCTCGGCAAGGTGACGAAGAAGGAGATGACCGCCGAGGGCGCGGAAGTGCACATGGAGGTCCGCATCGAGAACCAGCGCGGGCTGGAAATCACGGGCGGCGAAGCGGTGGTGCTGCTGCCCTCGCGCGAGAAGGGCCCGGTGGTGCTGCCGCGGCCGCCGAGCGAGGACGTGCTCGGCGTGCTGCGCCACGAGGTCGAGGACCTGCGCCGCATCAACGGCGGCTGACGCCGCGCAACAAAAGCCGGCAATCCCCTGTCGCCTGGCGAACCGGACGAGGAATACGCGCATGGCCTACGGTGATTCACCGCACGACGAAGCGCTACGGCGCGAGTGGCATGCATTCTGCGAACGGCTCAAGGCGGCGGGGGACCGGGTATTCAAGGACGGCAACCCGGCCAATTCGCTCCAGCGCGCGGACGGTTTCCGCTACCTCACCCAGAACCTGAGCCAGGCCTTCGACCTCGCGCTGGAGACCAAGGACACGAAGTACCCGGCGATCCACGCCTTCTGTGCCTGGAACCGCAAGCTCGGCTCGGACAACGCCGACTGCGTCTACCTGCAGGCGTGGATCGACGGCGAGTCGGTGTACAGGATCAGCGGCCGAAAAGGCGACGCGCGCTTCTGGAACATCTGCGTGCAGGGCCCGCGCCCGGCCACCGACGTCTACGACGGCCTGCCGATGCGCAACCTGCACGAGCCGTTCGGGGACACGCCGGAGGCGAACATCTTCGGCCACGAGTTGAAGACCGAGTGGGACGGCAGCTTCGTGCTCTGGATCGGCGGCCCGAAGCGGGAGCCGAACTGGCTGCCCACCACGCCGGGCACGCGCAAGCTCTACCTGCGCCAGTATTTCGACCGCTGGGACGAAGCGGCCGCCGAGTACCGCATCGAGCGCGTGGGCATGGACGCGCCGCGGCCGATGCCCACCCACGAGACCATCATCGAAGCCGTCCGCTGGGCCTCGGACTTCGTCTACGACGCGGTGGACTTCTGGCCGGACTGGCCGTGGGAGAAGAAGACCTCGGTCGATCCCCGCGCCGTGAACCGCTTCTCCCAGGGCCTGGGCGTCATGGCCAAGTCCGACGCCGAGGAGCAGGACACGCGCCGCGGCCGCACCTTTACGCAGATGTACTGGAAGCTGGCGCCGGAGGAAGCGATCGTATTCGAGTTCGACTGGTACGACGGCTTCTTCATGATCACGAACGAGGGCATGTTCGGCAACAGCATGGACTTCCTCTACCGCAACGTGAGCTACACGCCCAGCCGCACGGCGGTGGACCCGGACGGCAAGGTGCGCTTCGTGCTCTCGCACCGCGACCCGGGCTATCACAACTGGATCGACACCCAGGCCTACGAAACCGGGCACCTCACGTTCCGCAACGTCATGACGCGCGGCACACCGGAGCTGCGCACGCGGGTGGTGAAATTCGACGAACTCCAGGGCGCAATGCACGCCGGCAGCCGCCGGGTCAGCGCGCAGGAGCGCACCGCGCTCCTGTGGGAGCGCTTCAACGCGCTGCGGCGGCGCTACCGGATCTGAGACGCCGCGCCCTTCCGGGCTGCGGCGACACATGGAGGTTCGATTGATGACGGCTGGCCAGGCAACCCCCTTCGACGCCGCCGCGTTCGTGCGCGGCTTCAACCACCTCACCCCGGAATACGCCGATCACTACCGGGAGATCTTCGCGTACATGCGCAAGCACTCGCCGGTGACCTGGGCCGACGCCTTCGGCGGTTTCTGGGTCGTCACCCGCTACCAGGACGTCATGCAGGTCGCCCGCGACGACGACACCTTCGCCTCGAAGTACGGCAACGTCATCACCCCGGACTCGCGGGTGCTGGACCCGAACTTCGACGTCGAAGCCGCCAGGGTCGGTCCGCTGAACCCCAAGACCACCGGCCCGTTGTCCATCCCCGACCCCGGACCCAATGGCGAAGCGCCGCGGTTGTCGACCTTCCCGATCGAGCTCGACCCGCCCCACCACCGCCCGTACCGCCGGGTGCTGGACACGATGTTCGCGCCCAAGGCCGTGGCGGCGCTGCAGGGCTGGTTCGAGCAGCTCGCCGCGCAGCTCATCGACGACGTCATCGAACAGGGCGCGGCGAACTTCTCCCGCGACTTCGGTACGCCGATGACCAGCATCTACACCATGAAGGTGGCCGGCCTGCCGCTGGAGGAATGGGCCGACTACGCGCACATCATGCAGTCGGGCATCGCCGGCAGCAGCAGCGTGCAGCCGCGGACCACGGGCGTCACGCCGATGGATCTGCGCAAGCGCGTGGCGGCCGAGATCGCCGCCCAGCGCGCGGGCGCGCGCCGCAAGGGCTCGGTAATCGACGTGCTGCTGGACGCCGAGGTCGAGGGCCGCAGGCTCGACGACTGGGAGATCGAGGCCTATGTCTGGCTCATGATCGCCGGCGGCGTGGACACGACGCAGGCCTGCATGGGCTCGATGTTCGTCTGGCTGGGGCGCAATCCGGATCGGCGCCAGGGGCTGATCGACCATCCGGAAGATCTGCCCGATGCCATCGAGGAATGCCTGCGGGTGTTCGCGCCGCAGCAGGCGCTGGCGCGCACGGTGATGAAGGACACCGAGGTCGGCGGGCAGAAGATGAAGCGCGGCGACCGGGTGCTGATGTGCTGGTCCTCGGCGAACCTGGACGAAAGCGAGTTTCCGGATCCTGAGCGGGTCGACTTCCGGCGCGAGAACAAGCGTCACATGGCCTTCGGCGTCGGCGCGCACCGCTGCATGGGCTCGAACATCGCCCGCATGGAGTTCCGGATCCTGTTCGCGGAGATCCTGAAGCGCCTGCCGGACTACCGCATCGACGAGGCCCACCTGCACCGCTCGCCAGTGGCGGGGATCGTGTTCGGCTACGAGTCCGTGCCCTTCACATTCTCCCCGGGCCGGCGGCTGGGCGGGCCGCGCATCCTCTGAACTGCGCGCCGCCCCGCAGGCGTTATTTTTTCTGGCGCATGCGCGCGATGCGCGCCGGCATCTCCGGGCCGCGGCCCGCGCTGCGGAACACCTCGTGCGCGAGGCCGGCTTGCAGTTCCATGCCGTCGGTGTCCGCCACCAGCTTCTTGTTCTCGCGGTTGGCGCGCCAGGCATTGGCCAGGATTTCGCGCGCGAAGGCTTCCACTGCAGCGTCGAAGTCGGCATCGGGTACGCAGAAATTCGCCAGCCCCATCGCCTCGGCCTGCCGCCCTGAGTAGGTGCGCGAAGCAAACATCATCTCCACCGCCCTGGCGCGCCCGACGCGGCGCGGGAGGCGCTGGCTCAGCCCCCACACCGGCACCAGATCCCACTTGGCGTGGGTGTCGGCGAACTTCGCCGACTCGGCGGCGATGATGATGTCCCCGGCCAGGGCCAGTTCCAGCCCGCCGGTCATGCAGTGGCCGTGCACCGCGACGATGAGCGGCTGCGGCAGGTTGGCCAGGCGCTCGACCACCAGGCTCTCGTGCTTGACCACCGCGCCGGTCTCGGCGCCGCTGGCGATGTCGTCGAGATCATGGCCGGCGCAGAAGCTGCGGCCGGCCCCGCGCAGGACCACGCAGCCGATCCGATCCGTGGATCGGGCGATGTCGTCGGCGTACTTCTCGAGCAGCACGAAGCTCGCGTGGCCGAGCGCGTTCAGCTTGGCCGGCCGGTTCAGCGTGAGCGTACACAGGCCGTCGCGCTCCTCGCGCAGTACCAGTTCGTCCATGCCGGATTGCTCAGGCCGCGGCGACCGCGGCGTTCTTCAGCCGGAACAGCTTCGCCGCGGTGCGACCGAGGATGTCGAGCATCTCGGCCTGCGGCACGTCCAGCCCGCCGAAGTTCTCCTCCACCACTGCCTGCGTGTTCGGAAACGTACCCTCGGCGTGCGGGTAATCCGAGGCGAACAGCATCGTCTGGTGGCCGAGGACGTGACGCGAGCGGATCGCGGCACGGTCGCGCTGGAAGGTGGCCTTGACCTGATCGGCGAGGATCCGGCTCGGCAGGCGCGAGAGCTTGGGACGGATGTAGTGCTGCATCTGCCGGTAGGTCTCGTCCATGCGCTCCGCCAGGCTGAGCAGGTACGAGGCGCCCGCCTCGACGGTGACGATCTGCAGCTTGGGAAAGCGATCCAGCGCACCGCCGGTGACCATGAAGGCGACGCAGTCGATCGCGTGCTGGCTCACCGCCAGGTAGTTCAGGATCGCCGCCCCCGGGCCCTTCTCGAACACGCGGCTCGGGCCGGTGCCGACGTGGAAGATAATCGGCATGCCGGCGTCCGAGGCCGCCTGCCAGATCGGATCCCAGTCCGCTCGGTTCAGCTTCGGCGTCGCCTCCGGCAGGACGCACGGCACCATCGCCGTCGTGTAGCCCAGGCCGATGACGCGGTTCAGTTCGGCCAGCGTGTCCGCCAGGTTCTGCACCGGCAACACCGCCGCCGGCACGAACATGTGCGGGTGGCTCTTGAAGTGGCCGATGCACCAGTCGTTGTAGATTTTCGTCGTCGCGACCTCGATGTCGCGGTTGTCCACGCAGCTCGCCATCATGCCGAGCTGCGGGAAGATGAGCTCGGCGTCCACGCCGTCGCGCACCATGTCCTGCACGCGCGGCTCGATTTCGTAGCGGCCGATCTTCTCGTTGCCGGAGTTGCCGTCCGCGAGCTGCATGCGATGCAGCACGCGCTCGCCGCACATGGTGTAGAAGTAGGTGTCGTCGCGGCTGGTCCGCAGCGCATAGTCCTTCATCGAGGCGGGGAGCTGGTCCTGCCACAGGCCCTTGGGCTCGTTGACGTGGGCATCGGCGCTGAAGATGAACGGTTTCATGGCGAGGTCTCCTGTGTTCGGCTCGGCGGGCCAGCCTGCGGGCGCGCCGGGGCCGGGCAGTATCGCCCAGCGCGACGCCGGGCCGCAAACGAGGGACCGGCGCGGGGGACGCGGTCCGGCACACGGGCAGCCCGCCGGCATCCCTCCGGCACGGCCGCCCCGATACAATCCGCCCAGTGCGTCGGCGCAATCGAGAGGACGGTATGAAAAGGACTGCGAAATCGACTTCACCCAAGACCCGGGCCAAGCCCCCCGACACGGGGACCGACCTCGGCAAGCGGGACCTCATCAAGTCGACGGTGACGGCCTCGATCGCAGGCCTGCTGCCCGCGGGCCTGCTGGCCGCCGGGCAGGCGCAGGCGGAACAGCCCGGCAGCGGCAGCCCGGTCATCGACGCGGGGTTGAAAAAGTTCGCCGACGATCTCGAAAAAGTGACCCATGCCATCCGCTCCGCGCCCTACTACGGCAGGACGGAGCGCATCAAGGCGGGCGGTGAGTTCTACATTCGCCAGGTCGCCAACCAGGCCCTGGCAATGGCTTTATTGCCGCGGCAAAGCTTCCCGGTGTTCTACCGCGAGACGTTCCTGCACCCCTTCACCTACAACTCCATGGGTCCCCATCCCGACGGCAGCTACCAGCTCGCCTTCATCGATGGTTCGAAGGACTATCGGCTCTGGGGCAGGCGCAATGGTTCCGAGACGGTGCTGCTGCAGATGAACAAGGAGTACTGGGTAAACGACTCCACGCTGGTCGCCAACAAGAGCCTGGATGAGTTCGACATCGACGACGACGGCAACTTCGAAGTCATCCTCAGCCACAAGCCCCAGGGCAGGAACTGGATCCCGCTCGATCCGGGCTCCAAGAACAACGCGCTCCTCATCCGGAACATCATGCAGGATTGGAGCGACCGCCCGGCGGAGTTCAACATCGAGCCCGTCGACCTGCAGACGGCGCTCGAAGACGACCTGCACCTGACGCAGGAGGAGATTGCCCGAAGAATCGCCTATGCCGGCGACATGATTCGGGACGTCACGGACTCGATGACCATCGGCATCATCAAGACCGTCCTTCGCCAGACCAATGGAAAGGTCAACGAGCTGGCATTCCAGAGCGGGCAGGCGTGGCTCGCCCAGGGCGGCTCGCCGGACGCGATCTACGGCCGTTGCATATTCGACATCAGGGAAGACCAGGCATTGATCATCGAGTCGGACGTGCCCAAGGGCCGGTATGTGAGCTACTGCACCAGCGACATCTGGCTGCAACAACCCGACTTCATCTACCACCAGTCCTCGCTGAACAGGAAGCAGATGCAGCTCGACGCGGATGGCAAGGTGCGGATCGTCGTCTCCATCAAGGACCCCGGGGTCCACAACTGGCTGGATACCCTGGGCAATACCTATGGCCGGGTCATCTATCGCGGCTACATCACGGAACGGGAACCCCAGGTCAAGTGCACACTCGTCCCGCTCGACGATCTGGAACGGCACCTGCCCGCGGACACGCGCAAGGTCTCGAAACAGGAGCGCGCCGAGATCCTCCGCAAGCGCGGCCGCGGCGGCCTGAAGTTCTACGGTTATTGATGGCCACCCCGCTACAATCCCGGCGCAGGCCGCACGGGGCACGGGCTCCGGCCGGCACCCGACACTGAAACACGGAGATCCAGGCATGGCCGACCAGGACGTACTGCAGGAGCGCGACGGCGCAGTCGTGACGCTGACATTGAACCGGCCGGACCGGCTGAACGCGTGGACCTACGACCTGGGCGATCGCTACTTCGACCTGCTCGACGAGGCCGATGCCGACCCCGGCGTCCGGGTCATCGTGGTCACCGGCGCCGGGCGCGGATTCTGCTCCGGGATGGACGGCGACGTGCTGGCGGTCACCTCCTCGAACGATCCGTCCAAGCGCCGCATGCCGGCCAAGGACAGGCGCATGACCCACGCCACCAGCATCCGCAAGCCGATCATCGGAGCGATCAACGGCCCCTGCGCCGGGTTCGGGCTGGTGCAGGCGCTGCACTTCGACGTCCGCATCGCCGCCCAGAGCGCGTTCTTCACCACCGCGTTCCTGCAGCGCGGCCTGAACGCCGAGTACGGCTCCTCCTGGCTGCTGCCGCGCATCGTCGGCCACGCCAGGGCGCTGGACATGATCCTCTCCGGCCGCCGCGTCGGCGCCGCCGAGGCCGAGCGCATCGGCCTGGTCGCACAGGTGGTGCCGGACGCAGAGCTGATGACGGCCGCCCTCGCCTACGCTCGCAACGTCGCCGCGCAGTGCTCGCCGATCGCCCTGGCGGACGCAAAGCTGCAGATCTACACCGATTGGGAAACGGATCTCGTCACCGCCGAGGACCGCGCCAAGCACCTCGGCCACGCCCCGGGCCACCGCGTGGACTTCGCCGAGGGCGTGGCGGCGATGCGCGAGCGGCGCGCGCCGAACTTCGCGCCGCTGCCTGCCGGGCGCGACCCGGTGCAGGAGGAACTGCGGCGGAAGTGATCGCCGCGCACGGAGTGACCTCGAACAGGAAGGGTGAAGAATGAGAAACCTCGGCATCGAATTCCTGGGCGCATTCGGGCTCTCGCCCGTCGAACTGGCCAGGCTCGCGGCGGATCTGGATTGCCGGTTCATCTCCACCGTCATGGAGCCGCTCGACTACAACCCGGAAGGCTTCGGGCGCTGGTCGCTGCGCACGGATGCAAACCTGCGGCGGGAACTCAAGGCCGCGCTGGCGGACCGCAACGTCACGCTCGAACTCGGCGAGGGCTTCGCCATCCTGCCCGGTGTCGAGGCCCGGCAGGCGTTTCCGAGCGACATGGACCTCTACCGCGACCTCGGCGTCCGGCGCATCAATGCACTGTCGTTCGATCCCGACCTGCAGCGCAGCCTCGATCAGTTCGCCGCCATCGCCGAGATGGCCAACGAACGGGGCATGGAACCCGTCATCGAGTTCGTCCCGATATCGAGCATCGGCACGCTCGCGCTGGCCGTGAAGGCAGTCCGGCACGCCGGCAACAACGCGCGGGTGCTGATCGACACGATGCACTTCTTCCGCTCCGGCGACACGATCGCGGCGCTGGCCCAGGTTTCCGATCTGGTCGGCCACGTGCAGATTTGCGACGCACCTGCCGTGCCCACGATCCCGGACTACCTCGAGGAAGCCATGTACGAGCGCCGGGTTCCCGGCGAGGGCGACGCGCCGCTCGCCGACATCCTCGCCGCGATCCCCCGCAACATCTCCGTCGGGCTCGAAGTGCCGCTGCGCACCCTGGCCGAGCAGGGCGTCGGCGTCCGGGAGCGCATGGCGCGGTGCGTCAATGGCGCGCGGGAGGTGCTCGGGCAGGCAGAGCTAAAATAGGTGCGTAATTTAGAAATGAACCCGCCGTCCAGGTCGACGAGGCCACCGCTCTCTTAGAGTGCGCCCCCCCCCCCCCTGCGAATTTGCGCCAAGGCGGATGGCAGCGCGTGCCAACGGGCATTGACCGAACCACGGCGGAAACCGTCGAAGGCCGCTGCGACGTCGGTCTGCTTTCTCCGGGTCCTTGTGGCGAACCGTTGCCCAACTAATCAATGTTGGTTCTCGGCAACAGTCGTACCCGAGACCAACAAAAGATTGAACATACAAATAATAGGCTCGCATCATAGGTAGGATCTTATAACGCTCTGATCCGTGAACCTTTTCGTTCGCCATCGATCAGATCCCGCAGTGCCGCGTTCGGCGGCGTAGTGCGGGAGATCTGCGGTGGCGAGGAGCGATGCATCGACGATGGTCAGACAGTTCAAGCACTCCTTCGACGAAGCCAAGCTCAA
>JBFXBD010000063.1:0-40712 GCA_050183625.1 Gammaproteobacteria bacterium
CGGCCGGGATTGTCGCTGCCGATCGCGATCGGCAGCATCGCCAGCGCCGTGACCAGCGCGGTCATGAGAACCGATGGCAGTCGCTCCTGCGCGCCCTGGAGCGCGGTGGCGGCGTTCCATGGCCGCCCCTCGGCCTCGACCAGATGGCGGAAGTGGGACACCATCATGATCGAGTTGCGGATGGTGATGCCGAACAGGGTGACGAAGCCGACCATCGAGCCGATCGACAGCACGCCGCCGGAGACATACGCCGCCACGACCCCGCCCACCAGCGCGAACGGCAGGTTCACCAGCATCAGCAGCGCGTGGCGCGTGCTGCCGACCGCGACGTACGCCAGCAGCAGCACGCCCACCCCGGCCAGCAGCGCGTGCAGGACGATCTGCGTGCGCGCCTGCGCCTGTTCCACCGCCGCGCCGGTGAACTCGGGATACAGGCCGGAGCCGGGCGTCAGCGTCTCGTGCACGAGCCGGCGCAGATCCGCCATGAATTCGTCCAGGTCGCGGCCGACCACGGCGGCGCTCACCGTCTGCACGCGCTGGCCTGCCTGGTGCAACACGTTGTAGCGCCCCTGCTCCACGCGCACGTCGGCCAGCGCCGACAGCGGCACGGTGCCGCCGTCGCCGGTGGCAATCGGCAACGCCGCCACGTGCTCCGGGCTGCGGCGCAGATCGGGCGGCAGGATCACGCTCACCACGACGGCTCGGTCGCCGTCGGTCACGCGGCCGACCTCGCCGCCCTCGAACGCGATCCGCAGCGCCTGTCCAATCGCCCCGGGGCGCACGCCATGCAGGGCCAGATCGTCAAGCCGCGGCACGACCGCGAGCGTCGGTGCGCCCGGCGGCGAACGTACCTGCACGCCGGAGGCGCCCGGCAGCGCCTGCATCCGCGCCGCCAGCGCCAGCGCGGCTTCGTCCAGGCGCGCCAGATCGGTGCCGTAGAGATTGACGACCACCGGCGAGGTGTAGCCCGAGATGGTCTCGTTGACCCGTTCGGTGAGGAAGGTCTCGGTCTCGAACTGGATGCCCGGAAACGCCTGCGCCGTCGCCCGCAACGAATCCAGGATGCGCTGTTGTTCGCTCCCGGAGGCGGGATCGAGGTCGATCTCGTACTCGCTGTAGTGCGGACCGTAGGTATCCGCGCCGCGCGATGCACGCCCGGCCCACTGCGAGGTCGAGCGCACGCCCGCAATCTCGCGATACGCCGCGGTCAGGCGAGCGCCCAGGCGCAGGGACTCCTCCAGCGAGGTACCGGCCGCGCTCGCGGTGTGCACGATGTAGTGACCCTCGCGCAGTTCGGGCAGGAATCGCGCCTGCAGCCCCGGCAGCAATGCCACCCCCAACGCGCAGGCGGCCAGGCTCGCCGCGAGCGTGGCGCGCGGCCGGGCGAGGCTCCAGCCGAGCACCCGCGCGTACGGCACCCGCAGGCGCGCGACCAGCGGCGGATCCCCGGCGCGGACCGTACGGCGCGCGAGCAGCAGGTGGCACAGGGCGGGCGTCACGGTGAGCGCCACCGCGAGCGAAGCCAGGATAGCCAGGATGTAGGCGATGCCCACCGGCGCGAACAGGCGCCCGGTGACGCCGGACAGGGTCAGCAGCGGCACGAACGCCAGCGCGACGATGAAGCTCGCGTACACCACCGAGCCGCGCACCTCCAGCGACGCGTCGAACACCACGCGCGCGACCGGTCGACGCGCGCCCGAGGCGCTGTTCTCGCGCAGCCGCCGGAAGATGTTCTCGGTGTCGATGATCGCGTCGTCGACCACCTCGCCGAGCGCGATCGCCAGCCCGCCGATGATCATGACGTTCAGGTTGACCCCGTACGCCAGCAGCGCCACGACCGCGGCCACCAGCGACAGCGGAATGGCGACCGCGGAGATGAGCGCGGTACGCAGATCGAACAGGAACAGGAAAAGCACCGCCATCACGAAACCCGCGCCCACCAGCAGGTGCGCGCGAATGTTGCGCAACGAGGTCTCGATGTAATTGGCCGGGCGGAACAGCGCCGGGTGCAGTTCCATGCCCGCGCCCTCGAGCGCGGGGGCGAGATCCGAGAGCGCCGACTCGACCGCGCGCGACACCGTGAGCGTGTTGGCGCCGTACTGCCCGATCACCATCATCACCACGCCGCGTGCGGCTCCGACCGCCGCGGCGCCGAACGCCGGTTCGGCACCCCAGGCGATGCCGGCGACGTCGCGCAGCAGGACGTTCGCACCCGCGGAACGCGCGAGCACGACCTGGCCGAGCGCGTCCGGGGTCGACGCCGTTTCGGCGGCCTGCAGCACGATGCGTTGATTGTCGTTCTCGATGAATCCGGCACCGGGCCGGCCGAGCGCCTGCGCGGCCGCCGCCGCGACCGCGTCCAGGCCCAGGCCATGGCGGCGCAATGCCTGCGGATCGACGCGGATCTGCAACTGCCGGGCGCCGGCGCCAAAGACGTTGACGTCGGCAACCCCCGGCACCGCGAGCAGGCGCGGCACGACCAGCGTGTCGACGGCGGCGCGCAGATCGACAGGATCGCGCGCGGCGGCGGTCACGCCGATCGTGAGCACGGTGGCCGAGGAAGAGGCCAGCGGCACGACCACCGGCGGCCCGGCGCCCGGCGGCAATGCGGCGGCGAGCCCCGCGATCCGTTCGCCGACCATCTGCCGCATCCGGTATACGTCGGTATCGTCCGCGAACACGGCGGTCACGATCGACAGGCCCTGGATCGACTCCGACCGCAGGCGCTCCAGTCCGACCGCGCCACCGAGCGCCGCCTCGACCGGGCGCGTCACCAGCACCTCGACCTGCTGCGCCGAGAGACCGGGCGCCTCGGTCTGTACGACCGCCTGCCGGGGCGAGAACTCGGGGAAGATGTCCAGGCCCGCGTGCGCCATCTCCCAGCTCCCGTAGGCCAGGAGCAGCGCGGCGAGCGCGACGACGACGCCGCTGCGCTCGATCGATACCCGGACCAGCCAGGCGAGCACGCGCTCAGCCCGGCCGCGCGCGGCCGCCGCTGCCGCCCGCCGCGCTCAATCCACCGGCTCCTCGTCCGGGATGTTCGCGCGCTGTTCCTCCGACATCAGGACCTGCGCCCCGGTGACGACGATCCGATCGCCTGCCTGGAGACCGTCGGTCACGAACCAATCCACGCCCACGGGCGTGTGCTGGCCGATCGCGGCACGCACGAACCGATCCCGGTCCAGCGCCCGGTACACCCACGGCCGCCCCGCATGCCAGAGCACCGCGCGCTCCGGAACCCGCACGCCGCTGCGCACACCCCGCGCGGCCGGAAGCCACGCGGCGACCGGCGCACCGGTGGCCAGCCCCGGCGCCGCGGCGCGATAGAACCAACCCGCGCCGGGCTGCAGCGCGGAGGCGAACGGCGCCGGGCCGACGCGGACCGCGGGCTGCGCGCCGGCGCGGCGGCCGTCGGCGGCGACGAATCCGCGCTGCGGCGGTTCCTGCGCGGACGCAGCACGCCAGACCACGCGGACCAGGACCTCGCGACGCAGGAGCAGCGGCTCGAAGCCGGCATCGGCGCCCTCCATGGCCAGCGCGGCGAGCTCGGCACCCCACCCCTGCCGCGCCTGCACGCGCAGCGACTCGACTTCCTGCGCTGCCAGATCCAGGCCGGCCTGCTCGCGCGCGAGCGCGGCGGCGGCCTCGCGCGCACGGCGCGCCGAGACGGCGTTGCCGTCGCGATGCAGCGCGTCGAGCTGGCGCGCCGCCTCGCGCGCAGCGGCCACGGCCGAAACGGCCGCGGCATGCCGTGCCCGCGCCCCGCGCAGGCCGGCGCGCAGCGCGACCAGCGGCTGCAGATCGACGACCTGGCCTACCGTCGCGACCTCCGGGGTCACGGACCCGGCGACGAGCGGCGCGGTGCCGATGCCGGCCTGGCGCTGGCGCGCGGCGTCGATGCCGATGACCGGCGCGCCGTCGATGTACTGCACGGGCGGGTCGTTATCGTCATCGGCGACGGCCGCGCAGGCGGCGGCGAGCAGCGCGGCCGCGAGCACGGCGCGCGCGCCCGGCGCGATGACGGCGCGACGACGGTTTCTCACCTCGGTGTCTCCCGGATGCCCTCCGGCTGCGGGAACCCCGCGCCGTCGGAAGGTTGCTGCAATGCGTCCTCGATCGCGCCGACCGCCGCCTGCAGCTGCGCGCGCGCGGCGCACGACGCTTCGCGCGCGGCGGTCGCCTCGATCGACGCGTGCAGGACGTCGAGCCGATCGGCCAGCCCGGCCTGCGCCTGGCGCTGCCGCAGCACCAGGTGCTCGTCGGCCGCCGCGACCAGCGCCTCGGCCTGCGCCTGCGCCAGTTCGGACGCGCGCAGGCGCGACCGTGCGGCCCGCAGCTGCGAGAGCACATCGTACTGCAAGGCCTCGAAGGCTGCCGCGGCGGCATCGCGGCGCGCGTTCGCCTCGGCGATCGGGCCGCGGTTCGGATTTGCGATCGGCAGCGCGAAGGCACCGGCCAGCGACCAGATGTTGTCGCCCTGGTCGAACAGGAAACCGGGCGACAGCGTGACCTCGGGATACTGGCGCGCCACCGCGAGCCGCACGCCCGCATCGCTGGCGGCGTAGCGGGCCAGGCCGGCGCGCAGGTCCGCGCGCCCGAGCATGGCCCGCGCCTGCAGTTCGTCCGCATCCGGCAGCGCCTGCGGCACCGGCAGCGGCGCAAGATCCACCGGCGTGCGGCCCAGCGCCTCCTCGACCACGCCCAGGGTCTGCGCCAGTGCCCCGCGCGCGTCCGCGAGCGCGGCCTCGGCGGCCAGGGCGTCCAGGCGCGCGCGCTGCACTTGCATGCGTATCGCGGACTCCTCGAACGCGGATCCCTCGCCGGCCGCCGCCCGGCGTGCGGACGCGGCCAGCGCCTGCGCCGCCAGCGCCGCGCGCTCCCCTGCCAGTGCGGCCGCCTCGCCGGCACGCAGTCGCTCGACCACGGCCTGGCGCAGGCGCGAGCGCAGCCGCCAGGCGCGATCGCGCAGATCCCACTGCGCGGCCTCGGCCTCGTACTGCGCAATCGCGACTCGGGCTGCACGCCGTGCCGGCGGCTCGAACGTCAGTCCCAGCCGGGCGCCGATCGTGGTTGCGCCCTGCTGGTCCCTGGCAACGTCGCCGTGGTGCTCGTAGGGGATTTCGATCGTGGGAGCGGGAAACCGGCCCGCGGTGATCTGTGCTGCCTGCGCCAGTGCCAGGCGCGTGCGCTGCTCGGCCAACCCTGGATGCGCGTAGAGCGCCGCAAGGGTGAGCGACGTCAAATCCCACCGCGGCGGTGGCCATGCCCCGGGGTAGCCGGCCTGGGCCGCGAACGCGGCCAGGCCCGGATCGGCGAGATCGCGGGCAACGCGCGCGGCCAGCACCGCGCCGGGATCGAGCGGCCGGGCCTCGTAACGCTGCAGGCCGCAGCCGGGCAGAAGCACCGCGGTCGCGGCGACCACGAGCGCCGCCCGGCGCGCCCGCGGCGCTGCGTTCACCGGCTGTCGATCCGCGCGCGGGCGATCCGGCCGCCGCGTGGCATCGCTGCGCAATCAGGGGTCGCCCGCACCGGCGTCCGCCCGCGCTCAGGCGCCGCGGTTCTGGCGCCGGGCCTGCAGCAGGCGGGCGGTGGTCCAGGCCGCAAACACCGGCCCGCCCACGGCGGCGCCGGCGAGCAGCGGGCCCAGCCAGCCGAGCCACGCGAGCGGCGTGAACACGTAGAGGATGTCGTCGAAATCGAACCCCGCACGGCCCTCGTAGGCCTTCTGCCCGGCACGCAGATGGCGCTCGAGCATTTCCGAGAACACCGACGCCGCGCTCACGGTCACACCCGCGAGTACGCCCGCCGCGATCGCCCAGCCGCCGAAGTCGCCATGCCGCTGCCCGAAGCCGATGGCGATGAACACCACGCCGTTGATGATGACGTCGGTGTAGTAGTCGTAGAGATGCCCGCCGGGGCTGGCGCTCTTCTGCAGCCGCGCCAGCTCGCCGTCGGCGCGATCCAGGAACGCCGACAGCAGCCACAGCCAGCCACCCCAGATGTCCCAGCCGCGCTCGCCCACCGCCCAGGCGGCACAGGCTGCCAGGCCCGTGACCAGGCGCGCGCTGGTGAGGTGGTTGGGCGTCACGGAAGTGCCGACCAGCGGCCGCACGCAGACCCGCGCCAGCTTGTGTGTCCAGGACTCGTGCGCCATCGTTGCCCTCCCCGGCCGATCCTATGCTATGGCCGGCGCACACCGGCGCGCGAACGCCACCCGAGCAGGCGCCCGCCCTCGGCGGCCTGCCAGGCAAGCAGACCGGGCAGGCCGAGCGCCAGCTCGCGCATGCGCTTGACCAGCGACAGCGCCAGGCCGATGTCGGGGGGCAGGCCGAAGAGCGTGACGAACACCGCCAGCCCGCCCTCCTGGACGCCGAGCGCGCCCGGCACGAAGAACGCCGCGCTGCGTACGGCCTGGATCAGGCTCTCGATGATGAGCGCCTCGGCCAGCCCGATCGGCGCGCCGATGAACTTCAGGCTCAGCCAGACCTCGATGCCGCCGACCAGCCACGACAGCAGGTGCAGGCCCGAGCACTGCAGCAGGGCGGAACGACGCGCGTAGATGCGCTGCACCCCCTCGTGCAGTCCTTCCAGCGCGCGGCCGCGAAAATCCGGCCACTGCGACAGCAGCCAGTCCACGAACCGCTCCAGCAGCCGGAACAGCCCCAGGTGCTGCGAGGCGAGGAAACCCGCCACGGCGATGGCGAACACCACCAGGCCGATGCCGGCCGCCTCGATCACCGGGCCGCGATGCCCGCTCGCGAGTGCCAGTGCCAGGCCGATGACGGTGAACACCACCTGCGTCACCACTTCCATCGACAAATCCACCGCGACGCCCGCGCCGGAGGCATCCACCGCCACGCCGCGCAGCACCAGCAGGCGCGCGCCGACCACGTCGCCGCCGACCTGCGCCACCGGCAGCAGGCTGTTGACCGATTCGCGCACCCAGCGCGCGTAGACCATCGAACGCAGGGGCACGCCGGCCAGCGGCGAGAGCGCCGCGCGCCAGCCCGCGGCCGAAAGCGTGACCTGCACCAGGTGCGCGGCGAGCACCGCCGCCAGGCCGGTCCAGCCCAGGCTCGCCGCCGCCGAAAGCACGGTCATGCCGTGGCGCGCGATGAGGAACGTCGCGACCGCCAGACCGATCAGGCCCGCCAGTGCCAGCAGCCGCATCGCGTTATCAGCCGGCCGGCGGCGGACCGCGCCGCGCGTCGACCTCGGCCATGACCGCGGGGACGACGACGATCGCCGAGATGATCGCGAAGCCGAGCGCGACGCTGATCAGCACGCCCATCATCGACATGCCCGGATGGCGGGCGATCGCCAGGCACCCGAACGAGGCCAGCGTGGTCAGCGCGCTGAACAGGATCGCCACCGGGGTGCTGCTGCGGAACAGCCGGTCGACATCCATGCCGGTGTCCTTGCGCAGCACCAGGTAGATGCCGAAGGCGCTGGCCAGGCCGATGAGCAGCGGCAGGGCGACGATATTGGCGAAGTTGAACGGCAGGTCCAGCAGCACGGAGGTACCGACCGTGAGCACGATCGCCAGCAGCACCGGCACCAGCGCGAGTGCCGCCTTGCCCGGCCGCCGCAGCAGCACGAGCATGAGCACGCTCGTCGCGGCCAGCGCGAACATCGTGGCGAACAGGCTGCCCTCGACCACCGCGTCGCCGCCTTCCACCATCGTCACGGGCGCTCCGCCCGCATGCGGGGCCACCGTGCGCACCGCGGCGACGAAGCGCTTCAATGCGTCGTTGTCGTTGAGGTTCTCCTTCGGGAACACTTCGATGCGGGTGCGGCCGTCGGCGGCGACGTATTGCGAACGCAACTCGGGCGGCAGGTTGCCCATCGTCACCTCCTGCGCATCGAGCAGCTTGCGCAAGCGGTCCAGGATCTTGCTGAAGTCCCCGAGCAGGTTGGGCTGCAACGCCTCGACTGTGCGCTCGGGCCAGCCCGGTTGCGCCTCCAGGGCCCGGAACGCGTCCGCCAGGCGCGGGGCGACGCGCGCGAAACCGGGGTGCCGTTGGGCGAGATCCGGCGCCTGGAGCTTGTCCCGGAACTCGGCCAGCGCCTCGACATTCTGCGCCACCGCGGGCGGCGCGAGCGTGTCGCCGGCGATGGCAGGCGCCAGCGCCACGTTCATGTCGGCGATGATGCCGAGTTTCTCATCCTGGTTGTCCGGCACGTAGCTGGCCAGCGTCACCGCGCTGTCCACCAGCGGCACCTTCTCCACGCGCGCCGCCAGTGCCTGCGCGGCGACCGGGTCCGGTGCGAGCAGATCGATCGTGTAGGGCGAGGACTTGGGATCGTCCAGCAGTTCCTTGAAGGTCTCGACCGCTTCGGTGGTCGGGTCGCGCAGGTTGATCGGGTTGAAATCAAAGCGCATGCGCGGCACCAGCACCGCGGTGGCCAGGACCGCCACCACCGCCACGCCCAGCACCGCCCGGCGCCGCCGCCGGATGATCGGACCCAGACCCAGCAGCGGGTTCCAGCGCCCCGACCGCGCCGCGAGCCGCACCCGCCACAGGCTGAGCAGCGCCGGCAGCAGGGTCAGGTTCAGCGTCAGCGCCACCAGCATGCTCGACCCGGCGATCACGCCGAGTTCGGCCAGGCCCTTGTAGCTGGTCGGCGCGAAGGCGAAGAAGCCGATTGCGGCGGCCAGCCCGGCCAGCACCAGCGACGGGCCGACCCCGCGCGCAGTGCGGATCAGGGTGGCGTCGTAATCGCCGCCCGATCGCTCCAGCTCCTCCTCGTAGCGCAGCCCGAACTGGATGCCGAAGTCCACCCCCATGCCGATGAACAGCACCGCGAAGCTCACCGAAATGAGCGTCAGGTGGCCGAACAGCGCCAGCGCGATGGCGGTGGTCCACACCAGGCCGACGCAGAGCGTGGCAAGCACCGCGGTGACCAGCGGCAGGGACTGGAACGCGATGATGAGCAGCAGGCATACCAGCGCGAGCGAAAGCGCCGAGGTGAGCGTGCCGTCCTGGGAGACGTTGATCAGTTCCTCGGCTTCCATCGCCGCCGAGCCGGTGACGCGCGCCTTCACGAACGGGTGGCTGCGGGTGACTTCCTCGATCACCTTGTGGACGTTTTCCAGGGCCGCATCCAGCGGCGAGAGCGTGGAGTAGTCCACGCGCGGCTGCAGCAGGATGAAGTTCAATTCCGGTGCATCGGCCGGCTTGGCGACGTCCAGCCAGGCGTCACGCCAGGCGATCGGGCGCGCGCGCCCGGCGGACTGGGCCTCCACGACGTCGACGACCTTCTCCAGGATCTGCGCGATGCGGACCTCGGCATCCGTGTCCAGGTCCTCGTCCAGGGCGCGGCCGAGCATCCGGAACAACCCGCGGATGCTCGGATCGTGAGCCATGGTGCCCAGGAACGGGGCGGCCTCGGAGAGCTTGTCGTAGACGTCGAACAAGGCGTCGGCGTCCAGGTACAACAGGCCGTTGCGCTCGAAGAAATCCCCGCCGCCGGGCTGGTAGACGTAGCTGATGGTGTCGGAACTGCCGCGCAGGCGCTCGGCGATCGCGTTGCTCACGTCCTCGGACTCGGCCTGCGACTTGCCCTGCACCACCACGACGATGAGGTTGTCGAACTGCGGGAACGCGGCGTCGTAGGCGCGGTTGGTCTGCATGAAGGGCAGGCTCGGGTCCAGCATCCCCTCGGTGTCGGTGTTCACCTTCAGGTGCGTGGCGACGAACCAGCCCGCGAGCGTGGTCAGGGCGAACAGCAACGCCAGCAGCGACCGCGCGCGACCGGCGCAGAATTCCACGATCGCTTCGATGCCGCGCTGCGACGCGGACGTCAGGGTCGCAACGCTGAACATTCAGATCGGGACCGCCGCGCCGCGGCCGCTCTGCTCGCTGTAGGACCACGCCTGCACGCCGCGGCCGCGCATCGCCGCGATCACCCGTGCGTCGATCAGCGCGGCGAACTCGGCCGCGCACGCCGCCGGATCCAGGGGCCAGGGACCGTCCCCGGACGCCGCCGGGTGCAGATAGATCTCGGTGACGCCTTCGGGCAGCGCGGCCAGCACGGCTGCGGTGCGGTCGGCGGTCATGCGGCCGGTGTCGTACAGGCCGAAGACCCGGTCGGCGGTGGCGATCCCGGCCCGGTGCAGGCGACGGCGCACGCGGAGCAGCCACGGCGCGAGGAACGCCCCGTTGAGCCATCGGCCCGGGTACCAGCCGCCCGCGGCAGGGTACGTGGCGGGCTCGTACGGCAGGCGCATCGCCCGCATGCCGTGGCGCTCGCCGGTGCGCAGGATCATTTCCAGCACCATCGGATGCAGGTGCATGTGGCAGTGCGCGTCGACGTGGTCGAGCGCCAGGCCGGTGGCGGCGTAGGCCTCGAACTGGGCCTCGATCTCCGCCTGCAGTTCGCGCCGGGCGCGGCGCGAGAAGCCATACAGGAAGCCGGCGCCGACCAGGCTCGCGGGCAACCGCCCGGCCGCGTCGACGATCGAGGGGATCTTCGCGGGCGCCAGCACCGGGCGGCCGCAGGCGACCACCACGTGCAGGCCCACCCGCAGCCCCGGCAGGCGGCGCGCGCGCGCGACCGCGTCCGCGGCCGCGGCTTCGCCGACCATGAGGCTGGCGGTGTTGAGGATCCCCTCGCGGTGTGCGCGTTCGACCGCTTCGTTGACCGCCGGGGACAGACCGAAATCGTCGGCCGTGACGATCAACCGCCTCACGCGGCGTCGGCCCGCTGGCGCAGGAAGCGGAAGAATTCCACGCCCTCGCGCAGGCGGCGCTTGGTCATATCCCAGCTCTGGGCCATTTCGAGCACGATCTCGGCAATCTTGCCGGGCCGGAAGTAGAACCGCTTGTAGAACATGGCGAGGGCTTCGAAGATTTCCTCGTGCGACATGTGGGGGTACTCGATCGAGCTGATCTGCAGGCCGTTGCCTGCCACCAGGTGCGAGTCGTCGCGCCGCAGCCAGCCGCGCTCGCCGGCCTGCCCGTACAGTTCGGTCCCCGGGTACGCGGCGGCGAGCGAGACCTGGATCGTGTGCGGATTGATCTCGCGCGCGTAGCGGATCGTCTCCTCGATGGTCTCGTGGGTCTCGCCCGGCAGGCCCATGATGAACGTGCCGTGGATCTTGATGCCGAGCTTGTGGCAGTCCTCGGTGAAGCGGCGCGCGATGTCCAGGCGGATGCCCTTCCTGATGTTGTTCAGGATCTGCTGGTTGCCGCTCTCGTAGCCGACCAGCAGCAGGCGCAGGCCGTTGTCACGCAGGATCTTCAGGGTTTCGTAGGGCACGTTGGCCTTGGCGTTGCACGACCAGGTCACTCCCAGCGGGCCGAGCAGCTTCGCCACCGCCTGGGCACGCGGGCGATCGTCGGTGAAGGTGTCGTCGTCGAAGAACACCTCCTGCACCTGCGGGAACTCGCGCGCCACGCGCGCGACCTCGTCGGCCACGACCTGCGGGCTGCGGGTGCGGTAGGTGTGCCCGGCGATGGTCTGCGGCCACAGGCAGAAGGTGCAGTGCGAGCGGCAGCCGCGGCCGGTGTAGAACGACACGTACGGATGCTTGAGGTAGCCGATGAAGTAATCCTCGATCACCAGGTCGCGCTTGTAGACGTCGACCACCGACGGCAGCGCGTCCATGTTGTCGATGAGCGCGCGATCGCGGGTCTTCACCATCTCCCCGCCGCGCAGGAACATGACCCCGTCGACCTCCTCCAGCGGACGGCCCTGGGCGATTTCCTGCACGGTGTAGTCGAATTCCGGGCCGGTGACGAAGTCGATCGCCTTGGAGGCGCGCAGCGACGGCTCCGGGTTCACCGCCACGTGCGCGCCGACCATGCCGATCTGCAGCCGGGGATTGGCGTCCTTCATCGCTTCGGCCACGCGCGCGTCGTTGGCGAACGAGGGCGTGCTGGTGTGCATGACGACCAGTTCGTAGTCGCCGGCCATCTTCACCACCTCCTCGACCGTGGTGCCGCGCGGCGGCGCGTCCACCAGGCGGCTGCCCGGCACCATCGCCGCGGGCTGCGCGAGCCAGGTCGGGAACCAGAACGAGCGGATCTCGCGCCGCGCCTGGTAGCGGGATCCGGCACCGCCGTCGAAGCCGTCGAAGGACGGCGGGCTGAGGAACAGGGTTTTTTTCATCACGAGGTGGACTCCTTGAAGACGATGTCGCCGTTGGTCTGCACGCGCAGGTCGCCGTCGCGCCAGCGCACGGTGCGGCCGAGGAAGCTCGCCGCCCAGACCACGAAGCAGAGGATGTCGCGCAGCGGCGCGAGCCAGGGCCGCGCCGGGCCCGACAGCCGCAGGCAGCGCCGCGCGGTGTAGTGCATGCGCACGCGCAGCGCCACGGCCGCGCCCAGCAGTGCCAGGGACAGGCCGCTGCCTGCCGCAGCGAGCAGGTTCAGAAAGGCCATGGGCACAGCGTAGGACAGGAACGAGAATGCGAACCCGACCGGTTGCACGGATCGCACCGTGCGCGCCCAGCGCAATTCGTGCAGGAACAGCGCGCGCAGCGAAGGCTCGTGGACCAGGTTCTCGACCAGATGGTGCGACAGCACCACCCGCCTGCCCTGCGCCGCGACCAGGCGCCCGAGCATGTAGTCGTCGGCGAGCACGCAGGCCAGGCGCTCGAAGCCGCCGAACGCGGCCAGCACCTCGCGGCGCACGCACATGGTGGCGCCGAAGCAGTAGTCGATCCGGCCGAACGCCGTGGCCACCAGCACCGAGGGCAGGAAGCACTCGTTGATGTACGCCGCCCCGAGCACCGAGGCGAGGTTGCCGGTCGCGGTGCCGGTGTACAGGCAGGTCACCGCGCCGACCGCCGGATCGCCGAACGGCGCCGCGACCGCGGACAGGTAGTCGGGGCCGACGCGCATGTCGCTGTCGGCGATTACCAGGATGTCGTGCCGGGCACGCGCGGACATGTTCACCAGGTTGCTGATCTTGCGGTTGGCGCCATGCAGGCGCGGGTCCACGACGATGTCGATGTCGTGGTGCCCGAGTTCGGCCTGCAGCCTGCGCAGCACCGGCAGGGCCGGATCGGCCTCGTCGGCAACCCCGAATATCACCTGGAAGCGCGGATAATCCTGCAGGCAGAAACTGCGCAGGTTCTCGTACAGGCCGGCGTCCAGCCCGCACACCGGCTTGAGCACCGTGAGCGGCGGCCGCGCACCCGGCGGCGCGCCGGCCGCGGCGGCGAACGCGCGCAGCCGAGCCATCGCCAGCAGCACGTAGCCCAGCGACGCCGCGGTCAGCACCAACATCAAGCCTGCAATCGTCATGGACTACGTACTGTCTGAATCGCCTTCCAACGCGGCCGCGCGCGCCGTGCGCACGGCGCTGCGGGTGCACGCAGGCGCCCGCCACGCGAGGCTGGGAGTTCCCCGCACACCGGTATTGCGGATGCCGCGGCGCCCGCGCCACGGCAGGCTGCGGATGGCCCGCGGCGTCCACCCCCCGGCGAGCGCCACCGCCTAGTGTAACGGGTCAGTGCCGCTTTCCGGAAATTTCCCCATCGCGGTCATGGTTTTACACATGCGGCCGGCCGCCGCCGCGGCCCGCGTCAGGCCTTGCCGCCGTCCTGTGCCTGGCGGCGTGCGAACTCGGCCTGCTGTTCCCCGGTCGCCTCGCGCTGGTACAGCGTCTTCCACTGCGAGTACGGCATGCCGTACACGAGTTCGCGCGCCGCCTCGTAGTCCAACGGCTGGCCGCGTTCCTGCGCCTCGGCCGCGTACCACTTGGCCAGGCAGTTGCGGCAGAACCCCGCGAGGTTCATCAGGTCGATGTTCTGCACCTCGGTATGCTCGCGCAGGAAGTCCCGCAGGCGGCGGTACGCCGCGGCTTCGATCTCGGTCCGGGTGGCCTCGTCCATCGTCGTCTCCCGCATGTTCGCGATCCTGGCCTATGATACCGCCCGGGAGGGATTCCCGGACGCCACGCCGGAACTGCGCGCCGCGCGCCACCGTGGACGCGGACTGCACCGCGGCCGGGGACAAGCCATGACCACCGCTGCGCAGGACAGACACCGTGTAGTCATCGTCGGCGGCGGCGCCGGCGGCCTGGAACTCGCAACCCGCCTCGGCCGTCGGCTCGGCCGGCGCGGGCTCGCCGATGTGTTCCTGGTCGACACCAAGCTCACGCACGTCTGGAAACCCCTGCTGCACGAGGTGGCCGCCGGCACGCTCAACTCGTTCCAGGACGAACTGAACTACATGGCGGTGGCGCACTGGAATGCGTTCCACTTCCGGCTCGGCACCCTGGAAGCGGTCGACCGGGCGGCACGCACGATTACGATCGCGCCCTCGATCGACGAGCAGGGGCAGGAATTCCTGCCGCGCCGCACGCTGCCCTACGACACCCTGGTCCTGGCGATAGGCAGCGTCACCAACGACTACGGCGTCGAAGGCGTTGCGGAGCATTGCCGGTTCCTGGACTCGCGCCGGCAGGCGGACCGATTCCACCAGATCATCCTGCGTGCGGTGTTCAACGCCAACGCGCGTCGCGAGCCGCTGCGGTCGGGCCAGCTCCACGTCGCCATCGCCGGTGCCGGCGCCACCGGGGTCGAGCTCGCCGCCGAATTGCACGGGTCGCTGCACGGCATGCGCGAGTTCGGCCTGGATTTCGTCGATCCGGAGCGCGACATCCGCATCCACCTGGTCGAAGGCGCCGACCGCATCCTGCCCGGGCTGCCCGAGCGCATTGCGCGCGCCACCCATCGCGAACTCGAGCGCATCGGTGTCGTGGTGCACACCGGCGACCGGATTGCCGCGGCCACCGCCCAGGGGTTGCGGACCCACGGCGGGCGGTTAATCGACGCCGAAATCAAGGTCTGGGCCGCGGGCATCAAGGCCCCGGACGTACTGGGACGGATTGCCGGCCTCGAACTGAACCGGACCAATCAGGTCGTCGTCAACGCGTACCTGCAAAGCACGCGCGACCCGGACATCTTCGCGATCGGCGACTGCGCGGCCTGCGTGCGCGAAGGGACCGCGCTCGTGCCGCCGCGTGCGCAGGCCGCGCACCAGCAGGCCGCGGTGCTGGCCCGCAACATCGAGCGCCGCCTGCGCGGTGCGGCGCTGGAACCGTTCGCGTACCGCGACTACGGCTCGCTCATCAACCTCAGCCACCACACCGCGGTGGGCAACCTCATGGGCAACCTGCTCGGCAAGGCGCCCGGAAGCCTGTTCATCGAGGGCTGGTTCGCGCGCATGGCCTACCTGTCGCTGTACAAGATGCATCAGGTGGCCGTGCTCGGCCCGGTGCGCACCGTGCTGGAAACGCTGGCCAACCTGCTCACGCTGCGGTCGCGGCCGCGACTGAAACTGCATTGACGCCCGCTCCCGTCGGCGGCGCGGCGTACTACCGGAGAATTCGACCATGACGATTCGGGACAAGGTGGCGGTCATCACCGGGGTTTCCTCGGGCCTGGGCCGCGAGTGCGTGAAGGTATTCGCCGCGCAGGGCGCGCGCGTGGTGGGCAGCGCCCGGCGCGCCGAGGCCGGCGCCGAGCTCGAACGCGAGGTGCGCGCCGCGGGCGGGCAGGCGCGCTTCGTGGCCTGCGATCTGCGCCGGGTCGAGGAATGCGACCGGCTGATCGACGCCGCCGTCGACGCCTACGGCCGCGTGGACATCCTCATCAACAACGCGGCGGCGCGCAGCAATCCGCCGCTGCTCGCCTTCGACCGCGTCGACGAGGCCAACTGGGACGACGTGCTCGACACCAACCTCAAGGCGGCGTTCTTCTGCGCCCGTGCCGCGGTACGCGACATGTTGAAGCGCGGCAGCGGCATGATCGTCAACATCGCCTCGTACACCGCCGTGGAGGCCGTCGCCGGCATGGCGCCGTACGCGATCTCCAAGGCCGGCCTCATCCACATGACCCGCATGCTCGCGGTGGAATACATGGATCGGGGCATCAAGTCCAACGTCATCATCCTGGGCGGGGTGAACACCGGCCAGGCTGCGCGCACCCAGGCCGCGGTCGACAGCTTCACCGCTGGCGCGGCAGGCGCGGCGCCGGTCGCGCCGGCGCGCCGTTCGAGCGTGCCGATGTACGAGTCCGCCGAAGTCGCGCGCACGCTCGCCCTGCTCTGCCACGACGACGCGCGCGCGATCACGGGCGGCTCGATCCCGATCGACTACGGCGTCGCCGCCGGGCTTTATACCTCGCTGTCGCTGCACCAGAACTTCGCGGCGCAGGCGCGCGACTGAAACGCGTGCCGTCCCGGTTCGTGCAGTCGCTTTCCGCGCGGCTGGCGGCCATGGTCGCGCTGCCGGCGCTCGCCGCGCTCGCGGCCGCCGCCTGGCTGGTCTATAGCGTGGAGATGGACGCCGGAACGGCCGATGTCGGTGCCAAGCTGCGCACCTACATCGTCGAGCGCGGCCGGCGCGAGAGCGCGCTGTTCCAGCTCGTGCAGGATCAACAGCAGGCATTGCGGGACCGCTATCTCGCCGCGCTCGCGCGCCAGCCCGCGGATTCCCAGGCCCGGTTCGCCGACCTGTTCGAACGTCGTCCCGACGGCAGCCTGCGCCTGCCCCAGGCCCTGTTCGAAGGCGGCGCCGGCCAGGCTCCGGACTGGCCCGCCGGCATCGGCGGGTACATCGCGCCGGGCGCGACGGTCGACATCGATCTCCAGCGTCGGATCCTGGCGGCGCTGGACATGCTCGCCAGCTGGGGGCCGCTCTGGCAGCGGCGTTTCGCCAACCTGTACCTCTCCATGCCCGAGGGCGCGAGCATCGACTACTGGCCCGGCATCGCATGGAGCCAGCGCGTGCAGATCGATCTAGACCTGCAGGCGCAGGAGTGGTTCTACATCGCCGATCCCCGCCACAACCCCTCGCGTCGCACCGTCTGGACCGGTCTGTACTACGACCGGCCGGCCGATGCCTGGATGGTGTCGTGCATCACCCCGATCGAACGCGACGGCCGCTACCTGGCCGCCGCCGGCACCGACAGCTTCCTGGAGGACCTGTTCGCGCGCGTGATCGCCGATCACTTCGAAGGCGCCTACAACATGGTTTTCCGGGCCGACGGCCGCCTGATCGCCGACCCCTTCCTGCTCGACCGGATCAAGGACGCGGGCGGGGACCTGGACGTGCGCGCCGCCGGCGATGCGCGCGCGCGGGCGATTCACGCCGCGGTCGCCGCCGCCGGCCCGGGCGCGGTCGATACCGTGATCGACGACCGCGCCAGCGACAACCTGCTCGCGGTGACCCGGATCAACGGCCCGGACTGGTATTTCGTCACCGTATACCCGCGGTCGATGGTCGCCGCCCACGCGGCGAGCGCCGCGCGCGCCGTGCTCCTGATCGGCGCGGCGCTGTTCCTGATGGCCGCTGCGGCGAGCGTGCTGTTGTTGCAGCGACGGGTGGCGCGTCCGCTCGGCCGCCTGGAACGCGCGGCTTCGGCGATCGCGACCGGCGCACCGGCGCCGGCGGACGCCGCACGCATGCTGCCGATCGACCGCAGCGACGAGATCGGCCGGGTCGCGCGCGCGTTCGCCGCCATGGTCGAGCGCGTGCGCGATCGCACCGAGGATCTCGAGGATCTGGTCGGCATCCGCACCCATGCGCTGGAGAACTCCCTGGACCGGCTCCGGCACGCCACCGAGCGCGCCGAGCGCTACCTGGACCTGGCACCCGCGATCCTGCTGCTGCTGCGAACGGACGGCACGGTGCTGTTCGCGAACCGGCGTGGGACCGAGGTGCTCGGCCGGCCTGCGCCGGAACTCGTCGGCAGCCGCTGGCTGCGCGACTGCGTCGCGGCACACGACCGGGACGCGTTCGCGGCGCGGATCGATCGGCTGCAATCCGGGCAGGCCGAAGCGCTGGAGCCGGTGGAGTTCGATCTGATCGGCGCCGGCGGCGAGCCGCGGACCGTGGCCTGGCACCTCGCGCTGTTGCAGGCCGCCGGCGGCGAACCCGAGGCGATGCTGTTCGCGGGCGAGGACGTCACCGAGCGCCGGCGCGGGGAGCGCGAACGCACGCGCCGCGGCGCGGTCCTGGAACTGATGCTCGCGGGCGCGCCGCTGCCGCAGGTGTTGCGCACCCTGACGCTGATGACCGAGGACGCCTGCCGCGGAACCCGCAGTTCCATCCTGCTGGTGGACCGGCACGCCGGCTGCCTGCGACTGGGCGCGGCGCCGAACCTGCCGGAGGAATACAACCACGCCATCGACGCACTGCCGATCGCCGACGGCAACGGCAGCTGCGGAACCGCGGCCGCCACCGGCCGCCGCGCGATCGCGGCGGACATCCGCACCCACCCGGACTGGACCCGGCACCGGGACGCCGCGGCCCGCGCCGGACTCGCCGCGTGCTGGTCGCAGCCGATCCGGGCCGCCGACGGCGAGGTGCTGGGCACCTTCGCGCTGTACCATGCCGAGCCGCACGTGCCCACCGCCGCCGAGATCGAGAGCATCGAGTCGGCGGCGAACCTCGCGGGCCTGGCGATCGAGCGCAGCCACGCACAGGCGCAACTGCGCCAGAGCGCATCGATCTTCGAGGACGCCGCGGAGGCCTTCTTCGTCGCCGACGCCGCCGGCACGATCCTGCGCGTCAACGGTGCCTTCACCGCGATGCTCGGCTACGCGCCGGACGAAATCGTCGGCTCGACGCTGGACCTGGTCGCCCGGCACGTGCCGGACGCAACCTTCAGCGAATCGGTGCGCAGCGCCCTGCGCACCGCCGGACGCTGGCGGGGCGAAATCCGCGTAGTGCGCAAGTGCGGCGAGGCGTTCGCCGCCTGGGTCACCATAAGCGCGATCCGCGAGCCGTCCGGGCGCACCTCGCACGTGGTCGGGGCCATGTCCGACATCTCCGAGTTGCAGGCGGCGCGCGAGCGCATCCAGCGCCTGGCCTACCACGACGCGCTGACCGGGCTGCCGAATCGCGCACTGCTCCTGGACCGCCTGGAGCGCACGCTGGCGCATGCCGGGCGCGAGCAGCGCCGCGCCGCTGTGATTTTCGTCGACATTGATCACTTCAAGACCATCAACGACTCGCTCGGGCACACCTGCGGCGACGCCCTGCTGCGCGAGGTCGCTCGGCGGCTGCAGACCTGCGTGCGCGCCGCCGATACGCTGGCCCGGATCGGCGGCGACGAATTCGTGCTGGTGCTGGCCGATCTCGACGACGACGACGGCGCGGTGCGGGTGGTGCACGCGGCGTTCGATGCGATGGCGGCGCCGGTGGACCTCGACGGCCGCCAGGCGCACGTCAGCGCCAGCATCGGCGTGGCGCTCTACCCCGGCGACGGCACCGACGCCGACACCCTGCTGCGTCACGCGGACACCGCGATGTACCACGCCAAGGCCGCCGGCCGCGCCAGCCACCAGTTCTTCTCGCACGGCATGAACGCCCGCGCCCTGGCCCGCTTCAACCTGGAGTCCGAACTGCGGGTCGCGCTGGAGCGCGACGAGATCGAGGTGCATTTCCAGCCCCAGGTCTGGGGCCGCGACGCCCGCCCGTTCGGGGGCGAGGCGCTGGTGCGCTGGCGGCACCCCGTGCGCGGCCTGCTGTCGGCGGGCGAATTCGTCGATGTCGCCGAGGACGGCGGATTGATCGTCGCGCTCGGCGACCGCGTGCTGCGCGAGGCGTGCCGGCAATGCCGGCGCTGGCAGGATGCCGGCGCCGGGCGGCTGCGGGTCGCGGTCAATCTCTCGCCGCGGCAGTTCCGCTCCGCGGGGCTCATCGACACGGTGCGCTCGGCGCTCGAGGATGCGGATCTCCCCGCACACCTGCTGGAGCTGGAAATCACCGAGCGCGTGCTGCTTGAACACGGCGGCGGCACGGTGCGCATCCTGCGCGATCTGGAGCGCCTGGGGGTCCGGATCGCGCTGGACGACTTCGGCACCGGGTGGTCGTCGCTGGGCTACCTGAAACGATTCGCCATCGACACGCTCAAGATCGACAAGTCGTTCGTCGCCGACGTCGCCGCCAGCGACGACGACGCCGCGATCGCCTCGGCGATCATCGCGCTGGGGCGCGCGCTGCGCATCGAAGTGGTGGCCGAGGGCGTGGAAAACACGGCACAGGCGGCGACGCTCGGCGCACGCGGCTGCGAGCGCATGCAGGGCTTCCTGTTCGGGCGGCCGATGAACGCCGGGGATTTCGCGGCGTACGTCGCGGCTGCCTCCACGCACGCCGCCCGCACCCGGCGCACGGTACGGGCGCAGGCCGGCGCCGGCCAGGCCGAATTCGACCTGTGAGCGGACCGGCTCAGCGCCGCGGCGCCGGCCAGGCGCGGCCGAGATCCAGCCCCGCCCGCACGTCGACCTTGCGGATCTTGCCGCTCGGCGTACGCGGGAAGTCCTCGACCACCGCTATCCAGGACGGCCACATGTAGCGCGGCAGCAGTGGCTGCAGGCGCGCGTACAGCGCCGCCGGATCGAGCGCGGCACCCGCGGCCGGCGACACCGACAGCACCACTTCCTGGCCGGCGATCGCACTGGGCACGCCGACCACGCAGCAATCGCCGACTTCGGGATCGCGCGCGACCACCGCTTCCATCGCGGTGGAGGAGATGTTCTCGCCCATGCGCCGGATGGTGTCCTTCATGCGATCGACGAACCGGAAGCCGCCGTCCGGATCCCGAATCATCGCATCGCCGGTGCGGTACCAGCCGTCGACGATCGCGGCCGCGGTGGCCTCGGGCCGGTTCAGGTAGCCGCGCATCATCAACTCGGGCGCCGGTGGCCGCACCCAGAGTTCGCCGGCCTCGCCATCGGCGCAGTCGCGCCCCTGACTGTCGACGATGCGCGCCGCGTAGCCCGGCCGCAGCCAGCCGGTGCGCTGCGCGGCGGCCGCGTCGTGGATGCGGTTGACCATCGCGAAGCCGAGCTCGGTGCTGCCGTAGGACAGCACCAGGCGCACGCCGAACCGATCCTGGAACGCCAGGTTGTGCGCGCCCGCCACGCCGCCGAACGCGATCCGCAGGCCATGCTCCCGATCCGCGGGCGACGGCGCCTGCGCCGCGATCAGGTTCTGGATCGCGGCGAGCGTGGTGGTAGTGACGCCATGTACGCGCACGTCGTTCCAGAACTCCCCGAGCGAGAACTTCTCGCGCACCACGAGCCGGCCGCCGACGTCGGTCATCGAGAACATCGGCGTGCGCCCGGTGACGTGGAACATCGGCCAGGGCGCGAAGGCGACGTCGCGCTCGCTCAACCAGCCGCGCGGAATACGGCCGACGGTCGCAGCGAGCTGCCCCCAGTGCACCATCACGCCCTTGGCCGGGCCGGTGGTGCCGGAGGTGTAGATGACGCACGCGACGTCCCCCGGCCCGGGATACGCATCGATGCGCGCCGGTGCATGCGGCGCGGCCGGCGGCCGCCGGCAATCCACGACCACGGTGCGCAGATCCGGCATGCCGCCGGCCTGTGCCAGCCCGGCCTCGGACGGACGCGCGAAGCACCAGCGCGCGCCCGCGTCGGCGAGCACGTGGTGGAGGAACTCCCCGCGCAGTTCCGGATTCACCGGCACCTCCCAGGCGCCGATGCACGCGCAGGCGAGCCAGAGCTGGTAGGCATCGATCGACGGCGGCAGGAACGACACCACGCGCTCGCCCGGCACGATGCCCATCTCGCGCAGCAGCGTGCACCAGCGCAGCATTCCGTCCACGAAGCCGGCGTAGGTGGTGCCGCGGCCGCCGACTTCGATCATGAAGGGCCGCTCCGGATCCAGCCGCGCCCAGTGCAGGATGCGGCGCGGCAGGCAGAAGCCGGGATCCAGGCCGGTGGCGGCCGGATCGTCGCCGAAGTGGTCGGGCGGCGCGGCGGCCGACGCGCGCGGTGCCGTCATTCGGGATAGTGAATCACGCCCTGGGCCTTCAGCCGGGCGATCTCGTCCTGGCCGTAGCCAAGTTCGGCGAGGATGGCGCGCGTATGCTGGCCGACGACGTTGGCGCCGCCCGTGCGCGCCGGCGTGAGCGAAAACCGCACCGGCGCGGCGTGGCGCCAGTGCGCGCCGAACACCGGGTGCACGGTATCGGTGACCAGCGCGGCCTCGCGCACGCCCGGCGCCTGCTGCAGGAAACGCGCGTAGCCGTCGTACCGATCGGCGCGCACGCAGGCGACGCCGGCGGCGAGCAGATCGCGCTCCCAGTCGTCCGCGCCACGGGTGCGAAAGCGCGCGATGAGTGCGTCCGACAGTTCCACCGCGTGCCGTTCTCGATCGCCGGCGGTGGCGAAGCGCGCGTCGGCGTCCAGGTGCACGTGCGCCGCGAGCCGGCGCCATTCGGCGTCGTTGGTGCAGGCCAGGAACACCCAGCCGGCAGCGCACTCGTACAGTCGATACAGCGGCCCGGTGCCGTGCAGCCCTTCGTCGATGTGGCCGCGGGCGGACTTGCCGGGATGGCGGATCCAGTCCGCGCTCATGGCCAGGGCGTTGCTGCGCAGCATGGTGGTCAGGATCGACTGGCCGACACCGTGGCGATCGCGGGCGACGAGCCCGAGCATCAGGCCGGTGGCAACGCCGAGCGCGGCATTGCAGTCCGGATTGCCGTCGTTGGCGCGCGCCAGGCGCAGGGAGACGTGCTTGATCGCCTCCATGTCCAGCGCCGCGTCCGCCGGCGGCGGAAAGCCCGCGCCGGCCTGCGCGACCGCGTTGCCGCAGATCGCCCCGGCGATCGGATGGTACGCGGGCAGATCCGCGTACGGTCCGTCGTCGCCATACGCGCCGCCGTAGAGATAGATCAGATCGGGCTTGATGCGGCTCAGGGTCGCGTAGTCGATCCCCAGCCGCGGCGGCACCTTGGGCCGGTAGTTGTGCATGAACAGATCCGCGCGCCCGACCAGCCGGTGGACGATGCGCTGCCCCTCGGGGTGCTTGAGATCCAGGGCGATGCTCTCCTTGCCCTGCAGGGCCTTGATGCCGAGCGCGCGGTTCACGCGCATGAGATCGCCATCGAGCGGCTCGACCTTGATCACGCGCGCGCCGTAGTCGGCGAGCAGGGCCGGTCCGAAGGGGGCCGCGTACATCGCCGCAGCCTCGATCACGGTCACGCCGGTAAGCGGCGCCTCAGGCAGCGGCGCGCGGCCGGCGGGCGCGGGATCGACCGGCCCCGGCCCGCCGCCGGGCTTGCCCGGCGTGGCGCTCATGCGTGCCAGCGGGCCGGCCTGCTCGCATCGGCCGACGTCCGGATCGTGCACGACGATCACGTCGCCGTTGTGGCGCGCCTGCGGGTGATCCATGCCTTCGTTGGTGGCGGTGAAGAGATCCGCGCCGACGCGACCATCGGCAAGGACGCGCTGCATGAGTTCGTCGGCGCTGAACTGCGCGGTGCGTTCCAGCACCTTCTCCCACACCGCACGCATCGCCTGGGGCGTGCCACCCAGCGGCAGCGGCGCATAGAGCGGATCCTCGCGCAGGCCGCCGAGCCCGAGGAACTCCAGTTGCAGCCAGAACAGGTGCGGGGCGAAGTTCGCGAACTGCACCCAGCGTCCGTCGCGGGTGCGCGCCGGGATGTATCCGGCGGCCGGCGTCGGGGCATTCATCCGGTAGGCGTAGAAGACGAAATCCGGATGCTCGCGCTCGACCTGGACACCGAACCAGTCCCCCAGATCGTAGGCGCTCAGCGCATCGAGCAGGCTGGTGCGCACGTGCTGGCCGCGGCCGGTGCGCCGGCGCACGTACAGCGCCGCGCAGATCCCCTGCACCGCGGTCTGCGAGGCGCCGAAGCTGCCCATCGGCACCGCGGTGAACGCCGGCCGCGGACCGCACAGCATCGCGCCGAAGTCCATCAGCCGCCCGGCCGCCGCCATGACGACATGTTCGTAGCCGGGCAGATCGCGCCAGGGGCCGGCGTCGGGAAAGCCCGTGATCGAGCACCAGATGAGCCCGGGTCGCGCGGCCGCGAAGCGCGCGTAGGACAGCCCGCGGGCGGCCAGGCGCCCGGGCCGGAACGACTCCACGACGACGTCGGTGCCCGCGATCAGCCCGGCGACCCGTTCGGCGCCTTCGTCGCTGCCGAGGTCGATCTGAACGCGGCGCTTTCCGCGGTGCCACTGCCGACGGCCCGGCGAGCCGCGGCCCGGATCGCCGCGATACGCACTGTCCGCGGGCGCCTCGATACGGGTCACGTTCGCGCCGCCGTCGGCGAGGATCATCGTCGCCAGTCCGCCGGCCATGCCGTGGGTCAGGTCGATGACCGTGAGTCCGTCGAACGTGCCGCGTGCGCGCTGCTCCGACTGCTCGTGCCCCGTCGCCATTTCACACCTCCGATTGCGGCACGCGCCGCGTGCGCCCGGACCGGCTCCGGGCGCGGCCATCTTAACCGCATGGCGCCCTACCGCGGCGCGGACATTCCTGCTATTTTCGCCCCGCCCGTCCATCCGGCGCCCGCATGCACGCAACCCGCACGACGCCTCCTCCGTTCCCGGACCCCGCGCCGATCGGCGCGCAAGACGCCATCGCGCTGGCGGCCGCGGCCCTGGCCGAAGCGGAGGTCGACGCCAAGATCGCGCGCGTGAACGCGATCGACGCCGCGCTTCAGGCCTGCGCGCTGCGTGTGGACCCCGCCGCGCCCATCGCCGCGATCGATGCCGGATTTCCCGAACGGCCGCCCTGCGTGCCGGCGCGCGAGGTGCCGCGCCGCGGCCTGGGCACCCCTGCCGGCCGCGCTGCCTTCCTGCACGCGCTGGCGCACATCGAGTTCAACGCGGTGAACCTGGCGCTGGACGCGGCGTGCCGGTTCCGCGGGCTGCCGCCGCAGTTTCACCTGGACTGGCTGCGCGTGGCGGCCGAGGAAGCGGTGCACTTCACTCTGCTGCGCCGGCACCTGAACGGACTCGGCCACGACTACGGCGATTTTCCGGCGCACCGCGGCCTGTGGGACACCGCGCGCGAGACCGCCGGCGATCTCGTCGCCCGGCTCGCGCTGGTTCCGCGCGTGCTGGAGGCGCGCGGGCTGGACGTGACGCCGGCGATGATCGCGCGCCTGCGCGTAAACGCCGACCCGCAGGGCGCGGCCGTCCTGGAGCGCATCCTCGCCGACGAGATCGGCCACGTGCGGGTAGCCACGCACTGGTTCCGCCATGCCTGCGCCGAGCGCGGCCTGGATCCCGAAGCGACCTTCATCGACCTGGTCGCCCGGCGCATGCGCAGCCGCCTGCACGGGCCGCTGAACCTGCCGGCCCGGCGCGCGGCGGGCTTCAGCGACCGCGAACTGCTCGCCCTGCAGCAGGTGCGTGCATGAACGCGCCGGTGCGCCTCATCCAGCTCACCGACACCCATTCCTCGCACCATCCCGAAGGCGAGTTCTACGGCATCGACACCCTCGCCTCGCTGCGCGCCGTGATCGACTGGCTACCGCATTCGGCGCCGTTCGCGGCAGTGGTCGTGAGCGGCGACCTGGTCAGCGAGGAATCCGCGCGCGCCTACCGCTCGCTGCACGATCACCTGGCGCGCATCGACGCCCCCGTGTACTGCATGCCCGGCAACCACGACGACATCGATCTGCTGCGCGCGCACGTGCCCGGAGGCAACGTGCGGCTGGACGCCGCGCTGGACCTGGGCGGCTGGCGCATCGTGCTGCTCGACACCCGCGTCGCCGGCTCCTCGGACGGCTGGCTCGCGGACGCCGAACTCGCGCGCCTGGACGCCGCCCTGGCCGGCGCCGCCGGGCGGCCGGCGCTCGTGTTCCTGCACCACCAGCCGGTGCCGATCGGCAGCCCGTGGATCGACTCGATGATGGTCGGCAACGCCGACGCGCTGTTCGCGATCCTCGCCCGCCACCGCGGCGTCCGCGCGCTGGTCTGCGGCCACATCCACCAGGAACTCGACACCGCTCGCGACGGCATCCGCGTGCTCGGCACGCCCTCGACCTGCGCCCAGTTCGTTCCGAACCACCACCGCTACGAAGTCGAGCCGCGCCCGCCCGGGTATCGCTGGCTGGACCTGCACGCCGACGGCCGGCTGGACACCGGCGTGGTGCGGCTGCCGCACCCGGCCCCGCGCGTGCCGGGCCTGCCGGGCTGATCCGCGCGGCCGTTCACCGGTCGGAGCTATACGTGTATACTTCGCGCCGCGCCCCGCCGACCACGACCTGACGAGGTACCGCCCGATGAAGATGGACGACATGATCCTGGTGAGCGTGGACGATCACCTGATCGAGCCGCGCGATCTGTTCGAGAAGCACGTTCCGGCCGCCTGGCGCGACCGCGCGCCCAAGGTCGTCACCCTGCCAGACGGCGCCGAGCGCTGGGTGTTCGAGGGCAGGATGATGGCGACGGTCGGCTCGGCCGCGGTGTCGGGCCGCTCGCGCGAGGAGCGCTGCCTGGAAGCGGCGAACTTCTCCCACATGCGCGCCGGCTGCTACGACCCGCGCGCGCGCTGCGACGACATGAGCGCCAACGGCGTGCTCACCTCGCTGTGCTTCGGCACGCTGACCGGCTTTGCCGGCGAACTGTTCCACAAGGGCCAGGACAAGGCCCTGATGCACGTGCTGCTGCAGGCCTACAACGACTGGCACATCGACGAGTGGTGCGCGACCGCTCCGGGTCGTTTCATACCAATCGGCATCGTTCCGCTGTGGGATGCGGACCTGGCGCTGGCCGAGGTGCGGCGGCTGGCGTCCAAGGGCGTCAAGGCGATCTGCTTCCCGGAGAACTGCGCCTCGCTGGGCATGAAGACCATCCACGAGGGCTACTGGGATCCCGTATTCGCCGCCTGCTGCGATGCCGGCCTGCCGCTGTGCATCCACATCGGCACCGGCGGCGGGTTCCGGATCCCCTCGCTGCAGTCGCCGGCCGACGTCTCGCTGTGCACGATGAACATCACCCTGGCGGACTGCATGGCCGACATCCTGTTCTCCGGCCTGTTCAACCGCTTCCCGGCGCTGCGGATTGCGCTCTCGGAGGGTTACCTGGGCTGGGTGCCGTTCTTCAAGGAACGCTGCGACTACGTCTACGAGATGCACCGGTTCTGGACCGGTGCCGACTTCGGCGCCGACAAGCCCAGCGATCTCATCCGCCGGCACTTCCTGCTGTGCTTCACCGAGGACGAGGCGGGGGTGCGGGAACGACACCAGATCGGCATCGAAACCATGACCTGGGAATGCGACTACCCGCACGCGGACAGCACCTGGCCGACCTCGCCCGAGCGCCTCTGGCGCAGCCTGCAGCACCTGCCGGACGCCGAGATCGATCTCATCACCCACGGCAACGCGATGCGCTTCTTCGACTTCGATCCGTTCGTCAGCGTACCGCGCGAACGGGCCAGCGTCGGCGCGCTGCGCGCCGACGCGCGCCACGTGGACGTGCGGCCGGTGTCGGGGCTGGGCGGCTATACGCCGAAGTTCTCGCTCGGGCGCAAGCACCTCACCGCTGCGGACCTGATGGCCCTGGCCAAGCAGATGGACCTCGGCATCATCGATTCGAAGGTGTCCACCGGCCCCGCGTAGCCGGGCTGCGCCTCAGTCGAACGCGTCCACCGCATCCGGGGCGAGCCCCCGGACGCGGTCGGCAAGCGCCGCGTCGACGCCGAACGCGCGGCACTTGCGCGCGATCCAGTCCCAGTCCGGGCGGGTGTCGCGATGCCAGGGATCGCCGTCGCAGCGCACGGCCTCGGCCTCGGCCGTGCGGCCGGACGCCCGCACCCGCACCCGTGCGATGCAGGCGCGGGTGCGCCCGCACAGCGGATCCGCGTCTACCGCCAGCCGTGTCAGGTCGCAGGCCGGCTTGGGCGCGAGCGCGATCCGGCCGACCAGTGCCCAGACCGCCGGATCGGCGAGCGTATCGGCTGCGTACCAGCGCGGACCGGGCGGCACGCCCAGGGCGACCAACGCCATGCAGTAGCGCAGGTGCATCTGCCCGCGGATCGGCGCGAGGTGATCCGGCGCGAACCGATCCGGCACCGCGTCGATGAAGGGCAGCAGGCGGGCGCGCGGATCGATCCAGGCCGTGATCGACTCAATCTCGGCGGGCGCCACCGGCCGCTGCGCGAGCGCGGCACCGAGTGCGCCGAGCGTTGAATGCCCGAGCCGGAACGACGGGTACGGTTTGAGCGAGGTTTCCGTGATCCACCAGTGACCGCCGGGATCGCGGCCGAGGATGTCCGCATCCACCGCGGTCGCTCCCTGCATCGCCAGAAAGCCGCCATCGGCGTCCAGGAAGCGGTGATCGCCCTGATAGCCCAGGCCGGCCAGATCCGCGGCCAGCAACGCCTGCGCCGCGATTGCGCCATAGGGCACGTACTTCATCGAACCGAGTTCGCCGCAGGCCACCGCCAGCGGCACCGGCGTCGGCGCCAGGCGCAGCGCCACGCCGATGGCGTGCCCGATGCGTTCGCGCGGCAGGCCGGCGACGATGGCCGCGGTCAGCGCCGCGCCCGGCATGGTCGCGCCGGCACCGTAGCAACCTGGCTCCGCGCTGGTCGCCAGGTGCAGGCGGGCGTTGAGTTCGAACCCCGCGATCACGCCGGCGAGCACACGCTCCCAGGGCGCGGCGCGGCGCGCGGCGGCGGCCAGCGCCACCGCCGTGTGCAGGGCGCCGAAATGGCCGCCGTTGTAGAAGGTGTCGTCGGCATCGAGCAGGTTCATCGCCTCGGCGTTCAGCCACGCCGCGGCGGCCGCACCGGCCCGGATGCCGGCGCCGATCACCGGCGCCTGCGCGCCGGTATCGGCAAGCGCCGCGCGCTGCATGCGCGAGCGCGCCAGCGGTGCCCCGGCATGCGCGCAGATGAGGCTGTCGGCGACGAGGCGCCGGGCGGCGTCGACCACCGCCTCGCGCAGATCGGCCACCCGCAGCGCGGCGCAGGCATCGAGCAGATCATCGAAATCGGGCATGGACGCCGCAGCCGCGATCAGACCGTGGCGACCACCATGCGCTCGGCTGCATGCGAAACCAGGCCGTCGCTGCGCCCGAGGAAATAGGCCGAGCGCGCCGGATCGAGGTGCTCGACCGCTGCGTACCCGCACTCCCGCAACAGCGTCTCGATCTCTTCCGGCGCGTACAGCGAGCGGAAATGCTCGCCATAGCCGCTGGAGGACCGGCGCAGGAAGGCGAGGATACCGCGGTCGGCTTCCCCGAGCAGTTGCTCCGGCACGAGGTAGGTAAGCGCGACCGTGGTGCCGCGTCCGAGCCCGGCGAGGGAACGCAGCGTCGCCGTCACCGCCTCGCGCGTCAGGTACATCGTCACCGCAATCCAGCTCACGAAGCCCGGAAGCGTGAAATCCCAGTCGCTGCCGCGCAGCGCCTCGACCGCGCTCACCTGCGCCAGGTCCGCGCCGACGAAGCGATGGCCGGCCGGCATGCGGATGGCGAGCGCGTCCAGCCGGCTGCGCTTCCAGGCCTGCGTCGACGGGTGATCGATCTCGTAGACGCGCAGGTCGGGCAGCGCCGCCGCGCGCCGCCAGCCGAACGAGTCCGAGCCCGCGCCGAGAATCGCGTACTGCCGCACCCCGCGCGCGAGCGCCGCATCCAGCGCATCCTCGGCGACCCGCGCCCGCCACACCAGCGACGCGCGCATCAGCCGGTAGACCTCGTCGCCGAGGTGATCGCGCATCGCCAACAGCGCCGGCCCGGCATCGGGCCCGAGCAGCAGGTAGCCGAGCATGTCATGGAACACATGCGGCGGGTCGTCCCAGATGACGTGCGCGGCGCGGGCGAGCCCGGCGCCGGAAGCGGTACGGCTTGGCTGGCTGTCTGCGTCCATGAACCCCTCAGTGCGCGCGGTGGGTTGGAGCGGCGCGATCACGATCGCCCGCCGCTGGAAACACCGGCCGCGGGAGTGTAGCGGGAACGGCCGCTGCGCGGTACGCGCGCGCGATTCAGCGGTGCCGTGCGCAAGCCGGGCTCAGGCGCGCGCGGCGGCGCGGACCGTCGCGACGGGGCCGATCCGCGGCTGGCCGCGCAGCAGCCAGGCCAGCGGCAGCACGCCGACGAAGACGAACATGAGCAGGGCGAAGACGTCGGTCATCGCCACCATCGCGGCCTGCCGGCCCACCTCGGCAGCGACGATGGCCAGTGCACGCGGGTCGGCCGTGTCCGCTCCGAAGGCCTGCACGTAGTCGGCGAGCGCCGGATTGACGGGATCGACGTTGGCCGACATCTGGTTCCAGTTGATCTGCGACAGGCGCGTGTACAGCGTCATCGCCACCGCGATCCCGACCGAGGAAGCCAGCGAGCGCAACAACGACTGCAGCCCGGTGGCCTCGGCGCGGCGGTCGATCGGCAGCGTGTTGAACGCATGGGTGCTCGCCGGCACCGACATCAGCGCCAGGCCGAGCCCCTGCAGCAGCGACGGTGCGACCAGCGCGAGCGGATCGGCATCGAGCGTGAGCCCGGTGAGCAGGTGCGTCCCATAGCCCGAGACGGCGAACCCGCAGGCGACGATCGGCGCCGGCGCCAGCATGCGCATGAGCCGCGGCACGAACACGTAGGTCAGCGCGCCGGCCACGCCGCGCAGCCCGAGCACCAGTCCGGCGGTGCCGATCGGATACTGCAGCAGCGTCACCATCAGGATCGGCTGCAGCACCAGCAGCGCGTAGAACGTGAGCGACTGCACCATGCTGACCAGGCAGGAGGCGCCGAAATTGCGATCCGCCAGCAGCGCGAGGCTGAACAGCGCGCGTTGTTTCGCCCTGCGCCCGTGCAGGATGAAGCCGAACGCACAGGCAAGCGCGAGCAGCGCCGAGATGCGGATCTCGCTGGCGGCCATCCAGTCCAGCCGGTTGCCCCGGTCCAGGGTGTACTGCAATCCGCCGATCGCCACGGCCAGGAGCAGGAAGCCGGGCCAGTCCATCCGCCGTTCGCGGCGCGCGCGCTCCGGCATGCAGGCGGCAATGACCAGCGCGGCGGCGATGCCGACCGGAAGGCTCAGGAAGAACGTCCAGCGCCAGCTGCCGTAGTCGGTGCACCAGGCGCCGATGGTCGGGCCGAAGATCGGCGCCAGCATCACGCTGCTGCTCCAGATGGCCAGCGCGCGCGGGCGTTCCTCCAGGGAGTAGATGTCGACCATCACCGCCTGGGACAGCGGCATCAGCGCGGCGCCCGCGGCACCCTGCAATACCCGCAGCACGACGAACTCGGGCAGGTTTGTCGCCACCCCGCACGCCATCGAGAACAGCACGAACCCGGCGATGCTCGCCAGCAGGTAGTTGCGGGTGCCGAACCGATCGCTCAGGAATCCTGTCAGCGGCATGAAGATCGCCGCCGCGATGAGATATCCCGTCAGCGACCAGCTGATCTGGTCCGGCGTCGCGCCCAGTTCGGCCTGCATGTACGGCAGCGACACGTTGGTCATCGCCGTATTCAGGATCTGCATGATCATCGCCGCGATCACCCCCGCGGTGATGAGCGCGCGGCGCAGGCTGTCCAGCGGCGGCATGCGGGCGCGGCCGGCTTCAGGCCGCCGCCCGGCAGGCTATCCGGGCAGGATCGCGATCAACAGGCTGCAAGGTACCCGGTCGAGCAGCGAGGCGTTCTCCGGGCCGGCCCACCAGCGCGCCAGGCTGCTGCGGCGGTGATGGCCCACGACCACCAGGTCCGCGGCGAGCGCGGTTGCCATCTGCGGGATCTGATCGGCCGGATTGCCGAACACCAGGTGCCCTTGCGTCTGCAGGCCGCGCTCGTTCAGCCAGCGCACCGCCTCGTCGAGCAACTGCTGCGCGGCCTGCTGCTCGCGCTCGAAGTAGCTGTCCGAGATCGCCTCGGTCATGTAGGCGCCCACCGGCGTCTGCATCACCGCCAGCATGTGGGTCTGCGCGCCGAGCTTCATCGCCAGTTCCGCGCCCTGGCGCACCGCGGCGCGCCCCTCGCGCGTACCGTCGTAGCACAGCAGTATCGTCTGGTACATGGCCCGTCTCCCCCGGTCCGAGGCACCGATGATACCGCGCCGGCCTTTCCGGCGAACCGGCGGGACGGATCAACTGTGCAGATCGATGGTGACGGTCGCGGTCGTGCCGATGCGCAGCGGCAGGCGCGGGTCGGGCTTGAGGATGCGGACCCGCACCGGAACGCGCTGGGTGACCTTGACCCAGTTCCCGGTGGCGTTCTGCGGCGGCAGCAGCGAGAACGCCGTGCCCGCGCCGCCGCTCATGCTGTCGATGACGCCCTCGAAGGGATGATCCGGATACGCGTCCAGCACCACGCGCGCCTTCTGGCCGACGTGCATGTGCTCGATCTGCGTCTCCTTGAAGTTCGCGTCCACCCAGTACTTCTCGCTGTTGATGATGACGAACAGCGCCTTTTTCGCGTCGACTATCTGGCCGCGGCTGATCTTCAGGCTGCCGACCACGCCGGTGGTCGGCGAGGCGATCCGGGTGTTGTCCAGGTCGAGCCGGGCCCGGGCGATGTCCGCCAGCGCCGCGCGCACGCTGGCGTTGTCGTCGCCGGACCTGCCCAGGGCCACCTGCGCCTCGCGCAGGCGCGCCTGCGCGGCCGCGACCGCGGCCTGCGCAGTGGACACCGAGGTGGCGGAGTTCTCCGCATCCTGCGCCGAGAGCAACTTCCGACCGACCAGCGCCGTGTTGCGCGCGTGCACGGCGCGGGCGTTGCGCAACTGCGCCTGGCGCTCCAGCACCGTGGCCTGGGCCGCGGCGACCGATGCGTCGGTCTCCTGCAGATGCTGGCGCACCATCTCCAGTTCCGCCTGCGCGTGTTCCAGGGCGATCCTGAATCGATCCGGATCGATCTCGAACAGCGGATCGCCGCGCCTGACCGCCTGGTTGGTGCGCACGTGGATGGCCGCGATCGGACCGGAGACCTCGGCCGCGATTTCCACGGTATCGGCGCCCACGTAGGCATTCTCGGTTTTCTCGTAGCGCTGCGCGTACAGCCAGTAGCGGTGGCCGTAGACCGCCGCGGCGACCAGCACCGCGGCCATCACCAGCCAGCGGGCGAGGGTGGCGCCGAAGCCGAGCATGCGGCGTGTGAACGACTCCTCCCGCGCGGGAACGCCGGCGCCGGGCGCCGGCTCGGCCTGATCGAATGGCGAGGGTTCTTGTTGCTTCACAGTTTTTCCGCGTTGGTTCGCATCTTGTTGAGCACGTCGATGCAGGTCCGCAATTCGCGTGCAGTGACATTGCCGAGCAGTTCGTCGCGCACGTCCGCGAGCGTGGCGTGGATCGACTCGATGATGCGCGCGCCCTTGTCGGTCAGGTGGATGGTCTTGCGCCGGCGATCGGCGGCATCCTCCTGGCGGGCGATGAGCCCGTCCTGCTCGAGACTGTCGAGCACCGAGACCAGGCTGGCGCTCTCGATACCGAGCCGGGCGGCGATGTCCTTCTGGTTCGCCGGGCCCGCGTCACGGGACAGGTACAGCAGGGCGACCCACCGGGTGTGGGACAAGCCCAGCGGCTTGAGGCGCTTGTCGAGCGAGTTGCGCCAGCCCCGGTTGACCTCGGAGAACAGCGTGATGAACTGCTGCGCCTGCAAATTCATTAGGCAATCTAATATTTAGCCAATCTAATAAATAGTACATCTATCCGATTGCCGCTTCAATTGGTGCGCCGCGCCATCCCGCGCCGGCTGCCGTGACCCGGATCAAGCCGAACGTGGTTCGCGTGGACAACGGCGCGGACGCGGAAATACACTGCTGGCAACGCGGGCAGCCCCGCGCCTTCGTGGTGTGAAACACATGGCCTGCTGCATCATCGGCGCATTGATCCTCTACCAGGTGCTGGAAACCTGGCGCCGCTTCAAGGCATTCCTGGGCCTGGAGGGCGGCGCGCGCCCGGGCCGGCTCCGGGCACTGCTCGCGCGCCGTGGCACGCGGGTTGCCATCGCCTCGGTGCTCGCCCTGGAAGGCATCGCGGCCGCGGCCTGGGTGGTGAACGCGAACGCCGAACAGTTGCATCGCGTCGCCGGTTACTTCGCATCGAGCTTCTGACCTCCCGGCGCGCCGGATGAAGGATCCGATCTCCGGCCGGACGGCCATCTGCGGCCTGGGCATCACGCCCATGGGCCGGATCTACGACCGCAGCGTCGATTCCTTCGCCGCCGAAGCGATCCTGCTGGCCTGCGCAGACGCCGGCATCGACAAGGACCGCCTCGACGGCCTGCTCATCAACTCCGGCGTCACCGGCTATACCGGCGGCGGCATCTCGCTGGCCTTGCAGGGCTATCTCGGCCTGCGCAACCTGCGCCTGCTGAACCACATGAACGCGATGGGTGCCACCGCGCCGTCCATGGTGCAGTTCGCGGCGCTGGCGGTACACCACGGCATGGCGGATTACGTCGCCTGCGTATTCGCCGACGCGCCGTTGCAGGCCGGCACCGGCAGCGCGGCCAGCTACAGCGGCCGCCATCGCCAGCCCACCGGCATGGCGAGCCTGGACCCCGCCTTCGGCTTTTTCGGCGCCACCACGGGCTATGCCCTGGCGGCACGGCGCTACATGGAAACCTACGGCGTGGGCCAGGACAAGCTCGGACTGGTGGCGGTCGCCCAGCGCGCGTGGGCGCTGCTGAATCCGCACGCGACGATGCACAAGCCGCTCGCGCTGGAGGACTACCACGCCAGCCGCTGGGTGGTCGAGCCGTTCCACCTGCTGGACTGTTGCCTGGTGTCCAACGGCGCGGTGGCGGTGATCGTCACCCGCGCCGATCGCGCGCGCGACGCCCGCGCCGCTCCGGCCTACATCCTGGGCATGGGCCAGGGCCATCCGGGCAACTTCCCGCATGCGGACGTGGAGACCGGCACCACTTCGGGCGCCGTGCTCGCCGGGCGCGACGCCCTGGCGATGGCCGGGCTCGGCCTGGCCGACATCGACGTGTGCGAGTTCTACGACTGCTACACCTACACGGTATTGCGGACGCTGGAGGACTACGGCTTCTGCGGCCGCGGCGAGGCAGGCGATTTCATCGCCGACGGCCGTACCCGCCCCGGCGGCGCCTTCCCCCTCAACACCGGCGGCGGGCAGCTCAGCTCGTTCTACATGTGGGGCATGACGCCGCTGTCCGAAGGCGTGATCCAGGCGCGCGGCTCCGGCGGCGCACGCCAGGTGGCGCGCCACGACGCAGTGCTGGTCTCCGGCAATGGCGGCGTGCTCGATACCCACGGCACCCTGATCCTCGGGCCGGACCCGGGCTGAACGAAGCAGGGATGACAGACCCAGGCCGACCGCTGCCCCGCCCGGACGCGCTCACCGCGCCGTGGTTCGATGCGCTGCGCCGGCAGCGGATCCTCCTGCAGTATTTTCCGAGCTGCGATCGGTACCAGCTGCCGTATTCGGACCGCAGCCAGGCCGATCTGTCCGAGCATTGGGAATGGCGCGAGGCCGCCGGCACCGGCCGGGTCTACAGCTGGGCGGTGACGCACCAGGTCTACCACCCCGCCTTCGCGGCCGAAGTGCCGTACGTGGTCGCGGTGGTGGAACTCGACGAGGGGCCACGGCTGAACACCACCCTGGTGAACGTCGACCGGGGCGCGATCCGCTGCGGCATGCCGGTGCGGGTGCTGTTCCGGGAACTCGCGCCCGGCGGCACCGTCGCCGTGTTCGAGCCGGCCTGAGGACGCGCCGGCTCAGGACGCGGGTACGGCCGCGTCCATCGTCTCGCCGATGCCCTCGTGGATGACGAGGTCGGCGATCCCGTCCTGCTCTGTTTCCTCGCGGTTGACGATCACCAGCTTCGCGCCGCGGCGCTTGGCGACTGTGGGAAAACCGGCCGCCGGATACACGGTGAGCGAGGAGCCGAGCACGATGAACAGGTCGCAGGCGAGCGTTTCCTGCTCCGCGCGGCGCACGGCCTGCTCCGGCAGCGACTGGCCGAAGGAAATCGTCGCGGTCTTGACGATGCCTCCGCAGTCCCCGCACGGCCCGACCGTGCCGGTGGCGCGGTACTCCACTTCGATCGCGTCCAGTTCCACCCGGCGCCCGCAATCCAGGCAGTGCGCGTAGGAAGCGTTGCCGTGCAGTTCGATCACCTGCTCCGGCGGCACGCCGGAGACTTGATGCAGGTTGTCCACGTTCTGCGTGATCACCGCCGGCGCCCTGCCCTGCGCCACCAGCCGCGCCACCGCGTAATGGCCCCGGTTGGGCTGCGCGGCGGTCCATTTGCGGGTGCCCTCGAACCAGCGCCGCCAGCTTTCCCGACGCACCTCGGCGGAGGCGACGAAGTCCTGGAAGTAGATTGGCGTCATGCTCTTCCAGATCCCGCTCGGACCGCGGAAATCCGGGATGCCCGACTCGGTGCTGATGCCCGCGCCGGTGAACACCACCACGTGCCGGCTGCGCTCCAGCAGCGCGCGCAGGCGGGCGACCTTCGATTCGTGGGTCACGCGGGCGCTCAGGTCGGTGCGCGCCCGAACAGGGCGAGCATCCAATCCCGGGACGGGCCGGCACCGTCCGGGCGCGCCAGCCAGGCAGGAAACGGGGGGCTGCCGATGTCGATCATCTTCGCGCTCATGCAAGCGCTCCGGCGGTGGGCCACGGCGGGATTCTCGGCGAGGCGGGCGGCGGCGGGCAAGCATCGCACGCCCGGGGCCTCGGCACGCCCGCCTTCTGGTAGACTTCCAGCCTCATTCGACCGTACTGCCTAGATGATGGCCGAGGACGTCAAAGCCGCTTCGGACGCGGTCCGTAGCGCAATCGAATCGACCAACGGGCCGCTGCCGCCCCCGTTCGTGGTGGAGTTCCTGCTGCGACACTGGCGCCGCTACCTCGCACTCACCCACTCCGAGCGCGGACCGGACAGCGAGGAATGGCACGCGGCCTGCCACACCACCGAGCGCCTGCTCTGGAGCGTCGCGCCCAAGTCCAGCGCGGACGAACGCGTCGAACTGATCCGGGCCATCAAGGCACTGCTGGCGGAACTGCGCCATGGCATGCAGGCCGAGAACTGCCCGGCGGCCGAGCAGAGCGTGTTCCTGCAAAGGCTGAGCGACTGGCACCTCGGGCTGGTCAACCTGCCCGGGGCCGCGCACCCGGGTGCCGGAGCCAAGCCCCAGGAGCGCGATCTGTCCGACACCTTCCGCCTGGATCTGAACGACCCGCGCTACCGCCAGATCATGGACATGCTCGACAACGCGAACGTCGAACAGATCGACATGTGACGGGCGCGGCGCCCCGCGCCCACAAAAAAAAAAGACAGGCCGCGAAGCCTGTCCAAGGAAACGACGCGACACCCGGGACCTGACGATGGAAGCGCCGCGCCAGGGGCTATTAGCGCCGATCGCGGCGCGCGCGGATTGAGATGGATCAAGTGTCCGTGCGCCGCACCCGCGGTTCACGCCTTCGGCGCCACGGAATCGGGCACCAGGATCTCGGGCATCATCGCGATCGACGAGGCGGCGGAACTGGACGGCACGTTCAGGCCGTCCAGGCGCTCCAGCGTCGGCCAGAGATCGGTGATGTCCTCGCCCTGCATGTGCGCCACGGGGCTCTCCACCAGGGTGTTCTTGCGCACCCGCCCGGCACCCGAGCCGAGGATGATGCCGCTGCGATCGCAACGCTCGCTGCACAGCCAGCCCACCACCGGCGCGACCTTCTCCGGCGCCAGGAACCCGGACAGGCGCGGATCGATCGCCTTGGCCATCTCGGTGCGGGCGTAGGGCGAGATGATGTTGATGCGGATGTTGCGGCCGCGGTTCTCGATCGCCACGCAGCGCGCCAGGCCGATGAGCGCGGTCTTGGAGGCGCCGTAGAGCGCGAGATCCTTCTGCCCGTGCAGGCCGCTCGCCGAGCTGGTCAGCACGATGCGGCCGTAGTCGGCACGGATCATGTGCGGCAAGGCGGCCTGCACCGGGTAGATGGTCCCGAACAGGTTGATGTCGATCACCTCGCGCATCAGATCCAGCGGCACCTCCTCCAGCGGCACCCGGCGCGGCGAGATCGCGGCGTTGCACACCACGATGTCGATCCGGCCGAAGGCGTCGAGCGCGGTCTGCACCATCGCCCGGCCGCTGTCGGGATGCTCCACCGCGTGCTCGTCGGCGACCGCGACGCCGCCGGCGGCGCGGATGGCCTCGACCACCGCCTGCGCGCTCGAGGGTACCTCCGGCCGCCGCCGGTTGTTCACCACCACCCGCGCGCCGCGCGCCGCGAGCCATTGCGCGTATGCACGCCCGAGTCCCTTGCCCGCGCCGGTCACCAGCGCCACGCGCCCGTCGAACCGCAGATTCATCTTCGTCCCCGCCCTCGTTGCCGCCGCGCGGCCGCTTCCGCGCGATCCCGGGCGCATGGTGGCACGCACGCCGGGGGCTGAAAAGCGCGGATCGCGGGCGACGCCGCGGCCGTGGCATGATCGCCCGCACGGCAACGACGGGGAGCAGGTCCATGGGCAGGCTGGAAGGCAAGACCGCAATCGTGACCGGCGCGGGTCAGGGCATCGGGCTCGGCATCGCCGAGGCATTCGCCGCCGAAGGCGCGAACGTGGTGCTGTTCGGACGCACGCTGGCCAAGGTCCAGGATGCGGCGGGCGCGATTTCGGCCCGCACCGGCGCGCGCACGCTGGCGCTCGGCGGCGACGTCGCCCGGCGCGAGGACGCAAACGCGGCCGTGGCCGCCTGCGTCGGCACATTCGGCGCAGTCGACGTGATGGTCAACAACGCCCAGACCGTCAGCAACGGAACACCGCTGGCGGACATGACCGACGCGCAGTGGCGCAGCACCATCGAGTCTGGCCTGTACGGCTCGTTCTACTTCATGCAGGCGGTGCTGCCGCACATGCAGGCGCGCGGCGGCGGCTCGGTCATCAACTTCGGTTCGCGCCAGGGCGTGGAGGGGCGGCCGGGTTCGAGCGCCTACGCCGCCACCAAGGAAGGCATCCGCGGCCTGTCGCGCGTGGCCGCGCGCGAATGGGGAAAATTCAAGATCCGCGTGAACGTGCTCAACCCGGCGGCGATGTCGCCGGCGGCCGAGAAGTTCCTGGCCTCCAACCCGGAATACGCGCAGAAGGTCTACTCCGAGATCGCGATGGGGTACCTCGGCGATTCGCTGCGCGACATCGCTCCCGTGGCGGTGTTCCTGGCGAGCGACGACTCGCGCTACGTCAGCGGCCAGACCATCAACGTCGACGGCGGCCTGGTGATGCTGTAGGCACCGGCGCGGGGCGCGGCAACGGATGGCATCGCGGCACAGGCACGAGCACCGCCGCTCGGCGGCGAGCGCGGGGCTGAACTACGTCACCGACGGCGTCGCCGGCATCACGCGCACGCGCGCCGGCCGCGGCTGGATCTACCGCGGCGCGAACGGCGCCCGCATCCGCGGCGCGGGCACGCTCGCGCGGCTGGCGGCCCTGGCCATCCCACCGGCCTGGACCGACGTCTGGATCTGCCCGGACCCGCGCGGCCACATCCAGGCTACGGCGCGCGACGCGCGCGGCCGCAAGCAGTACCGCTACCACCCCTCGTACCGCCAGGAACGCGACCGATCGAAGTTCCAGCGCATGCTGGAGTTCAGCGAGGCATTGCCGGCGCTGCGAGAACGCCTGGAACGCGACCTGCGCGCGCCCGATCTCAGCCGCCGCCAGGTGCTGGCCACCGTGGCGACACTGCTGGACCGCACGCTCATCCGCGTCGGCAACGACGAGTACGCGCGCGACAACCGCTCCTTCGGCCTGACCACGCTGCGGCGCCGGCACGTGCGGGTGCAGGGCGCGCGGGTGCAGTTTGCGTTCCGCGGCAAGAGCGGCGTGGAGCACGCGATCACCATCGAGGACCCGCGCCTGGCGCGCGTCGTCCAGCGCTGCAAGGATCTGCCCGGGCACGAGATCTTCCAGTACCTGGACGCCACCGGCCGGCACCAGGACGTGACTTCCGACGACGTCAACGCGTACCTGCGCCAATGCAGCGGCCGCGACATCACGGCCAAGGACTTCCGCACCTGGGGCGGCACGATGCTCGCGGCGCTGGAACTGCGCCGCATGGGGCCGGCGCGCAGCCGCAGCGAGGCGGATCGGAACATCGTCCGCGCCATCGATGCGGTCGCGGCGCGGTTGGGAAACACCCGCGCCGTGTGCCGCAGGTATTACGTCCACCCAGCGCTGTTCCAGGCCTACCATCTCGGCCTGACCGCCGCGCACCCGCGCCCGGCCGGCCGCGCGCGGCGCGATCACCCGGCGGCGGCGCTGCGCCGCGACGAAGTCGCGGTGTTGCAGTTCCTGCAGCGCATCCTGGCCGGCTGAAGTCCCGTACCGCGCCGCGCGCCGCGACGCGATTACTTCGGGTACTGGCTGATCTGCTCGAACACCTGCATCGAGATGTTCTGCATGTCCAGTGCCGGCGACATCGTCATCCGATCCGTGCCCGCGCGCGAACCCAGATCGGCCAGGCAGGCCTTGATGTCGCCGGTCTGCACTTCGTAGACCGCGAGGTACTTGAACGCGCCCTCGCCGTCGGCGAGGCGGAAACGGCGGGCCGAATTGAACCCGGGCACGTTGCACACGTCGGGCAGGTGCACTTCGTCGTACCAGCGGTTGTACTCGGCATCGTTGCCGGGGGTCGGATTGGTCATCACGACCAGCACGTAGTTCGCCATCGTCATCTCCCAGTGTCGAGGTTCAAGCCGGCCTCGCGGCACGGACCGGCGGCTTGGCGGGGTACCACACCCCGGACGACAGTGTAACCGTCGCAACCGCCCTCCGCCGCGCCTGACGGCTGCCATCCACGGACCGCAACCCGTCATTGCGAGACCGAACCGGCCCAGGCTCCGGCAGATTGAAGCCATGAACCACCCCTTCGTCGTCGCGAGCGCAGCGAAGCGACCCACGCGGCCTCGATGCCGCCGGCAGCGCGTGGATTGCTTCGTCGCTTCGCTCCTCGCAATGACGGCGTGCGGTTCATGGATAGCCCGCGTAGCGGGCGCG
>JBFXBD010000064.1:0-40041 GCA_050183625.1 Gammaproteobacteria bacterium
CTGCGCAGCGGTAGCCGACCGACCCACCCGGTCCTCGGCTCGAAACGAAGGCACATATCAGCGTAAAACGAGATGCATCCGGTAACCGCAGACTCGGACTATCTCCCATAACCCGGCGAGCGCAGACTCGGACGATCTTCCCCGTCCAGCAGCGGACGGAAGAGGCGGATCAGCTGCCGGTGAAGTTGCCCTTGCGCTTCTGCATGAAGGCCGAGGTGGCCTCGGTGAAGTCGGTCATCTTCATGGTGTAGATCTCGTACGCCAGCGAGGTCTCGAACGCCGACTGCGTCATCTGCTTCAGCGCCACGTTCAACGCGTGCTTGGTGTAGTTGACCGCGTGCGGCGGCAGGTCCCGCAGCTTCTCGGCCATCGCCTGCACGTGCGCGTCCAGTTCGTTGTCCGGCAGGCAGCGGTTCACCAGCCCGATCTCGGCGGCGACCTTGCCCGGGATCGGCTCGCTGGTCATCAGGTATTCCTTGGCGCGGTGGATGCCGATCGCCAGCGGCCACAGCAGCACGCCGCCGTCGCCGCACACCATGCCGGCGCGCACGTGGCTGTCGCACAGCTTGGCCGATTCGGACACGAATACCATGTCGCAGGCGAGCGCGAGATTCACGCCCATGCCGTAGGCCGGCCCGCGCACCTTGGCCAGCGTGGGCTTCTCGCAGTCCAGGATGCCCATCACGTGCTTGCGCGCCGAGCGCGTGACGTCGTTGACCACGGCCCTGGCCGGCTTGGGCTTGCTGCCCATGGCATTGAGGCCGGAGACGTCGGCGCCGGAGCAGAACGCATCGCCCTCGCCGGTCAGGATGATGACCTGCACCGCCGGATCGCGCCACAGATCGTCCCAGATCCGGGTCAGCTCCTCGCTCATCACCGGCGTGACGGCGTTCTTCTTGCCGGGGTTGGAAAGCGTGACGGTCATGATGCCGTCCTTGAGTGCGAGCTTCAGCCCCTTGTAGTCCGAATACTCCAGACCGTTGTCAGTCTCGATGGCCATGATTTCCCCTTCCGGTTCGACGTGAAATGCGCATGCGGCACCGGGAACCCGGCACCGCGGCAAGATCCCCAGACTAACCGAACGATGTGCGCGAATACACCCCGCCAAAATAATGGGGACATTCACCATTTTCGGGCCGATGTGGGATGTCCGCTCCTACGATGGGTGGGGGACGCGGCGTATCGCGGCGGTGTCGTAGCCCTGACGGCCAAGCTCGGCGAGGATGAGCGCGAGTTCGTCCTCCGGAATGCGCGCAGTGCGCGCCATCACCCAGACGTAGTCGCGTTTGTTGCGGCCGATGACGACCTGGCTGTAGTCCGGCTTCAGCCAGCTGATCACGTATTCCGCCTTGACCGGCCAGACGAACTGCATGCCCCACACAGCATTGCCGGTGTCCGGTCGTACGAACCCGGTGGGCGTGTAGACCTTTTCGGGTCCTTCGAACCCGCCTTCGCGGAAGCGGAACGTCGTGGCGATGCGCCCGTCCGGCAGGCGCCGGTAGCTCTCGACCGCCGAGTAGGCGTTCTTCTCCAGGAAGGTCGGTATGTGGGCGATGACGTACCAGTCGCCCATGAAGCGGTCGATGTCGACCCGCGGCGCGATCGGTATGGGCGTGTTGCGCACGGCACAGGCTGAAAGCAGTGCCGCGGCGGCTGCGACAATCGTGAACCTGGCGATCCTCATGGCCGGATGTTCTCCTGCTGCGGCGGACCCGAACACCGGGCTCCCGATCCCGCGATCTCCCAAGACCGCCGAAGGCGGCGGCGAGTTCCGCGGCCGCCGGGCCCTCGGCTAGACTGGCGGTCACCGCCGGCAGCGCTCCGGCGGGCAGGCCGGCGCGGAGGCACGATGCAATTCGGTACTTCGATCCCTCAGGCAGTGCTCTTCGAGGCCGCCGCCCGCGGCCGGCACGCGCAGATCGCGCGCGTGCTGCAGACCATGCAGGATGCGGGCTTTTCGTACCTGCAGGTCAGCGACCACGTCGCCGATCCCGGAATGTCGCACCACGCGGGCGAAGAACTGGAACGGGCGGTCTACGGTGACGCGTTCTCGACCCTGGCCTACCTCGCGCCGCTCAACGCCGCGCTGCGGTTCGTGATCGGCGTGCTCGTGCTGCCCCTGCGCCATCCGGTGCTGGTCGCGCATTCCACGGCCACGCTCGACCAACTGACCGGCGGCCGCTTCATCCTGGGCGTGGGCTCGGGTTACGCCCGGCGCGAGTTCGGCGCGCTCGGCGTGGATATGCGGCGGCGGTTCGCGCTGACCGAGGAGTCCCTGCAAATCCTCATCGCACTGCTGGAACGCCGCAACGTGAGCTACGACGGGCGGTTCCACAAGCTCGACGAGGTCACCATCACCTGCCCGCCGCTGACGCGCCCGCGGCCACCGATCTGGGTCGGCGGCGTCGGCGAACAGGCAGCCGCGCGCGCCGCGCGGCTTGCCGACGCCTGGTTCCCGTCCATCACCGGCTATGCGCGCGCAGCCGGCCCGACACCCCGGCGCCTGGCCGAAATGAACCGGACCCTGCAGGCTCTGCGGCGCGAGGCCGGCAAGCCGCCGCTGCCGATCGTCGCCTCCACCGCGCTCGCGTTCGAGTTCCTGCACCATCCGCGCCCGCTCGACGCTGCCGCCGACGTGCGCGACCGGTGCGTGAACGGGACCGGTGGGCCGGAGGACCTGGCCGATCTCGTGAATGCGTACCACGAAGCCGGCGTCGGCACATTCCTCCTGATGTGCCACTCGCAGGACTCGCTCGACGGCTGCCTGCGCGCGGTGGACGCATTCGCCAGCCGCGTGCGGCCGCGGCTGGCCGCGTGACTCGAACGCCGTGCGTTCGCGAGCGATGATCTAGCGCTTGGGCTCGACCAGCTCCGGCACCAGCCGCGCGCCGACCGCGCCGGAATGCTTCGGTGCCTCGATCGTGCTCAGATCCGCAATCCGGCCGATCACGGGCGAAAGATCATCGCCCTCGAAATCCACCCGCGGCCCTTCGGCCATGACGTGGCGGCGGTAGCGCCCACCGCCGGCGTAGAAGATCATCCCGGTTTGCGTGCACTGCTCCGAACACAGCCAGCCCAGCATGGGTGCGACCCGCTGCGACGACATCATCGGCCGCAATTCCGGCCGCACGAGGCGCTCGACCGCTTCGCCGGTCACGGCAAAGGGCGAAATCAGGTTGAACTTCAGGTCCAGCCCCGCCGTCTCCTGTGCCAGGCTGCGAGCCAGCCCGAGTACCGCGCTCTTGGTGGCGGCGTACGCCGTCAGCCCCGCCTGGCCGAAGCAGCCGACGGTCGAGGTGCTGAACACCACCCGGCCGTAGCCCGCCTGCTTCATTCGCGAAAAGGCCGCGTGCACCGGGTAGAACGAACCCCAGTAGTTGATCTCCATCGCCTCGCGATGCAGCGCGACCGGGATGTCCTCGAACGGCGCGCGCGGCAAACCGATCGCGGCGTTCGCGACCAGGATGTCCAGGCGCCCGAAACGCGCGTAGGCGGCGTCGATCATCGCCCGGCTGCCGGCTTCGCTCTCGACCGAATGCTCGTCGGCCACTGCCGTCCCGCCGGAGCGGTTGATGGCCTCGGCGACCGCCGCCGCGGCCGATGGCCGATCCGCATGCACGCGGTTGTTGACGATGACGGTCGCGCCGCGCGCCGCCAGGTACTCCACGTAGGCCCGGCCCAGCCCGCGCCCCGCGCCGGTCACCAGGGCCACGCGCCCGTCGTATCTCATGTTCGGCCTCCGCAAGGTGTCCGCGGGTCACGCTCGCGCATTCGCCGCCCGCGGTCAAGGCATCCCGCGCAGCGCGCGTGCGCCGCAGCGTTGACACCCGGCCCGGCCGTGCCACAGTCTTGGTCGCCGCATCCTGCCCATGGCGACGAAAGGAACACACATGCGACTGGCTTTCCTGGCGGCCATGCTCCTGGCCGTACTGCCCGCCCCTGCGCCGGCGGCGCTCGCGGAAGGCGCGAACGCCCCGCACTTCAGCGCCCCTGCCGCGCTCGCGGGACGGCAGTTCACGTACTCGCTCGCCGAGTCCCTGAAGAAGGGCCCGGTGGTGGTGTACTTCTATCCATCGGCGTACACCGCGGGCTGCAACGTGCAGGCGCACACGTTCTCGCAGCGGATGGCCGAGTTCACCGCCGCCGGCGCCAGCGTCATCGGCGTTTCTCTGGACGACATCGGCCGGCTGGAGGAGTTCTCGGCCGATCCGGACTACTGCGCGGGCCGGCTCGCCGTCGCCTCGGACGCGGATGGATCGATCGCCAAGGGCTTCGATCTCACGGTGCGGAACGTCACCGGCGTCAATGACTCGCGCGGCCGGGCGATCACGCACGGCTTCGCCGAGCGCACCACGTTCATCGTCACGCCAGACGGGCGCATCGCCCGCACGATCGGCGGCCTGAACCCGAAGGAGAACGTCGAGCAATCGCTCGCCGCGGTGCGCGCGCTCGGCAAACGCTGACGCGCCGCCGGACCGGCACAGTCGGCCGGCACGGGTGGCACCACTGCGCCATCCGTGAATCGAGTATCGTCCCCCCAACCGAAAATGGAGAGCAACGATGATTGGATACGTCACCCTGGGCACGCGCGACCTGGCCAAGGCACGCAAGTTCTACGACCCGGTGCTCGGGCTGCTGGATGCCAAGCCGACCGGCTGGACCTCCGAGCGCGCCGCGTTCTACCAGGCCGGCAACGGCCCCATGATTGCGGTCATGTACCCGTTCGACGGCCGCCCGGCCACCTGGGGCAACGGCTCGATGGTGGCGCTCGCGGCGCCGACCCGGCAGGTGGTCGACAAGATGCACGCGCTGGCGCTGTCGCTCGGTGGCGCCGACGAAGGCGCCCCGGGCCTCCGCGGCGACGACCCGAACGGCTTCTACGGCGCGTACTTCCGCGATCCGGACGGCAACAAGCTGTGCATCTTCCGCATGGGGCCTCCGTAAGCCTGCACCCGCGGCGATAGTCCTTCCGACGCCCGCATCCGCCCGCCGCGCGCGGTGCGGATGCGGGCTGCCGGGGCGCGCGGGTTCACCCGGGCGCGGCGGGCGGCACCGGCGCGTCGCGATTCCTGAACAGCACTTCCTGGGTGAGCATCGCGCCGAGCGTTCCCTCGCGCGCGTGCATCGCCCCCTTGTAGAGCCCGCGCGAGCCACCGGCCATCATCGGCGTCATGTCCAGCAGGCACCATCCGTCGGCGCGGATCGGGCCGCGGAACCACATGGCGTGATCCAGGCTCGAACCGCCGGGCGGGATGTCCGGGATGTCCGGGCCTGCGAAACCCGAGCTGATGTCCGACAGATAAGTGAGCGCGCAGCAGTGCGTGAGCCGGTCGTCCGGCAGCCGCTCGCGCACGCGGCACCAGATGATCGGGCTGATCTTCTCGCCGAACGGCGTGACGCGCAGCGGCGGCACCGGGTGCGCCTCGGCGGCCGGGAAGCTGTTCGCGTACGCCTCCTCGATGCAATCCTCCGGCGCGATGTCCACCTGCCGGATCGGCACGGTGTATTCCAGTCCGGTGCGATCGATGTGGAACGAGGCGGTCATGTCGAAGATCACCTCGCCCTCCTGCACCGCGGACACGCGCCGCGCCGAGAACGAGTTTCCGTCCCGGTCGCGGTCGACCTTGAAGATCACCGGCAGTTCGCGCCGGCCGGCGCGCAGGAAGTAACCGTGCAGCGAGTGCGGATGCCGGCCCTCGCTCACGGTCATGCCGGCGGCCTTGAGTGCCTGCGCCGCCACCTGGCCGCCGTACAGCGTGGTGCGCTCGCGGTTCGGGAATTCGTTCATGCCGCGGAACAGATCGCGATCGATCTCCTCCAGATCCAGCAGTTCGACGAACGACGGGCGGTGCGGATACGGGTGCTTGGGCATGGCGTTACCGGCAGCGGGGGGCGGCGAATGACCGTCTGGCATGATCGCACATGTGCAGCCGATCGCCGAGCCCGAAAGATGAGCGGCATTGACGCTGTTCCGCGCGCGTCCCCGCGCCGACGGTGCGCCAGCGCGGGGACGGGAGTCTCCGTCTGTGAATCACACACCGGCACCGGCGAATTGACGTTTAATAATACGTTCCGTACCATTTCAATGCGCACGGAAGTTCGACGACGCCTCGCGCTCCACGGTCGGATCTGCACTGTACCCGAGGGTCAGCCGCCTTCCAGGGCACTGCCGTTTGGCGTTCCGCGAGGACCAGCTCATGCACGATGAATCCGTAGTTGAAGATTTCATGCGGATACCCGCACGCCGTTTTGCTCCGAGCACGGAAGTACATCGCGAGGCCGTACAGGGTGCGTGCACGGAATGTGGCGCACACGACCTGAAGCGCTATCCGGTGCTCGCGTTCGGCGGGTGGTTCATCGTGACCAAGTGCCAGGCCTGCCTGGCCACCATGAAGCGCGAACCCTGGACCCGGCTCGGAACGATCTCGCTCCCGGAGGATGCCTTCCTGTGAGCCCCCGGTCCCGCGTCATGATTGGCGTGGACGTCGGCGGCACATTCACGGACGTGGTATCCGTCGATGAGGACGGCCTCATCACGCCAGCGAAGGTCGCCACGGACCCCCACGCCAGTGAGCGGCCGGTGCTGGAGGGCGCAGCCCAGGTCGGCATCGAGCGCGCCACGGTGTTCAACCTGGCCAGCACCGCGGGGCTGAATGCGGTCATCACCCGCAATCTACCGAAAGTTGCGTTCCTGACCACCGCAGGACACCGCGACATCCTCGACGCCGGCACCATCGCCCGCCCGGTCGAGTTCCTGACCGAGCCGCGCTGGCGTCGGTCCTTCGGCGACGCCAACCGCCCGCTCGTCCCTCGCTATCTGCGCCGCGGCATCCGTGAGCGCATGACGGCCAAGGGCGAGGTGTTCGTTGCATTCGACGAGGCGCAGGCGCGGAATGAGCTCCGGCTCCTGAAGCGCTGCCAGGTACAGGGCGTGGCGATTTGCCTGCTGAACTCCTATGTCAATCCCGCCCACGAGCAGCGCCTGAAGGCACTCGTTAGCGAGGAACTGGGCGACATCGCCTGTTCGGTGTCGAGCGAGATCTCGCCGCTCGCGATGGAGTATCCGCGCGCGACGACGACGGTCATCGACGTCCTGATGAAGCTCAAGTATGGAGACTACACCGCCAGGCTGAGCGAAGGCCTGAAAACGCTGGCGTTCGAGGGCGAGTTCAACTACGCCGACTGCCGCGCCATGCTGATGCCCGCGAGCTATGCGTTGGAGCGCCCGTACCGGCTGGTCGTGGGCGGGCCGGCCGCGGGCGCCGTCTCCTCGGCGCACTTCGGCCGCATCATCGACGACGGCGACCTGATCTGCGCCGACGTCGGCGGCACCTCGACCGACATCAGCGTGGTGCTGAAGGGCGAGCCCTGGGTCAACCCGACATTTCAGCTCGAGCACGATCTCGACGTCTCGGCGCTCTCGATCGACGTCATCACCTTGGGCGCGGGCGGGGGCAGCATCGTCTCCATGAGCCCCACCGGCGATATCCGCGTCGGCCCTGAAAGCGCCGGGGCCGATCCCGGGCCGGCCGCCTACGGCCGAAGCGGCGAGAAGCCGACCACCACCGACACGGCCCTGCTCGCGGGGATCCTTTCGCCCGATGCCTTCCTGGGCGGCCGCATGCCGCTGTACGTGGAACGCTCGCGCGCGGCATTCGAGGCCCTGGATACGCCCCTGCGGTTCTCCGAGCGGGTGCGGCAGGCCTGGGCCGTCGGCGTGCACAACATCGCCGAAGGCGTCCTGAACATCTCGATCCGGCGTGGAGTGGACTCGCGGGACTTCACGTTGATGGCCTACGGTGCCGCTGGCCCGATGCTGCTGCCGGCAGTGCTGGACGTGCTGCCGTTGCGGCGGGTCATCGTGCCGCCGCACCCGGGCCTTTTCAGCGCGCTCGGGCTGTTGAGTTCGGATCTGTCCTTCATGGACCAGCGCAGTGCCTATATCGAACTCAAAAAGGACGCCGCGCCGCGTATCGACGAAATCTTCCGGACGCTCGAGGACTCGCTGAGGTCGCAAGTGTCCATTCGACACGACGAAGTCGAGTTCCAGCGCAGCTTCGACGGCCGCCTCACCGGCCAGGCCTGGGTAACCCCGCTCGTCGACGTACCCGGCGGGAAGATTACCGGCGACGAAGTCAGCCGGATGGCCGCTGCGTTCCATGACGCCTATGAGCGGCGCAACGGCAACCGCTTCACGCAATTCCCCATCGAGGGCGTGACCTACCGCGTACAGGCGTTCGTGCGCGCGCGGAAGGTGCGTTATTCGCGCGTGGCGCCTCGTGCGCGCGGCGCTTCGCCCGAGCCGATGGCGTCCGGATTGCTCGAGCACATCTACGGCGAGCCGGTGGCGACGCCGTTCTTTGCGCGTGACGGCCTGTGTGCAGGCGACCGGATCGCGGGGCCGGCGATCGTGCGCGAAGCGATGTCGACCACCCTCGTTCCCCCGGGTCGCCATCTGGAAGTAGGAATCTTCGGCGAACTGGTCATCACCTGATCCTGCCCCGGCGGACATGGTCCGTCCGCCCCGGCGTCTGTTGCGCCGCATGGACCCCTCCGGGCACATTGACCTCTGCCGGGACGCGGGGTTACGGCCAACAGTCCGGCGGCGAACATCCAGCCGCCCACCAAATGGAGCAGATTGCGCGTGATTGATCGGATTGCGTTCGGCACGACGGGCCACCTTTCCTCCAGGATCATATTCGGTGCTGCCGCCCTTGGCGGAATGAAGCAGGATCGGGCGCTGTCGACGCTCGACATGGCGTTGGCCGCGGGCGTCAATCACATCGATACCGCCGCATCCTACGGCGACTCGGAGCTACGGCTCGCACCGTGGCTCAGGACCCATCGCGGCGAGGTGTTCCTCGCCACCAAGACCGGTGAACGCACCTACCGGGGCGCACGCGACGAACTTCATCGATCGCTGGAGCGACTGGGCGTGCCGTCAGTCGACCTGATCCAGATGCACAACCTCGTCGACGCCGCGCAGTGGGAAACGGCCTTCTCGGACGATGGCGCCCTGCGAGCGCTCGTTGAAGCCAGGGATCAGGGACTGGTTCGCTTCATCGGCATCACCGGCCACGGCACCTTCGTCGCGGAGCGGCACCTGCAGAGTCTCGAACGTTTCCCGTTCGCATCCGTGCTCTGTCCGTATACCTTCGCGATGAACCGTCACGGTCCCTATGCCGATGACTTCGAGAGGCTTTATGCCGTTTGTCGCGCGCGCGGGATTGCCATGCAGACCATCAAGTCCGTCGCCGCGCGACGCTGGCGGGACGACGACGCGGGACGGCGCCTGTCCTGGTACCTGCCGCTCCGGGACAACGACGCCATCCGTCGCGCCGTTCATTTCGTGTTGTCACGTCCCGGCCTGTTTCTCAACTCGTCCAGCGACGCAACGTTGCTGCCGGCGATTCTGCAAGCAGCGGCGCAGCCGATCGAGGCCCCGGATCCCGCCTTGCTGGAGGCTGACATGCACACGCACGGGATCGAACCCCTGTTCGTGAGGGGCGTGTCGGATGATGTCAGGGTGTAACGTCGGCGCTGCAGTCGGCGTCCTGGCCGCCGCGGCTTCCCGGCGTATGCTTGCATGACGCCATCGGCGTCCATGCAATCGGCGCCGACACCGGCGAATCGCGCCCCAGGCGCCATGGGCAGCCCGGCCTGCGCAAACCCCGCGACGGCGGAGCCCGTAGTGTTGATGCGCGCCGTTGGCGCAGGTCCCGGCGGTTCCGGAGAGCGCTAGCCAATGCCTCCCCACATCGCCTCGTCCTGTTCCGGATAGGGAAAATCGCGCTCGAGTACGGCGGTCTGCCCGGCGAGCGGCTGGTAGCCTGTCGCAACCCGGAACTGGCCAAGCTCCGTGCCCACAAGTGCCGGGCGCTTCTGGATCCGATGCAAAACGAATCGAGATCCCGGAACCCGGCGAGATCGTTCAGGGCGATATCAGCGCAAGTTTTGGAAAATAGATCTTGTAGCGTTTCGTATCGCGCGTTAGCAGCGCGATTCCCACTATCGCAGCATGCGCTCCGATATAAAAATCCGGCAGCGGCGAGTGTCGCTCGCCGCCCAAATGGCGGTACTTGACGAAACATTTTCCTGCAAGAAAACCCGCTTCCCACGGCAATGGATCGCGGCGGAAAAACTCACGCGGCAGTGCCCGATCGAGGTCTTCGATTCGGCCGAAACCGATGGAAACCTCGCTGTAAATGATGGGATTGATGACAAGTGTGTGGCTTTCAGCCAAATCTTCAAGTTCACCGGCCGACCAGTCATACCACTTCGGGTCTTCGGTCACGATATCGAGGATGACGTTGCTGTCCACCAAGATATCCGCCATCGGTGTCGTCCGTGTCTCTTTCAGTTGCCGCGGGTCAGGGCCATGATCTCATCGGTGCTGAAACGTTTGGCCGCCTTGCCGCGCATGACCGACAACAGGCGGCGGCCGCGGCGCGGCGGTTTCTGCGCCTTTCTCACGATCACGGTACTGCCTCTGACGACGAACTCGACTTCAGTATCAGGCAGCAAACCGGCTTTGTTGCGGATTTCGACGGGGATAGTAACTTGGCCTTTGCTCGTGATACGCACGCTGGCACCCTCGCAAGAAAGTCTTACTCAAGATAGTAATACTTGAATGGAGCTGAGGCAAGGTCCTCGCGCGCTCAATCGAAGCGCGACCAAGTGTCGCGACACTCGACCACGTGGGAGTCAGCATCGATGTACGCCATGTAAATCTCCTCTCGGAACGATGGATTTGTTTGGTGTCGCTGATCACTGCGGGACACCGCTTGCGAGCGGATCACTGCAGGTCCAGCGTCACCGACTCCAGCCGACCCGTGAACGGGAATGGGAACGGCTGCTCCGGGGTCACCGGGGAGCCATGGTCAACGCCCACGTTACCTTGAACTCCCCGCTCCGGGACCTGCTGCGGAGGCCATCGTTCCGTGCAGGAACATGCTCACCGCTTCGTCGACGATTTCGTCACGCTCCTTGTCCGTGAGCGTGGCGGGCATGAGCAGGAAGCGGGTGCCACCGACTGCCATCTCCGTGAAGGTCGCGGCGGCCCAGAAGGCGTCCGCGAACCTGAGGACCCCGCGGTCCTTGAGTGCCTGCAGGTAGTCCTCGACCGGCCGAAGCGACAGGTCATGGGTCAATTCCTGCACCGTCCGCGCGACGTCAGGCATGCGCGTCGCTTCGGCGAAAATGATCCGATACAAGCCCAGCGACTCCGATGTCCACTGATCGTAGCTCGCGCGTGCGACGGCGCGGAGCGTGGACCGCGGATCGTCCAGATCGAAAGCCACCCGGTTCCAGATGTTGCCGATGCGGCCCATCGTGCTTCGGACGATCGCCTCGAAGAGCGCCGGCTTGTCGCCGAAGTTCCGATAGATAGTCGCCTTGCCGACACCGGCCTTGCGGGCGATGCGCTCGATGTTGGCGCCGCCGAAGCCCTCGTTGCAGAACTCCTGCATGGCGACGTCGAGAATGTTCTTCTGGCGGCTCGCAATCTCGTGCGCCGGTGGTCGCCCGGCCTTGGCCCTGCGGGGGGTATGTCCCTGCGCGCGCTTGTTGTCCCCAGGAGCAGACCGCTTCGCCGCTCCCGGCCTTTTCACTGACGAATGCCTTTTCAAGATCAGACGACCCCTTGCGCGATCAGAGTTGACAAAATAATGAAACCGCCCGTATCGTTCCAGGGCGCATTCATAGTATGCCTCACTGATCCAGTGGTTGGAGGCGAGCATGATCGATTCGACCCGGCGAACGCCAGCCCAGTCCGTACCCGCCGCCCGTCTTCGCGACCTCGCCGGGCGCGCATTCGAAGAACGCTACGATTGCGACCGCTTCACCGCCACGGTGCTCACCAACCGCTTCGGGTTCATTATCGAACACCTGGTCTCGCGCATCCTGACGACGGCCTTCTCGGCCATCGTGCGCACCGGCTCCGACTTCGCCGTGTGCCTGCTGGGCCCGCCTGAGCTGCGTTTCCCGATGGTCGCTGTCAGCAACACGATCCCGGTGTTCACCGGCTCGCTGCCCGACGCAGTGCGCATCAGCCTGGAGGAGTACGGCCTGGACAAGCTGCGGCCGAGCGACGTCATCGCGGTCAATGACTACTACCGCGTCGGCACGCACCTCAACGACACCTGCTTCATTCGCCCAATCTTCCACCAAGGGAAAATCATCGCGGTAATCACCATCCGCGCCCACATGATGGATATGGGAGGAACCACGGCAGGCGGCTTTCGCCTCACGAAGCAGACTACGTTCGAGGACGGGCTCCGTTTGCCGCCGACGTTGCTCTTCAGCCAGGGAGAGCCGGTCGCGTCCGCATTCCGGCTGATCTTCACCAACACCCGCTTCGGTCCGATGGTCTTCCCTGACATCCAATCGATCAGGTCGAGCCTGGTCATGGCGGACGATCACGTCCAGGAGACCATCGGCAGGTACGGCGCCGCGGCCTTCCTGGGCGCCGTCCGTTACGCTTGCGACGCATCGGCCGAGACCATGAGCGACGCCCTGCGCGCAATCCCGGACGGAATCTACGAAGGCGAGGAGACGCTCGATTCCGACGGGCTCCCGGACAGTCCCGAGTACCGGGTCAAGGTGCGCATCCACAAGGTCGGCGAACGCGTGGAATTCGATTGGAGCGGATCGTCGTGCGCATCCCGCTCGGCCCTCAACGCCGCGTGGCTCGATGTGAAGACCGCGATTACGGTCGGGCTGAAGTGCCTGATCGAGCCGCATTCGAGGCTCACCTCCGGCACATTGCGCAACGTGGACATCGTTGTGCCGCCGGACGCCATCCTCAATCCAGCGCCCACCCACCCCTGCCAGTTCTACTACGAGGTGGTCATCTCGATGATGATGGCGATGTTCCGGGTCCTGATGCCGGTGCTCGGCGAACGGGGCTTTGGCCCCGAGGCGATCCCCACCCTCAACTTCGTTTCCGGAGCGTCGGAAAGCGGGGTTCCATGGATGACCTTCGGCCCTGGCGCGGCACATAGTCCCTGGGGCGCATCCCAGTACGGCGACGGCGACCGGTCCCAGACCAGCCTGCTGTTCAACGCGATCATGACCGGCGTTGAGGATTCGGAACGCGAAGGCTTCTACGCGATCGCCCTTTCCAGCGAGATCCTGCCCGACAGCGGCGGCGCCGGAACCCACCGCGGTGGACCGGCATCGGTCAACGATACCTATTGGTTGCAGCCGGGCACGCACGTCTGTGTTCACTTCCACGTCGAACGGCCACCCGGTGGCGGCGGGGCGGCGGGCGGGCGCGCCGGCCTGCTCGGCGGCGCCTGGTGCTGGGGGCCATCCGATGCGTTCGTGGATGCCCGCTCGCCCATTCCCATCAGCCTTGAACACCCGATGTACCGCACGGCGCGCCCCATGCTCGGGGTCATCGACCGCGAGACCGGCTGCCTCGACGAGAAGGGCGTCATGACTCCCTGCGGAACGGGTCTGGCAGTGCCGGCCGGCTCGGTCGTTCGCGTCGTCACCAATGGCGCCGGAGGCTGGGGGGACCCGTTCGAGCGCGATCCCGTACGCGTACTGCACGATGTCCGGGACGAGTACGTGAGCATCGCCGGCGCAGCGCGCGACTATGGCGTCGTCGTCCTCGGGGATCCCCGCACAGACCCGGAGTCGCTCGCAATCGACCACGGCGCAACGGCGATACTGCGCAGCCGCCAGCGCATTTCCTGAACCTGCATTCCATCGCCAGGGTTAGAGATCCCCGGCCATCAGGCCCGGTACGCTCGATCGCAGCGACGCCCGGCCGTCGCTGCGATCGCCGCGACGGACAGGAAAAGGGCTTGACCGGCGGGCGCCATCTGCGCTTCCATTCGGGAGGTGCGCGGCGGACGCGAACGATGACGTTCCGGAACAACGACCAGCGAGAGCGCATCCGCGCCAGCCTGCTCACGCGCGCGCAGGCGCTCGACCCCGCCGCGATCGAAAACCTGGCGGCGTACGAGCAAAGCCGCGGCATCGCGCTGCCGGCGGGTTTTCGTTACCCGCAGGATCTGCGCCTGTCGGCGGTGCTGGTGCCGATCGTGGATCGCGGCGGCACGCTCTCCGTCCTGCTCACGGTGCGCACCAGTGACACGCCGGATCACGCCGGCGAGATCGTCTTCCCCGGCGGGCGCTGCGCCCCGGGCGAAAACATCGACGAGACCGCCCTGCGCGAGGCACGGGAGGAGATCGGCCTGGAGCGGCGCTTCGTGGAAATCGCCGGCTACATGGCGCCGATGGCTACTTCCACGCTCTACCTCATGCACACGGTGGTGGCGTTCGTCACGCCCGGGTTCAGCATCCGGCCGTGCGCGCGCGAAGTGGCCGAGGTGTTCGAGGCGCCGCTGCTGCTGTTTCGCGACGGCGACCATCACGAAGAACTCACGGGCGACTTCGGCTACGGCGAAATGCCCGGCCTGCGCGGCGTGCGCTACGAGGGGCGGCTGGTGTGGGGATCGCCGCTGATGTCGCTCACCGCCCTGGCCAACCTCGCCGCCGGCGTTTGAACCGATTCCAGGCACCGTCCGGCTGCTTCGGCCCGGCAGGCGCCTGAACAGCTCACGCGAGCGCCGCGGCGACTTCGCCCATCAACTTCACCGCCTCGAGATCGGTGAAATCCATGTGCTGCAGGTAGGCGCGTGTCACGCCGGCACGTGCCGCTCCGCGCAGGTGTTCGACCAGCGCCGGGACCGTGCCGGTAAACATCAACCCGCCGATGTGCGGGCCGGAATTGGGAATGCGGGCGAGCGCCCGATCCTTGCGCGCCCGGGCTTCGCCGTCGGTCCGGCCGATCGCCGGCGTCAGCATCAGGGAGAGCGCGAGCGTGGCCGGATCGCGCCCGGCCGCGGTGCAGGCCGCGTCGAGACGTACGCGCAGGCCGGGCAGGTCGGCGAGCGGACGCAGGGCGACGTTGTATTCGCTCGCGTACCGCGCAGCTAGCGCCAGGCTGCGCGCCTTGGCCGCGCCGCCCATGACGATCGGCGGGTGCGGCACCTGCACCGGCCGCGGCGCGGCCCGCTGCCCGGCGAGCGTGTAGTGCCGGCCCTGGAAGTCGAACTGCTCGCGGGTCCATGAGTTCACCAGGATTTCCAGCTGTTCGCCGAGCACCTCGAAGCGGGTACCGAGATCCGGGAAGTCGAAGCCATTGCCGGCGTGCTCGCCGGCGTGCCATCCGGTGCCGATGCCGAGCTCGACGCGGCCGCCGGAGATCCGATCCGCACTTGCCACCTGCCGCGCCAGCAGGCTCGGGTGGCGAAATCCCACCGGCGAAACCAGCGTGCCGAGCCGGATCCGGCGCGTGACGGCCGCGAGCGCGGTGACGGTCGACCAGGCATCGAGCGCCCCCTCGACGTTGCCGTGGAACGCCGTGTAGTGATCGGACCGGAACAGCCCATCCAGCGGCGAATCCTCCACCGCCCCGGCGAGCGCCAGCCAGTCCTGCCAGGTCACCCCCTCCTGGCCCTCGATCATCAAGCAAACCCGCATCCCACCCCCAAAATGGTGACAGGCACCATTTCCGCGCCACCGCTTCGCGGCGCGCACGGTTCAGGCGCGAAATGATGAATGTCCCCTTTTTCGGGGAGGGACGATAGCGCACGCGGCGGCGGCGCGGAAGCGCGCGGCGGTGTACATTCCCGGCTTCGGCCGCCGCCGCGCGGCACCTGGAGGAGACATGAGCGAACCGAGCCTCGTCACCGACGCGATGCGCGCCGCCGTCGGGCGCGAATACCGCTGGATGACGTCCTACCCGATCGAGAAGATGGACATCCGGCGCTGGGCGCTGGCGGTGTACTACCCGGAGCCGGCGCCGCGGTTGTTCCTGGACGAGGACTACGCCCGGACCACGCCGCACGGCGGCATGGTCGCGCCCGAGGACTTCAACCCCTTCGGCTGGGCGCTGGCCGAGGATCGGGCGCTGTCGGACGTGGTGCCGACCATGATCGGCCCCGAGGAAAGCCTGGGCCTGCCGCCGCTGCCCACGCGCGCGAACATCGTCGCCGGGCTGGAGGTGCAATACGGCAAGGTGCGCATGCGCCCCGGAGACGTGATCCGCTGCGCCTACCTGCTCGGCGGCTACGAGGAAAAGCCCGGGCGGATGGGCCTGATGCTGTTCACCCGCCTGGAGCAGCGCTGGACGAACCAGCGCGACGAACTCGTGAAAACCTACCGCACCAACCTGATCAGGTACCGCTGATGGACATCGCCAGACTCCAGCCCGGCCAGCCGATCGGCCCCTTCGTGCGCGAAGGCACCTTCATGCACTGGAACCGCTTCGCCGGCGTGAACGACGAGTTCGCCGGCCACCACATGGACGACGAGGTCGGCCGCTTCGAGGGCTTCCCGTCCGCGTTCGGCATGGCGCCGCTGATGTTCTCCTACCTGCAGGCGATGCTGCGCGACTGGCTCGCCGACGCGGGCCGGATCGACACGCTCAACATCCGGCTGCGCAGCCCGTTCCTGCGCGGGCGCACCTTCAACGCCCGGGGCGAGGTGCGTGCGCTGCGCCAGGGCGAGGGCGAGCGGCTGGTGGACGTGGAGATCCGCGTCGAGGACGACCAGGGCACGCTGCTCATCCAGGGCGAGGCCACGCTCGCGCTGCCGGCCGGATGACGCGGCCCCGGCGGGCTCGCGCTGGCACGGCCGATGTTGGTCATGTAGGATGACCATACTCGAACGGGAGAGACGCGGGCATGGCCAAGTTCAACATTGCCGAAGCAAAAGCGCGGTTCTCGGAATTGGTGCAGAAGGCGATGGTTGGCGAGGAGGTCATCATCGCCAAGGACAACAAGCCGGTGCTGAAGCTCGTCCCACTCACAGCGGCACGCAACGCACGCAAGCCGGGTTCCGGCCGGGGGCAGGTTCTCTTCGTCGCGCCCGACTTCGACCGGACACCTGAAGGGTTCGAAGACTATCGCTGATGCGCATCCTGCTGGACACGCACGTCTTCCTCTGGTGGGTGGAGGGCGACCGCGAGCTGCCGCGCCGCGCCCGCGCTGCAATCGTCGAGCCCGACAACGAATGCTTTCTGAGTATCGCAAGCGCCTGGGAACTGACCATCAAGGCTGCGCTGGGAAAGCTCAGGCTCGCCGTTCCCGTACGCCGCTACGTGGCCGATCACCTTGCGGCGAATGCGTTCAGCCTGCTCCCCGTCGATCTCGCACATCTCGGGCGCCTGGAAGGCCTGCCGGCTCATCATGGCGACCCGTTCGACAGGCTTCTGGTGGCGCAAGCGCTCGAAGAGGAACTGACCGTCGTCACTGCGGATCCGGTGTTCCGCAAGTACGGCGTCCGCAAGCTCTGGTCGTGACGATTCACGACCCGAAAACCGCCCGCCCGGCACCCGGGCAGGGCGAGGCCACGCTCGCGCTGCCGGCCGGATGACCCGAACCGGGCGCGATCCCCGGCGCGGCGCGGCTGGCCGGGGATCGCAAACCGCGTACCCGGGCGCCTCTAGCGCCGTGGGCGGAACTGCGGCAGGGTCACGCGCTCGTCCACGTCCTCGAACACCACCTCCACCGGCATCCCCACCTTCACGTCCTCGGGCTTGCACTCCATGATGTTGGCGAGCAGGCGCACGTAGGGCGCGTCGTCCAGCGACACCATCGCCACCGCCAGCGGCAGGTGCTTGGCGAAATACGGGTGCAGGCCGTGGCGCACGACGATGTAGGTGTAGATCGTGCCGTTGCCGCCGATCTTCTCCCAGCCCAGCTTCGCCGAGTTGCACTGGTAGCAAAGATCCTGCGGATACCAGATCCAGTGCCCGCAGTCCTGGCAGCGCTGGATCATGAGTTCGTGCCGGCGCGCGGCCTGCCAGAACGGCGCGGAAAGCGGCCGGTCGATGTCGGGCAGCGGTCGCTCCGCCGCCAGCGGGTTGCCGTCTTTGTCCAACTGGTTCGCCATGGCTCAAGCCTTTCTCAGAATGAGGCTGGCGTAGGCCAGGCCCGCATAACCGCCCACCAGGCCGATCTCGCAGCCGGGGATCTGCGTCGCGGCCGCTTCGCCGCGCAACTGCCGCACCGCCTCGCACAGGTGGTTCATGCCCTGCAGGTAGGCCTGCGAGAGCATGCCGCCGCTGGTGTTGAGCGGCAGGCGGCCGCCGACGGAGATGTTCGCGCCGCCTTCGACGAACGCCCCGCCCTCGCCCTTGGCGCAGAAGCCGTGGTCCTCGATCGTCGACAGCACCACCCAGGTGAAGCAGTCGTAGGCCTGCAGGAAATCGATGTCCTTGGGCCCCACGCCCGCCATCGCGTACGCGCGCGGCGCGGAGTGCTTCGCCCAGGTGTGGGTCAGATCCGGCTGCTGCGCCCAGTACCAGCCGCGATCGTTGGTGGCCATCCCCAGCCCCATGAAGTACACCGGCGGCTTGCGGCGGTCCTTGGCCCGATCCGGCGTGCTCATGACGAACGCGCCGGCGCCGTCGGCGACGATGCAGCAATCGAACAGGCGCAGCGGCTCGGCCACGTAGCGCGAGGCCAGGTAGTCGTCCAGCGTGATCGGCTGCGTGTAGGCCGCGTTGCCGTGCAGGCGCGCGTGCTCGCGCAGCTTCACCGCGATGGCGCCGAGCTGCTCGCTCTTCGTGCCGAACTCGGCCATGTGCCGGCGCGCGCACATCGCCAGGTGCGCGGGCTGGCCGTACCAGCCGTAGGGCGTCTCGAAATCGTGCTTGTTGTGCTCGACGTCGTGGCTGGCGCCGGGCGAGAAGGACGACACGCCCCAGTCGTTCAGGTGCCAGACCAGCACGTTGGTGCACATGCCGGCATCCAGCGCCATGGTGGCCAGGCCCGCGGCGCCGCACACCGCCGTGCCGGCGCCCACCGGCGCGGTAGCGAGGAACTTCAGATCCTTGATGCCGAAGTTCTCCTGCACTTCCTTGGCGCTGACGTTGTAGACCTCGCCGCCGGACATCTGGATGATGCCGTCGACGTCCTGCACCCGGATGCCGGCGTCGTCGCAGGCCTTCTGGATGGCTTCGAACACCATGTGCGGGGCGGACTTGCTGCCGCGCCGCGCGTAGGCCGTCTCGCCGATGCCGACGATGCAGGCCTTGTCACGTAGATTGTTCAACTGTGCGCCTCCCGATCCGGGTACGAATCGATGCAGCATAGGCGGCAGGGATCGCGGCGGTCAACGCCGCGATGTGGTCACGCACCGGCCTCGCCGCGTCTTGGGCCGCGACGGAACGCAGGCACACGGCCCGGACGTCCGGAAACGCACATCAAACCGGGATTTCGACGGTTCCCGACCCCCCCGCCCGTCATTGCGAGGCCGCGTAGCGGCCGCGGCAATCCATGTTCCACCCCTACGTCGTCGCGAGCGCAGCGAAGCGATCCACGCGGCCACGATGCTGCCGGCAGCGCGTGGATTGCTTCGTCGCTTCGCTCCTCGCAATGACGGGCGCGGTTGATGGATAGCCCGCGCAGCGGGCGCGGCAATCCAGGCGGCCTGGACGAATCCGGCGCCGCATGGGTCGCTTCGCTGCGCTCGCGACGACGGTGGTTCAGGGCCCCGATCGGCCGGTCGAGGTCGCTAGGGGTACCTCGAACCGAGGCCGGCGACGGCGGTGCCGTCGAAGAAGCGCGGGTTCATCGCGGTGAGCATGCGCACGACGTTGCCGCAGGCGAAATCCTCGAAGTCGCGCGCATCCATGTGCCCGTGCTCGACCAGTTCCCAGGCCTCCGGCAGCACCTCGCGCATGTCCGGCACGTCCCAGTGGCCGATGTCGGAGGCAAACATCGCGTTCAGGCGGATCCCGTGCGGGTTGAGCGCGGCGTCGAAGGCGACCGCGGCGAGCGGATCGTCCGCCTCGCAGCCGAAGCTGAACTGCCGCGCAAAGATGTCCGCCACGTCCGCGGGCGATTCGATGCGGGCCTCGGCGAAGTCGTCGATCAGCTCCGGCCGGAAATACCGCCGCGTATCCTCGGCATTGCGCAGCGCATTCGCGCGCAGCGCGGGAATGTGCGCCGTCACCTGCGGCCGGGCGTGTTCGCGCAGCAGGCGTTCGTAGGCGTCCACGTCCAGCTCCGCCGGGCTGTAGTTGTACACCGCCTCGCGGTTGCGCTTGTCCCAGTGACCGAGGATGTCCGCATACAACTGGCAGCCCCAGGCCACGCCACCCTCCAGGAACGCGAACCGCAGCTTCGGAAAGCGCTTCGGCACGCCGCCGAACACCAGCGACCGGCAGGTGGCCTCCTGCGCGGCGGCGAAGTGACCGATGTGATTGTGGACGTAGTTGTTCGGCGAGATCCGCGAGCCCCATCCGAAGCCGGTGGCGTGGAAGGACGGAACGACGCCCAGATCCTGGCAGCGCTGCCAGAGCGGATCGTAGTCATACAGGCTCGCGTGGCCGAGCGTGTCGAGCCAGCGCATCGGGGTGCCGTCCGCGGCCGGCGTCGTGCGCACGATGGCGCCGTTCAGCACGACGGCCTTCAGGCCGAGCGTGCCCACCGCATGGTCGAGCTCCGCAACCGCCTCGCCGGGCGTGATGGTCGGGATCACGGCGACGGGCTCCATGCGATCGCGCAGGCCCTCGTACATCTGCGCGTAGTACTGGTTCAGCGCCCGGGCGAGCGCGCAGCGCAGCTCGGCGTCGGGCACCGCGTTCACCATCAGGCCGACGGTGGGATACACCAGCGCGAAGTCGATCCCGAGCTCGTCCAGGCGGCGGTACATCAGCTCGGGCAGGATCGCCGTGACCCGATCGAGCGTATTGCGGGTGGGAAAGCCCCAGAACCCCGCGAGCGGCTCGGCGCGCGGCTGGCCGCGATGCCAGCGCACCATCTCGCGGCTGCCGAGGAACTGCGCCTCCATCGGCGCGAACTTCGCCGCCACGTCGGCACCGGCGACCGCGCGGATCCGCTCCTCGACCAGCGGGAAGATCTCCACCAGGTGGCCGTCGGCATCCACGATCGGGTGCCCGGCCTGGGTGCGGATTGCCGCCACCTGCGCACTGCGCTCGAAGTTCTTCGTCATGGCATGTCTCCTGGAAGATCGGCCCTGTAGCGCGCCGCGGTGACGGATCCGCAAGGCGCCGCGATCCGTGCCGGCCGGAGCGCGGCTTGGATTATTATGGTCGGACCATATGAAATCACAACGCGGCGGTCGCGAACCGGCGCGGCGCGGACCCCACGTCCGCACCCGGCGGGCGCGTCGAACGCACGGCCTGCCGTCGCTCCGCCGCACACGCAGAGGAAGCACCCATGGGCCCCCTGGCCGGAATGAAGATCATCGAGTTCGAGGCCATCGGCCCCGCGCCCTTCGTCGCCATGACCTTCGCGGACATGGGCGCCACCGTGCTGCGCCTGGTGCGCCGGCAGTCGGTGGAACTGTCCATCGCGCGCGGCACCCGGTTCGAGGCCACGCAGCGCGGGCGCTACCCGATCCGCCTGGATCTCAAGGACCCCACGGCGCTGGACGTGGTCCGGGCGCTGATCGACCGGGCCGACGGCCTGATCGAGGGCTTCCGCCCGGGCGTCATGGAACGGCTCGGGCTCGGCCCCGCACCGTGCCTGGAGCGCAATCCGAAGCTGGTCTACGGCCGCATCAGCGGCTGGGGCCAGGCCGGCCCGCTCGCGCACGGCGCCGCGCACGACATCAACTACATCGCCGTCACCGGGGTCCTGAACGCGATCGGCCGCACCGGCCAGCTTCCCGCGAATCCACTCGCGCTGGTCGGCGACTTCGGCGGCGGCGCGATGTTCCTGTCGCAGGGCATGCTCGCCGCCATGCTGCACGCCGTCCGCGGCGGGCCCGGCCAGGTGGTCGACGTATCGATTGCCGAGGGCGCCGCCAGCCTGGCGACCTACTACTACGGCGCGTGGGCCTCGGGTACGCTCAGCCCCGGGCGCGGCAGCAACGCGACCGACGGCGGCAGCCACTTCTACAACACCTATGAATGCGCGGACGGCAGGCTGGTGAGCGTCGGCGCGATCGAGTCGCGCTTCTACGCGGAACTGCTCGCGCGGCTGGAGATCGCGCCCGAGTCGCTCGGCGACCAGAAGGATCCCGCGAACTGGCCCCGCGCGACGCGCATCCTGGCGGAGAAGTTCAAGACCCGCACCCGCGATGAATGGTGCCGGCTGCTGGAGGGCTCGGACGCCTGCTTTGCGCCCGTGCTCGACTGGGACGAGGCGCCGGAGCATCCGCAGTTCATCGCGCGTGGAACGTTCGTGGACGTCGACGGCGTGCGCCAGCCGCGCCATGCGCCGCGCTTCAGCGCCACCCCCTGCGCCGACCCGACCCCGCCGCGCGACCCGAGCGCCGAAGACACGCACGCGGCGCTCGCACCCTGGCTGCCGGCGGCCGAGGTGGATCGATTGCGCAACGCCGGCGTACTGGACTGAGGAGCCGACCATGCCCAAGCCACTTCGCGGCGTCCAGCGCCGCTCGCCGCCGCCGGAAGGCGTTACCCCGATCGAGCGCCTGATCGCGCACGACGACATCCAGCAACTGGCCAACCGCTACGCAGTCGCGGTCGGCGCGCAGGCCTTCGACGTCATCGCCGAGCTGTTCGTGGAGGACGTCGCGGTCGCGCCCGGCGCCCAGGGCCGGGAAGCCCTGCGGGAATTCTACGAACGCACCCTGGAACGCGGCAGCGTGACCTGGCTGCTCATCGGCGACCACGTCATCGACCTCACCGCCGCCGATCGCGCCGAAGGCATCGTCTACTGTTACTGCGAGACGGGCACCGAGCGCAAATGGATGCGCCAGCTCATCGCCTACGAGGACCGCTACGAACGCCACGCCGGCCAGTGGTACTTCCGCTCGCGGCGCCACGAACTGGTCTACGGCGTGGAAATGGATGGCAGCCCGATCGCGCAGCCGCCGGCCAACTGGCCGATGAGCAACATCGGCCGCGGCACGGTGCCGTTCGGCTGGCCGACCTGGAAGCCGGCCGGCGGCTGACCGGCCGGGCCGTCAGAATCGCGAACCCGGCTCGCGCAGGAAGGCGATCTCCTCCGGCGTGGAGGTTCGGCCGAGCACGGCGTTGCGGTGCGGATAGCGGCCGAAGCGTTCGATGATCGCCTTGTGCCGCAGTTCGAATGCGAGGTTGTCCTCCAGGCCCGGCGCCGAGTACAGCGCAACGGCCTGCGCATGGATCGCGGCGGACTCGCTGTGCATGTAGGGCAGGTACAGGAAGGCGCGCTCCACGGGCGCCAGCGCCCGATCGTGCCCTGCGGCGACCGCCTCCTGCGCCAGCACCAGCGCCATCGGGTCGTTCGCGAAGGCCCGTGGCGTTTCCCGGTGGATGTTTCGGGAGAACTGATCCAGCACGATGACCTCGGCGAGCCGGCCGCGCGGCGCCGTGCGCCACGGGTACAGCTTGCCGCGCTGCGCGGCGTCAAGAACGGCGCCGAAACGCTCCGCCACGCGACGGTCGAACGCGGGATCGACGGCCCACCACTGGGCGGGTTGCGTCTCGACGAACCAGAACGAAAGCACCGTCTCGAACATGCCGGGTCGTACTCTACCCGACATCCGGCGCCGGCTCGAAATCGAAGCCTCAGAGCCTGGCGGCGACCTGCTTCGCGGCGGCGACCGCAATCTCGCCCGGTGCCGCCTGCGCGTGCCAGACCTGGATCTGCATGGCGCGCGTTCCGTCGAGAAACTGCACGGTGGCAACCTGCGCGCCTTCCAGTTTCTTCACGTCCATGACAGCCGCGGTGCCTACGCCGGCAGGCTCGGTCACGGCAGCTTCGGCACCACCGGACTGCGCCATTTCGCGCGTCATCTCCGCCATGCGCTCGTGGAAGGCCTTGGCATCGTTTGCCGTGCGCATCTCGTGCACCGTCAGCAGGATGCCGCGGCTGGGCGGGCCGTCCGCGGTGGCAAGATCGTAGCCGGCCGGAAACCAGCCGCAGACCGTGGTGTGATCGTGGCCATTCTCGGGCATTGCGGGGCTGTCGCTCTTCATGTTCCCGGGCAACGCAACGCCGAGCAGCGTGGCGGCGTCCTGCGCGGTGAGCGCGGTGCAGGCATCAGCCGCCATGGCGGCCTGCGACGCCGGCCACGCGGCGAGCGGCAGCAGCAACGAGACGATGAGCCGATGGCGGGTACGCGCGCTTGTCCTGCATGGCATGCCGAATCCTTCGAGCCCGTGGCTCCGACGTGGGTGAGCGGAGCCCGGAGTGTAGGGCCGCGGCCGCGCCCCGTTCCGTGACGCGATGCCGATAACACTCACGCAGCCCCCAAACTTATCCACGTGCCTGGCACCGTAGTGCGTGCTACGGCAGGTTGACGCTGATGCGGCCGCCCGTCTCGCTCACCTCGAAGACGCGGATCGGCGCGGGCGACTTGCCCAGGGCGATGAGCGTGCGCGTCCACTTCGGCACCGGCACGCCGACGACCGAGTTCACCCAGTCGAGGTTCTTCCCGGTCCTGACGTCGAAGCTGGAGCCGTGCCACGGGCACTTGAGCACGGTGCCGTCCAGCCCGCCGCGCGCGAGCGACAGGCCCAGGTGGGAACAGCGGTTCTCGACCGCGCAGGCGGCGCCGTCGACGCGGGTGAGCAGGAGGGACAGGCCAGCGGCGGAACAGGCATGCAGGGCGCCGGCACGAACGTCGCTGGAAGCGGCTACATCGACCATGGGCATGACAGGGTCGCTCCTTGGGGTTGAGTGGGTATTGCTTCATGGGGACTGTCCCACAGGCGAGCGGGATGACGAGATGCCCGTGGAGCATGTCGACCGCCATAGGATAGGGTGGTGGCCGGGCGATGGCCATGGACGCCTGCAGTGGCGCCGGCTTCCCATCGGGCATACCGGACCACCCGTTGTATTCCGGGTTCGCCTCGCGACGGGCACGCCGCACGCCGCTATCCGCCGCCGCGTGCATTGACCCGGATCATTGCCCAGGCCCACCCTGGGCCGCGATCGTGACCGCGTTCAATCCGGGGACTCCGCGATGCCGGGACGTTGTGCGCTGTTCAACCTGGGCTTCAGGCCGTTCTTCCTTGGCGCGGGCCTGTTCGCGGTGATCGCGATGGGCGCGTGGACCGGGCTTGGTCGCGGTGCCTGGTCGCTGCCGGGATCGGCGGTGCCCGCGGTGATGTGGCATGCCCACGAGATGGTCTACGGCTACGGCATGGCCGTGGTCGCCGGCTTCCTGTTGACCGCGGCGGGCAACTGGACCGGAACGGTGACCGCGCGCGGCGCCGCGCTCGCGGCGATTGCCGGCCTGTGGCTCGCGGCACGCGTGGCCCTGGGCGCCGGCCTGGCCATTCCCGCGGCGGCCTTCGACCTTGGATTCATCGCCGCACTGGCGATCGCCGTCGCCCGTCCGATCATCCGCGTGCGGCAGTGGCGCCAATTGGGCATCCTCGCCAAGCTCGCATTGCTCGGCGCGGGGAACGCGATGTTCTACGCCGGCGTGCTGCGCGAGGATGCCGGGCTCATGCGCACGGCCACGTACGGCGGCGTCTACCTGCTCGCGGCGCTCATCCTCACCATCGGCGCGCGCGTCGGCCCGGGGTTCATCGAGCGCGGCGCCGGCGTGCCGGTACGGATCGTCGAGCCGCGCTGGACCACGCCGGTCTCGATTGCGATCTTCCTCGTGTTCTTCGTACTCGAACTGGGCGGCATCGCGCCGCGGCTCGCCGCCGCCTGCGCCGCCGTGCTGTTCGCGGTGCTGTGCGTGCGGCTGTACGCGTGGCACACGCCCGCGCTCTGGCGCAAGCCGCTGCTCTGGGGGCTGTATCTCGCGGTTGCCGCGATCGCGGCGGGCTTCCTGCTGCGCGCGCTCGCCGATCCGCTCGCGTTGCCGCCAAGCCTGCCGCTGCACCTGTTTGCCGTCGGCGGCATCGGCCTGGCGACGCTGGCGATGATGTCCCGCGTCGCGCTCGGCCACAGCGGCCGCGACATCCACGCGCCACCGGCCACGGTGGGGATCGCACTGGCCTGGCTCGTGGCCGCGCTTGCGGCGCGCGTGCTGTGGCCGCTGCTCGCGCCCGGCCAGTACGCGTACGCGATCGCGGTCGCGCAGGGATGCTGGATGATCGCGTTCGCGCTGTTCGCCTTCTCGTACGCGCCCATCCTGTGGGCGCCGCGGGCGGACGGGAAGCCCGGCTGACGCGGGTCAGCCATCGTGTCCGGTCCGGGTGCCGTTCGATGTTGTCGGTCCGCGGCCCCACCCATTCGATGCTCTTGGTCGGTCCGTACGGATGCCCGGCAGTTGTTGCGGCACCATTATGGAACCATAATGCCACCATCGATGGAGCTTGGCGATGCCGACCACCCTGACATTGAAGAACATTCCGGACGAGGTGTACGAGCGGCTCAAGGCCTCCGCGAAGACCCACCGGCGCAGCCTGAACAGCGAGGCGATCGTGTGCCTGGAATCGGTATTGATCCCCGGACGCATCCCGGCGAGCGAGCGCCTGGCAAAGGCTCGGGCCCTGCGTGCCGCGGTTCCGAATGCGAAATTCCGGGCACGGGACATCGACGCCTACAAGCGTGAGGGTCGGAAGTGATCGTCGTCGACAGCAACATCGTCGCTTACCTCTACCTGCAGGGCGACCACACGGAAAAGGCGGAGGCGTTGCTGGAGTCTGATCCGGACTGGGCCGCGCCGCTGCTGTGGCGCAGCGAGTTTCGCAACATCCTGGCGGGCTACCTACGCAGGAAGATGCTCACACTTGAAACCGCCCTCGACCTGCAACTGGAGGCCGAGAGCCTTCTGGCGGGCGGCGAACACGAGGTGGACTCGCGCCTGGTACTGCAACTCGTGCACGACAGCGACTGCTCGGCGTACGACTGCGAGTTCGTGGCATTGGCCATGACGCTGGGAGTGAAGCTCATGACCATGGATACCAAGCTTCAAAAAGCCTTTCCGAAGCAAGCCATGGCACTCTCCGTCGGCGCACGAGGCTGACACGCCCGGCGCTACCGCCTGCCGGCGTCACCATCGGCGACGAGACGGAGCATCCCCCGTGGCCCCGCCTCGACCGTGGTTCTCAGCCCCGCCCCGGCGAACGCCTCGCGCGCGACTTCCGCCGCCAGGCGCAGCTTGCGATAGCTGCCGGCCCGCATCGCCCACGTACCGCTCGCACGCTCGTGCAGGATGTCGTGAACCTGGACGTAGCCTTCGAACTCCTCGAGAAAGCAGGTCAGGATCCGATCCTCGTCCGCCCACGGAATGAATCGGGCTGCGCCCGCCGGCAGCCGCGAATAGTCACGAAACGTCGCCACGAACCTGCCGCCGGGCGCAAGACGCCCGGCCACCGCACGGCCCAGGGCGACGACGAACTCCATCGATTCGAGATGGGTGAGCGTATCACCCATGCACAGGATGAGATCGGCACGCTCCCCCGCCGCGAGATGGCGCTGGAAACCGTGGAGGTCGTCGCAACGGGTCTTGAGCCGCAGGCCGGCGGCATGGTCGCTCAACGTTTGCAACAGATCAGGCGATGAATCCACCGCCAGGACCCGCCAGCCCGCGCGCGGCAGCGGCAATGTCCGGGAAGAACATGAAGCCGAAGCGGCACAGCACCACGTCGAAGGAGGCATCCGCGAACGGCAGCGCGCCGGCGTCGCAGACCCGGGCGTGGCCGTTGGCCAGCCCCCCTGCGCGCGCGAACGCCGCGCGCCCCCACTCAGGCAACTCAGGAGCCCGGAGGCCGTATCCCGAAACGAACCGACTGCAGATTCAAAATATCTGCTGGCCGCCATCGGTATTGATGAGTTGACCGGTGACCCACTCGCCACACTTGCCGGCGAGATAGGCCACCATGTTCGCCACATGAACCGGATCGCCGGGAGCGCCGAGCGGAATGTTGAACCATTGCCTTTCGGTTTCCTTGTGGAAATCGTCCTTCTGCTGGACACCGACGCTGTGGGATGCCATGAATCCGGGCGAAACGCAATTGACGGTAATCCTGTACGGCGCGAGTTCCATGGCGGCAATGCGCGTGAGCTGGACTACAGCGGCCTTGGCGGCGCCGTAGGCGGCGATGCCCGCGATGCCCATGCGCCCGCCCGGCGAACTGATGTTGATGATGCGTCCGCTTTTCCGCAGGCGCATGGAACTCATCACCGCGTTCATGGTATTCACGGTGCCGTAAAGTATCAGCCCGACCTGCCTGTCCCAGTCAGCGCGCGACAGTTCCCAGACGGGCTTGAAGCCGACGGCCGGCTGGTCCGGCGTGTCGTAGCGCACACCGGCATTGTTGACCACGATCTCCAGTGGACCGAGCGCTTTCTCGGCGTGCGTCACCATTGCGTTCACGGCATCGGCATCGGTCACATCCGTCACCGATGCGATCGCATTGGCGCTCATCCTGCGTGCATCCGCCGCGGTTTCCTCCGCTGCCGCAGAAGCGATGTCGCACACCACCACGTGGGCACCTTCCCTGGCCAGGGCCAGAACGATGGAACGGCCGATGCCGCGCGCGCCGCCCGTCACCAGGGCGGTTTTTCCCTTCAGTTCATAGTCCATGTCGAATCAGGCAGGCACGTGTCGCCGCACCTGGGTTTACGCCGATGCTGTTTGCATCAGGCGTTCGAGGTCGAAACCGAGTACTCGGGCTGCATTCCCGGCCCTGACGGCAAAGGCATGGGCCGGCGGCAGGCCTTGGAGGATACGATCCAGGTGCTGGCGCGAATTCGGGTAAGTGCCCTCCGGGTGGATGTAGTCGGCACCGAACATCATGTTGTCCACGCCAATCCGGTCGAGCAGGGCAATTTCCTGCGGGCCCAGCGGCCCAGCCGTGAAGCACTGGCGATGCCACATTTCCGAAGGGCTCATGTTCATGCGCGTCGCAGGATCGCTGCGACGGCATTTCATGAAGGCGTCGAGTTCCTTCAGCAACGGAGGAATCCAGTGCGAGCCGGTTTCGATCCAGCCGAAACGGATGTTCGGGTAGCGTTCTGGCACGCTGGCCAGCATCAGGTGCTTCATGGCCTCGAAGTTGCCGCTATTGACCTCCATCATCAGCAGGTCCTCCCAGCCACGCTGCCCGGCACCCCACTTGCCCCATTGCATGAGCGGCTTTTCGCGGCCGACTCCGCCATGGAAAACCACTGCCATGCCGAGTTCGTCGAGCACCGACCACATGGGGTCGTACAGGCTGTGGCTGAAGGGCGGCAGGTCGCGCGAGCTCATATGCGGCTGTCCCGACAGATGGATTGCCGCCAGGCCGTGGGCGTGCGCGTCGAGAATCTCCTCCCGCACGGTGTCGATGCCACAGAGCAGGTTCACGACCACGGCACCGGCAAAGCGGTGACGCGCCGGTGCCACATACTCCTCGAACCAGCGGTTGTAGGCCAGGGTGACCTCATGCAGCAGTTCGCCATCCGTGGTGACGGGCCCGTTGCCATCGATGAGAAACTCGGCCGCAATGCCGTCCGCGGCAACGTTGCGCAGCCGCTCTTCCAGTGTCAGCTCCAGGTTGTACTGGCTCGCGGAAGTGTTGATCGTGCGGTCCATCTCCCAATGCATCTCGCCGCCCTCGTACAGCAGTTCGCCCCACATGCGGTTGGCTTCGAAAAAGATCCGCCGTCCGACATCGCTCGCCGCATCGAACCCGTGATGATGCTTCTTCGGGAGCCAGGGTTTGAGGTCAATGAAGGAATGGGTGTGGCTGTCCGTCGAGATGACCAGGTCGTCAGGGGTCATTGCATCCTCGTACGGGAATGGAAAACGGGACCGCGCTGCGGCCCCGTTCCCAGGCGGCCATGTACAATTCAGGCGACGGCGTGCAGTACCTCGGGACGCTGCTCCTTGGGTACGTCCTCGACGAGGTCGTCCGGCAGCGCATCGCATACCAGCGCATCGATGTCGACTTCCCATGGCTTGAACTTGTGGTCGCCGGATTCGCCCTGCATGGCGGCGGGCAGGTCCTCGGTCACGGCGTAGGAGGCCATCAGGCGGCCGGTACCGAGGTGGAGGGCACAGATCAGGCCAAGTTGGACGATTTCGGCTTCGGTGAACAGATCGCGCATCGAGTTGAAGTACTCGCCGTCGATGGAAAGCCAGTCGAGAGCGAACTTGTCGCAGTATTCGATGGCCTTGCGCTCGCGCGGCGACAGGTTTTCCGCCTCCTGAGGCCGTTCCAGCGAGCAGACCGCGTCCTGGTCGAGGCCGTCTTCCAGGCACTCTTCAAATCGCAGCGTCATGCATGTGCGGCACTGCGTGTGGTAGGCCATGCGGATGCGCACCAATTCGATCAACCGCTGCGGCAGCGTGCCCGAATGCTTGGCGGCGGCCTTGGTGGCGACCAGATACTTGTTGGCCTTCGGCACATGACCCATGACGCCCGCAAAGGCGAGCATGACGCGCTTTCCGGCATCGGATTCCGCGTGATACGCAGCTTCGATTTCGGGAGTGGCGAACTTGATGCGCGGCATGGTGGTCTCCTTATCCGGCTTTGCGATTCAGTTGATCGGGGCTTGCTGCCTGTTTCGGGAGGAACGCCGTTCCGTCCGATTAACGGATATTTGTGTTCGTTAATCGGATACTATGGGTCGCCCTTCGGTGTGTCAACCACCGAGCGAAAATCGTCCGGACTGCCTACAGGAAACCCATGCCATCCCGTACCCGACCTGCATCTGCCAGGACACAGCCGATCAACGGCGGAGAGCACCTCGAAACGCTGGCCAAAGGTATTGCGGCTCTGCGTCTGTTCGGTGCCGAGTTGAAATCGCTGTCGATCCAGGAGACTGCCGATCAACTGCAGCTCAGCCGTTCCGCAGCGCGCCGCATCCTCGTCACGCTGGAACACCTCGGCTTTCTCATTCAGGAGGAAGGTCGCCGGTACCGGCTGACCGCCAAGGTCCTTGACTTCGGCTTTTCCTACATCGCTTCGCGTTCGCTGCCCGAGATCGCCCGCCCGGTCATGCGGGCGCTTTCGCAGAAACTCGATGAATCAGTGGCGCTGGCTACGCTTGAGGACGGCGATGCCGTCTTCATCGAGCGGATCCAGCCGCACCAGACCTTCCGCATCGATTTCGATGTCGGCAACCGCCTGCCTGCCTACAGCTTTTCCGTTGGGCAGGTGCTGCTGGCCGGGCTCGACGATGACGCGCTGGACCAGTACTTTCGCACGACCCGATTCAAGGCGCTGACACCTTTGACCGAGACGGACCCCAAGGCCCTGCGCAGGATCGTCGGAAGCATTCGCCGAGACGGGTATCGACTGGGCATCAACGACATGATCTATGGTGTCGGCGGTATCGCGGTGCCCATCCGAAACCGGCAAGGGCAAACCGTCGCCTCGATGGTCGTACCCATGTTCCATGGCCGCGATCAGGCCGAAATGATGCAGCGCTATCTGCCGGCCATGCAGGCCGCCGCTGAAGAAATCAGCAGCTTCGTGGTGCGTGGCCGGACTGGATAGGAGAGAGACATTGATCAACTGCTGACCATGGGCTCGGGTGTCGATCACAAAGTCACATGCTCAGACCTGTTTGGCCAATGCCGGGGCCAGCGAACGGGGCCTGGCGCCGCCTGGGCGCCGACGCGAACGCCAGCGAGGCACCTGCGAACCGCTGAGCTTCCCGGACCGAGGTGAAGCTCATGACCATGGATGCCAAGCTTCTGAAAGCCTTACCGAAGCAAGCCACGGCGCTCTCCGTAGGCGCACGACGCTGACCTACCCGGCACTACCGCCTGCCGACGATCACCGTCGCCGTCGAGCGCAGCCGCACCGCGCCGTTGCTGATCGACCGGCGCGATAACTCGAGCACCTCCGCGCGGATGCGCTCGCGCGTGGCGTCGTCCGCCTTCGCCAGGCCGGCGACCACGGGCGCGGCGATGTCGGTCATGAAATCCCAGTAGCCCTCAGGCGTGTCGTGGTGCATGTCCGCCGACACTTCCTCCTCGGCGATGTCCCGGAGCCCGGCCGCCTCGAACACCGCGCGCATGTGGCCCGGATTTGCGCACCGGAACAGGCCCGGTGAATCCGGGGCCGGCGCGGGCATCGCCACGTGGCGCGCGATCGTGCCCATGATGGTCGTCGCCCAGGGGTTCTTCGGCGGCTCGCCCCAGATCGCGGCGCAGATCCGAGCCCCGGGTTTCGCCACCCGCGCGATCTCGCGCGTCGCGGCGGCAATGTCCGGGAAGAACATGAAGCCGAAGCGGCACAGCACCACGTCGAAGGAGGCATCCGCGAACGGCAGCGCGCCGGCGTCGCAGACCCGGGTCTGGACGTTGCCCAGCCCACGGCGCGCGGCGTTCTCGCGCGCCACCGCCAGCATGTGCTCCGCGAGATCCGTCAGCGTCACCTGCCCGCGCGGCACCAACCCGGCCGCGGTCAGGCCCGGCTCACCCGTGCCGGCCGCGACGTCGAGCACTCGCGCCTCCTCGTGCAACCCGGCCTGCCGGAGCATCGCCTGCCCGAAGGGCGAGAGCCAGGAGAGCACCAGCCCGTCCCACTTCTTCCATCCGGCGGAGAAACGGTCCCAGGTGTCGCGCTGCTGGTCCCGGATCTGGTCGAGGTGGGATGACTTGCTCGTATCCGCATTCATGAGTTGTGCCTCCACTCGATGCCGATCCCCCCACAGGCGGCTGGCGATCCCGCCGGCGGCTACCGCGTCACCGCGAGCAGCGTGTGACGAAGGCGCTTGTTCGCCCTCAGGCAGCCGGCAACACGCCGATGCTCGACTAGTTGCACCACTGGCTCTCGCACGGCGTTCCATCTCCATCGCCGTCCATTTCCGTGTTCGGGCAATGCCTCAGATAAAACGTCGCCTCGGCGCAAGAGGTCATTTCCGAGCAGTGCCGCTTCCCTTCGCATTGAAATGCATCTTGGACGCCAACCCGCTGCTCGCCGACGACCGCCGGAAGATCCTCGATTCGCGATTTCGATTCCCGATTGAAGAGCGCCCCGACCACCACCAAGGCAAGCAGTAGCACGGGCACGAACCCGATGGAGGCGCGCCCACGGCGCCGCCTCGTTACCGGGATGCCTCGAACCGGAGGTTTGGTTGCCGGAATCCGCGGCAATCCGTCTATGTGAACGTCCGCCGCTCTCGACCTCCCATCCTCCCCTTTCATCGGTTGAAACGAGACCACATCTCCCACCCGCGGCGCACGAGATATGTTCCCGAAATCCCTGATGTGCACGAAGACGTCGGTTCCACCGCCCTCCGGACGTATGAAGCCGAAGCCCTTGTCCTGCTTCCAGGTGGCGATGACTCCCTTCATTGCGTGTATCGATCAGGCCGTCCACACTCTCTGGAACGCCCACTTCAGGCCGCTGCCAACTGGGCTACAGCACATTGAACGAGCGCATCAGGCAATTCGACGATGCTTTCGTCCGGTTCATACGTCACCAGCGACTGTTACCCATGTCGCCAGACAAAGTGTTACTTATGTTCCTCGCCGCTCACGCGCCTGAGCCGCGCCGGCCAATGAAACATCCGCGAAGCGCCGAAGCGACGTCTCCGGCGTCGGCTCCAGGCGCTGGTTAGGCGGCCTATACCTGAGCGAGCAACCCCTCATAGCCCTCGAACTCGTTCTTCCAGTCGCCGTACACCGCAACGAGACCACACGCGGTACATCGCAGACCGAGATAGAACCACTTGACGTCGGCGGAACCTTCGTACAGGTGAACGCCAGCAGATGCCTCGAATGTCTCAGTTCCACACGGGCAGGCGCATTCGCCGAGTTCCGCCTCGTCAGCGTATTGCTTGCTGTCGCCAATGAAATGCTCGTTCTTACAAGTGACGCAAGTTCGCTGCGCGCACCCGGCGGCGTCATCAAGCAGTATGGAAAAGGTTGTCGCGCCGCAGTTCTCGCAGCGGGCGTCGGCAAAGCGCTCAGCTGGATACCCGTTCCGCTTCGAGTAGTCACGGATCTCTTCTTGAAGATCTGCGTGGTTCTCACCGTAAGACCTTCCCTTCTTTTCCGTAAGCGCCATCGTTCACCCAGCAGTGTTCTGGCCGCCTAACGCCGCACCTGAGGCGCGCCGGCCACGTAGCTGACCGCAAAGCGCCGCCGCGATCTCCCCGGCGTCGGCTCCAGGTGCTGGTTAGGCGTCACGCTTCCAACGCTTTGCAAATACACCGAAAAGAAGAAACGCGATGCAAACAGCAACCAGGCCCCAGGATATTGGGTCTTCATGAACCTCGGGCTCTTTGTCACCTTCGCGACGCACCGTAACTACGGTTGGGCTACTTAAAATCCGCGGAACAAGAATGTAGCTGCGGCTCTCCGTAGCGGGGGCTGCGCTGCCATAAGAGTCCCTGCCTGCAACCATAAACTTTAATTGCCCAGGATACTGCTTCGAAACCACGTCTCCTAAATCTGACAAAGCGAAGTAGGTCCAACTGCCCGCCACAATCAAGAAGATGACCGCGGCGAACAGCCTGCGTTGATTTTCGCTCAGTTCGCCCAGGCGCATCAAAGTGTCTCGTGACGCCTAATCGGGATAGGGGCGGGCCTCACGGCCCGACCCCTCCCACACCACCGCACGTACGGATCACGTATGCGGCGGTTCGGCCAAGGTATGTCATCGAGACGCGGCCACCGCCAGTTCCGGTAGCCCCAGGCCGGCAAAGTACTTCGCCGGCAGGGCAAACGAGAGCGCCGGACTGCGACTCAGCCGCCACGGACCGTGTGCCGACTTGCATGTGTTCCATGCAAGCTCCCGACTCACACCGTGATGCCGCAGTTGCCGATACCCACCCCTGCCCCACTGCTTCCATGCATAACAGCGCAGCTTGCGACGGACCCATTTGTCCATCTCCCGCAACGGCTTTCGGACTTCGCTGATCCCGTAGTACGCGCGCCATCCCAGCAGCACCTCGCGCAACTCCTGCACGATGTGCCGCATCGTACGCCCACGCGTGCGGCGTGTCAGCGCGCGAACACGTTCCTTCATCCGAGCCAGCGATGCCGCCGATATCACCAGACGACATGACCAGCCCTGGCCGAAGGTGAAGCCCAGAAACTGCCGCCGCCACGGGCGGTCCACCGCACTCTTGCGCTCGTTGACCTGTAAGCGCAGCTTCCGCTCCAGAAACCGAGTTACACTGGCCTTCACCCGCTCGCCCGCGCGCCGGCTGCGTACGTAGATGTTGCAGTCGTCCGCATAGCGCACAAACCGATGGCCGCGCCGCGCGAGCTCCCTATCCAGATCATCCAGCAACAGGTTCGACAGCAATGGGCTCAACGGGCCGCCTTGCGGCGTACCCTGCGTGCGCGACACCTGCTCGGCTCCTACGTCCACCGGCGCCTTCAGATAGGCGGCGATGAGTTTCACAACCCGAGTGTCGCGTACCCGTGCCCGCACCCGGCTCAGCAGTACATCGTGATTGACCCGGTCGAAGAACTTCTCCAGATCCAGGTCCACCACCCAGCTGCAGCCCGCTTGCACGTGACCCTGCACCGCCCGTAACGCTTGATGCGCCGAGCGGCCCGGCCGAAATCCGTAACTGGACGCGCTGAACGTGCCATCCCAGTCCGATTGCAGGACCTGCATCAGCGCTTGCTGAATGAACCGGTCCACAACCGTCGGAATGCCCAGCGAACGAATGCCTCCGTCCGCCTTCGGGATCTCCACGCGAAGCACACCCTGCGGTCGATATCTCCCTGCCAGCAGGTCGTCCTTGATCGACAGCCAGTGCCGCTTCAGATACCCGGGCAACGCCGATACCGACATCCGATCGACACCGGCGCTACCCTTGTTCCTCATCACCTGACGCAACGCCCGCTGCAGGTTCCCTTTCTCCAGCACGCGCTGCATCAGCGTCTCGACCACCGGAACTGCATCCCCGCGCTCGCCAGCGACCGCTTCACCCGGGTCGGGTGCAATGCAGGCGCTCCTGGCTTCGGGACAGCCCCTCTCGTTCAAGCCCCTGTTCGGGGCACCGTTCGGGCCTTCAGTGACCATGCGTTGCGGCTCCGCCTATCCGTTGCTCCGCCTTTCGGCTTTCGGAGTGCCTCAATAGCCTTGCCTGCAAGCCCACCTACTATGCCCTCTGCTGACTTCTGCTTGTCGCTCGGCTCGGCTCGCGCCTTGCCCAGTTCGCGTGGGACAGACTCACTAGCGCAAACAAACAAGCAGATCTCCCGGGGTAAGACACAGAACTTTCCACGCGTAAACGCCGGATTTATAAAGCACACCCCAGCCGCAGATGGAGGACTTCGCGGTCACGTGCCCGCTCGTCCCGGGTGTACCACACCTCAGATCCGGTTCCTGTACGTCGTCCCGCGTTTTCGGATTGGGCTTCCTCCAGACCATACCTCGCGGTATCGCCCTTGCCCTTCTCCTGGCCTTCGGCTCTGCGAGAACCTGGCGAGAGAACTTGCATCTCTCTAGCTCTGTGCCATGCCCGGCACACACGCTCGCAGTGACCGGCGCCGGCCACAGAGAGTGCCGCGAAGCGCCGCCGCGTTTTCCCCGGCGTCCGGTCGACTGCGTGGTTGGGCCTCATGATGGCCACAACTCCGTGGACCACATGGACGCAATGAGGCCGACGAAGCCAAGTGCTAGCGCAAGCAACGAAACGACAAATGCTCCTCTCATTGCCCGCAGGTATCGGCCCGACCTATTGCTTCGGGTGCGAGCCTCCGATTCCTCGTTCCTAGATGCAGACGCCTGCGCCTTAACGTCCCACATCTTATATTGATGCTTCCAGTAAGCCGATAGAACGGATGCCAGAAGTGAAGCCGCCATGCTTGTAATAAACCAGATCAAGGAGCGGTGTGTAGCAAGCTTCGAGATGGCATCCGCTTGTGCCAACGCTGCCACAAGCGTGCTGCCGGAAACAACCTGAAGCATTCCAATTACGAATGACTCGTTCGCAAACAAAACGTCGCGATCGGTGTTCGCCATAAATAGAGCAATAGTTTCAGTTAATCGCCCGAACTCGGATCGTTCACGAATGCCGTGTTGAGAGTGCGCTTGCCGCTCTGCCTTTTCTCTGCCTTAAGCTTTATGTCGTCCAGTCCCGAAAAGGCTGACTCTCTGTTCTCAAATGCATCGAGACTCGCGCGCTCATCGTCGAACTGAGGGTCAATCTCGTATAGATACTCGCGAAGCCCATTGAAGCTTTCCAAAATCCGATCGAGCTTTTCATGCACGCTACGTAGCTTCTCATTTAGATACCACCCGTGAGCAAACCATAGGGCGACGGCGGTACCGATAATCGTTTTCTCGAGACTAGAATCGAACATCAGAACGCTCTCGCATGCCGGTCTCTGCAAAATGAGGCCCAACGCCGCCAATGAGCCGCGCCGGCCACTGAGGTGACCGCGCAGCGCCGGGGCGTATTGACCGGCGTCGGCTCGATTGGCTGGTTGGGTGGCTGTGCGCGCATTAAGGGGGGGTTCTCGATCGGAACAAGAAATAACGCGCGATAGTTGCCACCACTAAAAGGGTACAAATTATGGTGGTGCTTAAAAATATCGACAAAACGAGCCACCAGCCGCTATCTGGACCCAGTTCCATAGCACGCCATAGAAACGTCGGAACGAGCGCGACAGTAGATAGCGCGACAAGAATAACTACGCGATTGAATCGATGTATCTCCGCGAGACATGGTGTCCGCGGCTGCGCGCGAACGAAAAACCACATCGACGGCACGAGAAGGATTCCTAGAATGGCGATCGCGAAAGCCATACTAATCGTGTGACACCCAACGTTGTGCATGAGCGGCGGGCGAAGGCCGCAGGCCGAAGCGCACTGGCAAGCACCGCTTGCCAGCCGTCCGCTCGATGCACTTGTTAGAGCGCATTCGCCCACCGCAACCCAAATGGTAGCTCCCTCGGGCCAAACAAGAAATGCAACACTCGGCGGACATGGTTACCCTTGAGCTTCGAAGAGGCGTGAAGAAGCAGTGGACGCATGATCAATACCGCCCCACGGGCAACGGCACATTCGATTTCACCTGCGCGATCACGAAGCGCAAGGGCCTCCACGTCGGTTATGCGCCCGCGACTATGTGAACCCGCCACCACGCGCAAAGAACCATCGTCTGGGCGGCACGGATCGAGATGAACACGGACCGCAACCAACTGCTCAAGGACTGCCGCGGGTGGCTGCGCATAGAGCACACCCTCCTTCTGCGACCAGCCCGTTAGCTCCGGATGTGAAACCTGCTCCGCGACCGGGATGCTGAGGTCCTGGTGAAGCGACACCAGCCAGTTTCGCTGCGGTGATTTCTCGAACGCTGTGCACTGTACCGGCACAGCACTCTGAGAAACGGCCGCCGCGACTGCCGGGTCGCGCACAATTCTCCGTGCAAGGGTGACACACCAGTCGAGTTGCAGGAGGTTACGCGCACCAATGGGCCCACCCCGCGACAGGTGCTCAGTAACCACGGAACATTCCTCATCAGAGAGGATCGGGTCAGTAATCACGAATCCGGCGGAGTCTAATGCGCGGTTCATAGAATGCGCTCTAACGCCCTGTTAACCTGCGCTTGACGGCGACGACCGAAGCGGCAGCGAAGGGAGGAAGCGGTCAAGCGTCAGGTTCAACAGGATGTTAGGCGCCGAGTTCATTCTTCCTAGTAATCACAGCTCAGAGTAATTCGGAACTCGACGTCTGTTCTGATTAGCAAATCGAAATGCTTTATGTAATCGGTGCTGAAATCGGGTCCGTATATTTTTTTTGTTGCCTTGGGTTTCAATGTTCCGAACGAGCCTGGGGGTTTCTTTATGTGAGGAATCCCATGCGAGGACGTTTTGTACCGCCACGATCCGCTAAGATGGTAATTCCAGGTTCTATGTTTAGAGTCGTTCTCTATTATGGCAATGAGCGTATTCCGGCCGTCGTCCCACATGTCAAATTGAAAATCCACAAGTGTGAGAGCCGTATCGCAGCGGTGCGGCTTTCCGTTTTCCAAGGCGCAATACTTTCCGTCCTTCGTTTTTCTACAACTCTCTCGATTATGTCGAGGCACCGTGGACTCCGGTTTGTCCCGAACGGGCACTTTGGAACGCAAGGAAGTTATTTCTGACGAAGTACTTGTCGCAGATGGCGTGTCGTCCAAATTATCTGCATAGCAAGGCGTGGCCGTTAATAGAGCGAAAAGGATCATGCAGACACGCACATACAATTCCATATCTAGCGCTCCTTTGAACTTGCATTAACGACGGCAATGCTTTCCTTGTGCGGAAATTCAAGAATAGGAATAGGTGAATCTTTTTCTGGCTCTTCGTGTAATCGAGTGGGTGGATTTTGACGTTTTCACAGCTTCGGCAGCATGCAGGTGAGGACCTTCAGTCGAAGGTATTCCTCGTCGCGCAGCCCGTACGCCCGACGCTGGATCACGCGGATCTTGTTGTTCAACCCCTCCACGAACCCCAGCGATACCTTTTTCTCCGGCAGGCAGTACGCGGCGATCCCATCCCAGTGCCGCTCGATCATCGCGGCGAACTTCTCGTAGGGCTTGAGCCGCTGCCATTTCAGACTCTGGCGCCAGTGCTCGAAGAACCGCCGGGCCCATGCCTCGCTACGATAACTCCACAGCTGCCCGAACGATTCCTTGAGCAGGTACGCCGTGTTCAGTCGCTTGTTGGCCGCCAGCAGCAGCTTGAGCCCCTTGCGCCCGTCGACCGTCAGGTGCTCCCGGTTCGACAACAGCGCGTACTTCTGCCCCTTGATGAACCGCCGCTGCGGCCCGCTCAGGCGACGGTACTCGCTCTTGCGCACCTCGTCGAGCGCCTTTCCCAGGTGGCGCATGACGTGGAACTTGTCGAACAGGATCGCCGCGTTGGGCGCCTCGTCCTGTGTGACGTTGCGGAACGGCTTCCACATGTCCATCAGCGCCAGGCGGATCCCATGGGATTTTCTCGGTCCCAGCCAGGTGTAGAACGCCTTCATGCTCGCCTCGGAGCGGTCCTGGCCCCCGAACCAGATCGGCCGTCCGCGGATAAGATCGCTGACCACGATCCGGTAGACATGGCCCTTGCGGATGGCGATCTCGTCGATGCCGATGACCTTGGGTCCGGGCGTGCCGGCGCGGTCGAGCTGGGCCTGCATGTACTGCGTGTCCAGCGCCTTGACGGTATGCCAGTCCAGCAGCAGCTCCTCGGCCACCGTCTTGATGCTCTCGTTGCGGCAACGCCGCCCGACGTACCAGGCGAAGCGTC
>JBFXBD010000065.1:0-39656 GCA_050183625.1 Gammaproteobacteria bacterium
CCCGCATCGACGACTGATTGAAAACGGGGTCGGTGTGTTTTTCCGCACCGGAAAATCACTCCGACCCCGTTTCGGGGGTCAGTCGTTCGGGGGGCGCTTCATCACCAGCGCCGACAGCAGCCAGGACACCAGGCTGTAGAGGATGGCGCCGAACACGCCGGACCAGAACCCGCCGACGTGGAAGCCGACGATGAACGAGCCGACCATCCAGAACAGCAGGCCGTTGATGACGAAGATGAACAGGCCCAGCGTCAGCACCGTCACGGGCAGCGTCAACAGCACCAGCAGCGGGCGGATGACGGCATTGACCAGGCCGAGCACCAGCGCCGCCACCAGCGCGCTCCAGAAGTTGTCGACGCGGATCGACGGCATCAGGTAGGACACCGCCAGCAGCGCCACGGCGTTGACCAGCCACAGGCCCAGCACGGTCATCGCCGCGCTCAGATCCGCTCGATGATGGTGGCGGTCGCCATGCCGCCGCCGGTGCACATGGCGATGAGCGCGGTGCCCTTGCCGGTGCGCTCCAGCTCGTCGATCGCGGTGCCGATGAGCATGGTGCCGGTGGCGCCGATCGGATGGCCGAGCGCGATCGCGCCGCCGTTCACGTTCAGCTTCGACGTGTCCACCGGGACATCGCGGGTGAAGCGCAGCACCACCGAGGCGAAGGCCTCGTTGATCTCCCACAGGTCGATGTCCCCGGGCTGCATGCCGGCCTTCTTCAGGCAGCGCAGCGCCGCCGGCCCCGGCGCGGTGAGCATGATCACCGGCTCGGCGCCGGCGGTGGCGGTCATGCGCACGCGGGCGCGGGGCTTCAGGCCGTGGGCGCGCGCGTAATCGGCCGAGGTCAGCAGCAGCGCGCCGGCGCCGTCGACCACCCCGGAGGAGTTGCCGCCGTGGTGCACGTGGCGCATGGTCTTCACCTGTGGATAGACCTCGCGGCAGATGTCGTCGAAGGTCTTGGCGTAGCCCTCCTGGAGCGTGGTGCCCATCTGATCGAAGGCCGGCTTCAGTCCCGCCAGGCTTTCCAGCGTGGTGCCCGGGCGCGGGTGTTCGTCGCGCTCCAATGCCAGCGAGCCGTCGTCGTTGTGGATCGGCACCAGGCTGCGGGCGAACCGGCCTTCCTTCAGCGCGACTTCGGCGCGCGCCTGGCTCTGCACCGCGAGACGGTCGCAGTCCTCGCGCGACCAGCCGTCCAGGCTGGCGATGAGATCGGCGGAGATGCCCTGCGGCACCAGCGGATACTGCGCGAACAGGTGATCGTTGCTGGCGTGGAAGCCCACCGAGTGCATGGGCGCGCGCTTGGACATCGACTCGATGCCGCAGGCCACGACCACGTCCTGGTGGCCGGACAGGATGCCCATGGCGGCGAAGGTCACCGCCTGCTGGCCGCTGCCGCAGAAGCGGTGCAGGGTGACGCCGGTGGCGGTCACCGGCCAGCCGGCGTCGAGCACCGCCAGGCGGCCGATGTCGTGCGCGTGCTCGCCGTTGCCCGAGCCGCAGCCGGCGACCACGTCCTCGACGTCCGCCAGGTCGAAGCCGGCCTTGCGGTGCAGGCCCTGCAGCACCTGGGCCAGGATGCGCTGCGGGTGCAGGTGCGCGAGGCCGCCACCCGGCTTGCTGCGTCCGCGCGGCGAACGCACCGCGTCGATGATCCATGCTTCGGCCATGCCTGATGTCTCCGGGTTGCGAGGGTGAGCGCGCTAGTTAATCACACCGTGGCGGCTCCGGTCACGGGCCGCTCGCGGCCGCGGGTTGAATGGCGCCAGCCGTGGCCGGTCCGCGGGCGGCACGACGAAGCGGCATGGACCATTCGCGCAGGGGGCGCGGCCCTTGATCCGGGCGGTGTCCGGCGGCCATTCTGTCATTGCACCGTCCGGTTGCTTCCGAACCCGGCCTGGGGAAAGGATCCGCGATGCGTCTGTATACGATTCCGGGCTCGCGCTACGCCACGCGCTGCATCATTCAGATCCGCGCCAAGGGCCTGCCAATTGAGATCCACACGCTCCCCTATCCGATCCCGGATTCATTCGCCGCGGTGAATCCGCTCATGCTCGTGCCGGTGCTGGATACCGGCACGGTCATCCTGCCCGAGTCGCAGGTCATCTGCGATTATCTGGAGGATCTGGGCGAGGGGCCCGCGCTGCGGCCGGCGGACCCGCTGGATCGCGCGCGCATGCAACTCATCATCCGCCTGTTCGAACTGCACTACGATCCGCACGTGCTGGCGCTTTATGCCCGCCTGCGGGACAGGAACGCGCTGGACGAGGCGAAGATCGAGCGCTGCTACGCGGCCATCGACAAGGGGCTGGATCTCATCGCCGATCGGCTCGACGGCGGCGCCTATGCCGTCGGCAGGCGCCTGACGCTCGCCGACTGCGCGCTCATGCCGCCGTTCCTGCAGGTGCAGATCCTGCTGCCGGCGATCGGGCTGCCCGATCCGGTTTCCCGACATCCCCGCATCCGCGACTATTTCGCGGCGACGCGCGCGGACCCGCACGTCGGCGCCGTGCTGGAGGAGATGGAGGCGGGCCTGCGCAAGGCCTTCGTCCGCAGGGCGTCGTAGCGCGCCCTCGCGAGGGCGGACGCCACGTCATTGCGAGCGCAGCGAAGCAATCCACGCCGCCTCGGCAGCGTTGGCGAAGCATGGGTCGCCGCGCCCGCTTCGCGGGCTATCCATGAACCGCTCCGTCATTGCGAGGCCGCGCCGCGGCCGCGGCAATCCAGGCGGCCTCGACCCATTCGGCGCCGCATGGGTCGCTTCGCTGCGCTCGCGACGACGAAGGGGTGGTTCATGGCTTCAATCTGCGGGAGCGTGGGTCGGTTCGGGCTCGCAACGACGGGGCGGCCGGCTGCGGGCCATCGTCGTCCGCGCGCGTGCTACGCTGGGCCATGGATTCCCCAGGTGCACCCGACGCCCGATTCGTCGATCTCGCCGCGTTGCTGCGCGTGGAGCCGGCCGGGCCGCAGCGCTGGCGCAGCGTGGAGGGCGAGGGCAACATCGTCGGCAACGTCTCGGGCGGCCAGCTTCTCGGACAGGCCTGCATGGCCGCGGCGGCGACGGTCGACGCGGACCGCCGGCTGTGCGCGCTGCACGGCAGCTTCGTCGCCGCCGGCAAGGTGGCCGAGCCGGTGGAGTACGCCGTCGAACGGATCCGCGACGGCCGCAATTTCTGCCAGCGGGCCGTGGTGGCGAGCCAATCCGGGCGCTGCCTGTTTCGCGCCGAGCTGGCGTTCAAGGCCGCCGAGGGCGGATACGAGCATCAGCATGTCGCCGCGCCCGATGTCCCACCGCCCGCGGACCTGCACTGCTTCGCCGACCTGCGCACACGCATCCCCGGGCCGCTGCCCGAGCCGACCGCCCGCATGCTCGCGCGCCCCAGGCCGCTCGATATCCGTCCGGTGGATCCGGCGGCGCTGTTCGGCGGCCGTGCCCGGCAGGCGCGCGTGCGCGCCTGGATGCGCAGTGCCCTGCCGCTGCCGGCGTGCGGCGCGGTGCACGATGCCGGCTTCGCCTACGCTTCCGACTTCGTCCTCGGTGCGCCGGTCACCGTCACGCACGCCGACTACTGGATGGACGGCGACCACGCCTCCGCGAGCCTGAACCATGCGTTCTGGATCCATCGCCCGCTGCGGATGGACGAATGGCTGCTGCTGGACTGCGACTGCCCCGGCATTTCCAATGGCATCGCCATCGGTCGCGGCGACTACCATACGCAGGCCGGCGTGCTCGCTGCGTCGGTGGTGCAGCAGATGTTCATCCGCCGAAAATGACCGCGGCCGCGACGGTGCCGCAACGAGCCTGATGCATGACCTTCAAGTCCGAAACCATTCCCTCCTCCCGCGGTGCAGGCCAGCCGCTGCCGACCGCCGTCCTGTCCCCGCCGCGCCGACCACGCTCGATCCGCCGCACCGTGAGCGTGGACATGCAGCGCCCGGACGGCCTGGATGGCATCGTCGTGCTGCAGGGCCTGGGCCGCGACCTGTACACCGCGGCGGACGCCACCGTCACGGAACTGGAGGCCGCACGCTTCGAGATGACCCTGGAGATCAACGGCCGGATCCGCGCCGCCGCCAGCGGCGCGCGCGCCCTGGGCGAGCTCGTGGGCGAGAGTTCGTGGACCGGATTCCGCGGGCTGCTGCTGCGCAAGGGGGCCGCGGATTGCCAGCCCGGGACGCTGCTTTACCAACTCCTGGACGACGTTCCCGTGGCGGCAATGATCACCGGCTACATGGACGCGCGCGCCGGGCGTCGCTCGGTGCGCCGCGCTGCGACCGCGCCGGACTGGATCAACGTCTGCGCCGGCTGGATCGAGGGTGGCGCCTCGCACCGGCGCATTGCCGGCGGCGAGGCCGGGTTCATCATCGCCGGTCCGGTCGCCACGCCCCTGGCGGACGGCAGCGATGCGTACGCGTGGCATGCACAGCCGCGGTTGCCGGACGGTGCCATGCGGCGCAGGCGCCGCATCGATCTGCGGCGCTCGGGCACCGCAATCGTGGTCGACAGCATCCTGCGCGACGTGTTCATCGAGCCCGGCGACGTGGAGACGCTGGTTCACGAATATGCGATCGAGACGCTGGTCGATGCGCAAACGCTGCGCGTCACGGCCTCGTCCGCGCGCCACGGCTCGCTGCCGACGGTGGACTGTCCCGCGGGAACGGCGAGCGCCGCGCGCCTGGCGGGCCTGGATTGCACCGATCTGCGCGAGGCCGTGCGGCGCGGCTTTCGCGGCCCGACCACCTGCACCCACCTGAACGATTCCCTGCGCGCGCTGGCCGACATTGCCGTGCTCGCGCGCCGGCTCGACGACCTGGAGAACAGTGCATGAAACAGATCCGCCTGTACGGCCCGGACGATCTGCGCCTGGACGAGATGCCCGATCCGGCGCCGGGGCCGGCCGATGTCGTGGTCAAGGTGGCTGCCTTCGGCATCTGCGGCAGCGACCTGCATTTCAAGAAGCGCGGCGGCGTCGCCGGGCCGGTGAAGGCACCCTGCGGCATCGGCCACGAGTTCGTCGGCACGATCCACGCCGTGGGTGGCGAAGTGCGCGGCATCGCGCCGGGGGCGCGCGTGGTCGTCGATCCGATCGAGCACGGGCATTCGATCGGCATCGGCGCGGACGAGGGCGCCTACGGCCAGTACGTGCTGGTGCGCGATGCGAAGCTCGGCGGGCCGATCCACGCGCTGCCCGACGCGGTGTCGATGCAGCGCGCGGTGCTGGTGGAGCCGGTCGCGGTGGCCACCCACGCGATCAACCGCGGCGAGTTCCCGGCCGGCGGCCGCGCGGTGGTGTTCGGCACCGGGCCGATCGGACTGGCGGCGATCGCGGTGCTGAAGTACCGCGGAGCGTCGAAGATCCTGGCGGTGGACGTGATCGACGAGCGCCTGGAGCGCGCGCGGCGGCTGGGCGCGCATGAGACCGTCAACGCGCGCGGCCGCGACATGCGCGCGACGATGATGCAGGTTTTCGGCCGGGTGAAGGATCGCGGCCGGGTGGCGGCGAACTGCGATCTGTTCCTGGACGCCGCCGGCGCGCCGGGGATCCTGAACGACATCGTCAACGTCGCGCGCTTCCGCGACGGCTCGCGGATCGTGATCGTGGCCGTGCCGGAGAAGCCCGAACTGCTCGACATCGGCCAGATCCTCGGCCGCGAGCTGACCATCCGCGGCTCGGTGTGCTATCCGGACGAGTTCCCGCAGGTGATCTCGATGATGGCCGACCCGCGCTTCGACATCGAGCCGATGGTGAGCCACACCTTCGACTTCGCCGAGTTCGACCGCGCCTTCGCCACCGCGGAGGATCCGCGCCAGTCGGCCAAGGTGGTGGTGCGGATGTCCTGACCGGTACGCGGCCGGCGCGTAGTCAGGCCGGCAGCTCGCGGCCTTCCACCAGCGCGAGCCAGCCGCGGATCACGCGGTAGGCCACCCACAGGCCGACCAGCCCGGCGAGCGGGACCGCGACGACCAGGCCCACGATCGTGACGGCGAACAGCCCCACGATCGCCAGCCACAGCAGCGCCCACCAGAAGGTGCGAAGCTGCCAGGAGAAGTGCGAGTCGAGCCAGGTGCCGCGCGCGCCCGCGCGTTTGACGTAGTTGATCACCACCGCCAGGATCGAAGGCCAGCCGAACACGAAGGCGGTGATGATGAGCACCGTGCTCGACAGGCCGATCAGCACCGTAGCGGCATGCAGGGCGTACATCACGTGCGTCACCCGCACCAGGCCGGGCGCGGGTACGAGGGGTGCGGTGGTTGCCATGGGGCGGGCTCCGGCCGGCGTTTCAGGCGCAAGCCCGGGCGGGTGCCGGGCGCGCGCCGGGCGCCGTCATTTGATCATGCGCTTGCGCGGATTGACCGGCGGCCATTCGCCCATCGAGGCGAGGATCTTCTCGCCGACCGCTTCCACGTCCCACGGCGCCTCGTCCTCGGATTTCTCCGCCAGCGTGGCGAGCTGCCAGGACAGCAGCGAAACCGTGTTGCCGGCGACCAGGAAATGCCGCCCGGTCACGTCCTTGGCGGCGTCCGAGCAGAGCCAGACCACCGCCGGGGAGACCTTGTCCGGCGCGAGTTCCTTCTTCTTGTCGTCGGGCAGTACGTCGTCGGTCAGGCGCGAGAGCGCGGTCGGCGCCAGCGCGTTCACGGTGATGCCGTACTTGGCCGCTTCCAGCCACAGGCAGCGCATCAGGCCGGCGATGCCGGCCTTGGCCGCGCCGTAGTTGGTCTGGCCGAAGTTGCCCAGCAGGCCCGAGGTCGAGCTGGTGAGGATGATGCGGCCGCCCTTGCCCTGGGCGATCATCTGGTCGTAGGCGGCCTTGGTGACCAGGTAGGTGCCGCGCAGGTGCACGTCCAGCACCGTGTCCCAGAGCTCGTCGGTCATGTTCTTGAAGCTCTTGTCACGCAGGATGCCGGCGTTGCAGATGCAGATGTCGAGCTGGCCGAAGTTCTCCACCGCGACCTGCACCATGCGCCTGGCCGCGGCCGGATCGGTCACCGAGCCGTAGTCGGCCACGGCGCGCCCGCCGGCGGCACGGATCTCGGCCACCACCTGGTCGGCCATGCTGCTGCTGGCGCCCTTGCCGTCGCGCGAGCCACCCAGGTCGTTGACGACCACCGCCGCCCCTTCCTTCGCCAGGAGCAATGCGTGCGTCCGCCCCAGTCCGCCGCCCGCGCCGGTCACCAGCGCAACCTTGCCGTCCAGATGTCCCATCTCGTGCCTCCACGCAGGATTCAACAGTGCCGGGCAAGTGTAATCGCGGCAGGCGAAGCGGTCGACGGGCGCGCGCCGCGGCGCACACTTGAGACAGGTCAAATCCGCGGCCGGCCGGTTGTGGGAATGATGCGCTCCCCGGCCGTCGCGGCCGGGCCGTAACCCTGGCACGCCAAGGCGGAGCGACCGACATGCAGAGCCAATGCCCGTTCAAACTCGCGGAATTCGCGGAGAAGCACTTCGACCACCACTCGCCGGAGTACCGATCCCACTCGTACGAAATCTTCGACTACCTGCGCGCGAACTGCCCGGTCACGCGCTCGGATCAGCACGGCGGGTACTGGGTGCTGACGCGCTACGAGGACATCATGCGCGTCGCCCAGGACGACGAAACCTTCAAGTCCTCCGAAGGCATCACCATCCCGGCGGTGCGCAGTCCGGACGGCCGGCCGATGACGATCCCGATCGACACCGACCCGCCGATGCACCGCCCGTACCGGCGCCTGGTGGATCCGCTGGTTGCGCCCAAGGCCATGCAGGGCTACGAGGCCTTCCTGCGCAAGCTCACCACCGAACTGGTGGACGGCTTCATCGAGAAGGGCGAGGCGGATCTTTCCCGCGATCTCGGCTCGCCGTTGACCAGCATCTTCACCATGAAGGTCGCCGGGCTGCCGCTGGAGGACTGGCAGCTGTTCGCCGATCCGATCCAGCGTTCGATTGCGGGCGTCGGCAACCCGGAGGAGATCGCAGCCCGCTACGAGGAGGCGCGGCAGCGGATCCCGAAGGAGATTGCGCGCCAGCGCGTCACCCCGGTGGAGGGCGGCGCGATTGCGGCCCTGATCAAGGCCGAGGTCGAGGATCCAGTGCAGGGCCGGCGCAAGCTGGAGGACTGGGAGATCACCGCCTTCATCTGGCTGTTCGTGGTCGGCGGCGTGGACACCACCCAGGCGCTGATGGGAAACATGTTCGTCTGGCTGGCGCGCAATCCCGAACGCCGCCAGTGGCTGATCGACCACCCGGACGACGTCGGCGAGGCGATCGAGGAATTCCTGCGCTTCTTCACCCCGCAGCAGGCGCTGGCACGCACCGCCACCCGCGACGTGGAGATCGGCGGCAAGCAGATCCGGGCCGGAGATCGGGTCTACATTCCGTGGGTTGCCGGAAATCGCGATCCGGAGCAGTTCGAGCGCCCGAACGAGGTCGATTTCAACCGCGACGGCAACCCGCACATGGCGTTCGGCGTCGGTGCGCACCGTTGCATGGGGTCGAACGTCGCGCGCACCGAGATCCGGCTCGCGCTGCAGGAGGTGCTCGCGCGGCTGCCGGACTACACGCTGGTGGAGGAGCAGACCGCGCTGTCGCCGGACGTGGGCATCGTGTATGCCTACAAGGCCGTGCCGATCCGCTTCAAGGCCGGCCGCAAGGCGCTCGCCGCCTGACCCGCGGCCCGTCGTTGCGAGACCGAACCGGGCCTGGCTCCGGCCGATCGTCGTCGCGAGCGCAGCGAAGCGACCCACGCGGCCTCGATGCCACCGGCAGCACGTGGATTGCTTCGTCGCTTCGCTCCTCGCAATGACGAGGGGGGCGGTTTCGGGGTTGCGCCGCTGTGCCCGCTATGACGGCGTTCGGTCCGCGACCGCGCGGTTCGCGCCGTACAGCAGCCGGGAGGCAGCCAGGAACAGCGCGACCGCAACCAGGTTGAACACCAGCGCGCTGGCCAGCGCGTAGCGGATCGCCGTGCCGCCGCCGAAGCGGTCCGACAGCACCCCGATCACCACCGGGCCGACGCTGAAACCGACCAGGTTGGTGATGAGCTGCAACAGCGACATGATCGTGCCGCGCATCTGCGCCGGCGTGGCGCCCATCAGCACGGCGTAGGTCGGCGGCGGATAGCCGTTGGTCAGCAGTATCACCAGGAAGTACGCCGCGACGGATACGGCGATCGCCGGCGTGAACAGCATCGCAAGCGCCATCGCGATCGCGGCAAGTGCGCCGAGCCACACCAGACGCAGCGGCCAGCGCGGATCGCGGGCACCGAGCCGGTCCGCGAGTGCGCCGATGATCAGGTAGGCCGAGATGCCGCCCACGGCGTTGCCCGCGCCGAGCAGCAGGCCGACCTCGGTGAGATTCAACCCGTGCACGCGGATGAAGAACGAGCCGATCCAGGCGTGCGAGGTGATCGTGATGAGTCCCATCGTCGCGCAGCCGCCCATCAGGCACAGCAGCCCGGGTTGCGAGACGACGAAGCGCAGGACCGCGCCAATCCGCGCCGGTTCGCCGTCTTCGTTCGGTTCGGCGCCGTCCGCACCTCCGCGGCGGGGTTCGCGCACGGTGGCGAGCAGCACGAACGCGAGTAGCAGCCCCGGGGCGCCGGCCATCAGGAATGCGGCGCGCCAGCCGAAATGCTCCGCCACCCAGCCACCGGCGACGTTGGCGACGACGGCACCGATCGGTACGCTCATGTAGAACACGCCGATCGCGAATGCACGCCGGTGCGGCGGGAAGATGTCGCTGATCATCGGCAGCGCGAGCGGCGCGGCCCCGGCCTCGCCGATGCCCACGCCGACGCGCGACAGCAGCAGCAGCGCATAGCTGCGCACGATGCCGCCGAGCGCCGTGCAGCCGCTCCACAGCAGCATCACCGCCGCGAGCATGTTGCGGCGGTGGGTGCGGTCGGCCAGGTAGCCCATCGGCAGCGCGGCCAGCGCGAACGCGACGCCGAACGATACGCCGGTGAACAGGCCGATCTCGGCGTCGCTCAGCCCGAACTCGCGCTTGACGGGCTCGACGACGATGTTGGGAATGCCGCGGTCCAGCGAGTGGCACGCGTAGATGAGCATGAACACGAACACCACGTACCAGCGGTAGGCGGGGCTGCCGTAGTCGTCCGTGCCGGCGACCGCGGCGTGCGCCGCGCCGGCCCTGCCTGGATGGTCCATCGGATCGGTTCCCCCGCTGCCGGCTGCCGGCGCGCGCAGGGTAGCATGGGCTTCACGCAGGATGCGGCATTCGCCGCGCGAGCACCCGGCGGCCGGGCCGGCGTGCCTAAAAGCCCCCGGCGGGCGGGCGAACTACGCGCCCGCCGGGCAGAACGCCGCTGCCGCGGTGGATCGGGCGGCAACGACGTTCCGTGGCGCGGGCGTCACTCGCCCCAGCGGTAGCCGATGCTGACGCCGATCTCCCGCGGCTGGCCGAGCATGTGGGTGGTCAGGCCGAAGGCCGGCTGGATGTCGAACACCGCGGCGACGTACTCGCGATCGAACAGGTTGCGCACGTACAGCGACGCATCGAACGCGCTGCCCATCACGCCGTCCCAGTCCAGGGACAGGTTGAACAGGTCGTAGGCCGGTACGAAGCCGAACTGGCTCGGCGTGTCGGTCGCGGCGGTCTCGTCAGTATGATAGTAGTTGCCCTGTACCGCCACGCGGCCGACGCTCTGGTCGAGCGGCAGCACGTATCGCACCGTCGCGCCGATCTGGATCTCCGGTACGTAGGCGAACGGATTGGCCGACAGATCCTGGCCGCTGAACGGGTTGGTGAACTCGTCGTAGCTTGCATCGGTATACGACAGCCAGCCCGAGATGCTCAGGCCTTCGAACGGCACCAGTTCACCCTCGAACTCGAATCCGTTGATGGTCGCGGAGGCCGCGTTGATGATGACCGAGTTCGGCACGCCGCCCGGGATCGGGTTCGGGATCTGGATAAGGCGCTGGATGTCCTGGTAGTCCGAGGTATAGAAGGCCAGGTTGGTACGGGCCTGGGCGCCGCCGATTTCCCAGTCGGCCTTCAGGCCGATCTCGACGTCGTTGATCTTCTCCGGTGCGAACGGCGCGTACTCCAGCAACTGCAGCGCACGCAGGTTGAAGCCGCCCGAGCGGTAGCCGTGCCGATGCGCCACGTAGACGAGCACCTTGTCGGTCACCTTGTAATCCAGCGAGACGGTGTAGGTGGGTTCGTCGAAGGACTCTTCGCTGGGCAGGCGGCAGTCCGCGGCGGACACGGTCGCACTCAGCGGCGCCCCGGTCGAATTCAGCAGCCGGCAGTACAGCCCCGGCCCCGGCGGATCCACCGGCAGCAGCGTGTTGGGGTTCACGTTCGAGTTCCGCCACACCACTTCGCGCTTGTCCCAGGTGTAGCGCAGGCCCGCGGTGATCGACAGGCCCTCGGCGATCGCGTCGAGGGCATATTTGCCCTGGGCGAACAGCGAGTAGCTCAGGTTGACCACGTCGCCGCCGGTCAGCGACCGCACCGGCACCGCCAGCGTCGGGATGCCGCCGCCGAACACCGACGTGAGCGCCTCGTCGCTGCCCTCTTCGCGGAAGAAATACGCGCCCGTGATCCATTCCAGGCGGTCGTCGAACGATTTTCCGAGTACCTGGAACTCGTTGGAGAACTGCTCGATGCCCTGGATCTGGCGCGTTTCGAGCAACGCCAGGTCTGAGCCGTCGATGTCGTTGCTGTCGTCGTTGTCGATCCACTTGGCGCCGACGATGTTCTTGATCGTCAGGCCGCCTAGCTCGATCTCCGTCGTGTTTGAGAAGCCGTAGGTTTCGATCTTCGTGAAGAAGTCGGAGTTGGCGTTGTTGAGGGTGACGTCGTAGAAGTCGTTCTGGCCGGCGGCGATCGCGCGGCGCAGGGAGGCTTGCACGTCCAGGCCGAAGAACCCGCCGAATGCCGATGCGAGCCCGGTGGCAGGCGCCGCCACCAAACGGCCGCCGATGCTCGCGCTGTCTTCGTTGTACCAGTCCCAGACGAAGGTATTGGTCAGCTCCTCCATCGGCGTAAAGCGCACGGAGAAGCGTGCGGCCTCGTAGTGCACGTCGTCGAGTTCCTCGCCGCCGCGGGTGAGATTGCTCTGCACCCCGTCGCGGCGCGCGATCACGCCCGCGACGCGTACCTGCACGACCTCGTTGATCGGCAGGTTGAGCATGCCTTCGCCCTCGACCCGGTCGAAGCTGCCGTAGCCGCCCTTGAGCCGGGCTTCGAACTTGTCCGTCGGCGGATTGGTGTAGAACAGCAGCGCGCCGCCGGTGGTGTTGCGCCCGAACAGCGTTCCCTGCGGCCCCTTGACGGCCTGGACCGACTTCATGTCGTACAGCGCGGTGCCGATCAGCCCGTGCGTGCGCGCCTGGACGACGTCGTTGAAGTAGACGCCGACCGGCGAGTCCTGGGCGATGAGCGTGTCGAGCTGGCGTTGGCCGCGCATGGTCGGGTTGGAGGCGGACTTCTTCTGCGACACGGGCGCGAACACCAGTGACGGAATGTGGAACTTGACGTCATCGACGTTGTTGATGCCCTGCTGCTCGATCTGCGCGCCCGACAAAGCGGTCACGGCGACCGGAACCACCTGTTGGGACTCTTCCTTGCGCTGTGCCGTGACGATGACCTCTTCCAGTGCGTTGGCGGCGCCGGGAGACAACCCGATGGCGATGCCGGCCGCGATAACCGATGACTTTCGAATCGGACAGGACTCCATTTTCGCGCTCCCCCTGGGTTGAACGTCTTCGAACCGACTTCACGTCGAGTGCGGCGGTCCGAACATGGATCCGCCGCCGGCATGCTAGCGCTCCTCAGGTATACACGTAAAGACGCGCGCGGAGGCCGCCCGGCTTACAGGCGCGGCGGCCTGCCGATGACGGCATCTACGGCCGCAGTGGCACATGCCCGCGGTTCACGCCCTGGCCGCCGCCCTGTCCTGCGCGAGCAGCCTGCGTACGGCGGGCGAAGCGGCTACCTGGTTCGCATTCGCGTAGTGCTCGTGGTTGCGCTCGATGGATTTGCGCTCGTAGAGGTAGTTGACCATCAGGCCGTGCGCGGTCGCCAGGCCCTTGGCCGAGACGTCGCCGCAGAAGTTGATGCGCTCCAGGCGTGCGCCGTTGTTCAGGTGGAATCGGGCCACCGGGTCCAGCGGGCGGCCGTCCTCGCCCTTGGCCTGGAGCAGGTAGCGGCTGGCGGCGCCGGGCAGCGACGCGGCGATCTGTTCGCGGCGCGCCGGATCGGCCGCCCAGTCCGGCTGCGCGAGCAGCGCGGCCAGGGCCGATTCTTCCTCGGCCCGGCGCGCGAGCCAGCGCGCGAAGCCGGGCAGGGGGGAGAGCGTGACGAAATGGCGCAGGGCGGGCAGTTCGCGCAGCAGTTCGTCCACCACCTGCTTGATCAGGAAATTGCCGAACGAGACGCCGCGCAGGCCGACCTGGGTATTGGAGATGGAATAGAACACCGCGGTGTCGACCTCGTCCGCGGCCGCGATCGCGCGCCCGGTGTCCAGCAGCGGCGCGATCTCGGCCGGCATGCCGCGGGTCAGGGCGACTTCGACGAAGATCAGGGGCTCGTCGGGCATCTGCGGGTGGAAGAACGCGAAGCAGCGCCGGTCCGGCGGCGCGAGGCGGTTGCGCAGATCGTCCCAGTTCGCGATCTGGTGCACCGCCTCGTAGCGGATGATCTTCTCCAGCACCGCGGCCGGCGACGACCAGTCGATGCGCTCCAGGCGCAGGAAGCCGCGATTGAACCAGGAGCCGAGCAGGTGGGCGAAGTCGTAGTCCACCTCGCGCAGGTCCGCTTCACGGGCGAGGTGTTCGAGCAGGAAGTGGCGCATGGCGACCAGTGCGCGCGTGCCGCCCCGCGCGAGATTGATGCGCCGGAACAGTTCCTGGCGGCGGGACTCGGCCGCGCCGTGCAGGCGCGCCGCATTGGCCGGCGAAGGATCCTCGCGCCAGGCCGCGACGGCAGCCTCGAGCGCGGCGGTCGGTGCGCCGAAATCCGTGGCGAGTGTCTGGAACCACGCGCGCCGGTCCGCATCGGCGAGCGTCTCCCAGCGCGCCACGAGCGCTTCGGCCAGCAATACTCCGGAGGCCTCGCCGCGCGTCGACAGCAACGACTGCGCGAGCGCGGGCAGGTCCATCGCGTCGATCGGTTCGGGTCCGCCACCGCGACCGCGTCCGAACCAGCGCGCGGAAATGGTCTTCAGCAGGTCCGCGATATAGGCACTGCGCTTGAAGTTCATGTCCGGATTCCCTGGTGGTTGATGTCCGCCGACACCCGTCGTTGCGAGCCCGAACCGGGCCTGGCTCGGGCAGGTTGAGGCCATGAACCTTCCCATCGTCGTCGCGAGCGCAGCGAAGCGACCCATGCGGCGCCGAATCGGTCCGGGCCGCATGGATTGCCGCGTCCGCTGCGCGGCCTCGCAATGACGGGCTCGCAACGCGCGCGCCGATCGATCACGACTGGCGGATGAGGTCCGCCCCGCGTTCACCGATCATGATCGCCGCCGCATTGGTGTTCGCAGACACCAGCCGCGGCATCACCGAAGCGTCGACCACGCGCAGGCCCTGCGCGCCGCGCAGCCGAAGCCGGGGATCGACCACGCTCGCCTCGTCCCCGCCCATCCGGCAACTGCCCACGGGGTGGAAGCCGTGCGAGGTGGTCTCGCGCACGAACCGCTCCCAGCCGCGATCATCGGCGGGGATCTCGACCGGGACGTTGTTGTGCGTGACCACCGCCTTCAGCGCCGGCTGCTGGTAGAGCCTTTCCATGACCTTGCAGGCGCGGATCAGCGTGGCGACGTCGCGCTCGTCGGCGATCATGCGGTGGTCGATGATCGGCTTGTCGGCCGGGTCCGCGCTGCGCAGGCGGATCTCGCCGCGGCTGTGCGGGCGCGACAGGCAGGTCGAAAGCGACACGCCGGGCTGGGAATGGAACTTCGGCGGCTTCTGCCGGAAATCGATGCAGTAGGGCAGGAAGTTGAAATGCGCGTCCGGCTCGGCGAGCGCCGGATCGGTCTTGAACCAGCCCATGCCCTGCACTGCGGCGGAGGCCAGCGGCCCGGTCTTCGCGACCAGGTACCGCAGCACGTGCCCCAGGCCGCGGATCGGATCCATCTCGCTGTTGTAGGTGGAGATGTTCGTATGCTTGCTGATGGATACGCCGGCATGTTCCTGCAGGTTCCTGCCGACGCCCTCGGAGGCGACCACGACCTCGATGCCGAGATCCTTCAGGTGCGCCGCCGGGCCGACCCCCGAGCGCATCAGCAGCCCGGGCGACTGCAATGCGCCGGCCGAGACGATCACCTCGCGGCGCGCGCCGGCCTCGCGCATCGCGCCGGCGTGCTGGAAGCGCACCCCGCTGGCGCGCGTGCCGGTGAAGAGCACCTTGTGCGCCAGGCAGTCGGTCAGCACGGTGAGGTTGCCGCGCCCGCGCGCCGCCGCCAGGCTGCCCCTGGCCGAACTCCAGCGCCGGCCCTCGTGCTGGGTGGCGAAGTTCTCGAACACCGCCTCGCCGTTCCAGTCGCAGTAGTCGTCCAGGCGCGGCAGGCCGACCTGGGTGCAGGCGTCGACGAAGGCGCGCGTGGTGGGGTGCACCGAGCGCAGAGGCGAGACGTGCAGCGGGCCGCTGAATCCGTGCGCCTGCGTGGGCGCCCCGTTGAAGGTCTCGGCGCGGATGAAGTACGGCAGCACGTCGTTCCACGCCCAGCCGCCGCAGCCGTGCGCGTTCGCCCACTCGTCGTAGTCCCGGCGCAGGCCGCGGATGTATACCATGCCGTTGATCGCGCTGCTGCCGCCGAGCGCCTTGCCGCCGGACCAGTACAGCTGCCGGCCGTTGATCGACGGATCCGGCTCGGTCTGGTAGCACCAGTCGAACTTCGGGTTCTGCATCAGCCCCATGCAGGCGCCGGGGGTGTGGATCATCCAGGAATCGCCGTCGCCGCCGGCCTCGAGCAGCAGCACGCGTGCCTTGCCGTCCTCCGACAGCCGGTTGGCGAGCACGGAGCCGGCGCTGCCGGCGCCGACGATGATGTAGTCCGCTTCCAGGGTGGCGTTGTCCATGGAACTCCCTTCACGAAGGCCCGATTCGGCAGTGTACGACGGATCCGCGCGCATTCGACCGCCCGCGATGCAGGCCGCATGGCCGGGCTGCGGCTTGCCCGCGGCGTACGTGCACGTTCAATATGCGCCGGCGTCGGCCGCCGGCCGTTCGGGTCGCTGCATGAAGGTTCTGCTAGTGGAAGATTCGCGCATCCTGCGCGACAGCCTCGCCGACCACCTGCGCGGGCGCGGCGCCAGCGTCGACGCGGCCGCCGACGGCCTGGCCGCCGTCGGCTTCCTGGAGAGCTACGCCTACGACGTGATCGTTCTCGACCTGATGCTGCCGGGCGTCGATGGGCTGGAGGTGTTGCGCCGGCTGCGCGAGGCGGGATCGCAGGCACGGGTGCTGGTACTCTCGGCACGCGATCAGGTCGCCGATCGCGTCGAGGCGCTGAATCTCGGCGCCGACGACTACCTGGTCAAGCCCTTCGCGCAGAACGAGCTGGACTCGCGCCTGCAGGCACTCATGCGCCGCAGCATCGAGGCGCCGCTGCCGCAGTTCGCCGTCGGGGATCTGCGCCTCGACCCGGCGCGCCGCATCGCCGCGGTCGCCGGCCGGCCGCTGGCGCTGACGCCCAAGGAGTTCGGCCTGCTCGAAGCGCTGCTGCGCAACCGCGGCACGGTGCTGACGCGCGGGCGCCTGTTCGAGCTCATCTACGACGCCCGCAGCGAGTCGTCGGACAAGGTGATCGAGGTGCTCGTGTCGACCCTGCGCGCCAAGCTCGCGCAGGCCGGCATGCCGGATCTCATCCAGACGCGCCGCGGTTTCGGCTACGTCGTCGACTGATGCCTGCGCCATGACCTCGATCGCGCGCCGGCTCGGCCTGTGGATGATCCTGGGGGGCGGGGCGTTCATCGCCGCCCTGTTCGTCGTGATCGATTCGATGGTCGATGCGCAGCTTTACCGGCGCTTCGATGCCGCGCTCGTAGAGCGCGCGCGCGACCTCGCCGCGCGCATCGCCGCTCGTGACGCCGCCGGGCACGAGATCGTCGACGGTTGGCCGGAATTCGCCGCGACGCGCCACGAGGACTTCTACCAGGTCTGGGACGAACGTGCCGTCACCGTGGCGCGTGCCGCCTCGAGCCGGGGGCGCGACCTCGCCCGGCCCACGCGCGCACCCGATGCCGAACCGATGCTGTTCAATCTCGTCCTGCCCGACGGGCATCGCGGCCGGGGCGTGTACATGGCGGCGTGGCGGCCCGGCGCCGCACGACCCTGGTCCGTCGTGCTGGCGCGCGAACGCGAAGCGGTGGACGCGCTCGAACGTCGTATCCACCTGGTGTTGTCGTATGGAGCGCTGGCCGCGCTCGCGCTGATGTTCGTGCTGTCGCTGGCGGCGGTCCGGGCCGGACTGGCGCCGCTGCGGCGTTTCGGCGAGGACGCGGCGAGGCGTGCCGTCGCCGGGCGCGCGCTGCCGGCCGCCGCGGTCGAGCCGTTGCCGGCGGAGCTGGTGCCGATTGGCAAGTCGCTCGACCGCGCCTTCGGTGCATTGAACGACGCGTTGGTGCGCGAACAGCGCTTCGCGCGCGCCGTGGCCCACGAACTGCGCACGCCGCTCGCGGAAATGGCGGCGGTGGTCGATTCGCTCGACGCCGCGTCCGGCGGTGCGGCGGGCGCCGCATTGCGCGCCAGCCTGGCCGGCATGACGCGGACGGTGGACGGGTTGATCGCGCTGGCCCGCTACGAGGCCGGCATCGAGACGCCTGCGATCGAGCCGGTCGAACTGGTCGCAATGCTCTCGCGCCTGCGGAGCGCACGGCGCGACGACATCGCCGCGCGCGCGCTCGACTTCGCGTGCGATCTGCCGCCGGAACTGTGGGTGAGCACCGATGCGGCGCTGATCGAGCGCATTCTGGCCAATCTCGTCGGCAACGCGGTGGACCATGCGCCCGCCGGCAGCCGCGTCGCGCTGCGGGCACGGGCGGCCGACGGCATGGCGCAGGTGGCGGTCGGGAACGCGGCGCCGGGGCTCGCGCAGGCGGACCTGCCGCATCTGGGCGAGCGCTGCGCGCAACTTGCGGGCACGGCGCGCGACCGCAATCACGCCGGCCTGGGGCTGGCGCTGTCGGCGGCGATCGCCGCGCAACTCGGCCTGGCCCTGACATTCGAACTGGCCGGCGGCGTTCTCCAGGCGCGGCTGCACGGGCTGCGCGCAATCTGAGGCGCCGACTTAAGCGAATCCCAAGCTTTTGGGCGTAGCGTTTGCGCGCTGCACCCAAGAGGCCGGAATCAATGTCGCGCCGTATCGTCCGCCTGCTGTTGCTCGCCGGCCTGTCCGGCATGGTTCCAGTGAGCGCCTTGGCCGCCGAGGACGGCCGGACCATCGCCCTGCCCCCCGAGCAATGGAAGCTCCTGGGCATCGCCACTGCAGAGGCGGTGCCTGCCCACGCGCTTGCCACCGGCAATCTGGTCGGCGAGGTGCAACTGCCGCTGGCCGGCAGCGTTGCCGTCGCCAGTACCTATGCCGGGCGCGTCTCCACGGTGGCGGTGGACGAAGGCGATGCGGTGACGGCCGGGCAGACCCTGGCGGTCGTCGTCAGCCGCGAGTACGCGGCCGAGCGCGCTGCCCTGGCCCGCAAGCGCGCGGAGTCCGATCTGGCGCGGCGGCAGGCGCAGCGCGACGCCGGGCTGCTCGATGCAGGCGTGATCCCCGCGGCGCGCGCCGAGGCAAGCAGCGCGGCGCGCGACGCCGCGGTTGCCGAACTGGCCGCGCTCGAAGCGACCGTGGGCCAGGTCGCCGCTTCGGCCGCCGGTCCGGCTGCGTTCCGGCTCACCGCGCCGGTGGCGGGGCGGGTGATCGAACGCCGCATCGCGCCCGGCGATCCCGTCGACGCGCTCGCGGTCGCATTCGTGATCGCGGGTGACGACGGCTGGCGCCTGGAAGCGGGGGTACCGGTGGCGCTCGCCCGATCGATCGGTGCGGGCGCAGCGCTGCAGATCGGCGCGATCCGGGCCCCGGTGACCGGCCGGGCGGCCGGCATCGATCCGGCCACGCAGACCGTGCGCGTGCGCGCGAAGTTGCCCGCCGGCAGCGGACTGGCGCCCGGCCAGCGCGTCGCGGTGACGCTCGCGTTGCCGGCGCCGCCCGGCGCGCTCGCCGTGCCGCGCGCGGCGCTGTCGCGGATCGCAGGCCGGGTGCAGGTGTTCGTCCGGCGCGGCGGCGCATTCCACCCGGTGACGGTGCAGGTGCTCGGGGAGGACGGTGCGCTCGCGGTCGTGCGTGGACCGTTGCGTTCCGGCGAGCCGGTGGTCATCGCGGGTGTCTCGGCGCTCAAGGCGCAGATGGACCGCTGACGTGCTGGCGCGGATCGTCGAAGTCTGCCTGTCGCAGCGACTGCTGGTGCTGGTCGCCATGCTGGGACTCGTCATCGCCGGCGTGGCGGCCTGGATCGCCCTGCCGATCGATGCCTTTCCGGACATCTCCCCGGCCCAGGTCAAGCTGATCCTGAAGGCGCCGGGCATGACGCCCGAGGAGGTCGAGCACCGCGTGATCGTTCCGCTGGAAATGGAACTGCTCGGCATACCCCGGCAGTCCGTGCTGCGCAGCGCGGCCAAGTACGCGATCGCGGACATCACCATCGACTTCGCGGAAGGCACGGACATCTACTGGGCCCGGCAGCAGGTCGCGGAGCGCTACGCGAACGTCGCCTCGATCCTGCCCGAGGGCGTCGAGGGCGGGCTGGCGCCGCTGGCGACGCCGCTGTCGGATCTTTTCATGTTCACCATCGAGGGTGGGGACCTGACTGCCCAGCAGCGGCGCGCGCTGCTCGACTGGACCATCCGCCCGGCGCTGCGGACCATCGCCGGGGTGGCCGACGTCAACGCGCTCGGCGGGCAGGTGCGCACCTTCACCGTCGTCCCGGACCGGGGCGCGATGGCGGTTGCCGGGGTGAGCCACCACGCGTTGGTCGAGGCACTGGAGCGCAATAATCGCAACGACGGCGCCGGCCGGTTGTCGGACGCGGAGGAGGCGTTGATCGTGCGCGCCGAAGGTGCGATCGGATCGCTGGAGGATCTGCGCGCGGTGGTGGTGAAGGCCGGCCCCGCCGGCCCGATCCGGGTCGGCGACATTGCCGCGGTGCGCACGGAGAGTCTCACCCGCTACGGCGCCGTCACGCGCGACGGTCGCGGCGAAGCGGTCGAGGGACTCGTCATCGGCCTGCGCGGCGCGGACGCCTCGCGGGTGATCCGTTCCGTGCGTGCGCGCCTGCAGGAACTTGCGCCCGCCATGCCCGCGGGCGTGCGCCTGGAGGTCTTCTACGATCGTAGCGCGCTCATCGATCGGGCGATCCGCACCGTCGGCCGGGCATTGCTGGAGGCGAGTGCCCTGGTCGTGCTGCTGCTGCTCGTGTTCCTGGGCGAACTGCGCGCCGCCCTGGTGGTGGCGCTGATGCTGCCGCTCGCCGCGTTGGGGACGTTCGTGCTGATGCGGACGAGCGGCCTGTCCGCCAACCTGATGAGCCTGGGCGGCCTGGCGATCGCCATCGGCATGCTGGTCGATGCCGCGGTGGTCGTGGTCGAGAACGCCATGAGCCAGCTCGGTGCGCCTGCCGCCGCGCGCCTGCCGCGATTGCACGTCATCTACCGCGCGACCGCCGAGGTCGCCGTGCCCGTGGCGTCGGGCGTGTTCATCATCTGCCTGGTGTTCGTGCCGCTGCTCACGCTGACGGGGCTGGAAGGCAAGCTGTTCGGGCCGGTGGCGCTCACGATCGTGTTCGCGCTGGGGTGTTCGCTGCTGTTGTCGCTCACCGTCGTGCCGGTACTGGCCTCGTGGCTGCTCGCCGCCGGGCAGCATCGCGAACCCACGGCGATGCGGTTGCTGCACCGGGCCTACGCGCCGCTGCTGGATGGCGCGTTGCGGCGGCCCGCGGCGGTGATGGCCGCCGCCGGCCTTGCGCTCGCCATCGGCATCCTCGCCTACACGCAGGTGGGCAAGACCTTCATGCCGACCATGGACGAAGGCGATCTGCTGGTGCAGCTCGAAAAGCTGCCTTCGATCAACCTGGAACGATCCGTAGCCACCGATCTGGCGGTGGAGCGGGCATTGCTGGGCAAGGTGCCCGAGATCGAGCACGTCATCGCCCGGGTCGGCTCCGACGAGTTGGGATTCGACCCGATGAGCCTGAACCAGACCGACATGTTCCTGCAGCTCGCGCCCAAGGACCGATGGCGCCAGCCGGACAAGGCGTGGCTCGCCGAGCGCCTGCGCGAAGTGCTGGCGGATTTCCCGGGCGTCGACTTCAGCTTCACCCAGCCGATCGAGATGCGCGTGTCCGAGATGCTCACCGGCACCCGCGGCGACGTGGCGGTGAAGGTGTTCGGCCCGGACATCGCCACGCTCGGCCAGCTTGCCGGCGCCGTCGACGCGGTGCTGCGCGCAGTGCGCGGCAGCCAGGACGTGTTCACGCTCACCAACGACGGCATGCAGTACCTGTCCGCCCGCATCGATCCGCTTGCCGCGGGGCGCGCGGGCCTGGATGTATCCGCGGTGCAGGACGAGCTGCGCGCGCAGATCGAGGGGCGCACGGCCGGAGTGGCCATCATGGACGGCATGCGGGTGCCGATCCTGGTGCGCGGCGCCGCGCAGGTGCGCAGCGATCCGGCGGACTTCGCGCGCGGCATGCTGGTCGCGCCGGACGGGCGCAGCCTGCCGCTCGCCGATCTCGCACGCATCGAGCGCGTCGAGGGGCCGGTGAAGATCGATCGCGAGAACGCCTCGCGGTACGCGGTCGTGCAGGCGAATGTCGCCGGCCGCGATCTGGTCGGTTTCGTGCAGGAGGCCAGGGCCGCGGTCGCCGAACGCGTGCCGTTGCCGCCCGGCTACCGGTTGCAATGGGGCGGGCAGTTCGAGAACCAGCAGCGCGCGGCCGCGCGCCTGGCGCTGGTCGTGCCGGTCGCGCTCGGGCTCATCTTCGTCGTCCTGTTCATGACCTTCGGCTCGGTGCGGCAGGCGCTGCTGGTGCTGGCGAACATCCCTTTCGCGCTGGTCGGCGGCGTGCTCGCGTTGTGGATCACGGGCGAGTACCTGTCCGTGCCGGCATCGGTGGGGCTGATCGCGCTGCTCGGCATCGCGGTGCTCAACGGCCTGGTGCTGGTGAGCTGCTTCAACCAGCTCGCGGCGGCCGGCATGTCGCGCGCGCGGGCCGTGGCGGAAGGCGCCCGCCGGCGCCTGCGGCCGGTGATGATGACGGCCAGCATCACCGCGCTTGGCCTGGTGCCGATGCTGCTCGCCTCCGGGCCCGGTTCGGAGATCCAGCGGCCGCTGGCGATTGTCGTCATCGGCGGCCTGGTGACCTCCACCGCGCTGACGCTGGTCGTGCTGCCGGTGCTGTTCCGGCGTTTCGGGTGAGGGAGGCGGCCAGGCATGTCCACGTTCACTGATGTCGATCGGCTGACGCTGGTGTTCCCACCGGCAGTGGAGCCGGCGTTGCTGGAGATCCTGCTCGACGAGGAGCCACCACTGCCGGGGTTCACGGTCGTCCACGCCGAAGGCCACGGTGCCGATTTCGAGCATGCGACCGTGCGCGAGCGCGTGCGCGGCCGGGTCGCCCGGCGCATGTTGCTGATGGTGCTGCCGCACGCGCGGGTCGAGCATCTCCTGGAACGCCTGCGTGCGCGGTTGCCCAGTAATCACGTCACCTGGTGGGTGGAGCCCGTGTCCGGTTTCGGGAGGCTCGCATGAAACGACACCGGTTCGCCTGGCTGTTGCTCGCCTGTGCCGGCGCGGCCGGCGCGGCGGGGGACTTCCTGCCCCCGGCGCCCGTGGCCCTCGACGCCATCGACGCGCTGCCCGCGGTGCGTGCGGCGAAGCTTCGCGCGCAAGAGGCCGGCGCACGCGGCGAGGCGCTGGCAAAGGGGCCGTACGGGGTCGAACTCAGCGTCCTGCCGATGGTGCGGCACGAGGACCGCGGCACCGCGTACGGCGAATGGGAGGCGCAGGTGCTGCGCCGGTTTCGCCTGCCGCGCAAGGCGGCGCTCGACCGGCGGATCGGCGAGATCGGGCGCGAGGCGGCGACGCTCGGCGTGGCGGACGCCCGCCACGCGGGCGCGCGCCGGCTGCTGGAGCTGTGGTTCGAGTGGTTGCGAAGCGCGGGCGCCGCCGCCATCGCCGCGCAGCAGCTCGAGGTGGCGCGTGCCGAGGACGCGGCGGTGGCGAAACGCGTTGCGGCCGGCGATCTCGCCCTGCTCGACGCCGAACGTTCCCGGGCGGCGCTCGCCCAGGCCGAGGGCGCTCTGGCGCGCGCACAGGCGCAGGGCGAACGGGCCCGTGTCGCCCTGGAGACGCAGTTTCCGTCGTTGATCCTGCCGGCCGCGCTGCCGGAGGTGCCCGAGCCCGCTGCCGCCGGCGACTGCGCCGAGGACGAGATCGTCGAAGCCATCCTGCGCGAAAGCCACGAGGTCGGCATCGCCGAGTCGATGGCGCGGCGGCAGGGCCTGGCCGCGGAGCGCGCGGAAGCGGACCGTCACCCCGATCCTGGCGTGGGGTTGCGCGTGCTCGACGAAGGCCGCGGCAGCGAGCAGGCCGTGGGGCTGGTGCTGAACATCCCGTTCGCGGGCGCCGGCGCGCGGCCGGCCGCACGGGCGGAACGCGATCTCGCCGCCGCCCTGGCAGCGGACGCCGCGGGCGTGCGCGACGCGGTGCGCAGCGAGGCAAGGCAACTGGCCGCCGGCATCGCCCGGCTGCTGTCCGCGTGGCAGGCCGCGCAGCGCGCACGACTGGCCGGCGAAGCCGCGCTTGCCCGCACGGAACGTGCGTGGACACTCGGGGAAGCAGGCTATGCCGACGTGGCGCTCGCGCGTCGCACGACCCAGGATGCACGCGCCCAGGAATGGCAGGCACGGCTCGACGTGCACGCGGCACGCTTGCAGGTCGAGGTCGACTCGCACCGGCTCTGGGCCCGGCACGACGATCACCCGCACTGAGCAGGCGCGCGTGGCCGCGCCGGCGGGCTCGATGTCGCGCCGAGCTCAGGCCCGGTCGAAGGCGACGCGCAGCTTCGCCGGTCCGCAGACGAACAGGTGCACCAGCGGCTCGTAGGCGTCCGCGCCGGGCGCGAGCCGGAAGTTTCGGAACCGTTCCAGCGCCTGGCGCAGCACGCTTACGAGCTCGGTGCGCGCGAGCACGTTGCCCGGGCAGTAGTGGATGCCGAAGCCGAAGCCCAGGTGCTCGCGGCTGTTGCGGCGGGCGAGATCGACGCGATCGGGCTCGGGGAACTTGCGCGGGTCGAGGTTGGCGGCGCCGTAGCGCAGCTCCAGGATGGACTCGGCCGGCACCGGGCAGCCGCCCGCCTGCGCATCGGCGGTCGCCCGGCGGTAGAACGACTGCAGCGGCGCGGCCACCCGCAGCACCTCCTCGACGAACTGCGGGATCGACTCCGGCGCGGCGCGCAGCGCCGGCTCCGCGCCCTGCTCGATCATGAGCCGGAAGGCGCTGCCGATGGCGCTGGCTGTGGACTCGTTGCCGGCGATCAGCACGTTCTGCAGCGTCCAGACGATCTCGCGCATGGTCGCGGGCCGGCCGTCGATTTTCGCGTTGGCGACGTCCGAGACCACATCGTCGCGCGGGTTTGCCTGGGCCACGCGCGCGGCCTCGGCGATGTAGCGCTGCATTTCGATGGTCTGGCGCGCGTATTCGAGCATCTGCGCGTCCGGCACGCGCGGATCGGAGCTGAAAATCACGGCGTCCGACCAGCGCTTGAAGTCGGCGGTGCGCTCGCGCGGCAGGCCGAGCTGGTCGGCGATGATGCGCGTCGGCACCGGGACGGCGATGTCCGCCATCACCTCGGCCGCGGTGCGGCCGTCGAGCGCGTCCAGCACCTCGCGCACGGTGGCGTCGATCCGATCCTTCATCGCCGCCACGCGCGGCGCGCGGAAGGCGAAGTCGAACAGGCCGCGCATCTTGCCGTGCTCGGGCGGATCGTTGTCGATCGCGGTGGCCACGCGCGGGTAGCCCTGCTCGGCGAACATCTGCTCGATCTGCGCCGAGACCGGGCTGTCGCGGGTGATGCCGAGCCGGTTGGTGGCGTTGGAGAACGTGGCCGGATCGCCAATCACCTGCTTGATGTCGTCGTAGCGGGTGAGCACGCGGTTGCCGCTGATCGGATCCAGGTGCACGGGATCGCTTTCGCGCAGGATGCGGTAGGCCTGGAACGGGCAGGCGAGCACGTCCGTGGAGGTGAAGCTGATGTCTGCCAGGGGGATTTCTTCGGGTTTCATGTCCGTTCCTCGCGCCCGCGAGCGGGCCTTGTCCGTCTATGCGCCCGGATCCGCGAGCACCGTCGCGGCGGCCTGCAGGCCGAAGCCGCCGGCCATCGCCAGGCCTCCGGCATAAGCCTCGTGGTAGGTGCCGCCCGCATCGGCGCCGGCGGCGAGCAGGCCGGGGATCGGCCGGCCATTGCCGTCGAGCACGCGCGCCTGCGCGTCGATGCGCAGGCCGCCGTGGGTGAAGGTGATCGCCGGCTGCACCTCGATGGCGTGGAATGGCGCGCGGTCGTGCGGGCGCCGGTGCAACTCGCGCCCCGGTTGCAGCGCCTGCGCCGCGCCGCGCATTTGCGCATTGAAGGTCTCGGCCGCCTCGCCGGCGCCGCGGTAGCCCCAGGCGGCAACGATCGCGCCGATCTCGCCCCAGGTGCCGGCCCGCGCCGTGTGCGCGCCGGCGGCGCCGGCGACTTCGAAGCGGTCCACGCCGAAGGCCGCGGTGTCCGCCTCGCGCAGCGCGCTGTCGAACAGGACGAGTGCGCGGGCCGTCTCCAGGCGCGCGACCGCCTGCGCGTTGCGGTAGTAGCCGCGCGACTCGTCGACGAAGCGCCGGCCGTCGCGGTCGAGCAGGATCGCGCGCGGGCTGAGGTGGAACTGCGCGAAGCGCAGGTAGTCGGCGACCTGCATCGGCTGCGCGAGCGGGCAGGGCACGGTGTGCCCGTACCAGCCGGTCATGTGTTCGCTGGTCGCGGCACCGGCAGCCTGCCCCAGCCGCAGGCCGGCGCCTGCGCTGTTCGGGTTTGCGCGCAGCAGCAGCGCGCCGCCGTGCGGGCCGAGGTACTGCGCGCGCAGCGCAGGGTCGCCCTGGAAGCCGCCGGTGGCGAGCAGCGTCCACGGTGCGTGCACCTCCATGAGCGTGCCGCTGGCCAGGTCGCGGATCCGCGCACCGCGCACGCGGCCATCGGTGACGAGCAGCGCTTCGGTGTCGCTCTCGGTCACCACATGGCCACCCGCGCCCTGGACCTCGGACCGGCAGCGGCGGATGTAGTCCGGCACGTCGAAGTTGCGCCCGCGCGAGGGGAACCCCATCAGTTCGTCCGCGGGCGCGAGATCGGAGATCAGCGTGCCCAGTGACTCGATCCAGGCGCCGACTTCGAGGTAGCGGTCGATCAGCGTGCGTGCCTGTTCCGGATCGCCCAGCGGGTTCACGCGCCGGAACGTATCGTAGTCCGCGGCGGTCCACAGGCCGCCGCCCGAGAGCACCGCCGAGCCGCCGATCCCGGCGCCGCGTTCCACCACCAGCGCGCGTACGCCGCCGCGCGCGGCGCGCGCCGCGGCGGTCATGCCGGCCATGCCGGCGCCGATCACCAGCAGGCCGGCGTCCAGCGCCTCGATGGCGTCGGGCATTGGCGCTTCAATCCAGCTTGAAGGCGGCGAACTGCTTGGCCACGTCCGCCGCGGTGACCACGCGACTCACCCCTTCGCTCGGCGGACGGCCGCCGCCTTCGATCGGCGTGAGATCCACGTGCGTGGCCCGTGCCCGCAGCGCGCCCACCGTGCACTGGTCGCGCGGCATGATCGCGAACGGATCGAAGCGGTACACCCGCAGCGCATTGGCGTGGGTGATCTTGTCGATGTGCTCGTCCGGCAGGCCCGCCAGATCGCGCTGGTGGAGCTGCTCGGGCGTGTTCGGCCAGGTGATGTCGGCGTGCGGGTAGTCCTGCTCGTAGGTGATGTTGTCGATGCCGATGGATTCGCGCATCTCCACCCCGGCGCGGTCCTCGATGAAGCAGCTGATGAAGTGATCGCGGAACACCTCGCTGGGCTGGCGGCCGCCCCAGTCCTGCCGCGTCCAGGGGCCGTGGTTGCGCTGCACGAGATCGGCGCGCTCCATCATGTACGGGATCCAGCCGATTCCGCCCTCGGAGAGCACGACCTTGATGTCCTTGTAGTCGCGCGGGATGCGCGACCACAGCCACTCGGTCGCCACCGCGTAGGCGCACATGTTGATCTTGGTGAGGAAGGCGTCGATCGGCGAGTCCATGCCGAGGTGCTCGCTGCCGGTGCGGGCGGCGGCGGTGATGTGGATGGAGATCGGCAGGCCGAGATCGCACAGCGCCCCCCACAGCGGCTTCCAGTACGCATCGTGGATGCTCGGCAGGCCCATGAGCTGGGGCAGCGACGGGAAGCTGATCGTGCGTACGCCCTTGGCGGCCGTGCGCCTGAGTTCCGCGACCGCCGCATTCATGTCGAACAGCGGCAGGGAGGTCATCGGGATGTAGCGCGCGGGGTACGCGGCGCACCAGTGATCCAGGTGCCAGTCGTTGTAGGCCTGGATCATCGCCAGGCCGAGCTCGCGGTCCTTGCAGTTGTTGAACAGCTCCAGCGAGGTGCCGACGAAGGTCGGGAAGTTCAGGCTCGCCAGGATGCCGTTGACGTTCATGTCGTCGACGCGGGCGTGCACGTCGTAGCAGCCCTTCCTGATGTGGTCGAAGTTCGACGGCTCGAACCCCAGTTCCTCGCGCCTGCGCCCGGCCACCGCGTTCAGGGCGAAGTTCACCGTCGGCATGCCCTCGAACACCCACACGTCCTCGCCGCGCTCGTTGCGCACCAGCTTCGGCGCCCGGTCCCGGAATTTCGCCGGGCAGACCTCGTCGAACAGATCCGGGGGCTCGACGATGTGGTCGTCGACGCTGACGATGATCATGTCTTCCATACGCATGGGGGCAACCTCGACAATGGGTGGGGCCGGAACAACCGGGGGGTGTCCCCGCGCCGGGCGCATAGAATAATATACGCGTATATCCACAACAAACCCGGTCCGCGGACCGGGCCGACCGCAAAAAGGGGGCCCCGGATGTCGAACAACGATCCCGCCAAGAACGCCTACACCACCCGCGAGCGCACGCCCTACAAGGTCGGCATCTGCATGGAGTGGGCGGGGGGCACCCAGGTGGTGCGCGACTTCTACGACGCGATCCGGCTGGTGTGCGACGAGTACACCGCCCGCGGCGAGCTGGACCGGCCGGTGGAGCTGGTGATCCGCGAGGTGATGGGGCCGATGCGCGGCACCAACCCGATCGTAATCGACACCTGGCGCGAACTGGCCGAGAAGGAAAAGTGCATTGCCATCATCGGCCCGGAGGTCACCGAGGCGAACCTGGCGCTGGTGGACGTCGTCAACGAGGTGAAGGTGCCGACGATCTCCTTCTGCGCCACCTTCGACTGGGCCGGCCCGTACTGCTACGCGCTGCAGAACGGCGGCTTCCCGGACGAGGCGAACGTGATCGCCGGGCTGCTGGCGCTGCGCGGGCACCGCCGGATCGGGGTGTTCCACGAGGAAGGCATCATCGGCACGGAGTACTTCGAGGCCTTCCGCCACGCCGCGCGCCGGCACGGCCTGAAGATCGTCTCGGATCACATCGTGGGGCTGTTCAACACCCTGGAGCCGGTGGATCCGCAGGTCGCGGCGGTACGCCAGGCGGGGGTGGACGCGGTGGTGGTGTTCTCGGCCTACGGCGCGTTGCCGCCGGTGGCCGCGGCGCTGCGGCGGGCCGAGGCCGAGACCGGTTGGTCGCCGCCCAAGTTCATGAACACCACCTGGGTGCTGGTGACGGCGTTCGGCGGGGCGGGGGATTACGACCAGGCCACGTTGCTGCGCGACCTGGAGGGCTGGACCGGCCTGGACCAGATCCACGAGGGCAACCCGACCTTCCAGGGCATGCTGGACAAGTTTCAGGCCCGCTACGGGCGCCGGCCGTTCCACGTCTACACCGCGCTGGGCTTCGACCACGGCATGGTGATCGCGGACACGCTCTCGCGTGCCAAGCCGCCCTCGCCCAAGGGCTTCAAGGAGGCGCTGGAGCGGCTGCGGATGCGCCCGGCCTGCGTGGGCGGGCCGGACACGATCATCAGCTTCGGCGCCTTCGACAATCGCGGCTACAAGGGCCGCTACATCACCGTGCGCGACATCAGGAACGGCAAGGAGGCGCTGGTGGACGTCCCGCTGCAGGATCTGCTGCCGGCGGCGCCGGTGAAGAGCGGTGGCGAGGCGGTGGCGGACGCATCCTCGGCGGCGATGAGCGGCGCCGGCTCCAGGTACGTGCTCACCGGGGATCGCACCCCGCACCGGATCGGGGTACTGCAGGACTTCTGCCTGTGGGCGCCCGAGGCGCTGCCGGACTGGTACAAGGCCATGCAGCTCGCGTTCGAGGAGGCCTATGACAGCGGGCTGGTGGACCGGCCGATCGAGATGGTGATCCGCGAGGTCGAGGGGCCGCCGGAGGGACCGTACTCGGTGATCGTGGACACCTACCGCGAGCTGGTGCACAAGGAGAAGGTGCTGGCGGTGGTCGGCCCGCTCATCACCGACTCGGCGCGCTGCGTGCGCGACGTGGTCGAGCAGGAGAAGGTGCCGGCGATCAGCTATGTCGCCACCTTCGACTTCGCCGGCGAGTACTGCTTCCAGGCCCCGAACGGCACCTTCGCCGACGAGACCTTCCTCATCGCCAATCACCTGGTGAACAGGCGCGGGGCGAAGTCGGTGGGCGTGATCCGCGAGGACAACCCCATCGGCGACGAGTACTTCAACTACTTCCGCCAGCACGCGCGGCGGCTGGGGCTGGCGGTGGCCTCGGACCAGATCGTCTCCCCGCGCTGCACGCGCGAGCAGATGCGCGAGGCGGTGCGCGAGATCCGGCGCTCGGGGGCGCAGTCGGTGGCGCACATGGGCTACGGCATGGCGTTCTACGAGGCCATGGCGGTGATGAAGGAGATGGAGGCCGAGGGCTGGAAGGTGCCGAAGATCTCGATCACCATCTGGGTGGTGTTCAGCGGCATGCACGAGGAGTACGGCAGCCCGAAGCTGATGAACATGCCGGCGCCGCCGGACTGGCTGGAGGGCTGGGTGGGCATCGACCAGCCGCATGAGGGCAACAAGATCTTCCAGGCCTACCTGGATCGGTACGTGAAGCGCTTCGGCGGCCCGCGGCCGTTCAACTGCTACCCGGCGCTGATGTACGACATCGGCCGGGTGCTGGCCGAGGCGATCTCGCGCGCCCGGCCGGTGACGCCCAAGGGCATGAAGCGGGCGCTGGAGCAGGTGCGGATGCTGCCGGCGACGATGGGGGCGCCGGGCACGGTGCTGAGCTTCGGGCCCTACGACCACCGCGGCTACAAGCATCCGGACTACCTCGTGCTGCGCACGCTGCAGAACGGCCGCGAGGGGCTGGTCGACGATCTGCTGAAATGATCGCGGCGCGGCGCCGGCCGGACCACCGGCGCCGCGCTTGGTGACGAATCCGGCGCCGGTTACGATAGCCACTCTCGCGTCGGGGAGCGGAACTGGGGGCATGGCGGGGCGCAAGCGCAAGACGGCGGGCCGGCGGCCCCGGCGCGGCCTCACGCGCGAGCAGATCATCGACACGGCCGTCCTCATCGCCAACGAAACCGGCCTGGAGTCGATCAGCTTCCGGCAGATCGCCACGCGCCTGGGCGTCACGCCCATGGCCTGCTATCACCATGTGGCGAACAAGGACGAACTGGTGGATCTGGTCGTCGCGCGCACGCTGGAGCGCGAACTGAAGCCCCCGCGCATCACGCCCGATACGCCCTGGCAGACGGTGTTCCGCGGCGCGGTGAAGCGCCTGCACGAGGTGATGGACAGCCACCCGATGGTGCTGGAGGCGATCGTCCGCTCGCCGTTCCATCCCAACTCGATGGAGATCAGCCAGCGGATCTTCGATGCCTTCGACCGCGCCGGCCTGTCGCCGGAGCAGTCCCGCACCCTGTTCGACCTGACGCTGAGCTACCTGTGCGGGGCAGTGGTGGCGCGCCACCTGCTGCGCCGGCACCAGCCGCGGCGCAAGCTCGACGAGTACACGCCCGAGACGGTGGCGCTGTTCCGGCGCCTGTATCCGCATCGCGCGCTGCGCGGCGCCGCCGCTTCGGTCGACATGGCCGCCGAGCAGGCCGCGAACTTCGACGTCACCATCGATCTCATCGTCCACCTCGCGACCCACCTCGCCGCCCGCCACCCCCCAAATTAAATGGGGACATTCATCATTATTTTCGCCGACTGAGGTTGCCGACCACGCGCCCGGACATGCGGGCCGGACGGAAAATGGCGGATGTCCCCATTTCGGCGGGCAGTCAGGTACCGCGCCGCCTCAATTCGGGCAGGACTTCGCGGACGAGGTTTTCGTAGGCGGCGGTCGCGTCGGGCGAACCGGGGGCGGCGATCATCAGCACCAGGCGGTCCAGGCCGAGCGCCGCGAGGGACAGCAGCCGCTCGACGCATTCGCGTGCCGTGCCGATCACCGCATTCGCATCGACGAAGGCATCGTCCATGGCCTCGGTCTGCGGGCCGTGGCGCGCGTGCCGGCGCATGTCGTAGGCGGCGGCGACCCGGGCTGCGGTCTCGCGCTCCGCATCGGACATCGGCATCGTGGACGGGCCGCGCATCGCGGCGATGTGGACGTGCATCGCCACGTCCGGCGCCGCCAGCCTGCGCGCGATGCGCCGATCGTCGTGCGCGGCCACGCTGACGTAGGCGGTGAGAGGGCGCGATATTCCGGTACCGCGCGCGATGTCCACCGCCCAGCGCAGGCGGCCGGCATCGGCGCCGACCGAGAAGCTCACCCGATCGCCCAACTGCATTCCGAGCGCGATCACCCGCGGCCCGGTCGCGGCCACCTCCACCGGCACTTTTGGCAGGCTTCGATCGAGCCAGCCGAGCGCGCTCGCGTCCGGCCGGTGTCCGAGCGTCACGGTGTCGAGGTCCTGCGCGCCGCCGAACGCCGCCACTTCTTCCAGCGGCAGCGGCGTGCCGGCGAGGTAGCCCTGCAGCAGGCGCAGGTAATGGCCAAAGCGTGCCATCGGAGCCGGCGCCGCGCCCAGGTAGGCGAGCGCTGAATTGCCGCGACCGATCCCCAGTACCGCCCGCCCGCCCGAGGCTTCGTGCACGGTGGCAATCGCGCTGGCGGCGATCGCCGGATGCCGTGTCACGGGATTGGTGACGCCGATCCCCAGGCCCAGGCGCGTGGTGGCCGTCGCCGCCAGCGCCAGGCTCACGTACGGATCGCCGATGAGGCTCTGCGAGTCGAACAGCATCACCCCGTCCCAGCCGTCGGCTTCCAGCCGTGCCGCGAGCTGCGGCACCCTGGCCGGTGGACGGAGCGGCAACTGCGCCCAGATCTGCATGCGTACTCCCGTTTCACGCTCGCGCGCCGCGCCAGCGTCCGCAGGCGACGGTAGGATCGCGCGCGGGCGCAGTCAATGCCGGGCGCGTGGCCGGTGGCGATAATCTACGCGTATACTCGCGCCTGTCCCGATGCGCGGAGCGCGGCGCCATGACCGATGTCGACAAGCAGACCGGAAAGCCCTTCCAGGCCGTGGCCGCGATGCGGCCGGCGCCGAAGCCGCCGACTTCGCCCGCCGCCCGCGCCTGGACCGCCTTCTGCGATCGGCTCAAGGACGCCGGCCATCTCATCCTTTCGCAGCCCGGCGCAGAGGAGGATCTCTACCAGGCCGAGACGCTGCGCTACTTCGCGCGCGAACTGCGCGCGGCGCTGGACTGGGACCTGGACAATGCCGACCCGGACTTCCCGCGCTTCACCCGCAACGACGACAGCGGCTCGGGCCCCACCGGCCCGAACCTGGACAACAACTACTACTTCGCGCGCGTGCGCGGCGACGCCAGCTATCGGGTGCGGATCGATACGCGCACGATCGACGACATCATCATCGGCATCAGCAATGCCCAGTGGCGCAACTACGGCGATTTCTCGCTCGGCGACTTCCAGGTCGGCGCGGACGGGATCCTCGAAATCACCGCCGCCCCGGAACGGGTCGCCGGCAACTGGATCGCGATGCCGGCCGATGCCATGCGGCTGGCGATCCGCGTCTACTATCACGACTGGGCGCGCGATCGCCCGCCGGATCTCACCATCGAGCGAATCGGCGCCGAAGGCGCGCCGCCGCCGCCGGCCGCGGCCGACATCGCCGAGCGCCTGGCCGCAATCAACGATTACCTGGAGAACAATCCCTACGGCTACCCGCTGTTCCAACTCGCGTACGCGGACCAGATCCCGCCCAACGTCATGCGCCCGCCGGTGGCGATCCCCGGCGGCGGCGGCGCAATCCAGTACGGCATCACCCGCTTCCGGCTCGCGCCGGACGAAGCGCTGCTCATCGAGTCCGACGTGCCGCGGGCGCGCTACTGGGGCTTCCACACCTACACCATGCCCTGGTACTCGCAGATCGACGTCGCCAACCGCATCACCGCGCTGAACGACCGGCAGAGCCGCATCGACGCCGACGGCCGGGTGCGCTACGTCGTCGCGCACGCGGATCCCGGGGTGCAGAACTGGCTCGACACCGGCGGCTACCCGACCGGCTCGGTGTTCTACCGCTGGATCTGGTCGCAGGACGCGCCGGCGCCGGAATCGCGCGTGGTGCCGCTGGCGCAGGTGCGCGCGCACCTGCCAGCGGACACGCCGGCGTTCAGCGTTGCCGACAGGCGCGCGCAACTGGCGGCGCGCCGCCTGCACCTGCAGCGCCGGCTGCGCGCCTGAGGTCGCGCATGGATCGCTTCATCGTCGGCACCGGGCGCTGCGGCTCCACGCTGCTGTCGAACATGCTCGGCTGCAACCCGGCACTGCTGTCGATGTCGGAGTTCTTCTCCACGCTGGCGCGCGACGCGGTGTTCGCCGAGGGCGAGTTCGACGGCGAGGAGGTCGTGGCGCTTCTGTGTCGGAACAACATCCTCAACGACCTGGTGATGTCGCGCTCGCCGTTCATCGACGCGGCCGCCGGCCACAGCATTCGGCGCGAGGTCGGCGAGTACGCGACCCGGGCCCCCGCGTTCCCGGGCCTGAAGATCTGGCTGAGCACGTTGACGCCCCAGGTCGATGCGCTGTTCGGGCAGGCGACCGACTTCCTGCGCGCGCGGCCGCGCGCCCGGCTCGCGGATCACTACCGGGCGCTGTTCGAGTGGCTGTGTGCGCGGCAGGGCGCGCAGGCCTGGATCGAACGCTCGGGCGTATCCATCGAGTTCGTCGGTCGGCTGATCGACTGGTATCCGCAGGCGAGGTTCCTGCACATCCATCGCGACGGGCCGATCAACGCGCTGGCCATCCGCGCCTTCCGCCACTTCGTGCTGTACGCGTCGTTCTTCAGCGATCCGCCCACCGACGCCGAGCTCGATCGCGCCCTGAACGGGCCGATCGGCAGCGAGGACGATCCGATCCTGCGGCGCATGACCCGCGATATCCCGCCGCTGGAGGAGTTCGGCCGCTACTGGAGCTGGCAGATCGCACGCGGCTACCACGACCTCGTGCGCCTGCCGCCGTCGCGGTTCATGGACGTGCGCTACGAGGATCTGGTCGCCGATCCGCGCGCGGTGCTTGCCCGGATCGCCGCGTTCTTCGATCTGCCGGCGGGCGGGGACTGGATCGAGCGCGCGGCCGCGCAGGTGGACGTGGAGGCGGTCGAGGACCGGCTCGGCGCGCTGACCGCGGCGCAGCGGGCGCGGCTGGAGCAGGCGTGCCGCCCGGGGCAGGTGCTCACCGGCCGCGCGCTCGACAACCCCTACGAGGACAGCCTGATCCGCGCGCGCCGCGCGGCGCAGCGTGTCCAGGACGGAACCTGACGATGGCGAACTGGGGACCCTTCGCGCTGGATGGCAAGGTGGCGCTGGTGACCGGCGGCGCGGCGGGCATCGGCCTGGGGATCGTCGAATCGCTGAGCGCCGCGGGCGCGCAGGTCATGGCAACCGGGCGGCGCGCGGACGGCGCCGACATCCTCGCCCGCCACGTGCCGGGCGCGGGCTGGTTCCAGGCCGACCTGGCCGATCCCGACGCGCCGGATCGGATCGTCGCCGAGGCGGTGCGGCGCCACGGCCGGCTCGACATCCTGGTGAACAATGCCGCGATGCTGAGCAACATGCCGCTGGCCGACGTCACCGCGCAGTACGTCGACGCGATGGTCGCCACCAACCTGCGCGCGGTGATCCTGCTTACCCGCGCCTTCGCCGCGCACTGTCGCGCGCGCGGCGGCGGCGGCCGGATCGTCAACATCTGCTCCCTGGAGGGCTACATCGCCACGCTGCCCGAGGGCATGGCGGTGTACAGCGCGACCAAGTCCGCGATCCCGGGCTTCACCGTGACCATGGCGCGCGAGCTCGGGCCGCTCGGCATCGGCGTCAACGGCATCGTGCCGGGCGCGGTGGTGCACGAGAACCTGTTCGCGAAGGCCGGCATCGATCCGGATCGGCCGCCGCCGGCGTGGCTGGACGAGAACCTCGCGCGCCTGCGCGAGCGGACCAACGTCGGCCGCCTCGGCACCCCGGCCGACATCGGCCACATCTGCGTGTTCCTGGCCTCCGAGGCCTCGGCCTTCGTCTCCGGCCAGCTCATCCACGCCGACGGCGGCGGCACGCGCACCTGAACGGCGCCGGCGTACGCCGCGCCGTGGATTGCTTCGTCGCTTCGCTCCCCGCAATGATGGGGTGCGCGTCATTGCGAGCGCAGCGAAGCAATCCATGCGGCGCCGAGTTCGTCCAGGCTGCCTGGATTGCCGCGGCCGCTGCGCGGCCTCGCAATGACGGGGGTGGTTCAGGCGAGCGCGAGCGGCACGCGGTGCGCGCCGCGGATCACGCCGTTGTGGCGCTCGACTCGCGCGCCGGGCGCGAGACGGTAGCGCGGGAAGCGCGCGTGCAGTTCCTCCAGCGCCACGCGCAGCTCCAGCCGCGCCAGGTGCATTCCCAGGCAGCGGTGCGGGCCGATGCCGAACACCAGGTTCTGGGTCGCGTTCGCGCGATCGAAGTCGACCGCGTCCGGATCGGCGAATTGCGCCGGATCGCGCCCCGCCGCCGGCAGCAGCAGCGTCGCGAAGTCCCCCGCGCGCATCGTCTGTCCGTGCATCTGCACGTCGCGGGTGAGCAGCCGCGGCGGGCTGACGATGTGCTCGTACCGCATCAGTTCCTCGATCGCGCGCGGAATGAGTGACGGATCGGCGCTGAGCGCGTCGCGGTGCTCCGGGTGCGTGGCCAGGAACGCGACCATGTTCGACAGCACCGTGGTGGTGGTGTCGAGCCCGCCCAGGAACAGCAGGAAGCAGGCATTCAGGCGCTCGCCGTCGGTGAATGGCCGCTCGCCGCCGAACTCGGCCTCGATCAGCACGCCGATCACGTCGCGCGGCTGGCGCGGCAGGCGCGCGCGTTCGGCGAGCGTGGTGCGGAAGAACTCCAGGATCGCCAGCGTGGACTGGAACCGCGTCTGCGGATCGTTCGCGTGCAGCGTGCCCCACATCCAGCCGAAGAACTCGCGCATCCGGTCCCTGGGCAGCCCCATCAGCGTGAGGAAGTACTCGGCCGGCAGCGGTACCGCGAAATCGGCGACGAAGTCGATCGCTGCGCCGCCGGCGATGCGATCCAGCATCCGGCGCGTCAGCGCCCGGAACTCGGCCTCCATCGTCGCGCCGACGTTGCGCAGCGCGAAGTGCGCCGCGAGCGGATAGCGGTACTTCGCGTGCAGCGGCGGATCGATGGCCTGCGGGATGGCGCCGCGCACCAGCCCCTCGACCGGCGGCGCGAGCTGCGCGGTCGCCAGTGCGATCGGATCCGGCGCGCGGCGCCAGATCTCGCTGGAGAAGCTCTCCGCATCCTGGAGCGCGGCGCGGCAGTCGTCGTAGCGCGACAGCACCCAGCACCCCGGCGTGCCGGCCAGCAGCGCGGATCCGGCGCCGTGGTGATTGAAGACCACGGGGCACTCCTCGCGCAGGCGGGCATAGAACGCGAAGGGATCGTCCTGGAGATCCGCGTCGGTGAGCCGGAACGTGCGCGCACGTTCGGGAAAATCCACGGCGTCGATCATGGTCGCGAACCTCGCTGCGGCGCCGGCGGCGCGGGTCTACTGGAATGCACCCGCGGCCTTGCCCGCCTCGATCTCATCCCAGCCCAGCCCGAGGTCGAGCAGGATCTCCTCGGTGTGCTGGCCGGCTTCCGGCGCCGGGCCGGCGACCGAGGGCGCGCGTTCGTCGAACTGGAACGGCGGCGCCACCAGGGAGAACTCCAGGCCGTCCTGGCCGGTGACGCGCGGCAGCATGCCGTTGGCGACCACCTGCGGATCCGCGTGCAGCTCGGCCGGGCTCTGCACCGGCGCCCAGACCCCGGCGGTGGCGTTCAGGATCGGCGTCCACTGCGCCAGGGTACGCGCGGCGAAAATCCCGTCGAGGATGGCGACGCAGGCTTCCTGGTGCTCGATGCGCGTGGCATGGCTGGAAAAGCGCGGATCGTCGATCAGGTCCGCGCGCCCGATCGCCCGGCACAGCTCCGGCCAGTAGCGGTCCGACTCCAGGTGCACCAGGTACAGCCAGCGGCCGTCCGCGGTGCGGTACCAGTTCACCGTCGGGCTGCCCGGCCGGCGGCGATCGCGCCAGCGCGGCATTTCGCCCAGGTACGGCGCCATGACGATGTCCGGCCCGAGCGGCCACATGCCGGCGTTCAGCAGCGAGGCGTCCACCACCGAGGCGTGCCCGGTGCGCTCGCGCTTGAACAGCGCGGTGGCGATGGCGGCCGCGAGCGCCATCGAGCCCTGCAGATCGAAGAACGACGGCGGCATCATCGGCGGCTCCCCGCCCTCGGGGGTGAGCTTGAAGGCGGTGCCGGCGCGCCCCCAGCCGGTGGCCAGATCGTAGCCGCCGCGGTCGGCCTCGGGGCCGCGCGTACCGGTGCCGGTGGCGCGGGCGTAGATGATGCGCGGGTTGTGCGCGCGGATATCGGCGACGTCGATCGAAAGCTTTGCGCGCGCAGGGGCGAGGAAGTTGGTCAGGAACACGTCGGCCTTTGCGCAGAGCCTGTAGAGCGCATCGCGTCCGAGCGGGTGGCCTAGATCCAGGCCGACCGAGCGCTTGCCGCGATTGGCGATCGCGTTGTACGGCAGGCCGTCGGGGATCCGGGCGCCCGACGGCGCCTGCATGCCCGAGGTCGAGATGCCGCGCTGCGGATCGCCGCTGCGCGGGTGCTCGACCTTGATGACGTCCGCGCCCAGGTCCGAGAGGATCGCGCCGCAGGCCGGCCCGAACATCCAGATCGCCGCCTCGATCACCCGCACGCCGGCCAGTGGCTTGTCGTCGTTCATCCGTGCCTCCGCGCTATTTGATCGCCACCGCCTGCGGTGGCGAGCCGACGCCGCCGCGCACATTCAGAGGCACCGACACCAGCAGGAAGGCGTACTGCCCGTCGGCGGCGCAGTCGCGCGCCAGCGCATCCAGGACCCAGTACTCGCCGAGCGGAATGCCCAGCAGCGGCAGCAAGTCCTGGTGCAGCTCGAAGCTGTACTCCGGCCCGGCCACCTCCACGCCCATGGTGTCGGCGGCGATCGCCGCCACGTGCAGGTTCCAAACGTACTCCAGGCTGCGGCGCGCGCACTCCAGGCCCGGCGCGCGGCCCTTGCCCGGCTCCACCATGCGGGCGCGCTCCTCGCGATCGGCCTGCAGGTAGCACTGCATCCAGCCCGTGTGCAGGAGCAGGATGTCGCCGGACTGCACCTGCACGCCCTGACGGCGCGCGGCGGCGTCGAGATCGGCGCCGGTGATCGCGTGCGAGCCCTTGGGATCGTAGGGCCGGCCGGCGTCGCGCATGTACGCCGGGATGTCGAGCAGCACGCCGCGGCCGACGATCGCGCGCGCGGCCCACTGGTCCACGCCGAGCTTCGTGCCCGGGCCGCCGTGGATGTCGGCGTCCGGCACGCCGTTGTAGTTGCCCCAGCGCGGGTGGCGGATGTGGGTGAGGCCGTCCCACTGGCTCGAGCCCTGCAGCCACAGGCCGTCGAGGTAGTCGTCGCGATCGACGTGGCCGGGGCCGGTGTCGTCCGCGCCGCCCGGCTGCATGCCGCGCGCTTCGTGGCCCACGTGCAGGATGCGATGCCGCGGCGGGGTGCGCCAGACCAGGTGCGGATCCGGCTCGTGCAGCGGCAGGCCGAGCGGGAACACCGCGCCGCGGCGCACCAGGCGCACGGCTTCGAGCGTGCGTGCGTCGTTGAGCAGGTTCAGCGTGCCGAGCTGATCCTGCGCGCCCCACACGCCCCAGGACGATCCGGGCGGCGCGCCCGGCGTCACGGGCAGTTCGTCGTACGCGGGCAGGGGCTTGTCCGTCATTGCGGTCATCGCTCGTGTAGGGGCCGGCGCGGGAAGCATAATAGCCAAATCAATCACGGCGGGCGCGAGGGGTCTCATGGCGATCGGGATCGGTCTTCTGGTCGGCGAATTCGTGCCGGCCACCGGGTTTGGCGACTGGGCCGGCGTATGGCGCAACTGCCTGGACTTCGCGTTCGAGGACATCGCCGCGCGCGACGGCATCGACCAGCCGATCGAGATCGCGGTGCGGCAGGTCGA
>JBFXBD010000066.1:0-35306 GCA_050183625.1 Gammaproteobacteria bacterium
TCGATGCATCGATCCTCGCCACCGCAGATCTCCCGCACTACGCCGCCGAACGCGGCACTGCGGGATCTGATCGATGGCGAACGAAAAGGTTCACGGATCAGAGCGTTATAAGATCCTACCTATGAGGCGACTTTAAACGATCTCGTCGATGGCGCACATGGGCGAGACCGCGCCGCCCTGGGCGAACTCCACGCCGATCTCGCGCAGGCGTGCGAGCACCTCGGCGCTCGCCACGCCGGCGGCGATCGTGCGCTTGCCCATCAGCCGGGCGATCTCGGTGATCGAACGCACCACCGCCGCGTCGGATGCGTTCCGATCCAGCTCGGCGACGAACAGCGGCGCGATCTTGAGGAAATCCACCGGCAGGTTGTTCAGGTAGCCTTGCGCCGTCTCGCCCGCGCCGAAGCCCTCGAGCGCGAACCGGCAGCCAAACTCGCGCAGCGTGCGGATGAGGCGCTCGGCCTCCTCCAGGTGCACCCGCGCGGCGGCGTCCGCGATTTCAAAGACCAGCTTTCCCGGCGGCACCATGGACTCGGTGAGTTGGCCAAGCACGTAGTCCATGAGCGATGGATCGGCCAGCGACTGCGGCGACAGGCGCACCGCGCAGCCGCCGAGCTTGTCGAGCAGATCGCGGTTCAGAGCCATCCAGCGGAACGTCTCGCGGATCGCGAGCCGATCCAGGGCGCGGATCTTGTCGACCAATTCGGCGGCGTCGGGCAGCACTTCGGGCAGCGGCACGAACTCCTGGCCATCCTCGGCGCCGACGTGCACCGCGCAATAGGCGCCGGCGGCGGCCGGGTCGGCGGCCAGGCGCACGCACTGCGCGCGCAGCGCGAGGCGGTCCGCGGCGAGCGTCGAATCGAGCCAGGCCCGCCAGTCGATCCGATCCTCGGGCCGCACCACGGTCGGCGCGACGGGCACGTGCACCGCGACGCGGTTCGCGCCCAGGGCGATCGCGTCGTCGCAGGCGGTCGCCGCATCCTGCATCAGCGCCGCGACGCTGGGTGAAGCGGCGGTCATCGCCACCAGCCCGGCATTGCCGCCGATGCCGAACTTCTCCTCGCGGTAGCGCACCCGCACCTTCTCGATGACGGCCAGAACGTCTTCCATGGTGCGGGAGGCGACGTCGATGTCCCCGCTGGCCAGCAGCAGGCCGAACTCGCGCTCGTCGATGCGCGCCAGCGTGGCCCCGGCACCGACACGCTCGGCCACCAGCGCGGCGATCTTGCGGATCAGCGACGCCGCCGCGCCCGGGCCACCGCGATCGAGCAGGGCGTCCACGCCGGTCAGGCGCAATCGTGCCAGGGCGTAGCGGGCGTCGCGCTCGACGCACTCCACCCGCCGCTGTTCGAGCAGGGCCTCGAACCTGCGCCGGTTGACCAGCCCGGTCTGCTCGTCCTGCAGCGCCTGCTGGCCGATGCGGTCGTGCATCCGGTAGAGCGTCTGGTACAGGGCCCGATCCAGCGCCGGGAGGTCGGCGCGGTCCATGACCCGCACCAGGCCGCGCCGCAGTTGCATGGCCAGCTCCTGCAGCGTCATCGACGCCACCCGGCTGCCCTTGCTGTTGGCGAATACGAACGGGTTGTGTTCCTCTCCGACCCAGGCCAGCGACACGCGCTGCGGCGCCTGTCCGCCGCGCTTGAGGGAAACGACATCCCCCACGCGCAGCGCCTTGGCACGGTTCAACCACACCGCCCACTCCTTGGAGACTTCCTTCTGCTGGGCGCGTTCCTGGCCCGGCCTGCGCTTGGCACGCTGCGCGACCTGATGCTGCTCGCACTCCTGCACCAGCGCGCGCAGGTTGCGCCGGTACTCGCCGCCGCGCTCGGACTGGATCGAATCGACTTCGTCGAGCAGGTCGCGATACACGCCGGAGTCGCGGCCGGCATCGCGCGCCAGGCGCTCGACGATCTGGCCCACGCGCGGGCCGATGGTGCTCTCCCCGCCCAGGGTCGCTTCGAGATCGAGCTGGGCGATGCGGTTGATGAGCTGGCGTGCCGGATGCGCGGCGTCACTGAGGAAGTTTTCGTCGGACACCGCCAGCTTGGTGAGCGCGGTCCCCAGCCGGCCCAGTCGTGGGCGCAGCGGCGCGGAGAGCAGGTGGTCCTGCTGCAGCGACTCGACGATGCCGCTGACCATGGCCATGGCATCGCTCTCGCGATCGCCGATCTGCCGTGCGGCACCGCCCTGGCTGGCAAGCGCCGCCTTCAGGCGCTCGCCGAAATCCGCCCCGGCGGTCTCCTCGGCCCAGCGCGCGTGCTCCTCGCCCTCCAGCGCCTGGATTGCGCGCAGCAATTCGTCCTTGCTGTACGCCGGCGCGGCGCCACCCGCGGCGCCGGCAATCGCCACCCCACCGGGCTGGGCAACCGCCGCGGATCCCGCTTCCGCGGCCGCTGGCGCTGGCGCACCGCGGCCGCCGGCACCCAGGCCGCGCTGCAGGCCGAGCAACGTGCGCATTGCCTGGAATGCCTGTGGCGCCGCCGGCACCGGCACGGCCGGACCGGACGGCACGTACGCCGGCACCTGCGCCGGTGCCGCCTCCACACCTGCGGCAGAGACCGCGCCTGCGCCGCCCGCCTGCACACCTTGCGCCGCGGCCTGCATGCCCGCCACCCCCGGCGCGCCGCCGATCACCGGCCCCGTTCCCACCGGACCAACCGATGCCGGAACCGCGCCTGCGGCAACCCCTGCTCCTGCGGCGGGCGCCGCGACCATGCCCGGCGCGGTGCCCGGAACCGCCCCAGGCACAGAGGCCGCGGCGGCCGCGGCCATTCCTGCCGGCGCGCCCACGGCCGGCTGGCCGGGCGCGAAACCGGCGACCGTCGCCGGCGCCGCGGGACCCGCGGACACACCGCCGCCGCTCCCACCACCGCCATCGCCATCGCCGCCGCCATCCTGCCTCGCGGTGCGCGGCTTGGGGCGCGGCACGTCCGAACCGTCCGGCGCATGTTCCAGGCCGGGCATGAGCCCGGAGCGGGCGAGCAGTTCGTCCACCTCGCGATACAACGGCACCAGCCGCGGCATGACGACCTGCTCGGCGATTTCGTAGATGGTTCGCATGTGCTCGGGCGGCAGCAGCAACGACGCGAACGACTTGGAGATCGAACGGCAGGCCACCGAAGGCCCGACCGGGTTGTTGCCGCGGTTGACCACCCCGCGAGCGATCTGTGTGAACCGGCGCTCGATGCGCCAGAGCACGTCCTTCTGGTCCCGTTCCACGCGCGCGACGATGTCGCCGATGATGAGCAGTTCCTCGAACTCCTCCTTGCCCACCAGGCTCAGCCCGCTGGGCTTGGGGGCGTTGTCCACGGTGACGTGGCCGACCTCGCCGAGATGATCCAGGCCATCGACCATCGCATCGACGACGCCGCGCGCGATCGGTTCCTTGCGCGTCTGGATCGCGGCCATGGTATCGAAGAGCTTGCGCTGGTCGGCGTCGTTGAACGCCTCGCGCGCGGTGGAAAACATCCGCTCGTCGATCCGACGCAGGAATTCGTCCACGGCCGGACGCACGTGGTTGTGCACCAGTTCCCGGCAGCGGGCGAGGATGGCATTGCGGTCGACACCCGCGGCCGACGCCGCGCCGGCATCGCCACGCTCGCCGATGCGCGCATACTCCGCCAGGGCGTCCAGCGCCTTCGGCTCGGCTTCGCTCAGCGCGATGCCGATCCCGGAGTCCCCCGCGCGTGCGACCGTCGCGTGCAGTACGTGTTCAATCCCCGGCGCGCCGACGCCGGGCGTGCGAAAGCGCACCACGATCGGCGCGCCACGATCGGGCATCGACGCCGGTGGTGCCCACTCCCAGGCGACGAACAGGCCCGCGCGGCAATAGTCGCGGATCTTGCCGGGCACCGGCGCGGCATCCGGCAGTTCGATGGCCGCGTCGAGGAATACCGGATGCCGCTCGTAGAGCCGCTGCTCGCGCCCGGATCCGCCGCCTGATGTCTCGCCGCCGCTCATCCTTGTGTTTTCAACTTCAGCCCGATGATGCGCCAGGCGACGACACGCGAAGCGTTGTCCCGTTGTCCGGCCGCAAAGAAAAAGTACGACGACACGATGCCCCCCGGCACTATTGCGCAAGCCAATCGCGCCGCAGCCTGTTACGACGCCTGGAATGATCCTCGAAGCTTCTCGAACTTGCAAGGATTTTTTCCGTTGTAACAGGTGTTTACGCACCCTGCTTGAACCGGCGACACAATGCGCCGGAGGCGAACGCGGATGGTGGCCTGCGGCCCGGCCGGGCAGTCGGGTTGGAGCTTCGGACGTCGGCGGTCCGGGCCTCGCCTCTGCCCGGAGGGGGTTCCTTCCTCCGCTCCGGGGGACACGACCGCCGGATTGCGTTTTCCCACCGCACCGATGCCCGTGTAGGATCCCGCCCCTCACCGCCCTGGTAGCTCAGTTGGATAGAGCGTCCGCCTCCTAAGCGGGAGGTCGCCGGTTCGAATCCGGCCCAGGGCGCCAAATCCCGGATTCCCCCGCCGCACGTCGCCGCCCGCGTGCATCCGGCGCGTCAAGCCGGCCGCCACGGGTCATGCCCGCTTTAGGGGGGCGGCCGCGGAACACCTCGAAAGGCGTGGACCACGCCATGCACTGTCGCGGCGGTCCTGGCGTCGGGCGGCGGACGTGACGCTCCGGATTCATTGCCCGTCGCACGATTGATGCGTAGCATGAGAGCGCTCATGAAACGCCTGCGCAAATCGATCGCCCTGTTCGCCGCGTTGATCTTCTTCGTGCAGGGCGTTGCCGCGGCGGCGGCCATTTTCGAGCCACCTGCTCCCGTATCGGTTTCCGCGGAAATGCAGCCGGGGCCTCCGGATTGCCATGGATCCGGAGGTACGACGCCCGATGAGCAACACGCGTGTTGCTCGTTCGATTGCCCGACCATGCTGACCTGCACGCTCGGGCACGCCGCGGCACAGGCCGTCACCGCTGCCATCGCACCCCCTGTATTTTCCCACGCGCCGCCCATGCCGCCGGAAGTCCTGGCCGGTACGCCACCGCCGGCTCCCCTGCGGCCGCCCATCGCAATCCTCCTGTAACCCCACCAGTGCACGGCCGCGCGCCGTGCCCGGTTCCACGCCGATCCTTCGGCGACAGGAGGGTTTTCCATGACGAGTTCATTGAGCCGCGCGCTTGCGTGGCCTATGGCGTTACTGACATTGGCGATGGCAGGCCCGGCGCCTGCCGGCGGGGAGCCCGGGCCCGGGGCGCTGACGCTCGACGCGGCGGCCGACCTTGCCGTAACGGACCAGCCGTTGCTGGAGGGATTTACGGCGCAGGCCCGCGCCGCCCGCGAGGAGGCAATCGCGGCGCGCCAGTTGCCCGATCCACGCCTCGTGGCCGGGATTGCTGATCTTCCCATCGAAACACGCGACGCGTTCTCATTCACCCGTGACACCGGCACGCAGATCCAGATCGGCGTGATGCAGGAATTGACCCGCTCCGCCAAGCGGGCGTCACGCGGGGAACTCGCCGAGGCTGGCGCCCGGCGCCTGGAAGCCGAGCGCGCAATGTCACGGCAGGCGATTCGTCGCGACGCGTCGCTCGCGTGGCTGGAACTATGGCGGTCCGGGCGAATACTCGCACTGACGCGCGCCAGCCTGGATGCCGCGCGGGCACAGTCCCAGGCCATGGCCATCGCCCTGCGCAGCGGCCGAAACAGCCAGGCGGAGTATCTGGCCGCGCGCCTGGATGCCGAACGCCTGCAGGACGCCGTGTCGTCCGCCGAGCAGGACATCGCCCACGCGCGCAACGTGCTGGCGCGTTGGATCGGCGACGCTGCCGACCGGCCCGTCACGGCCGAACCGCCGGTCCCGCCGGCGCTTCCGGTTTTGGAAACCGTCATCGAGCGTGCGCGCAACCATCCACGCGTAGCGGTCGAGCGCGCCCGACTGGAAGCGGCGCAATCGGCGGTCGCACTGGCGAAGACCGCCTACGCGCCGGACTGGCGCGTGGAGCTCGAATACGCCAACCGGCCGGTCTATTCGGACATGGTCTCCGTGCGCATCGGCGTCGACCTGCCGCTGTTCACGCGCGAGCGCCAGGACCGCGGCGTCGCCGCCGCGCTCGCGATGCAGGACGCCAACGATTCGGCGCTGCAGGACGTCCTGCGGCAGGTCGAAGCCGAGGCCCGCCTGCATCATCACAATTGGGAGCACGACCTGCGGCGGCTCGCGTTCTACGACTCGGAAATCCAGACGCAGGCGGACGCGCGGATTGCGTCTGCGGTGGCCGGTTGGCGGGGCGGCCGCGGTGCGCTTCGCGAGATCCTGGACGCGCGGCGCGCAGCGCTCGATGTCCGCCTGGCCCGCCTGCAATTGCAGTACGACCTCGTCCGTCGCGTCGTCGAGCTGACCTACGCGGGTGTGTTCGACACCGGCACCGGCGCTGACACGCAGGAGATCCACCATGAATAGCCGAGTCATCCTGGTGCTGCTGGCGGTGGCTGCCGCGGCCGGCACGACCGGCTGGTGGGTCGCGGGCCATCGGCTCACGCACACCCACACGCTGGTCGAAGCCGTCGATGCGCAGGGTCGCGTCTACTACACCTGCCCGATGCATCCCCAGGTCCGGCAGGCGACGCCCGGAACCTGCCCCATCTGCGGCATGAAGCTGGTGCGCCGCGAAGGCGGATCGGGCCAAACCGCCGCGCCGGCGTCGGACAAGCGCACCGTGCTGTACTGGTACGACCCGATGAAGCCCGAGGTGCATTTCGACAAACCCGGAAAGTCACCGTTCATGGACATGGCGCTGGTGCCCAAGTACGCGGACGCGGGCGGCGCGACGGTCGAGATCGACCCGCGGATGGTGCAGAACCTCGGAATGCGCACCGCGGTGGTCGCGACGATCCGGGCCGCCGCACGCGTCGACACCGCCGGCACCGTGGCGATCGATGAACGGAGGATCGTGGCCGTGGAGCCGCGCGTCGCCGGATGGGTGGAACACCTGGCCGTGCGCGCGGTGGGCGACACGGTGCGTCGCGGTGATACGCTCGCTCTGATCTACGCGCCCGATCTCCTCGCGGCACAGGAGGAGCTGGCACTCGCCACGAAATTGGGCGACCGGTCGCTCATCGACGCTGCACGCACACGCCTGGATCTCCTCGGCGCACATGCCGTGGGCGCATCGCCACCGCAGCGACGGGTGCCCGTGCTGGCACCCATCAGCGGTGTCGTGACGGAGCTGATGGTACGCGAAGGTGCACAGATCGCGCCCGGCACGCCGCTCATGAAGCTCGCGGATCTCGCATCCGTATGGGTCCAGGCGGAAGTCCCTGAAGCGCTGGCCTTCGGGGTGACCGCGGGCGCGCCGGCCCAGGCGCGCCTGGAGGCGCAGCCGGGCCGCGTGCGCGAAGGCACGGTGGACTACGTCTATCCGACGCTCGATGCGCGAACCCGCAGCGTGCGCGCCCGGCTCGCGTTCGCCAACCCGGACGGCGCGCTGAAACCCGGGATGTATGCCCAGGTCTCGATTCTCGGCGTCCAGACCGCACAGCGCACCACGGTGCCCGCCGAGGCCGTGATCCGTACCGGTACGCGCGCCGTCGTCATCGTTGCCGAGGCGAAGGGGCGCTTCCGACCCGTGCACGTCGTTCCGGGGCGGGAACTGGCCGGCCAGACTGAAATCATCGAGGGCCTGAGGCCCGGACAACGTGTCGTCGTCTCCGGGCAGTTCCTGATCGATTCCGAGGCGAGCCTGCAGGGCGCCTACGATCGCATGGCCGATGATTCGCCCGCGGGCCGCATGCGGCTCATGGGCGAGCACCCCGGGCCCGGCGCGTACGAACAGGCGGGCGACGCCACGGAGCTTGCCCCATGATTGCGCGCCTGATCCACTGGTCGGTGCGCAACCGGTTCCTGGTCCTCGTCGCAACGTCGCTGCTGGCCGCCTGGGGCGTGTTCGCGGTGCGCAATACGCCACTGGACGCGATCCCGGACCTGTCCGATACGCAGGTCATCGTACGTACCGTCTACTCGGGACAGGCGCCCCAGGTCGTGGAGGACCAGGTCACCTATCCGCTCACGACGACGCTGCTGTCGGTGCCGCACGCGAAGACGGTGCGCGGGTACTCGCTGTTCGGCGAATCGTACGTATACGTCCTGTTCGAGGACGGGGTTGATCTCTACTGGGCACGCTCCCGGGTGCTCGAGTACCTGTCCCAGGCCCAGGGCCGCTTGCCCGCAACGGCACGCACGGCGCTGGGGCCGGATGCGACCGGTGTCGGCTGGATATACGAATATGCCCTGGTCGACCGCAGCGGCCGGCACGACATCGGCCAGCTCCGCGCGCTGCAGGACTGGTTCCTGAAGTACGAGCTCAAGACCGTCGAGAACGTCGCCGAGGTCGCGACCATCGGTGGCTTCAACCGGCAGTACCAGATCGTGCTGCGGCCGGATCGCCTGCGGGCATACCGGCTGCCGCTGGAAACGGTCGTTGCCGCGGTGCAGGCAGCCAATGCGGAAGCCGGCGGCTCGGTGCTGGAGCTGGCCGAAGCCGAGTACATGGTCCGCTCGCGCGGCTACCTGAAATCGCTGGACGATTTCCGCGCCATCCCGATCGGAGTCGGGGAAGGCGGCATACCGATCCTGCTGCGGGACGTCGCCACGGTACAGATCGGCCCGGAAGCGCGCCGCGGCATCGCCGAGCTCGACGGCGAGGGCGAGGTGGTCGGCGCCGTGATCGTGCTGCGCTCGGGCGCGAACGCGCAGACGACCATCGAGGCCGTCAAGGCCAAGCTGAAGGCGCTGCGGCCCAGCCTGCCGCCGGGTGTGGAAGTCGTCGAGACATACGACCGCTCGGCGCTGATCGATCGGGCGGTGGACAACCTGGCCCATAAGCTTTTGGAAGAACTCGCGGTCGTCGCGGTGGTGTGCGCGCTGTTCCTGTGGCACCTGCGCTCGGCGCTGGTGGCGATCGTCACGCTGCCGATCGGCATCCTGACCGCGTTCATCGTCATGCACGCGCAGGGCATCAACGCCAATATCATGTCGCTCGGGGGGCTGGCGATCGCCATCGGCGCGATGGTGGACGCCGCGGTGGTGATGATCGAGAACGCGCACAAGCGCCTGGAAGCCTGGCGCCGCGCCAACGGCCGTCCCGAGCCCGGCGCCGGCGAGCGCGCGGCGTTGATCGCCGAAGCGGCGGCCGAGGTCGGGCCGGCGCTGTTCGTCTCGCTGCTCGTCATCACGCTGTCGTTCGTTCCGGTATTCACGCTGCAAGCCCAGGAGGGCCGGCTGTTCGCTCCCCTGGCGTTCACGAAGACCTACGCGATGGCGGCGGCGGCGGGGTTGTCCGTCACGTTGATCCCGGTATTGATGGTCGCGTTCGTCCGCGGCCGGATCGCCGACGAACATGCCAACCCGCTCAATCGGGTTCTGATCGCGGCATACCGGCCCGTCATCGAATGGGTGCTGGAACACCCGCGCGCCACGATCCTGGCGGCCGCTGCGCTGGCGCTGGCGACGGTCTGGCCCGCGCTCAAGCTCGGCAGCGAGTTCATGCCGCCGCTGGACGAGGGCGATCTGCTGTACATGCCCACCGCGCTGCCCGGCCTGTCCGCCGGAAAGGCGGCGCAGGTGCTGCAGCAGACCGATCGCATCATCAGGACCTTTCCCGAGGTCAGGCGGGTATTCGGCAAGATCGGGAGGGCGGAGTCGGCCACGGATCCGGCGCCGCTGGAAATGGTCGAGACGACCGTAATGCTGCAGCCCCGCTCGCAGTGGCGGCCGGGCATGACCACCGCCGCGCTGATCGAATCGATGGACGCGGCACTGCGCATTCCCGGCATGGGAAATGTCTGGGTGCAGCCCATCCGCAACCGCATCGACATGCTCGCGACCGGGATCAAGTCCCCGGTGGGGATCAAGATCGCGGGCGCGGATCTCGGCGTCATCGATCGGATCGCCAGGGCGGTCGAATCCGCGGTGAGGACCGTGCCCGGCACGGCGTCGGCGTTCGCCGAGCGGGTATCCGGCGGGCGCTACGTCGAGATCGTCCCAGATCGGCACGTAGCCGCCCGATACGGCATGAACATCGCAGACATGCAGCGGATCGTCAGCGTCGCGGTGGGCGGGGAGAACATCGGCGAGACCGTCGACGGCCTGCAGCGCTTCCCGATCAACGTCCGCTATCCACGCGAATTGCGCGATTCGGTACAGGATCTGCGCGAACTGCCGGTCGTGAACGAACGCGGGGAGACGCTCACGCTGGGCACCATTGCGCGGATCGCGATAGCCGACGGGCCGCCGATGATCAAGTCGGAGAACGCGCGCCCCAATGCCTGGGTCTACGTCGACATCCGCGGGCGGGATCTCGGCGGCTACGTGGCTGACGCCCGGCAGGCGGTCGAGCGCCAGGTGAAGCTGCCGGCCGGCTATTCGATCGCGTGGTCCGGGCAATTCGAGTACCTGGAGCGTGCGGCCAGCCGCCTGCAACTGGCCATCCCGTTCACCCTCGCCATCATCTTCGTGTTGCTGTACCTCGTGTTCCGGCGGATATCGTCCGCCGTGCTCATCATGGCGACGCTGCCGTTCGCGCTGGTGGGGGGGCTGTGGTTCATCTACCTGCTAGGCCACCACCTCTCCGTCGCGACCGGCGTGGGCTTCATCGCCCTGGCCGGCGTCGCCGCGGAGTTCGGGGTGATCATGCTGCTCTACCTCGATCAGGCGATTGCCGCGCGGCAGGCGCAGGGCACGCTGCGCAGCGAAGCGGATCTGCGCGCCGCGCTCGTGGAAGGCGCGGTATTGCGCGTGCGGCCCAAGGCGATGACGGTGGCGGTGATCGTCGCCGGCCTGGTGCCGCTGTTCATCGGCGCAGGCGCCGGCAGCGAGGTCATGCAGCGCATCGCCGCGCCCATGATCGGGGGGATGCTCACGGCACCGATCCTGTCGATGGTCGTGCTGCCGGCGGCCTACCTGTTGCTCCAACGTCGACGACGCCAACCCCAGAACTGATCAACGCGGCAAACAGCCAGGCCCTGCCGCCCGAAGGCGCGGAATAAATGCCGGCGTCCTTGCCGCGTACTCGCGATACGCCCGGCCGAATTCCCGGTCCATTTCACGTTCCTCACGCCGGGCCAGGCGACTGTACATCCATGCCAGGATCGGAAACATCACCACCGTGACCAATGTAGGCCATTGCAGCAGGAACCCGACCATGATGAGTACGAAGCCGACGTACTGCGGGTGGCGGATCCGGGCATAGGGCCCGGCGACTGCCGGGTGGTGGCTGCGCTGCGCCTTGTAGAGAACCGCCCATGCCGCGGAAAGAAGCCAGAAGCCGCAGCCGATGACGATGACGCTGAGCACGTGGAATGGACCGAAGTGCGGATTGACCTTCAATCCGAAGAGCATCTCCGGAAGGTGGCCGGATTCGTGCGACATCCAGTCGACGCCTGGATAATGCGTCGTCAACCAGCCGGACAGGAGATAGATGGTCAACGGGAACCCGTACATTTCGGTGAACAACGCGATGATGAAGGCGGAGAACGCGCCGAACGAGCGCCAGTCCCGTGGGCTCCGGGGCTTGGCAAAACTGAACGCGAACAGGATGAAGACCGCCGAATTGACGAGGACCAGGGACTACAGGCCGTAGTCCGAAGCACTGCTCATTCCGGTCCGCCCTCCGGCGTGTCGTCCCGATGCATCATGGCTTCCAACAGAACGAACTAAAGAGTGGTGCGGTTGAGCCGCACTGAGTTCATCACCACGGACACCGAGCTGAAGCTCATGGCCGCCGCCGCGATGATCGGCGACAGCAACCATCCGAATGCCGGATACAGCACCCCGGCCGCGACAGGCACGCCCAGGACGTTGTAGATGAAGGCAAAGAACAGATTCTGGCGGATGTTGCGGAGGGTTGCGCGGCTTAGCCGCAAGGCGCGCGCAATACCCCGCAGATCGCCTTTGACGAGCGTGATGCCCGCACTCTCCATCGCCACGTCCGTGCCCGTGCCCATCGCGATCCCGACCTGGGCCTGCGCCAGGGCTGGCGCGTCGTTGATGCCGTCGCCCGCCATCGCGACCACCCGCCCCTCGGCCTGCAGGCGCTTGACGACTTCGACTTTCTGCTCCGGAAGGACCTCGGCGACGACCTCGTCGATCCCGAGTTTCCTGGCCACCGCCTCGGCCGTTGCCCGGCTGTCGCCGGTCAGCATGACGATCCGCAGCCGCTCGTCGTGCAACGCGCGCACGGCTTCGATCGTCGTCGCCTTGACCGGGTCGGCGACGCCTATCAGTCCCGCCGGCACACCATCGACCGCCACGAACATGACCGTCTGACCGTCCCCTCGCATCGTCTCGGCCGTGCCGGCGAGATCACCGGGCGCGATCGACAGCACATCGAGAAGCCTGGCATTGCCGATCCCCACCCGTCGGTCCTCGATCAGGCCGGTCACCCCCTTGCCGGTGTGCGACTGAAACTGCGTGACCGCGGCGAGCGACAATCCCCGATCCTGCGCGCCGGCGACGATGGCTGCCGCCAGCGGATGTTCGCTCGCGATCTCCAGGCTCGCGCCCAGCCGCAGGATGTCGTCCTCGCCGAACCCGGAGGCTGCCTTCACCGCGGTGAGCCTCGGCTTGCCCTCGGTCAGGGTGCCGGTCTTGTCCGTGACCAGCGTGTCGACCTTCTCCATGACTTCGAGCGCTTCGGCGTTCTTGATCAGTACGCCCGCCATCGCGCCGCGACCGGTTCCCACCATGATCGACATCGGCGTCGCCAGCCCCAGGGCGCACGGGCAGGCGATGATCAGCACCGAAACTGCGTTGATGATGCCATGGGCAAGCCGCGGCTCAGGCCCCCGGAGACCCCAGGCGACGAAGGTGACGAGCGCGACCAGGATCACCGCCGGGACGAACCATCCCGAGACGGTGTCCGCCAGGCGTTGGATCGGGGCACGGCTGCGCTGCGCCTCCGAGACCATGTGCACGATCCGGGAAAGCAGGGTGTCCGCGCCGACCCGCTCGGCACGCATCTGCAAGCTGCCTGTGCCGTTCACGGTGGCTCCGATCAGGAGGGCGCCGGCGTGCTTTTCCACCGGGATCGATTCGCCCGTCACCATGGATTCGTCCACCGCGCTGCTTCCTTCGATGACGATCCCGTCCACGGGAACCTTTTCCCCGGGCCGCACGCGCAGGACATCGCCTGGCTGGACCTCGTCAAGGGAGATGTCCTCCTCGCGTCCGTCGCCGCGCACTATCCGGGCGGTCTTCGGTGCCAGGCCCAACAACATCCTGATGGCGGCACTCGTGCGGCTGCGGGCACGCAGCTCCATGACTTGCCCGAGCAGCACCAGAGTCGTGATGACGGCGGCAGCTTCGAAGTACACCGGGACCATGCCGTCGCCCATCCGCAGGCTCTCCGGAAACAGATCAGGCACGAGCAGTCCGACCGTGCTGAATATCCACGCCACACCGACCCCGAGCGCGATCAGCGAGAACATGTTGAGGCGGCGGTGGATGACGGACGCCCAGCCGCGGACGAAAAAGGGCCATCCGCACCACAGCACCACCGGCGTACCCAAGGCAAACTGGATCCATTGCGATGTACGGGCCGAAACGAAGTGCCCCGTCCAGCCCGACGCCAGATCGCCGGCCATGGCCAGCAGGAATACGGGAATGGCCAGCGCGGCGCCGATCCAGAAGCGCCTGGACATGTCGGCAAGCTCGGCGTTCTCGGCCGCGGCGGCCGGCACCCGCGGCTCCAGTGCCATGCCGCAGATTGGGCAATTCCCGGGTGCGCTTCGCACGATCTCCGGATGCATCGGACAGGTGTATTCCGCATCCGGAACGGCCGGCGAGTCCGGCTCGAGCGCCATCCCGCACTTGGGGCAATGGCCGGGGGTGGGCTGCCGTACCTCCGGGTGCATCGGGCAGGTATACGCCACCGGCCGGGGATGGCGCGCCGGAACGCCGTGATGGTCCCGGTGCGGGTGGGGAGCCGTGGCTTCGACCGGCCGCGGCTCGTTCGGGCCTGCGTATCGCTCAGGATCGCGCTCGAACTCGGCGCGGCACCGCGACGAACAGAAGTGGTAGGTGGTCCCTCGATAATCCGAGTGCTCGGAAGCGCCCTCCTGCCGCACGGACATGCCGCAGACCGGGTCGGTCGCCGTCCGCACGTCATCCGGGCTCACGACCGATCTCCCGGTGCGAGACATTGATGAGCATCGCTGCGGCCGGTTCGAACCGCGACCGATGCATCAGGCGTCCGTGCCCGCATCGAACCGGCCGTGCCGATGCGGTCGTTCACGGCGCGTTACCGGGCGGCGGCGCCGGCGCGAGGCCGTGGCTTCATTTAGCGGCGCCCTGCATCGCCTGTTGATGCTTCATCATCTGGTCCATCATCATCTGCATCATGTTCATCCGGCTTTCGGGCATCCCATTCTCGCCCGTGCCAAGGCAGCCGCCGCGCCCGTCCAACTGCTTGGCCTTTTGGGCACCCCTGCCGTCCATCATGCCCATGCCCATGCCGCCACCGGCGCCACGCATCATCGCCATGCCGTCGTGCATCTGCTGCAGATGCTCCTGCATCAATTTCTGTCGGGCTGCAGGGTCGGCCGTCTTCTCAATCCGGCCCATGAGGTCCTGCATCTTTTTCATCCGTTCCTGCATCGGATCCGACGAGGCCGGACCGGACTGTGGCGATGCGGCGGGTGTCGCCTCCTTGCCCTGGGTTTGCTCCGGGTGGTGGCTGTCGTCGGCGGACGGCGCCATCGAAACAACAAGTGAAATACCGAGAATCGCCGATGTCAGGCTTTTCATGCTGCGCTCCTGCCTGCGCTGCCGCAGGAATGGCCGCCCGCAACGGGCAACGCGACGCCCCTTGTGGATTGATACTACACGGGTACCTGTTTCCGCGGGTTGATCAATCGCAATCCGCCGGCGCGTCGGCGCGCGATCGAAATGAACAGCGCGCCGCGCGCAGGACGCGGCGCCGGGCAAGAGGCCGCGCTTGCGGAGAACCAGCGCCGAAATTGGGGTGCGCAAGGCCTGCGCCGCGATCTGGATGGACCCGACTCGGCTGCGCCTCGCAGCCCGGCCGCGAGGGTTGTCGCGGTTCAGGTCCTCAATCGCAACAACCTGCGCGCGTTGCCGTACATGATCTTCGCCAGGTCCGCCTCGCCGACGCCGGCGCACGCGCCTTCCACGAACGCCTGCGGCCCGGCCACGCCCTCCGGATGCGGAAAGTCGGTGCCGGCGAGCAGGAAGTCCGCGCTGCCCACCTGCGAGACGATCGAGGCAACGTCGTCCTCCGGATACGCGACCACGCCGACGTGCTCCAGGAAGATGCGGCTCGGCCTCTCCTTCAGCGCCCCGCACGGCCACGTCCCGCCCTTGGCCATGCCGCGGCTCTTGTCCATCTTGACCAGGAACTTGGGCACGAACTCGGCGCCGTTCTCGGCGCTGATGATGCGGATGTGCGGAAAGCGGGCGAAGAAGTTGTGGAAGACGATCGATGAAAGCATGTGGATGAGGGGCTGCTCGCCGTAGGCGTTCATCCAGAACCACGCCGAGGCCAGGTGGCGTGCCGGGGTCAGCGCCTCGCCCCAGGCGCGCAGCAGCGGCTGGGTGCCGGTGGATTCGCCGATGTGGAACACCACCGTCATCCTCGCCTCGTTCACACGCGCCCAGAACGGATCGAAGTGGGGGTGCGCCGGGGACTTGCCGTCCACCGGCCCGACCGGCATCAGCAGCAGGCGTGCGCCGCGGGCGATGCACCACTCGACCTCGGCAATGGCATTGTCGAGGTTGTCCAGCGTCATCAGCGGGCAGGCGTATAGCCGGCCGTCGCGATTGAAGCCCCAGTCCTCGTCCAGGTATTGATTGAATGCGTGGAAGAAGGCGTCCTTGAGGCGCGTGTCGCGGATGTACGGCCACAGGGTCACGCACTCGCCCGGGTACAGCAGCGCGGTTTCGATGCCGCCCGCGTCCATCCAGCGCAGGCGGCCCTCGCGGGTACGGATCTCCGGCGTCGGATCGATGAACACGAAGTCCGGATTGCCGGTCTTGATCCCGTGCAGGAATTCCTTGAGCGACCCCGGCCTCGGCACCCGATCGCCGATCCGCGTCATCTCGGCGATGATGTCGCTGCGCACGCCGTGCACGTAGTACGGCCAGCGGCCGCCGGGTTCCTCCACGCGGCGGATGTCCAGCGCGCTGCGCGCCGGCTCCGGCAGGTGGCGATTGAAGTTCTCGACCGTCTCGTTGACGTGCGTGTCGCAGTCGAACACCGGGCCGCCGTATCGATTCATGTCCGCCTCCAGTTCCCGTGCGCCCGCGCCATGCCTCAACCCGGCTTCAGCCCGACGCCCTCCGCGTAGCGGCGCAATGCCTGCATCTGCGCCGCCGGGCCGATCGGCTGCTCGCCCATCGTGCGGATGCAGACGTGGCTGGCCTTCAACTGCCGCCAGACTTCCAGGTGCCGGCCCCATTTCTCCGGGCCGGCCGAATAGTTGAGATTGCCCTCGATCCCGAACGCATCCGGGTCCCGCCCACATTCGGCCACGTACCGGCGCAGCACCGGCACCGAGGCCGGCGCGTCCGGCCGGCTGAAGATGAAGCCGGCGCCCATGCGCGCCGCGCGCCGCAACGCGACGTCCTTCGCGCCGCCGAACCAAATCGGGATCTCGCGCCCCGGCAGCGGCAGGATGCCGGCGCGATCGATACGGTGGAACCGGCCGGTGTAGTCGATCACCGGCTCGGTCCACAGCCGCCGCAGCAGTTCGACCTGCTCCTCGAAGCGCGCGCCGCGATCCGCCCAGCCCTGGTTCAGGCCTTCGTATTCGACGAAATTCCAGCCGGTGGCCACGCCCAGGCGCAGCCGCCCCCGGGACAGCAGATCGACCTCGGCGGCCTGCTTGGCCACCAGCACCGTCTGCCGCTGCGGCAGGATGACGATGCCGGTGCACAGCTCGATGCGCGTGGTGACCGCGGCGAGAAAGCCGAGCGTGACGAAGATCTCGTGGAAGGCGTTCTTCTCCGTGTACGGCCCCGACAGCGGCGGTGTACGGCCGCCGTGGGGCGCGCCGAGGACGTGGTCGTAGAGCACGATGTGGCTGTAGCCGAGCGCCTCGGCCGCCTGCGCGAAGTCGCGGATCGCGGCTGGATCGTTGCCGATGTCGTCGTGCGGGAAGGTGCAACCTACTTTCATCGTCTGCCTCGTTGCGCTCCAGGGGGCGGATCCGGCCCCGGGGAACCGGCTCCACCGTCACTGTCGCGCAGTTGGATCCTGCCGGTCAATCGCCGTCCGGATTTACAATGCCTGCGCCCCCGGGACGAATAGTCCGCACGGGCCACGCCATCGACGCACGACGAGGACCGAACATGACGACCATGGACCGCCGCGAAGCCTTGATGACCGCCGGCGCCGCCCTCGGCGGCACGCTGCTTCCGGGCACCGCCGCCGAGGCGGCACTGCACCCGCCGCGCATCGGCAATATGTCCGCCGCGATGGCCGCCGCACTGCACCGCTACGACAATCGGCTGCTCGCCATCCGGGAAAAGATCTGGAACCACCCCTGGACGCAGCGCGCGGATGTGAACGCGCTCGCGAACGCCTACTACATGGAGCTGATCGGCCAGGCGTGGATGAACATGCTGGCATGGAACGAACTCTACCCGCGCTTCGTGACCAACACTGCGTGCGAGCCGCAGCTTGCGAACGTCCTGTTCATGTGCCCGGACTTCAAGTACTTCTGGGGATTGCTGGACACGAAGCGGACCTATCGCATCCGCGGGCGGATGCGCGAGTCGGCGTTCCTGGACTTTTCGGCGGGCTGCGACATGGGCGCCTTCGAGCCGCCGCAGCGCGTCTCCGAGGCCAACACCGCCGCGAATGCGCCGTACTACTACGCGATCGGCGAGGAATTTTCCGTCGCGCCGGACGGCTCGTTCGAGTTCATCGCCAGCGCCCGGCCACAACCCGGCAACTGGATGCGCCTGAACGAGGCCTGGCCGCACGCGGTGGTGACCGTGCGCAATGGCATCCTGGACTGGACCCACGACCGCTCCGCCTGGATCGACATCCAGCTTCTCGATCCGATCGACCGCCGCACGCTCGACCACACCGAGGACGAACTCATCGCGCGGCTGGACCGCGCCGGGCGCTTCATCGAGTTCTACTACGACTACTACGCCAACTACCTGGTCGAGGCCCAGCTCAGGAACGCCGGCGGGCAGTACAACGTCTGGGCGGTGCAGAACATGCCCAAGAGCTTCGGGCAGACGCAGAAGGGCCGGCCGCAGAACCTGGTCTACGACATCGCCGACGACGAGGCACTCGTCATCGAGCACGAGGATCCGGGGCCGGTGTACTGGGGCTTCCAGCTCGCGGATCGCTACGCGCGCGGCACCGACCCGGCGTATTTCCAGTCGAGCCTGAACCAGAAGCAGGCGCGCCGCGACAGCGACGGCCGCTACCGCATGGTGGTGGCCAATCACGATCCGGGCGTGCCCAACTGGCTGGACACGGCCGGCCGGCTGACGGGCATCCTGCGACTGCGCCAGTACCACCAGCAAAAGGACGTCGCCACGCCGACGGCGACGAAGGTCAGGCTGGCGGACGTGCACCGGCACCTGCCCGCGGACACGCCCCGGATCACCGCCGCCGAGCGTGCCGCGGTGATGGAGGAGCGCCGCCAGGGGATGCTGCGCCGCTTCGGCTACCTGCCCTACGACGAGCCGCTGCTGCCCTGAAGGCGCGCCCCGGGGGCGCTCGTGCGATCAGGCCTTGGGCGCGCCCAGGATCGCCACGACGGACGGCCGGTTCGAGATCTCGGCGTGCCAGCGTGCCAGGTGCCGGCAGGTGTCGGGCACCGCGATATTGATGAGCCGGGTCATGTTCAGCGTGAACAGCGCGGTAATGTCTGCCACGGTGTAGCGTGGCCCGGCGATGAATTGCGTGCTGGCGAGCTGGGCGTCGATGATTTCCATGCCACGTACCACGCGCGGCCGGTTCAGTTCGGCCCACTCCTTGAGCTGCACCGGCTCCAGCCGGGCCGCGAACGGCAGCGAGTGGCGCAGCACCGCGCGCGCCGGATCGTAGAACTGGAACTCCACCCGCCGCTGCCACATCTCCACCACGGCCTCGTCGCGGGCGTCGATGCCCATGAGCGGCGGATTCGGATGCAGGCGCTCGAAGTAGCGGCAGATGGCGATCGATTCGGAGATGCAGCTCCCGTCGTCCAGTTCCAGCACCGGCACCTGTGCCGCGGGGTTCCTGCCCAGGAACGCCGGATCGCGGTGCGCGCCCTTCATCAGATCCACGGGCTCGAACGGAACCTCGATGCCCTTCTCCGACAGGAACAAGGCGACGCGCACGGGGTTGCCGGCGTTCTTCGTACCGTAGATCTTCATTGTGCTCGGGTCTCCTGGCGTTGCCCCGCCGGCGGCGGGAGGGGTTGCGGATGCGTCGTCCGGGCACGCGCCCATCAGCGCGTGCCGCGCGAAGCCATAGCATAACCGCCGCTCCCGGCATCGCAACCCGCCGCGCCGGCTGCGCAGGTCGCGGGAGTGTGCACAGCGAAAACCACGCATGCTAGTCTCCCGGCTCGAATTCGATAACGGATCCCGACCCCATGAACCTGCAACTGACCGAAGACCAGTCCATGCTCCAGGACTCGCTCGCGCGCGTGCTGCGCGAGCATTCCACCGGTGCGCGCATTCGCGCGGCCGAGCCGCTCGGGTTCGATCGCGCGCTGTGGGCGTTGCTCGTCGAGCAGGAGATCCCGATGCTGCGCGTTCCCGAGGCGCAGGGCGGCGGCGGGATGAGCCTGATGCACGCGGTGGTCGTGGCGGAGCAGGCCGGGCGGCACCTTGCCTCCGCTCCGATCGTGGAATCGATCGTCGCAAACCGCCTGCTCTCGCAATTTCAGGGCGAGTCCGCGGCGCTGCTGCGCCAGTGCCAGGCCGGGGAGAAGATCGTCACGCTGGCGCTGGCGGACGCCGGCGCCGAGCCGCTGCAGGTCGTGCCGGCCGGGGCCATCGCCGATGCGGTGTTGTGCCTGGAGGGCGATGCGGTGACGTTGCGCTCCGGCTTTGCGGTCGAATCGGGCGAGACGCACGGCTCGGTGCCCTCGGCGGAGATCGATCTCTCCCGCGCCACGCACCGCACGGCCGTGAATGCCCCCGGCGCACGGGACGCATTCCTGGCGGCGCTGGAGGAATGCAAGCTCCTGACCGCGGCGATGTCCGCCGCGGCCGCACGCCGGGCGCTGGAAATGGCCGCCGAGTATGCCTGCGAGCGCGTCGCGTTCGGGCGCAGGATCGGCGAATACCAGGGCGTGGCCCATCCGCTGGCGGACTCGCTCGCCGACGTCGAAGGCGCGCTGCTGCTGGTCTGGAACGCGGTCGACGCGATCGCCCGCGGCCTGCCGGTGGCGGCGGCGCGGGTGTCGATGGCGCAGTGGTGGGCGGCCGTCGCGTCGACCACCGCGACGCTACGGGCCATGCGCGTGTTCGGCGGCTACGGCATGACGATGGAATACGATGCGCAGCTTTATTTCCGGCGCGCGAATGCCTGGTCGCTCGCGGCCGGCGATCCCGAACGTGCCCTGCTCGCCGCCGCCGACCGGCTCTGGGGCGGCGCGGGCGCCCCGCTGCCCGAGGCCGGCGACATCGGCATCACCTTCGCGTACAGCCCGGACGCCGAGGCCGCGGCACAGCGGGCGCTGGACTTCTGCCGGCGCCACGATACGCCGCCACTGCGCGAGTTCATGCGCGTGTCCTCCGACGGCTTCGACCTGGACCTGCACCGGGCGCTGGCGCGCGAGGGCCTGCTCTACCCGGACGGGCCGAAGGAGTTCGGCGGCGGCGGCCTGGGCAGCGAGGCCGCGGCGGCGATCCACGAGGTGCAGGGCGACTTCCGCTGGAACCTGCTCGCGGTCGGCACCACCGACATCGTCTCCAAGATCATCTACCACTTCGGCACCGACGAAGCGCGGCGCGAGATCCTGCCGGGGCTGATGTCCGGCGAGAAGTACTGCGGGCTGGGCTACACCGAGCCCTCGGGGGGCTCGGACATCTTCGCCGCCCGCACGACCGCCACCCGCGACGGCGACGACTGGGTCGTGAACGGCCAGAAGATGTTCACCTCCACCGGTCACGTCGCCGACTACAACCTCATGATCCTGCGCACCGGCCCGGACAAGTACAAGGGCGTGACGCTGTTCGCGGTGCCGGTGCGCCAGCCGGGCTACCAGATCACCGAGATCAAGACCGTCAGCGACGAGCGCACCAACGTCAGCTTCTACAGCGACGTGCGCGTGCCGGACAAGTACCGGCTCGGCGAGGTCAACGGCGGCGTGAAGGTGATGGCGCTGGCCCTGAAGATCGAACAGGCCGGCGGCGATCTCTACATCTGGTCGACCAAGGACCTGCTCGAGCACGCGCTCCTCTGGGCGCGGACCGCGCGCAACGGCCGCGTTCCCTACGAGGATCCGCGCATCCGCATCCTGCTCGCCGAGACCGCCACCCGGCTGGCCGTGTCCGAAGTGCTGCAGGCGCGCGGCGTGTGGGCATTCGCCGCGGACAAGATGCAGAAGTACCAGGGCCCCATGATCAAGCTGTTCTCCAGCGAGACGCTGCTGCAATGCGGCGAGAAGTGGCTGCGCGCCGCGGCGCCGGACACCCTCGTGCGCGGGCCGCGCGGCGCCGGCATGATCGAGAAATGGGCGCGGCGCGCGATCCCCGGCACCATCTATGCCGGCACCAGCGAGGTGCAGCGCAGCATCGTCGCCGAGGACGGGCTCGGCCTGCCCCGCTCACGCTCGAAATAGCCCGGCCAGCGCCGGCAGGGCTGGCGCACCACGCTCGTGGATGCAGGCTGTAGGGTCATGCGCCGCGGCCTGGCGGCCGCGCCGTGGCTCAGTTCGAGATGTAGAACCCGAACCCGTTGCCGCGGTAGTAGACGCTCGTGGACGGTCCGTAGGCCGGGGCGTAGATCGCCCGGGGCGCGGGCACGTAGTACTGCGGAGCGACCACCGGCGGGGCGTAGTAGTACGGGCGGTACGCCACCGGCGGGGCATAGCCGAAGGGCGCGACGACTACCGGGCGCCGGACCACATACCCGCGATTGTGGTGGTGATGGCGACGCCAGTCCCTGCGGTCATGGGCATCCGTCCGCCAGCCTCCGCGGTCGTAGCCATCCCCGCGCCCGCCGCGATCGGCCGATGCCGGGCCTGCGGCGCCGAGGGCCAGGGCGGCGATCACGCCGCAGATTGCAGTCTTGAGCTTCGCATTCATGATGCTTGCCTCCTGTTCCGCGCCGGTTCCTGCCCCGGGGCGCGGTGATCCGGTACGGGTGCCAGTCTAGGCCGGGGACTTTAACCGTGCCTGAACCCGCGTCACGGATCAGTGCGCCTTCCCTCCGGCATTGAAACGCGGTTGGCGCTTCTCCAGGAACGCGGCCTTGCCCTCGTGGGCATCCGGGTGGTGATCGGAAATGGCGGTCTTGGTGGCGATGTCGTCGCCGGCCTGCGCGAAGCTCTGGTCGGGCACGGCGTAGATCGCGCGCTTGAGCAGCCGCATGGCCACCTGCGGGCCCTCGGCCAGTTCTGCGGCGAGCGCGAATGCGGCATCGCGCAATGCCGCCGGTTCCACCACCTGATGCACCAGCCCCAGGTCCAGCGCCTCGGCGGCGCCCAGGACCCGCTTGCGCATGAAGAAGTCCATGGCCCGCGCCACGCCGATGAGCCGCGTGACTAGAAAATGCCCGCCCTCGTCCGGCATGTAGCCGAAGCGTAGCGTCGCGCTGCCCAGGCGCGCGTCCGCCGCGGCGATGCGAAAATCGCAGCTCAGCGCCAGCGACAGGCCGGTCTGGATGCAATGGCCGTTGATCGCCGCAATGCTGAGCTTGTCCAGGTTCATGACCGCCGCATTCAGGCCCTGCGAGACATTGCGCAGGCCCTCGTAGCTGCTGATCGGGTCGTAGTGCCGGTTGGCCAGTTCCGGCAACGCGCCCTGGGCGGCATCCGGATCGTTGCGGTAATTGCGCAGGTCGTCGCCGGCCATGAACGCGCGGCCTTCGGCCGTGAACAACACCACCCGCACGGCCTCGTCCATCTGCGCCTGCAGCAGGGTGTCCATCAATTCGCGCTTCATCGCCGCGGTCGACGCATTCATGCGCTCCGGGCGGTTGAAACGCAGTTCCAGGATCCCCGGCGCATGCAAGGACGCCGCGAACCCGACCGACTGCCCCAGTTTCACCATGACTCTTCCCCGCGGTGCCGGAAGGCACGCCTTCTCTACAATCTTATCGTGATTGCCATATCATGCGGCGGATGGGGCTCGACCGATCGACGCGATACCGATGCACCGCGTACCGGCGCGGCCCTGCGCAGCCTTGGCCGGAACCCGGATGATCAGGAACATAGCCAACGCGATCTCCGCGCCACCTCGATCCGCCCCGCCCGCCCGTGCCGGGGCCGGCCTGTGAGCGTAGTCGCAACCAGCATCGACCCGCGTTCGCCCCAGTTCGCGCGCAATGCCGCCGCGATGCGCGCACTGGTCGACGATTTGCGCACGCAGATCGAGCGCATCGCCCAGGGCGGCGGGGCACAGGCACGCGCCCGCCACGTCGAGCGCGGCAAGCTGCTGCCGCGCGAGCGCCTGCGGCTGCTGCTGGACCCGGGCGCACCGTTCCTGGAGCTGTCCCCGCTCGCCGCGCACGGCCTGTACGCGCCGGACGAAATACCCGCCGCCGGGATCATCACCGGCATCGGGCGGGTCGAAGGCCGCGAGTGCGTGGTCGTCGTCAATGATCCCACCGTCAAGGGCGGCACCTACTATCCGCTGACGGTCAAGAAGCACCTGCGCGCGCAGGAGATCGCCCAGGCGAACCGCCTGCCGTGCGTATACCTGGTGGAATCCGGCGGCGCCTTCCTGCCGCGCCAGGACGAGGTGTTCCCGGACCGGGACCACTTCGGCCGCATCTTCTTCAACCAGGCGAACATGTCGGCGCAGGGCATCGCCCAGATCGCGGTGGTGCTCGGCTCCTGCACCGCCGGCGGCGCATACGTGCCGGCGATGTCGGACGAGGCGGTCATCGTGCGCAACCAGGGCACGATCTTCCTGGGCGGCCCGCCGCTGGTGAAGGCCGCGACCGGCGAGGTGGTCAGCGCCGAGGATCTGGGCGGCGCGGACGTGCACGCGCGGACCTCCGGCGTCGCCGATCACTACGCCATGGACGACGCGCACGCGCTCGGCATTGCGCGTCGCATCGTCGCAAATCTCGAACGACCGCGGCTTGCACCGCTCGCCACCCGCCCGCCGCGCGCGCCGCTCTACGACCCGGCCGAACTGCACGGCGTGGTGCCCGAGGATCCACGCCAGCCCTACGACGTGCGCGAGGTCATCGCCCGCATCGTCGACGGCAGCGAGCTGGACGAGTTCAAGCAACTCTACGGCCAGACCCTGGTGTGCGGATTCGCGCGCATCCACGGCTATCCGGTGGCAATCCTCGCCAACAACGGCATCCTGTTCTCTGAATCAGCGCTCAAGGGCACGCACTTCATCCAGCTTGCCTGCAAGCGCGGCGTACCGCTGGTGTTCCTGCAGAACATCACCGGCTTCATGGTCGGGCGCAGGTACGAAGCCGGCGGTATTGCCAAGGACGGCGCCAAGCTGGTGACCGCGGTGGCATGCGCGAACGTGCCGAAGTTCACGGTCGTCATCGGCGGCAGCTACGGCGCCGGCAACTACGCCATGTGCGGGCGCGCGTTCGCGCCGCGCCTGCTGTGGCTGTGGCCGAACGCCCGCGTCTCTGTGATGGGCGGCGAGCAGGCCGCGAGCGTGCTGGCCCAGGTACGGCGCGACGGCATCGAGGCGCGCGGCGGGCAATGGCCGGCGGACGAGGAACAGGCGTTCAAGGCTCCGATACGGGCCCAGTACGAGGCCCAGGGCCATCCCTACTATTCGAGCGCGCGGCTCTGGGACGACGGCATCATCGACCCGGCGGACACCCGCCGGGTGCTGGCGCTGTCGATTGCCGCCAGCCTGAACGCGCCGATCGAGCCGACGGCCTTCGGCGTGTTCCGGATGTGACCGTGTTCGACCGCCTGCTGATCGCCAACCGCGGCGAGATCGCCTGCCGCATCGTCCGCACCGCCCGGCGCATGGGCATCTTCACGATCGCCGTTTATTCGGACGCCGATGCCGGCGCGCGGCACGTCGAGCTGGCCGACGAGGCATTTGCAATCGGTGCATCGCCCGCGCGCGAGAGCTACCTGCGCATCGACCGGCTCCTGGAAGCCGCGCGCCGCACCGGCGCGCAGGCGATCCATCCCGGCTACGGGTTCCTGTCCGAAAACGCCGAGTTCGCGCGCGCCTGCGTCGACGCCGGCTTCGTCTTCGTCGGCCCGCCGGCGACCGCAATCGAGGCGATGGGCGACAAGGCCAACGCCAAGCGGCTCATGCAGCGCGCCGGCGTGCCGGTGGTGCCCGGATACCTCGGCGAGGATCAGTCCGACGCGCACCTGTGCGCGCAGGCGGCACGGATCGGCTGGCCGGTGCTGGTCAAGCCGGTGGCCGGCGGGGGCGGCAAGGGCATGCGCGTGATCGCCGCGGCCAGCGAGGCGCAGGCGGCGATTGCGGCGGCCCGGCGCGAAGCACGCTCGGCCTTCGGCGACGACCGCCTGCTCCTGGAACGCTACCTGGCCACGCCACGGCACGTCGAGGTGCAGGTGTTCCGCGATCGCTTCGGCGCCGCGGTGCATCTGTTCGAGCGCGACTGCTCGCTGCAGCGGCGGCACCAGAAAATCGTCGAGGAAGCCCCCGCCGCGGATCTGCCGCCGGAAACGCGCGCCGCGCTCGGCCGGGTCGCGATCGACGCCGCGCACGCGGTGGGCTACGTCGGTGCCGGCACGGTGGAATTCATCCTGGACCGCGACGGTGCGTTCCACTTCATGGAGATGAACACCCGCCTGCAGGTGGAGCATCCGGTCACCGAGATGATCACCGGGCTCGATCTGGTCGAGTGGCAGCTTCGGCTCGCCGCCGGCGAACCCCTGCCCTGCGCCCAGGAGGCGATCGCGATCGCCGGCTGGGCGGTCGAAGCGCGGATCTGCGCCGAGGATCCGGCGCGGGATTTCCTGCCCGCCACCGGCGTGCTGCGGCACCTGCGCCTGCCGCAGGCCGAGCCGGACGTGCGCGTGGATACCGGCGTGCGCGACGGTGACGCCGTGACCGCGCACTACGACTCGATGGTTGCCAAGGTCATCGCGCGGGGCACCGACCGCCGCGACGCGCTTCGCCGGCTCGCGGACGCGCTGCGCCGCACCGCCGTGGTCGGCGTGGGCAGCAATCTGGAATTCCTCGAGGCAGTCCTCGCGCATCCGCAATTCCAGGCCGGGCCGGTCGATACCGGCTTCATCGAGCGTCACCGCGAGTCGCTCGTGCCGGCGCCGCCGGACGACCCGGACACCGTGCCGCTGCTCGCCGCGCTCGCGGAAGCCCTGTCGCCGGCCGGCCGATCTCCGGGGCATACGCACGATCACTCGCCCTGGGACGCGGGCGACGGCTGGCGCCTGCACCTGGACGGCGAGCACACCGTGCACTACGAGGACGATCCGCGGTCGTACCGGGTGGAAATCCGCTGGCAACGACAAGGCCTGGTACTTGCCCTTGAAGGCCGGCACGTGCAGGCCCACGGAATCCTGCGCGGCGACGTGCTCGACGCAACGCTCGACGGCCGGCGCGTGCGCGCGCGCATCGTCCGCGACGCCGATGCGGTCTTCGTGCTCACCGGCAGCACGCGCCGGCGCCTGCGCCGCATCGATCCGTTCGCAGGCGGCTCGACCGCCGAAGCCGCCGGCGGCAGGCTCGTCGCGCCGATGCCCGGTACCGTGCGCGCGGTGCTCGTTGCGCCTGGGGACGCCGTACGGCGCGGCGATCCGCTCATGGTGCTGGAAGCGATGAAGATGGAACACACCATCCGCGCTCCGGTGGACGGCATCGTCGCCTCGGTTCGCTACGCGCCCGGCGACACGGTGGCCAGCGAGGGCGACGAGCTGCTCGTCGTCACCGCCGCCTGAACGCACCGGCCGATTTCAATTCACGCTCAAACGAGGACCCGGAACATGCCCATCGTTGCCGACGAACTGCTGGCGCGCGAGTTCGCGCCGACCCGCTACACCTACGGCGCCCGCGAGCTACTGCTCTACGCGCTCGGCGTCGGCGTCGGCTTCGATCCGACCGACGAGGCGCAGTTGCCGTTCGTGTACGAGAAGGCTTTGCGGCCACTGCCCACGCTGCCGACCTGCCTGCCCTACGTCAGCATCCGCACCCTGGACCTGGGAATCGATTACGCAAAGACGCTGCACGGCGAGCAGAGCACCGTGCTGCACGCACCGCTGCCCACGGCGGCCACCGTCATCGGCAGCACGCGCGTTTCGTCGTTGTTCGACAAGGGTGCCGGCAAGGGCGCGCTGGTGTATCTCACGCGCGAGTACCGCGAGGAGGCGACCGGCACGCTGCTGGCGACCACGCTCACCGGCCTGTTCGCGCGCGGCGACGGCGGCTTCGGCGGCCCGGCCGGCCCGGCGCCGGCGCCGCACCCGATCCCGGAACGCGCGCCCGACTGCGTCTGCGAGCTGCCGACCGTGCCGCAGGCCGCGCTCATCTACCGCCTGAACGGCGATCCGAACCCGCTGCACGCCGAGCCCGAGGTCGCGCGCCGTGCCGGTTACGACCGGCCGATCCTGCACGGCCTGGCCACCTACGGCCTGGTCGGCCACGCCCTGCTGCGCGCGGTGTGCGGCTACGACGAGAAGCGCGTGCGCTCGATCGCCGGGCGGTTCTCGGCCCCGGTATTCCCGGGTGAGACGATCCGCACCGAGTTCTGGATCGACGGCGCGGTGGTGTCGCTGCGCGCCAGCGTCCCGGCGCGCGACGCGGTGGTGTTCAACAACGGCCGCGCCGAGATCGCGGGCTGAGCGTTCGCCGCGGCCTCAGGCTTGCACCAATGTGGCCCCGATCCCGGGGCCACCATTGCCGCGCCGATGCTCCACTGACTTATTCGGGACGCGCCTGCCCTTTTCCAACCACGCGTACCGCCTGATCGCCCTGGCGCAGCGCAAGTTCCAAGCGCCAGTGATGATAGTTCGACTCGGCAAAGCAACGATTGCCATGGCCCGTCAGGATCAACGTTGCCTCGCCGTCGGTTGCGATTCCCGCTTTCGATGCGGCCAACGGATCGATCTCGATCCTGCCGCGCAGCCGAAGTTCCTTGTACACGGGTGTATCACCGAACTCGCGCGCGTGGTTCCCCTTGAAGTCGTCGTAGATGGCTTTCGGCAGGATCCAGGACAGATGGGTCTGGCGGTCGGTGAATTCAGAAGCAAGCTCCAGGCGCATCGACGCGGCGATCCCGGCGTCGGTCCGCAGGGTAAATATCAGGACACCGTCGCCGAAGCGGCCCTTGCCTACATACGGACCGAACTCGATGTCCGACTCGCCGACTTCGTCCGCGGCCTGGCCGATACGCCCCGCGAGCACGAGCCTTTTCAATCCCTCTGAAACGTATTGCTCGGACTTCATCGTCCTCTCGGAATAGTCCCATTCATCCGAGCAACACGCACAGGCATGTGACCGCGCCGGAACGAGCAGCGCGACCAGGATTGCAAGAAGTACGGCGGCGCGATTCAAGACAGCGCCTCCTCGCGGCTGAATGCGTGGACCGACCCGCGGCACGACGGACATGGCAGCACTCCCCTGGGTGGAAGATGGCGGATCGAACGCTCAGCGTATCGTCCAGCGCTGGTTCGGTTGCCCATGGCAGGACCAGAGAATGATGGGAGTGCCGTCCGCGGGGCTGCCGCCCTTGACGTCGAGACACTTCCCGCCCGTGCCCTTCACCATTCCGCCCACGACTTCCCAGCGTTGATTCGCCTGCCCGTGGCAGGGCCAGAGGATCACGGGGGTTCCATCCGCGGAACCGCCGCCGGAAGCGTCCAGGCATTTCCCGGCCAGGCCCTTGATCAACCCGTCGACGACTTCCCAACGTTGATTCGCCTGACCGTGGCAGGACCAGAGAATGATGGGCGTGCCGTCGTTCGGGTTGCCGCCTTGAACGTCGAGGCATTTCGAACCCACGCCGACGAGTTCCGCGGATTGAGCGATGTTCGGCGCCGCGAACGAGATCAGGACAACCGCTACGGCTTGCTTGAGCATTTCGATTCCCCCGGCAGTTCTTGTCAGCCAGATAGTGACCCCGCCCCCGCGGAGTACGGCGCATGCGCTGCACGGATCACGCGCATCGCACGAATTGTTCGGGGCCGTGCTGCTGCGCCCCCGATGGATTCTAACGACGGAAGTCGCACGGCGTAAACTGCACGGGCAAGACACGGGTGGCCGCGCGGCTTGCGCTTCGCGCGCGAGACGATCGTCCGCGCTATTCGATCTTGTCGAGTTCTGCCTGGATGACCCAAGGCAGCCTGGCGAATTCCGATGCGCTGTACCCCTCGGATTGGTATGCGATCCTGCCGTCCGCGGCAATGACATACGTTCGCGGGACGGATTCCGTGGCAAACCTGCCATAGATTTCGCGCTTCGGGTCCGGCGCCAGGGTGAATGTCAGTTTGTGTTTCTCGCGAAATTCCGCCAGTTCCGCCGCGCTGTGCTCGCGACCGATCGCCACCATCACGAACTTGCGGTCCTTGTACTTCGTCCAGATTTCCTGCTCCAGGCGAGGCATCTCCACGTTGCACGGATCGCACCACGCCGCAAAGAAGTTCACCAGCACCACCTTTCCCTTCAGCTCGGCCAGCGCGAACCGGGTGCCATCGATGGTCCGGCACGTGAATGCCGGGGCTTCGTCACCCACGCGGGTCAGTGTCGCGTTCCCGGTTTCACCGGCACCGGCTGGCGGGCACAGCCAGAGGAGCAGCGACATCTGGATCAGGACCGTAATCTTCTTCATGGGGCGCCGGGCTGGAAAGTGATCCAGGTGAAGCAGATACGCGATTTCGCGCATCTCTTCAAGCGCGGTCGTGATCTCACGTTCCCGCGACCGGCAGGAATGACGGACGTCAGGCCGAGCGTAGCCGCACCAGCAGGAGCGAACCGCCCACCACCAGCAGGCCGGCGGCGATTTCTGCAGCGCCCAGGTGCGGCAACGGCAACAGACCGGCCCAAGCGCAAGCCAGCTCGAGCACGCCTGCCACCAGCGCGCGCCGATCAACGGTGCCCATGACCCGATCAACGGATCAGCTCACGTGCGTGTAGTGCAGCGCCGCGTGCGGACGCCAGTGTCGCAGGTCGAACCCGTCCAGCAGCCAGTTGAGCTCCTGGCCGGTCAACGTGACGCTGTCCGCCTGGGCCTTGGGCCAATGGAACCGGTCGCGCTCCAGGCGCTTGGTCCACAGCACGAAGCCGTTGCGCTCCCAGCACAGGCAGCGCACCCGGTCCCGGCGCCGGTTGGTGAACACGTACAGCCGCTCGGCGAAGGGGTCCTGGCCCAGAGAGTCCTGCACCAGCGCCGACAGGCCGTTGATGTGCAGGCGCCCGTCCACCGGGGCCGTGCACAGGAACACCGACACCGTATTGGCCGGGCGCATCATGGCAGGCGCGCCGCCGTGGCCAGCACTGCGGCGAGCTCGGCGCCCGCCGTCTCCACCGTCACGCCGTTGACCAGGCGGATGCGGCACAGCACCAGCGGCGGGGGCGAGGGTGAAATCTGCGCGACAGGTACGAAATCCGCCGCGGTCACGGACGTGGTCAACGCGCCCATCCGCTTCAGTCGTGACTTGGCTTCGTACAGCGCGCCGATCGTCAGGCCGTGCTCGGCGGCATATTGCGACAGCGGTTGTCCGCGCCGGGCGCAGGCGCGAAGATGGCGCAGCCAGAAGCGCTGGCGTGCGGTGAGTGCGATGGCGCTCGACATGGTAGGCATCCTCCTGTGAATTGAGGACGCCACCGTCGCACGGCGATCAAGCGATGGGAATTACGTGGTTCGTGGATCGCTTACGTTCCAGGTAGCGGCCGATGCGCTTGGCCACAGTTTGCGTCAGCCGGGCAAGCTCGACGCTGCTGGGTGCCTTCACCCAGCGCAAGCCCAGCGAGCCGTCTGGACACTCGGCGTACACTCCGTCGAGGAACAGCATGTGGAAATGGACATTGAGGTTCAGCGCACTGCCGAAGCGCTGGATCAAGGTGACCGCGCCGGTCTGGGCCGTCTTAAGGGAAAACCCCGCCTTCCTGGTCAAGTGTGTAGCGATGCAGCGGTAGACGATGCCGAGCACACCGCCCTTGACCTCAGGGCGGCTCGCGAACAGAAAGCGTAAGGGAAACGGGACGCTCAACACCCAGCAGCGTGCGCTCGGGGCGGTGGCGCACATACGGCGGCACGCCGACACCCGAGCTGGCGTCCCTGCCAGCCGGCAATGGCTCCATGCTCGCGTCCTTGCGAGCGTGGCCTCATTCCCAGCGTAGCAGTTGCTGCTCGATCCCGATACGACACGACCTCAGTCCCCATCAGCCTCGGGCGGGGAGATCGCGCCGGCTTGCGCGTGTTGGATCGACGGCACGGTGGCGTCGCTGCGCGCCAGCGTCACGGCGCACCAGGCCATGGTGTTCAACAACGGCCGGGCCGAGATTTCGGCCTGAGCGATCGCCGCGGCCTCAGGCGTGGGTCGCGGCCAGCAGTTCGATCGGCACCTCGATCGGCAGGTCCAGCAGCATCTGCGCCATGGACTTGGCCAGCGGATCGATGCGCATGGACGCCGTTCCGCCGCCGCCGAGTGCCTCCTGCATCACGAAGTTGAAGCCGCCTATCCCGGGCAGTTCGTAGCGGTCCACCCGCCCGTGCACCAGGTGCCGGAAGTACTCCGCCACCCGGGCCGCGCTCAGCCCGGCGCGCAGCACCGGCAGGAACTGCGGCGCGCGCGCGATCACGCCGATGTTGGCGACGTCGCCCTTGTCGCCGCTGCGCGCCCAGGCGATACGGATGAGCGGCACCTGCACGCAGCCGCCGGGCGGATGCGGCGCGACCGGCTCCAGCTCGGGTGCGGCGGCACCGGCCCAGGGCTGCCCGGCCGGCACGCTCACCGGCAGGTCGACGCCCTCGATGCTCACCCGCGGCCGGACCTGTTCCTTGGGCAGCAGGCATGAGAACAAGCGCACGACCGGTGTCGCGGGCGGACGTCCGCTCGGAATGCTGCCGGCCGTGCCGGGCGACCAGGACGTGCCCGAGGGCGCGATCTCGCGCGCAAAGATCTCCAGCGCCCGCGGATCGTCGTGCTCGACCACCAGCCGCATCACCACCTCGCGCGCGTGCGCGGCGCGTGCGTGCGGACCGTAGATGGACTCGGCGCCGAGCACCTCGACGTGCGTGGCCCGGAACGGCGCGATGCCGCGCGCGGCGAAGATGCCGGCGCAACGCGCCAGGATCGCCTGCGCCGAGCGCTGCGCCTTGGCGGCGGCGTCGATGCCGATGATCACCAGCGTGCCGACGCTGCGCAGCCCGTCCATGTGCGTCACCGAGACCTTGTAGTGGCCGGTCGGCGCGTGCCCGCGCGCGCCACGCACGCGCACCCGGTCCGGGCCATCGGCGCGCATCGTCACCGCCGTGAAGTCGCAGATCACGTCCGGCAGCACGTACGCGCGCGGATCGCCCAGCTCGTACAGCATCTGCTCGGCGACCACCGCCGGGGTCACCAGGCCACCGGTGCCGGCCGGCTTGGTGATGGTGAATTCGCCGTCGGCGCCGCACTCGGCGATCGGATAGCCGATGTCGTGCCAGCGCTCGACGCGCTCCCAGTCGGTGTGCAGGCCGCCGCTGCCCTGGGCGCCGCATTCGAGGATGTGGCCGGCCAGGCTGCCGGCGGCAAGGCGATCGTAGTCGTCGGCACGCCAGCCGAACTCGTGGATCAGCGCCGCGAGCGGCAGCGCACTGTCCACGCAGCGCCCGGTGATGACGACCTGCGCGCCGCCCGCGAGCGCGGCGGCGATCGGCAGCGCACCCAGGTAGGCGTTGGCGCTGGCGATCTTCGCCGGCAGCGGCGCGCCGCTGGTCATCTCGGGCGGGGCATCGCCGCCCATGCCCGCCAGCAGCGCGGCGACGTCGTCGCCCTCGACCACGGCGATCTTCAGCGCCACGCCCTCGCGCCGGGCGAGTTGTTCCAGCGCCTGCGCGCAGGCACGCGGATTGATGCCGCCGGCGTTGGTCAGCACCCGGATGCCGCGCGCAGCGACCTCCTTGATCACCCCCGCCATCGCCACGTCGACGAAGTCGGTGGCATAACCGAGCTCGGGCTTGCGCGCGCGGGCGCGCGCCAGGATCGCCATCGTCACCTCGGCCAGGTAGTCGAAGGTGAGGTAGTCCACCTGGGCCCGCCGGACGAGCTGCGGCGCGGCAACGGAACTGTCGCCCCAGAACCCGCTGGCGCCGCCGATGCGGACGATTTTCCCGCTCATCGCCACCCCCTCAGCGCCCGGTCCAGCGCGGCGCGCGCTTCTCGGCGAAGGCCTGCTGGCCCTCGCGCGCGTCCTCGGTGAGCGCGAGCGTGCCGATCTGATCCTCCAGGTACGCGATCGCCTGCTCGAAACTCATGTCCGCAATCGCCTGCATGGCGAACTTGCCGCGCCGGTGCGCGGTGGGTGACTTGTCCACCAGCCGCCCGAGCAGCCAGTCGACCTTGGCGTCCAGCCCGTCCCCGGGCACGACGTGGTTGATCAGGCCGATGGTGCGCGCGTGCAGGGCGTCGATCGGCTCGCCGGTCAGGCACAGCTCGTCCAGGTGCCGCGGCAGGACCAGGCGACGCAGCACGGCGAGCACCTGCATCGGAAAAAGGCCGATGCGCACTTCCGGCAGGCCGAAGATCGCGTGCTCGGCGGCCACCGCGAGATCGCACATCGACAACAGCCCCATGCCACCAGCCATGCAGTGGCCGTTCACCCGCGCCACCAGCGGCTTGACCGTGCGCGCCGCCTGCCGTAGCAGCAGGCCGAAAGCGGTGCTCGGGCGCGAGAAGTCGCGTGCGAAGGACGCGCTGCCCGGCGCGAGGTCGGCACCGGCGCAGAAGGCGCGTTCCCCGGCGCCGGTGATCACGATCGCGCGCACGGCATCGTCTGCGGTAGCGCGCTCGAGCCCGGCGGCGATGCCGGCGAGCACGGCGTCGTTGATCGCGTTGCGCCGGTCGGGGCGGTTGATCGTCAGCCAGGCGCAAGCACCGCGCGTTTCGTAGATGAGTTCCCCCTCGCCCGTCATGACGGCCTGCCCTCCCGGATCGTTGTGGCGATGCAGCCGGATTCTGGCGCAACCCGGCATGCTGCGCCATGGTCGCGCGCTTGGGCTATGCTGTCCGCTTTCGACGCCACCCGGACCGCACCCATGACCGACGAACTGCTCGAATCCATCGAGGACGGCGTTGCCGTCCTGACGCTGAACCGCCCGGAGCGCAAGAATGCCCTGAACCCTTCGCTGATGCGTGCGCTGGCGGAAGCCGTCGCGCGCGTGGCCGCGCTGTCGGAGGTGGGTTGCGTGGTGCTCACCGGCAGCGGCGACGCCTTCTGCGCCGGCGGGGACATCAAGGAGCACGGCCAGGCCGAGCGCGACCGCAGCGCCGCGGTCGAGCGCGAGAAGAGCGGCGGCGAGAAGGCCGAGCGGCGCTTCGACATCGAGCACCGCATGGACTGGATGCGCCGCTGCATGGAGGCCCCGCGCATCCTGCACGACATGCCCAAGCCGGCGATCGCGATGATCAACGGCGCCTGCGCGGGCGCCGGCATGAGCCTGGCGGCGGCCTGCGATCTGCGCTTCGCCGCGCGCTCGGCGCGCTTCTCGCTCGCGTTCACGAAGGTGGGATTGTCCGGCGACTATGGCGGAAGCTGGTTCTGGACCCGCATCCTGGGCACGGCACGGGCGCGCGAGCTGTACCTGCTCTCGGAGAAGATCGAGGCCGATCAGGCCCTGGCCATGGGGCTGGTCAACCGGCTGCATCCGGACGAGGAACTGCGCGCGGCGACGATGGAGGTCGCCCGCCGCCTCGCCAATGGCCCGCGCGCGGCGTATCGCTACGCCAAGGCCAACCTGAACGCGGCCGAGGACGGCACGCTGGAGTCGGTGTTCGACCTGGAGGTCACGCACGGCGCGCTGGCCGGCGTGGCGCTCTCCAACGCAATGAAGTCCGCCAAGGCCCGCAAGCCGGGCTGAGCCGCACGCGTCAGGCCGGCTGCCGCGCGCCGGTGGCCTGCGCCACACCGCACAGCCCGATACCTGGTTCGGGAAGATCGTCGGAGTCTGCGGTCATCTCTTTCATCACGTTTCGCGCTGCTTGGTGGCTTCGGTCCGGGTCGAGGACCGGGTGGGTGGGGCGGCGG
>JBFXBD010000067.1:0-33774 GCA_050183625.1 Gammaproteobacteria bacterium
CGCGCACGATCGCCGCGCACATCGTGCCTGCGCTCTCGGCCGCGGCGCGCGCCGCCGGCCGCCGGCCGCCGCGGATCGCGGCCGGGATCCAGTTCTGCGTCACGGGGGACGTCGCGGCGGCCCGTGCGTACGCCGGGCCGCAACTGGAACACTACCGGGCACTGCCGTCCTACCAGGCAATGCTCGCGCGCGAGGGGCTGACCGAGCCGGTGGACGTGGCCGTCATCGGCGACGCGGCACGGTTGCGCGCCGCGCTGCGCGATCTGCAAGGCGCGGGCGTCACCGACGTGGTGGCCAATGTCGTCGGCCCGCCGGAGTGCCTGGCACCGACGCTCGAGGTGCTCGCCGCGGGGCTTTGATCTACAGCACCCGGGGCAGGTTGGCGCGCCGGCCCGGGGTGAAGGCGAACGGCACGGACTCGTAGCCGAAGACCACCCCGGCGACCGGCGAGGGGTGCAGGTTGTCCTCGTCGATACGGAAATCCGGCAGCCGCTCCAGGATCTGCCGGAACAGGATCCGGAACTCCATCCGCGCGATGTTCGAGCCCATGCAGCGGTGGATGCCGACGCCGAAGGCCATGTGGCGCTTGTTCTCGCGATCGAAGTCGAGCATCTCGGGGTTCGGGAACTCGCTCTCGTCCAGGTTCGCGGAGGACCAGCACATCAGCACGCGGTCGCCGCGCTTCATGGCCTGCCCGGCGACTTCGACGTCCTTCATCACGGTACGCGCCAGCGACTGCTGCGGCGCGAATACGCGCAGGAACTCCTCGATCGCGTCGCCCAGGCGCTCGGGGTGCTCGCGCAGGTACTGGCGGCGCTGCGGGTTGCGTGCGAGCCAGACGAAGGCCGAGCCCATGCAGGCCTGGGTGGTGTCGACGCCACCGTAGATCAGCAGCCAGACGAAGCCCTCGATCTCCCAGTCGTCCAGGCGCCGGCCCTCGACCTCGGCGTCGATCAGCACCTGGATCGCCCCGCCGCGCACCGGCGCGCTGCGCTGGCGGCGAATTTCTTCGGCGACGCGCCGGCGCAGATCCATCGGCGTGACGCCAGGCGTGCACGGCAGCACGCTGCTGCTGCCGGCAATCCCGGCCTGGACGATGTGGGCGTAGTCCGCCCAGTCCGCGAGCGGCAGGCCGGCCGCCTTCATCGTGTACAGGCTGGTCAGGGGCGTGCCGAGGTCGCGGGAGAAGTTCGCCGTGCCTTCCTCGATGAAATCGTCGATGAGCTGCGAAACGGCCTGCTCGAACCAGCTTTGCAGGGCGTCCACCGCCTTGGGCGCGAACATCGGGTCCAGTACCCGGCGGTAGGGCCGGTGCCAGGGCGGATCCAGATCGATCGGCAGGGTGTGCAGGCGTGGTGGCTCGCCGTTCGGGCCGGGTTCCAGTGCGGTCAATGGTCCGCTGGTCTTGGGGTTCAGGGCGCCGAGCACGTTGCTCTCGGCGTCGAAATCCGGGTCGAGCACCCGGGAATCGGAGGTAATCGTGTTGCCGTAGCGGGAGGCGAAGGTGTCGTCGTCGCGGGCGATCCGCATCACGTCCTGGTAGCGCGTCGCCACCCAGAAGCCGCCGAGCGCATCGGTGTGCGCCACCGGGCAGCGATCGCGCATGTAGGCGAAGATCTCCCGATAGTGCTCCCCGTACTCGGGGCGCAGGTGGTTGAAGTGACGTACGAACTCGGCGACGTCGAAGGATTGGGCGGGATCGCTGGTCATGGTCGGGCTCCGGCATGCGCGAGCGCAGGGTTGCGGCTGATTCTACCAACGCCGCCCGCCCCACGGTGATAGCGAGCGCAAACCGGGCTCGGCTCCGGCCGAATGCTGCCATGATCCATCGTCATCGCAAGCGCAGCGACCCATACGGCGTCGGATTGGTCCGGGCCGAATGGATTGCCGCGGCCGCTGCGCGACCTCGCAATGACGGGGCGGTCCATGGGGAGCGCAGTGCCGGCCGATCCCGCTCCGGTTACGATGGCACCGTGGTCCAGCGGGGACCGATCGACAGGAGCGGACGATGGCGATGCAAGCGGTCGAGGGCAGGACGGTGATGATCACCGGCGGGGCGAACGGGCTCGGATTCGGCATGGCCGAGGCGTTCCTGGCCGCAGGGGCACGCGTGGCGATCGCCGATCGCGATGCGCAGGGGCTGGCGCGGGCACGCGCGGACCTGGCGTCGGCGGGCGAGGCGTTGTTCACACAAGTACTGGACGTCGCCGACTACGACGCCTGGCAATCCGCCTTCGAAAGCGTGCAGTCCGCGCTCGGGCCGATCGACATCCTGTGCAACAACGCCGGCGTCGCCTGCGGCACCACCGCGCTCGACATGGTCAGGATCGAGGACTGGCGCTGGGGCTTCTCGATCAACGTCGACGGCGTGTTCTTCGGTTGCAAGACCTTCGTCCAGCACGCGCGCGCCAGCCGGCGCGGCGGCCACATCGTCAACACGGCCTCGCTGGCGGCCGTGTTTCCGGCGGTCAACGCCGGCTGCTACTCGCCGACCAAGTTCGCGGTGCTCGGCATCAGCCAGCAACTCCTGCGCGAGCTGGCACCCATCGGCATCGGCGTCTCGGTGCTGTGCCCGGGGGCAATCGCCACCGGCATCACCGATCGCTCGCGCGGGCACCAGCCCTCGTTGCGCGCGGATCCCGCGGCCGAGGCGGCCAGGGAGGAGATCGGCCAGTACCTGAGCGCGTTCGGCGCCCGCCCGCGCAAGCTCGGCGAGTACGTGATCAAGTGCATCCTGCGCGGGGATTTCTACATCATCACCCACCCGGAGTGGCGCCCGCTCGTCCAGCAGCAGGTCGACATGCTGCTCGGCGCGCTGCGCGAGCCGGCCGATCCCGAACGCCCCGAGGACGTGGCGGCGCTGCTGCAGGCGGTGTCGGGCTGACGGCGCACGATCGGTGCCGGCGCTCAGCCGAGCGCGGCCGTCGACGCGCCGATGATGAACTGGCTCAGGCCGAAGCCGCAGGTCAGGGCGCCGTCGATCGCGATTTCCGAACCGGTGATGAGCCGCGCGGCGTCGGTGCACAGCAGCGCGAGCGCACGGCCGACGTCCAGCGCCGGCATCTGCGCCGCATTGAAGGCGGCGATCTGTTCCGGCGTCGGCTGCACCGGGTGCCCCTTCACCATCGCCGCGGTCTCGGCGGCGAAGGCGAGGTTCATCTCCGAGGGCACGCCGCCCAGGATGATCGCATTGGCGCGCACGCCGTCTGCGACCGCCTCGGCGGCGATCGTGCGGGTCAGGTTCACCACCCCGGCCTTGGCGGCGTTGTAGGGCGCCATGTACATGTTGCCGAACACGGCGTTGATCGAGGCGATGTTGATGATGACGCCGTCGCGGCGCGCGCGCATCCCGGGCAGCACCAGCCGGCACATGCGGAACACCGAGGACAGGTTCATGTCGACGACCCGGTCCCATTCCTCCGGGGCGTGCAGTTCGGTCGCCAGCAGATCGCACTTGGTGGCGGCGTTGTTGACGAGGATGTCGATCCGCCCGAGCCGTGCCTGGGCCTCGGCGACCACGCGCTCGCAGTCGGCGCGGTCGGCCAGATCCGCCGCCAGGAAGGTGCAGTCGCCGCCCGCGGCCCGGATCCGTGCCGCCAGCGCCTCGCCGCGATCGGCGCGCCGGGCGATGCCGGCCACGCGCGCGCCCGCCGAGGCCAGCGCCTCGGCGATGCCTTCGCCGACGCCGGAGCTCACGCCGGTCACGATTGCCGCCTTGCCGTTCAGTGCCAATGTCATTGCCGGTTCCCCGTGTCGATCAAAGGTCCACGTACTCGCCGCGCGCCGGCATGGACACCCGCGTGCTGCGCAGCCGCGAGGCGAATGCACGCATCGCGTTTTCCTCGCCGTGGACGAGGAAGGTCCGGTCGGGCGCGGCCTGCGCCTGCCAGGCGAGCAGTTCGTCGCGGTCGGCGTGGGCCGAGAAGCCGTTGATGGTGTGGATGCGCGCGCGCACCCGGATCTCCTCGCCGAGCACGTTCACCGACGGCGCGCCGTCGATGATGCGCCGGGCCAGCGTGCCCTGCGCCGCGTAGCCGACGAAGATCACGCTGGATTCCTCGCGCCAGAGGTTGTGCTTGAGGTGATGGCGCACCCGCCCGCCGGTGCACATGCCGGAGCCGGCCATGATGATCGCGCCCGAGGCGATCTGGTTCAGGGCCATCGAGTCGGCGGTTTCGCGCACGAAGTGCAGCCCCGGTACCCGGAACGGATCCCGGCCCATGGCGATCAGGGAGGACAGGATCGGACCGTGGCACTCCGGATGGCGGCTGAAGATCTGCGTGGCCGAGATCGCCATCGGCGAATCCAGGAACACGCGCATGCGCCGCGGCACGCGCCCGCTGTCCATGCCCTCGCGCAGGTAGAAGAGGATCTCCTGCGCGCGTTCCAGGGCGAAGGTCGGGATGATGACGTTGCCGCCGCGGGCGTGGGTGTCGGCGATCGCGGCGTAAAGCTCCTCGATCGAAGGCTCCAGCGCGCGGTGCAGCCGGTCGCCGTAGGTGGTCTCCATCACCACCGCGTCGCAGGCCGGCGGCCGTGCCGGCTCCTTGAGCAGGGGGCGGCCGCCGCTGCCGATGTCGCCCGAGAACAGCACGCGCCGCCTTGTCGCACCGCGCCCGCAGTCCACCACGATGTTCGCCGAGCCGAGGATGTGGCCGGCGTCCAGGAAAGTGACGCTGATGTCGTCCGTCAGGACCATGCCGCGGCCGTAGTCGGCGGTACGGCCGAACATCTCCATCGCCTGGAACGCATCGGCCGTGCCGTACAGCGGCTCCTCGTGGTTCTCGCGCCCGCGCCGCAGCGCGCGACGCAGCGACCGGCGCGCCTCCTCCTCCTGCAGGCGCGCGGCATCGAGCATCACCACGCGCGCCAGTTCCCTGCTCGCCGAGGTGGTGACGATCTCGCCGCGGAATCCGCGCCGGGCGAGCAGCGGCAGGCGCCCGCAGTGATCCAGGTGCGCGTGCGTCAGCAGCACGTAGTCGATCGACGCCGGGTCGAAGCCGAAGTCGCCGGCGTTGTCCTCGTCCAGTTCGCGGCTGCCCTGGAACAGGCCGCAGTCGACCAGGATCCGGGTGCCGCCCTGCTCGATGAGGTGGCAGGATCCGGTGACGCCCTGATCGGCGCCGTGGAACGCGAGTCTCATGCACCCGGCTCCGCGAACAGCGGCTGTCCGCAGCCGCGGTGCCAGGCCAGGACGTGGTCCCAGATTTCGGCCGCGGTCTCGGCGAATACGAAAAGCTCGCGGTCCTCGACGTCGATGACACCCTCGTCGACGAGGAAGTCGACGTCGAAGGCGCGACGCCAGTACTCGCGCCCGACCAGGATCACCGGCAGCGGATCGATCTTGCGGGTCTGGATCAGCGTCAGGGTCTCGAACAATTCGTCCAGGGTCCCGTAGCCGCCGGGAAACGCGACCAGCGCGCAGGCGCGCATGACGAAATGCAGCTTGCGCAGCGCGAAGTAGTGGAACTGGAAGCACAGGTCCGGGGTGATGTAGGGGTTCGGGTACTGTTCGTGGGGCAGCGTGATGTTCAGGCCGATCGAGCGCGCGCCGGCATCGAAGGCGCCGCGGTTGGCGGCCTCCATCATCCCGGGGCCGCCGCCGGTGGCGAGCATCACGCGCGAATCGCCGGCGGCGCGGCTCGCGTTGCCCACCAGGCGGCCGAACTCGCGCGCGATATCGTAGTAGTGGCTCTTGGCCAGCACGCGCTCGGCGACGGCCAGCCGGCGGGCGAGGTCGGCGTCCGCCGGTGCCGCGGCGAGGGCCTGCCGCAGCGCCTGCACGCGGCGGCGCATCGCCTCGGGCTCGTGGATGCGGGTGCTGCCAAGCACCACCACCGTGTGCTGGATGCCATTGCGGCGCAGGACGCCCTCGGGCTTGGCGTAGTCGATCTGCAGGCGCACGCCGCGGGTATCGTCGCTTTCGAGGAACTCGACGTCGCGATCGGCCGGGCGGTAGGTCGGGCTGTCGAGAATGGCACGCAGCCGCAGCGGCGCGTCCGGGTCGTCGGCCGCGGGCTTGGGCTGGTGCCACGGCAGCGGCTCGCGGCGATCGTGTGCATGCGCCTGGGTGGTCACCAGGTGGATCCGACGCGAGCTGGAATCGAGGTCGTCTTCGTTCACACGGGATCTCCGGCCGCGATTGCGGGTCACTGCCGGCGGCGCGGCCGCCGCGGGGCAGGCGGCAGGGTAGCGGGAATCGTACCCTCGCGCGAGGTGCCCGGCTGCCTGGGGCGCGCGGCGAAATCGATCGTTCTGGCACGCCCCGGCGCGGGTCGGTTATCGTGTCGGTGCCGGCCGCGCGTCCGTGCCGCCGCCCACGGACGGCTGAACGCACCCGGCACGGACCCAACCAGCGAATCGGAGGCGGCATGGCCGGCACTCAGTATCCAATCGAAGATCTCTACGACGGCGAGCGACTGACGCAGTGGCTGGATCGGAACGTGCCGGCGCTCGGCGATGGCCCGCTCGCGGTGAAGATGGTCCACGGCGGCACGAGCAACGTCATCCTCTCGCTCGATCGCGGCGCCGGGGAGATGATCATGCGCCGGCCGCCGGCGGTGCCGCCGCCGAACAGCGACAAGGCGGTCCTGCGCGAGGCGCGGGTGCTGCGGGCGCTGAACGGCACCCGCGTGCCGCATCCGCACTGCCATGGGATCTGCGAGGATACGGCGGTGGTCGGGGCGCCGTTCTACGTCATGGATCGCGTCCCCGGGTGGGCCGCCGAGATCCACGGCGAACGCATCATTCACCGCGCGCCGTTCGATCGGGCTCCGTACGAGTACGGCATCGCCTACGCGATGGTCGATGGCCTGGTGGCGCTGGCGAACGTCGATTACCGCGCCGTGGGCCTGGAGGGCTTCGGCAAGCCGGATCGCTTCCTGGAGCGGCAGGTGGAGCGCTGGGAGTCGCAGTTGCAGAGCTACGGCAAGCTCTATGGCTACGCCGGGCGGTCGCTGCCGGGGTACGAGTACGCGCGCGACTGGCTGCGCGCGAACGTGCCGGACGGCTTCAAGGCCGGCATCATCCACGGCGACGTCGGCACGCCCAATGCGCTGTTCGCGGACGATCCGCCGGCACGCCTGACGGCGTTGATCGACTGGGAGCTGTCGACGATCGGCGATCCGCTGCTGGATCTCGCCTGGCTCTGCATCGGCCTGCGCGACGAACGCGACGGCGCCCGCCTGCCGGCCAAGCAGCTTTACAACGTGGAAAACTTTCCCACCCGCCAGGAATTGGCACGGTACTACGCCGCCGGCACCGGGCGCGACGTCTCGCACTTCGACTACTACCTCGTGCTGGCAAACTTCAAGGGCGGCTGCATCCTGGAGTACAAGGTCGCGCAGGCCGAGGCCGGCATCCTTTCGGCCGAGACCGGCGAGTTCTTCCGGAAGCTCGTGCTGGCCAATTTCGTCGAGGCCGAGCACATCGCCCGCCGGGCCGGTTGATCCGCGCGGGAGGACGCATGGACGACGACACGCTGCGCCCGGTCTCGCCGCTGGGGCTCGGCGCGGTGGCGCAGGTATCGTTCGCGGTCGGCGACCTGCTGCGCGTGCTGCCGGCGTACGAGGCGCTGTTCGGTCCGTTCGAACTCGGCCGCGTGCCGCTCGCCGGGGAGCGCGAGATGATCGTCGGCTTCGCACGCGCCGGGACGGTGGAGATCGAACTCGTCCAGGCACCACCGGGCAGGCTTCCGCAGGCCGGGCACGTGGCCCGCCACGGCGACGGCATCCACCACGTCGGCTTCTACCAGCAGACCCTTGCGCCGGCCCGCGCAGCCCTGCTGGGCGCTGGTTACCGCCAGGTCGCCGGCAGCGAGGACTTCGGCTACTTCGAATTGCCGGACGTCCTGGGCTACTCCCTGGTCGAGATCGGGCGCACCGGTGCAGCCGACCTGGTGCCGCGCGTCCCCGTGCCACGGACCGGCGTGGATCTCGCGCTGGGCGCCATGGACCAGGTGTCGTTCGCGGTGCGCGACCTGGACGCGGTCCTGCCGACGTACGAAGCGCTGTTCGGCCCGTTCGACGTCCGCGTGGCCGTGGTCGATCGCCTCTGGTACCGCGGCCGGGAATCGCGCGGGGAGTACCGGCTGGGGTTCGCACGCTCCGGCGACCTGGAAATCGAGCTGGTGCAGGTGACGGCGGGCGACGCGCCGCAGGCAGACCACCTGCACGTCCACGGCGAGGGGCTGCAGCATGTCCGCTTCCGTGTCGCCGACCTGGATGGCGCGCGTGCGCGCATGGAACAGCGGGGCTATCGCACCGTCGTCTTCGGCGAGCCGCCCGGCGTGCGTTTCGCGTACCTGGAATTGCCCGCTGACCTGGGCTACACGATGGTGGAGCTGATCCAGCGCCGCTGACGCCGCGGAGAACCCGATGAAATTCTGCCTGCAGCTTCCGCACGTCCTGGAACTCCCGGCGCTGATCCAGCCCTGGGAACTGCAGGTCACCGGCGCCGACCAGACCCGGGTCATGAAGCGCGCCGACGAACTCGGCTACGACATGATCAACGTGCCCGAGCACTTCGTCATCCCGCGCAGCCAGGCCGAGCTCTCGGGGCCGCACTACTTCCACGCCGCCGCGGCCCAGGGCTACATCGCCGGGGCGACCAGCCGCATCCGCGTCGGCACTTCGCTCACCATCCTGCCGCTGCAGCACCCGATCGTCACCGCCAAGGCGCTGTCCACCATCGACTGGATGAGCAGCGGCCGGATCACGGTCACCTTTGGGGTGGGCTGGCTCAAGGACGAGTTCGAACTCATGGACGTGCCGTTCCACGAGCGCGGCCGCATCGCCGACGAGTACCTCGAGGCGATCCTCGTGCTCTGGACCCAGGACGCGCCGGAATACCAGGGCCGCTACGTGTCGTTCCGCGACATCGCCTTCGCGCCCCGGCCGTTCCAGAAGCCGCACATCCCGATCTGGATGGGCGGGGACGCGGATGCGGCACTGCGGCGCACCGCGCGCTTCGCCAGCGGCTGGATCCCGTTTCTCACCAAACCCGAGGACTTCCCGGCGCGGATCGACTTCATCCGATCCCAGCCGGGCTGGCGCGGCGGCGAACTGGATGTGCTGTTCAGCCCGCTGACGCGCAGGATCGGCCAGGGGCACGTGCCGCGCGCGGACCCCAAGGCGAAGATCGGCCGCAACGCGCAGGAGTTGCTGGACGAACTGGGCTGGCTGGCCGGCCTGGGCGTCACCGTCACCAACGCGCCGATCCCGCCGGTCTCGGGCCTGGACGAGTACCTGGACTACGCCCAGTGGTTCATCGAGGACATCAAGCCGCGCGCGCCATGAACGACGCCGACGCCCAACGCGCCTTCGCGCGCAAGGATTTTCACGATTCCATCGAGCGCTTCGACCGCTACGGGTGCTCCCTGTACCGCACCCTGGCCGGGCGCTGCGAGCAGGACGACGCGCTGGTGGAGATCGCGGCGGCCGCGCGGCCCGGCCAGTTGCCGGCATTCATGCTGTACACCGCGGTGCAATACCTGCTGATGGGCGGCGAGGGCGGCGATCCGCTGGCGCGGTACTTCGGCTCCACCTGCGCCGCGCCGCTGCCCGCGCAGGACGCCTTCGGTCCGTTCCGCGACTTCTGCCTTCGCCACCGCGCGGCGATCGAGGGGCTGATTTCCATCAACACGCTGCAGTCGACCATGCCCGGCAGGGTGAGCTACCTGCTGCCCGCGCTTGCGCACATCGGCCGGCAGGCCGGCGCGCCGCTTGCGGTGATCGACGTCGGCTGCAGCGCGGGGATCACCACCATCGCCGATTGCTTCGCCTGCGACTACGGCGGCGGCGTACGGCTCGGCGCCGCCGACGCGCGCCTGACCGTAGGTTGCGAGCTGCAGCCCGGATCGGAGGCCCTGCCGGCGGCGCCGGTGCGGATCGCCGCGCGCCTCGGCCTGGACCTGAATCCCGTGGACGTCGCCGACGAGGCCGCGTGCCGCTGGCTGCTGGCGCAGTTGCCGCCGGAGCCGCGCGTGGACCAGCAGGAACTGGCCGCGGCGCTGGCGATCCGCCGCGACACCCCGCTGCGGGTGGTGACCGGCGACGCGCTCGCGCTGCTGCCTACGCTGGCGGCGGAGCTGGACGGCCCGCTGTGCGTGATGCATGCCTCGGTCCTGTACCAATGGCCCGAGCCGCTGCGCGACGCGCTCGACGCCATCCTGGAAGGCATCGGACGCGGACGAACCGTGCACCGCCTGGGCGTGGAGCGCATGATCAGTTCGCCGCGGCCGGTGCAGGCATTCAGGGCCGGAAGCCTGCTCGATGACCAGACCGTGATCGTGCACACCATCTACGAGCGTGGGACGCGCCGCATGCGCTATCACGGCGAGGTCGACGGGCGCGGCAAGACGCTGCGCTGGACCGACGAGGCCATCCCCGACGGCTGAGCCACCCGGCCAGGCAGTCGGCCCGGGGGCGTCAGGTCGGCGCCGAAGCCGGCACCGACGCCGGGCGCGGGGCGCGCAGCATCACCATCGCGCAGCCGACGATGACCGCGATGCCGCCGGCCATGAAGGCGTCATAGCTTCCCATGTGGTCGCGCACCGCGGCCGCGAGCGGGCCGCCGATCGCATTGAACACGTAGAACATGTACACCAGCCCAATCGCCTGGCCGAAGGACGCGGGACCGAAGCCGCGCACGACGATCGCCGCCAGCAGCGGGCCGGCGGCGCCGATCACCAGCCCGACCAGGGCGAAGGCGGCGCCTAGCAACAACGCGCCCGGATGGCCGATCATCAACGCCACCGCCACCGCCAGCGTCGCCATCGTGACGTAGTACAGCGAGCGCACCGGCATCCGATCGGTCAGTGCGCCGCCAATCAGGCTGCCGGCGATCGAGGTTGCCGACATCACCGAGACGATGAACGCGGTGGTTTGCGTGCCGATGCCCAGGTCCTGTGCGTAGGGCCCGAGGTTGAGCTGGATCGCGGTCACCACGACCATCGCCGGCAGGAAGGCGATCACGGTCAGCCAGAAGTCCCAGCGCTGCAGGATGGCCGCGGTGGTCAGGTATTCGCCGCCGGCCGCATGCACCGGCGCGCCGCCGGGCGCCTCCGGCTCGGGCTCGACCCCGGCATCGGCGGGATCGTTGCGGATGACGGCGAGCACGAGCGGTACGAGCAGGAGCACCGCGACCGCTGCGAGCATCAACTGGGCCTGGCGCCAGTCGCTGTGGGCCAGTACGTAGGTCACGACCGGCGGTACCGCGAAACCGCCGATGGCGAAGCCGCCCGAAGCGATGCCGATGGCCAGGCCGCGCCGGGCGCGGAACCAGCGTGCAGCGAGCGCCTGGGTCGCAATCGGCCCGCCCAGGCACATGGCCGTACTGATGAACACGGCGTAGATCCCGGCGATCTGCCACAGGGCGGTGGCATGCGCGGCCAGCGCGGCACCGGCGCCGAGGCTCGCGGCTCCCGCCGCCAGCAGCGCGCGGATCGACCAGCGGTCCAGGGCGCGCCCGGCCACCGGCGCCAGCAATGAGCTCAGGATGTAGGCGCCCATCACCGACCACATGATGGCGCTGCGCGAGGCGCCGAACTCCTGTGCCCACGGCGTGACCCAGAACGTGACCGTGAAATGCGTCGCCCCGAGCAGGTACGCCTGCACGAGCACTGCAACGGCCAGCACGTTCCAGCCGTAGAACCAGGGCGTCAACCGGCTCACTGCCGGCGCCTGCTTGCGTTCCGCCACCGCTCCCCCCTCGGACCGGGTCCGTTCCCGGGCTCCCGCAGGCACGGTAGCACGAACGCCTGCGCCGCTGGGATACACTGTTCCGGCCGGAACGCCCCCGGCCCAATGGGGCATCCAACGCTGTCCTCGCGAGGTCGCCATGGTCAAGAAGCTGGATCACGTCAACATCGCCACCACCCGGATCGACGACACGGTGCGCTTCTACACGGAGGTGATTGGCCTGCGCTCCGGACCGTTGCCAGGAATGCCGGCCGGGATGAAGTTTTCGGGTGCCTGGCTCTACGACGAGACGGATTGCCCGGTGGTGCATCTCATCGGTGTCGATGCCGCCGCGGCGGATGCGACGCTGGCCATGATGCGCGAGCGCCGCGCCCGGCCCGATTTCGAACTTGCCGGCCTGGAAGGCAGCGGTGCGCTGGACCACATCGCGTTCGAATGCGAAGACTACGACGCCATGCGCGGCAAGCTTGCCGATCGCGCGCTGGCGCACCGGCTGAACGAGGTCGCGAGCATCGGCCTGAAGCAGATCTTCGTCAACGATCCGAACGGCATCACCCTGGAGCTGAACTTCAGAGCACCGCCTCGGCCATGAAGCGCAGCGAGTCCAGGTCGCGCACGCTCACCAGCAGCGAGGTGACCGGGCTCTTCTTCCAGTCCTGGATCCGCTCCCGGATGCGGGCCTTCGACCCGCACAGCGAAATCTCGTCGACGAGCTGATCGGGCACCGCTGCGTAGGCCTCGTCGCGCCGGCCGGACATGAACAGCGACTGGATCTGCTCGGCGGCATCGCCGAAACCCAGCCGCGCGACGTGGTTCTTGTGCAGGTTGACGTCGCGGGCGCCCATGCCGCCGACGTAGAAGCCGACGAGATTCTTCACCGGCGCGCGCGCGCGCACCGGATCGTCGTTGATGTGCACCGGCACCGTGGCGGCGATGTCGAAGTGCGCCGGCCGCTGCGCCAGCGCCTCGTCGTACACGCCCATGCGGTCGGGTGAAATGAACATCGGCACCCAGCCGTCGCACAACTCGGCGGAGAGCGCGACGTTCTTCGGGCCTTCCGCGCCGAGATAGAGCGGAATGCGCGGGCGCAGCGGGTGCACCATGAGCTTGAGCGGCTTGCCCAGGTGCATGCCGCCGGGATGCGGCAGATCGTAGTGCCGGCCGTGGAACTCCACCGGCCCCTCGCGCGCGACGATGCGGCGGAAGATCTCGATCCACTCCCGCGTGCGCTCCAGCGGCCGCGGGTACGGCTGCCCGTACCAGCCCTCGACCACCTGCGGGCCCGACACGCCGATGCCCAGCAGCAACCGGCCCTTGGAGAGCATGTCCAGCGTGACGGCGGTCATCGCCGCGCTGGCGGGTGTGCGCGCCGAGATCTGCATGATCGAGGTGCCCAGCTTGATGCGCGAGGTCAGCGCGCCGATCCAGGTCAGCGGCGTGAAACAGTCCGAGCCGTAGATCTCGCCGAACCAGACCGAGTCGTAGCCCAGCCGCTCGGCCTCGACGGCCATCTGGATCTGCGCTTCCGGATTCTGGCCGAGCAGGCCGAGTACAAGTCCAAGCTTCATGATTGGAACCACTCCCTATTGAGTCTGATTGCCGGGCCGAACCGGGCCTGGCGACGGCCGATTGAAGCCGTGATCCGCCACCCCCGTCATCGCGAGCCCGAACCGGCCCAGGCTCCGGCAGATTGAAGCCATGAACCACCCCTACGTCGTCGCGAGCGCAGCGAAGCGACCCACGCGGCCTCGATGCCGCCGGCAGCGCGTGGATTGCTTCGTCGCTTCGCTCCTCGCAATGACGGCGTGCGGTTCATGGATAGCGCAGCGAAGCGATCCATGCGGCGCCGATTTCGGCAAGGCCCCGTGGATTGCCGCGCCCGCTACGCGGGCTCGCAATGACGGGGCGATCACGCGCGGCAATTCTGCCGTCGCCATGCACGTCGGGCAACCGCCCGTTCGCAACGGTTGACTGATCGGGATGTTCGTCATAGCGTGCGGCGCAGCCTGGGGACCGCCGCGCAATAGTTCCTGCCGCGAACCGGTGCCCCACCCGAAGGGAGACAGACTCATGCGCCTGGACATCATCGTCCCCAGCGAGGGGCCGTTCGCGACCGAGGCGGTGCAGGCCGCGCCGCTGCTGGAGGACATGGGCTACGACGGCCTGTGGTTCACCGACCACGTCGTCGGCATCAACTACAAGCCCGTGTATACCAATACCTGGCTGGAGATCCTCACCACGGTGGCGCACGTCGCGGCGCGTACGAAGCGCGTGCGCCTGGGCACCGGCGTGCTGGTGCTGCCCTACCGCGACGCGGTCCTCACCGCCAAGATGCTGACCACGATCGACGTGCTGTCCGGCGGGCGCCTGGATCTGGGCGTGGGGACCGGTTGGTCGCGGGGGGAGTTCCACGCCCTGGGGCGCGGCGCGTTGTTCGAAGCCCGCGGCGCGGCGACCGACGAGACGCTGGACGTGATGCTGCGCTGCTGGCAGGGCGGCACCTTCGGCTGGGAAGGGCGCTGGACCAGCATCCGCAAGATGGAGTTCGAGCCGACCCCGGTGCAGAGGCCGCGCATCCCAATCTGGGTCGGCGCGCGCGGCACGGCGTCCGCGCCGCTGCGGCGGGCGGCGAAGTATGCCGACTACTGGTATCCCACCTCCGACGTGACACCGGCGCAGATCCGAGAAGGCGGCGCGCTGCTGGACGAGATGGCCGGCCGCGCGGTGCCGCGTACGATCCGGCTGCTGGTCCCGGTGACCACGCCCGCGGCGCAGATCGTCGACCTGCTGGCGCAGTACCGCGACGCCGGCTGCGTGCAGGCGAGCGTGGAACTCAAGGAGTCGGCGTCGCTCGCCGTGCTGTTGGACGCGGCCGGGCGCCTGATCGCGGCGGCCGCATCGCTGCGCGCCTGAGTCCGGCGGCGATGGACGGCGTAATTGCGGCGCGGACGGCGGACCTGGTCGCGCAGATCCGCGCCGGTCGCGATTGCACCCTGGAGAACGCACTGACGCTGCCTCCGGCGGCGTACCACGATGCCGGATTGTTCGATGTCGAACGCAGCCGCGTGCACGCCCGGGAGTGGGTGTGTGTCGGCCGCCGGGAGGAATTCGCCACGCCCGGCGATTTCCTGGCGCTGGAGATTGCCGGCGAACCGGTGCTGATCATTGCCGACGAACGCGGCGAGCCGCGAGTACTGTCCAACGTCTGCCGCCATCGCGGCGCGCTGCTCGCGCACGGCCGCGGCAATGCGCCAAGGCTGGTGTGCCCGTACCACGCCTGGACCTATGCGCCGGACGGGCACCTGGCAGGCGCACCGTACATGGATCGCTCGCCACGGTTCGACGCCGCCGCCTGCCGCCTGCCGCAGTACCGCATCGAATGCTGGCGTGGGTTCGTGTTCGCCTGCCTGGATCCGGCGGCTCCGGCGCTCGCGCCACGATTGGCGGGCCTGGACGCGCTGGTCGCACCGTATGGGCTCGAAACGCTGCACGCGGTGTGGAACGGCACCGAGGCGTGGTCGGCCAACTGGAAATGCATCGCCGAGAACTCGGTGGAGAGCTACCACCTGTTCCGCGCCCATCGCGACACGATCGAGCGCCTGCGGCCGACCGCCCTGCAACGGTTCCTGGAGTGCGGGGAGGCCTGGCACGCGCACGTCATGCCGCTGGCCGAGGGCCTGCCGGCGCCGGCCGATGCGCCGGCCTCGCTCGATGCGGCGCAGCGCCGCGAGAGCTTGGTGATCATGATCTATCCGGCCACCACGCTCATCGTCACGCCGACGGACGCCGGCTGGTTCAGCCTGTTTCCGCAGGCGCCGCGCAGTACGCGGCTGCACTATGGGCTGGCGATGCGCCAGCCGCTGCCGCCGGGGGAGGAGGGCGCGCGCCTGCGCGCCCAAATCGAAGCAGGCGCCGCGCTCATCAACGGCGAGGATCGGCCGGTCGTCGAGAGCATCGACCGCGGCACCGCCGCCGCTGCCGCGGCGCGCTCGCCGCTCTCGCACCTGGAACGGCCGGTGTACGACTTCGGCCGCTACCTGGCGCGCATGCTTTGAGCGTGCGTGCCGTGCGCCGGCCTGCGGGCCCGGCGATGGGTGCCATTCCTTGACGCGATGTCGAACCGGGCCTGGCTCCGGCCGATTGCGGTCACGAACCGCCACCCCCGTCATCGCGAGCGCAGCGAAGCGATCCATGCGGCGCCGATTTCGGCAGGGCCGCATGGATTGCCGCGGCCGCTACGCGGCCTCGCAATGACGATCGGCGCGAGGATGCGGCATAATCCCGGTACCCGCGGCGCCGCCTGGCAGGCGGCCCGCCACCCGAGTCGAGGACAACGCCATGCAAAGCACGCAAAAGGTTCCCGCGCCCACCTACGACGGCCCGATTTTCGACGGCGACGCGCATGTCCACGAAGGCGACGGGTTCGCGCTGTTCCAGAAATACCTGCCGCGCAAGTACCACGCCGACTGGCTGCTGGAGAACAAGTTCGGCCCGGACGGCCAATACGGCACCTTCCTGGGCGGCAAGCGCCTGGAGAAGATGGAGTCCAACGCCGAAGGCCTGGTACCGCCGCCGGGCAAGCTCAAGGACTGGCTGCGCGAGGTCAAGACCGGCAAGCCGATGCTGTCGAGCTGGATCAAGCCGACCCCCGACATGTACGACCGCGACGCGCGGGTGCGCAAGCTGGACGAATTCGGCGTGGAGTCCTCGCTCATGTTCCCGGGCTCGTTCATCGGCACGATCGCCTTCTTCGAGAAGGACATCGAGGCCGGCAACGCGGTCTTCCACGCCTACAACGAATACCTGCACGATCAGTGGGGGTTCAACCACCAGGATCGGATCTACTCGGTGGGCATCCTGAACCTGATGGACCTGGAGTCCTCGATCAAGGAAGCCGAGTGGATGATCAAGCGCGGGCTGAAGATCGCGGTGATGCCGCTGGGGCCGGCCGGCGGCCGGGCGCCGGCGGACCCGTATTTCGATCCGCTCTGGGCGCGCCTGAACGAAGCCGGCGTGGTGCTCAGCTTCCACGTCTCGGAGGCCTCGTTCATGCACCCGCTGGTGCACGCGTTCGGCGAGCAGCCGCTGCAGCCGCGCCGCACCGGACAGACGGCCTGGCAGTGGCTGAACACCTACGGCGAAGTGCCGCTGATGATGACGCTGTCCTCGTTCATCTACCTGAACTTCTTCGAGCGCTTCCCGAACATGAAGATCTGCAGCGTCGAGAACGGCGCCGGCTGGGTGCCGCGGTTCCTGAAGAAGATGGACCAGATGCGCGGCATGGCCAAGAACGGCTTCTGGCCGTGCGGGCAGTTGAAGGAGCGGCCGAGCATGATCTTCAAGCGCAACGTCTACGTGGTGGCCTATCCCGAAGACGAGGTCAAGGAGATCGTGGACGACATCGGCACCGACCTGTGCATCCTGTGCGGCTCGGATTATCCCCACGCGGAGGGCGTGCCCACGCCCAAGGACTTCGTCGCCGAAGCGCTCGGCGGCCTGGACGCCGGCCAGATCCGCAACATCATGTACGACAACGGCCGGCGCATGATCCCCCGCGCCTGAATATCCCCCGGCCGCGCCCCGTCGAGGCGGGCGCGCGGCCGGGGGGACCGTGATGCACGGCTCAATTCGGCTGCCGGCGATCACGACACGGCGCCGGCGCAGGCTTTAACATCCGCGCAAGAACCACTGAATGTCAATCTCCTGACAAAGTTCAAGGACTACCGCGACAGAGGGAGATGAACCACTTCGCTTCGAGCTGTCGGTAGGCGCAGTCACCTTCCTCCAACTGCGGCCGCTGCATGTCGAGCGATGGCAGCACCGGGCTTTTTCCCCCTGGGCGACCCAGCTCGTCACCCGGCTTCAATAGCTGCCCATTTTCGATTTTCGGGACTTCGGGAATGTAGTCCAGTGTCTTCAAATACCAGCCAAACCGGCTCACGTCGAACCGATGATATCCCTTTAGATAAAACGATATTGGTTCATACGGGCGAAAGTTCGGCCACTCTTCGACCGGCTTATTGCGCCGAGACTTAGAAAGCTCGCGAAGCTTCTTTGCTGTATTGATTGAATATGGATCCGGAGCCCAAAGGCCAGACAGCGGGTTGACGCGTTCGAGCCCCGCGCGCGATGCGTATTCCGAGTCGAGCTTCCCAGTACCGGCGTACAGCTCGACCATCTTGTCGAACTCCGGGCGGAACTTCTCGAAGCGCTCGATGAAGAGCTCGTCTTTTGGTATTTCGTAGCGCTCGGGAGAATCAGGGTACGCCGCGTCAATCGCGAGCGCGCTCAAAAGCACTACGGCTAATAAACGCCACAACCGCTGCGACCATTTGGATCGCGTCAGCGTCTTGGCATTCGTCAAGGACGATTGGCCACCGGCTATATCAGCATTCATTCTCCACCTCGCCCGACCTAAACTGAGTCAACTCTCAGATGTTCGTCATGACGGTTCGTTGAGTACTTCGCGCCAAGCACACGAGTGCCGCTGCCACGAGCGCCACCTCGAGTGCAAACGTCCAGTGACAGACGAAATTGAGCCACCAAGGCGTGTGCAGAGCGGGTACGGTCACTAGTGCAAACGGCCGGTCCAGTAGCGGATTTAACCACCATACGTCAAGCCCGCCAGATCGAGTGCCACGAAGCAGTTGCTGACGCGGCGCCGGGTGTCCTGGGTGACGAGTTCGCGGAAGTACAGCTCGATCGCCGCGACACCGCAGGCAAAGGTGGTACGGTCGTGCAAGGCACCGAGCGGTTCGATGGTGAACGTCATCGCGACGACCGAATGAGCGTGCGATGGCGCTTGATCGCGCGCTTCATGGCGGCGGTCAGCGGCGGTGGATTCAGCAGTGCCTCGGCGATGGCAACCTGGTCCTCGATCGCGAGCCGAATGATCTGGGATTCCTCGATCACCTTCTGGGCGGCCGAGAGTGCCGACTCGACGACGAACTCGCTGACGCTGCGTCCCTGGAGTTCGGCCGCGCGCTTGACGATCGCCAGGGCGTCCGGGGCGATGCGGGCCTCGATCCGGGCGGTACGACTGGGTTCCTGCGGCATGGCTGCAACTCTTCTGGCTGACCGTGTCGCGGAAGCGACACGCCGGGCCAGCGTGCGCCTGCGCTACACCCGGCCTAGCTCAGCCGTGCGCTCGGTTCGCCGCCGGCGGCGTCGTAGTCGCCCGGGCCCCAGTGCGCCATGTAGCGCGCGATGCGGCCCTGGCCGTCGAAGTGCGCGACGCTGATGCAGTCGAGCTCGGCGCCCTTGACGAAGACGCGCACCGGCATGGCCGCGGCGTTGCCGTGCGAGCCGACCACCGGGCCGACGATCTTCAGCCGTACGTGGTTGCGGACCACCATCTCGTAGAACTCGCGGATCGTAGCCTTGCCGGTGCGCGGCGGGGCGCCGACCGGATCCTCGATGACGGCATCGTCCGCGTACAGCGCGCAGATGTCGTCGGCGTTCTCGCGCGCCAGAGCGTCCACGTAGGCGTGCAGCACCGCGCGGTAGTGGGCGTTCCTTTGTTCCTGCGTGGCGTCCGGCGGCATCGACATGGGGCGTTCTCCTCGGGTCAGTGGTGGCCGCGCCCGGGCATGCCCGGGCGCGCTCCGGCTTGGCGGCGCGGCATCGTCACAGCGTGGCCGTGCGGGCGATCACCTCGTCGGCGAAGCGGAACAGTTCCGTGCGCAGCTCCGGGATCGTCCGGGCGCGCGTGGTGATGGTCAGGCGGTGCACGCCCATGTCGGCGTAGATCCGGGCCTCGTCCACCGTGCGCGCGCCGCCGGTGGTGATCTCGATCGAGGCCGGGTCGCGCCCGTACTCGCGCGCGAAGGCGCGGAACCGGTCCAGCAGCGGCGGAAGTTCCACGCGCTGGCGCTCGGTCGGGAAGATCGCCGGGAAGTAGCCGTCGCCGATCCGCGCCGCGCGCCGCAGCGCCGGTGTCGCCGTGCCGCCGATGATCAGCGGGATCTTTCCGCCGGGCGGCTTGGGTTCGCAGCGCAGCGGCTTGAACTTGACGAATTCACCGTCGAAGCTCGCGACCTCGTCGCGCCAGAGCCTGCGCAGCACCTCGATGTACTCGTCGTAGCGCGCGCCGCGCCGTTCCCAGGGCACGCCGACGGCCTCGTACTCCTCCCGGCACCAGCCCACGCCGATGCCGAGCAGGAACCGTCCCTTGGACAGGTGCGCCAGCGTCGCGCAGGACTTCGCGTACGGGACCGGGGCGTGCTCCGGCAGGATGACGACCGCTGTGCCGAGCTTGATGTGCCGGCTGTGGGCGGCGGCGTAGGCAAACCAGATGAGCGGATCAGGGCCGCCGCCGATCGTGCCCTTGGACTCGAGCTTGCCTGACTTGGTGGCCTCGTAGCGCGGCTCGTATTCCTCGGGGACGACCACGTGCTCCTGCGCCCACAGCGAGTCGAAGCCGGCTTCCTCGGCCATCTGTGCCAGCGCCGCGGCGCCTTCCGGATCCGGCCATTTCTGGTTGGCGAAGACGATGCCCCACTTCATGGCGTCTCAACTCTCCCGTGGCCCGGCGCAGGCCGGGCGGTTCGTCCGATCGATCAACCCGCCGGCGCGTCGATCATCACCACCTGCACGTTGCGGGTGCCGGTGTACGGATTGCGGCCGTGGGCGGTGTGCACGTTGTCCAGGATCATCACGTCGCCCGGCTGCCAGGGAAAGCCGACGGTGACGGCACGCAGGCCTGCGGAAATCCGCCGGTAATCCTGCGCCGTGACCTCCGAGCCGTCGCCGAAGGTGGTGTGGTACGGGCGCGGGCGGCCGGCGCGATCGTACATGTCCAGGTATGGGCCGGCGGTGTCGCCGAGCCATTCCAGATCCATGATCTGGGTGAGGAAGTGATTGAAGTACACCGGCCGCCCGGTGAGCCGGTGCACGGCGAAGCCGGGCCGGTCCAGGCGCGTGGACAGGCTGCCGTCGTCCAGCCAGCGCCAGGTCATGCCGAGCGCGCGGCACTGTGCCTCGACCTCGGCGCGGTCGTCGGTCCCGAATCCCTGCGCGAGCGTCGCGTGGTAGATCCGCGGGTGCGCTTCGCACGGGTGCGGCACATCGCTCGCGCGGAAATTGCGGTGGTAGCTCACGCCCTTGTCGGCGATCTCGCGCAGGAACGGCTCCGGCAGCCCGGCCTGGAAGCGGCGCATGTCGCCGATGATGGTCTCCCCGCCGCTGTCGGGGGCGACCTGGCAGAAGAAGCCGAGCTCGGCCGGATAGCGGTGCAGGTAGGCCATTTCCTGGTGCAGGAGGATCTGCACCATCGCCGGCACCTGGGTCGCCTCGTAGACGTTGCCGGTGATCGCCTTGCGCGGGGTCGCGCCACCGCTGTAGCCGAGCGGCATCGGCGGCAGGTGCACGGTGAGCGCGGAGAAGTCCTCCGCCGTGCGCAGCGGGAAGCCGCGCAGCACGTAGGCGCCGGCTTCCGAGGCGATGCGATCGAACGCCTCCGTGCGTGCACGGAACCAGTCGATGACCGCCCCTCGATCGCGCATGAGCGGGGCGGCGACCGGTTCGACGAACAGTGGCGGGCTGCCGGGGAACGGCCAGTGGCAGCGCACACCGTGTCCCAGCGCGGCGATGGCATCGGTCAAGGCATCGGCGGGGCGGGGCTGGCTGTTCATGGCGGATCTCCCGTGGGTTTCAACTCATCAGGCGGATCGTGTCGTGCTCGATGGCGGCATCCGCGAAACGGGCCGCGTACGCGGTGTTGATCGCCTCGGTCTGGAAGTTGACCTCGTTGATCATGAAGATGAACAGGCCCCAGACGATGTCGCGGCGGTAGCAATCGAAGGCTTCGTCGAAGCTCGGCACCTGCGCCAGGCCGTGCCTGCGCAGGCTGTCGAGGTAGTGCATCAGCAGCGGCCGCTCCCAGGCGCGACGGTCGGGGATATCGAGCGCGCAGATCAGGTGGTAGGTGACGTCGTGGAACCACGGCGCGCGGTTGATTTGCATGTCGAAAAAGCCGGGGGTGCCGTCCGCCTCGATGTACAGGTTGCCCAGGTGCGTGTCGCCCTCGACCAGCGTGCGCGGGAACTGCTCGTGGAACGCGGCGAGCTTGTAGAGGGCGTTCTGCATCCAGGCGCGATCGTGCAACCGCACCGAGATCGCGGCGCAGCGCGGCGAATCGATGTAGTGCTGCCAGACCTCCGGCACGAGGTAGCGCTCGCAGTACTCCAGCGCGCTGCCGGTGAGGTTCTTCATCAGCCACTCGAACTGCCCGCCGGGCTGGAAGCCCGGGTGGTCCCACATCTGCTTGTGGTACAGCGCCATCGCGTCCAGGCGCCGGGCGACCTGGTCGAAGCGCTGCGGGCGCTGGGCATGGCAGAACTCCACCCCCTTGGCCTTGAGGTCCTCCATCACGACGATCGACTGGAAGGCGTCGGGCGACGGATCGCGGCCGGCGTAGTAGCACCGGGGCGAATTCAGCGTCACGTAGGGCTGCATGTCGCGGTAGAACTGCATCTCGCGGAAATAGGTGAACCACATCGACCGGCTGTGTTCCTGGAACCCGCCCTTGACGATCATGCTCGGCGGCAGGCCGTGGGCGCGGCCGCGGGCGTCGTACTCCAGGGCCATGCGGATCTTGGTCGAGGTACCCCAAACGATGTCCACCACCTCGGCCTTGAGTACCTGCGTGCCCGGGAAGCGGAAGGCGAGGGCTTCGGTGAGCCACTGCGCCGTGACCTGCTCGACCTTGACCGGCAGCGGCATGTCCTTCATCGGTGCAAGTGCGGAGGGTTCGCTCATGGGTACCCCGTTTTCTCCGGTGGCGGGTTCGACATCGGCGGCACGGACCGGCGTGTGCCCGGCGTCGACGGGGCGATTGCCGTTCGCGTCGCGCTATCGCCCGCGCGCACCCGACTATATCATCGGCCGCCGGGGCTGTACCTCACCGCAACCACTGGAATCGCCATGCCGCTCGAACCCTCGACCCGCGCCTATCTCGACCTGCTCGCCGCCAGCGGCGCGCCTCCGATTGAATTGCTGCCGCACGCGGTGCTGCGCCGGGCCGTGTCGGAGCAGGCACGCGCGGCCGCGCTGCCGAAGCGGCCCGTGGGCGCCGTGATGGACCGGTCCATCGCCGGTCCGGGCGGCGAACTGCCGGTGCGGATCTACGTCCCGCAGGGGCAGGGTCCGTTTCCGGTGCTGGTGTACTTCCACGGCGGAGGCTGGGTGATCTGCGATCTGGACACGCACGACGCACCGTGCCGCGATTTGTGCGCGGACGGCGGCTGCATCGTGGTCTCGGTGGACTACCGGCTCGCACCGGAACATCCGTTTCCGGCCGCGCACGAGGACTGCTTCGCGGCGACGCGCTGGGTGCACGCGAACGCGGCCGCGCTCGGCGCCGACCCGGACCGGATCGCGGTCGGCGGCGACAGCGCCGGCGGCAATCTCGCGCTCGTGGTCGCGCTGCGATGCCGGGACGAGGCCGGCCCCCGCCTGCGCGCGCTGCTGCCGATCTACCCGGTGACCGACCTGCGCCCCCCGCCGCGGTACGCCTCGCAATCCGAAAACGGCGGCGGCGAATACGGGCTGTCGCTGGCGGCGATGGCCTGGTTCATCGGCCACTACATCGGCCAGGCGCCGGCGACCGCCGGGCATCCGCACGCGTCGCCGATCCTCGCCGACCTGAGCGGACTGCCGCCGGCCTTCCTGATGACGGCCGAGTACGATCCGCTGCGCGACGAGGGCGCGGCCTGCGCGCAGCGGCTGCGCGAGGCCGGCGTACCGGTGCGCTACGAATGCTGCGCCGGCCTGATCCATGGCTTCTTCAACATGCGCGCGGTCGTTCCGGCGGCCGGCGCAGCGCTGGACGCGGCAAGCGCCTGGCTCGCGCAGCAGATGCGCTGATCGGCGCCGTGCGGCGCGTGGCCACCCCGTGATGTAAAGATTGCGAGACTTTCAAGTTATTGGGCGGCCGTGGCCGTGCCGCGGCCGCGTCGACCCGTGCGGGGAAAAATCAAATTGCATTCAGTGGGATAGCCGCGCCGGCCGCGCCATTCGCGTGCCCGGCCACGGATCGGAAATTCGGCATTGTTAAAAATCCTGACAAAGATCGCGGAGCGCGAAACTCAACTCGCTGAAACGAAAGGGGTTTATTGCGATGGCATGCGAGTCGCCTCCGGTCGCTCACAATGAGCCATCCCAGGAGGGAGCCACCGTGAGTCTTCGAAATCTTCCCCTCGGCGCGGCGCTGGCGCTGCTGGCGTCGGCGGCGCAGGCGATCACCATCTACGACCCCGGGGTGGCGCCTTCGGCGGCAACCTCCGATCTGACCTTCGGTACGCACCTGATCGGCGGGCCCCACACGTCGGTGGCCGGTGTCGGCGGGGGCGGGCTGGCGGCGACGGGCAGCACGCTCGATGGGCAGCGAACCTACATCTACGATCTCGGCGCACAGGCGGACCTGACCGACGGCATCGCCGTGCGCGGCGATGCTCCGTTCGCGATGATGATCTGGGACATGGGCGCGGCGTTCGACAGCATGCGCCTGTACACGCATCAGGATCACTATGCCGGCGGGCCGATCACGACCTCGTTCGTCGCCCAGGACGTCATGGAGTACAGCGTCTGGGGCAGCCAGGACGGCGACAGCTTCGAACTGCTGTCCGACGTCATCGGCTTCGACATCAACGGCGGAAGTCCGACCTACACCTTCGCCGGCACCGCACCGACGGTGGTCTATCGCGGCGGCAGCAGCGAGTTCGGCATCACCAATGCCTATACCCGCGAGTACGTGTTCGATCAGGCGTACCGCTACTACGGCATCCGCACCAGCCAGATTTCGCTGAACGAGCCGGATGCCGATCCGGAACTGGACACGATCGCCGCCTTCAACGCGGTCGATCGCTGCGACAATCCCCGCGATCCGAGCTGCCGGCCTCCCACGACGGATGTTCCCGAGCCGGCTTCGGCGGCGCTGGTCATCCTGGGTCTTGCCGGCCTCGCCGGCCGGCGCGCGCGGAACCCGCGTCGCTGATCCTTCAGGCGGACGGTGTGCCGGATCGTCACCGGCACACCGTCCGCGTTCGTTCGCCGCTGGCCATTGCGGCGGTGGCATAATTCCGGACTCGCCCACGATACCCGTCCGGAGACCGGCCCATGCGCGCGAACCTGCGCCACGGCGCGTTCGTCGCGCCCTTCCATCAGATGCACGAAAACCCGTCGCTGTGCCTGCGCCGGGACTTCGAGCTGGTCGAGCACATGGACGGCCTGGGCTTCCACGAAGCCTGGATAGGCGAGCATCACTCCGCCGGCTTCGAGACCATCGCCTCGCCGGAACTGTTCATCGCCGCCGCCGCCGAGCGGACGCGGCACATCCGCCTGGGCACCGGCGTGGTGTCGCTGCCGTACCACCACCCGCTCATGGTGGCGAACCGCATCGTCCAGCTCGATCACCAGACCCAGGGCCGGGTCATGTTCGGCGTCGGGCCTGGGTTGCTGGCTTCCGACGCGCTCATGCTCGGCATCGATCCGACCGTGCAACGCGACCGCATGGCACAGGCGCTGGACGCGATCCTGCGCCTGATGGCGGGGGAAACCGTCACCGAGACCACGGACTGGTACACGCTGCGCGAGGCGCGGGTCCACCTGCTGCCCTACACCCGGCCGAGCCCGGAGGTCGCGGTGGCGAGCGCGGTGACGCCATCCGGCGCTCGGGTCGCGGGGCGCTACGGATTGGGCATGCTGTGCGTCGCGGCGACCGATGCCAGCGGATTCTCGGCGATGGATTCGAACTGGGCGATCGCGCGCGAGATCGCCGCCGAGCACGGCCAGCGGATGGAACCGGCGCGCCTGCGGGCGGTGGTGCCGATGCACCTGGCCGGGTCGCGCGACGAGGCGCGCGCGAACGTGCGCTACGGCCTGCAGCCGTGGATCGACTACTTCAACAACAACCTGCCGCGGATCTTCGTGCCCCAGGGCGTGGACCCGGTGGATTTCGTGATCGACACGGGGCTCGGCGTGATCGGCACGCCGGACGACGCGGTGGCGATGATCGAGCGCCTGCTCGGCCGCCAGCCGGACATCGGCTGCATCCTCATCCAGGAGAACAATTGGGCACCCTGGGACCAGACGCGGCGCTCCTTCGAACTGTATGCCCGCTACGTGATGCCGTACTTCGACGGTGCCAATGACGTGCGGCGCTGGTCCTACGACTGGGTCAGCGCACACCAGGGCCACCTGGTCGAGCGCCGCAACACCGCCACCCGCGAGATGTTCGAGAAGCACGCCGCCGATCGCGCAGCCCGCCCCGCCGATCCCGCGGTGCCAGGCACCTGAGGTTTTCCCGCACGAACCCGGAATCCGTCCGGTGCCTGGCACCGAAAGGCATTGGGACAAGTCGCGACCAGCGCGCGCGCTAGTTCGCCCCCACGAGCCGCAGCAGTTCGTCTTCGGCCTGCCGGTGCTTGGCGGCCGAGGTCGCCGCGAACTTCAGGCCGCCCATGCCGCTGTAGTCGAGCAGGCAGCCGACCTGCATGCCGGCATCGACGAATCCCTTCGCGTAGCGCGCGATCTCCTTCGGCGTGCCGGTCACGATGATCTTGCGCAACAGTTCCGGGGTTGCCATCGAGAACGCCTCCAGGACTCGCTCGCGCGTGAGATGGTGCGGATCCAGGTCGATGTACCCGCGCCAGTGCTCGCCGCACGGGTGCGCGTACCCGTGCCTGCGGAGCGTTTCCGCGGAAGCCTGGAAGATGTAGGACTTCACCAGCGGCGCACGCAGGATTTCGTCGATCTCCTCCGGTTCGCCGAGCAGGCAGCCGATGAATCCGGCCGCAACGATCCGCTGCGGATCTCGGCCCGCGCGCTGCGCGGCGGCGCGGATGGTTGCGAGGTTGCGGGCGTATTCGTCCGGATTGGGCGATCCGGCGGCGAGCCACCCGTCGCCGAATCGCCCGGTCAGCTCCAGCATCCGTGGCCCGGCCGAGCCCACCCAGATGGGCGGAAACGCACCGGCGTATGGCTCGGTATCGAGCCTGGCGTTCTCGAGCTTGAAGAACCGGCCGTCGAAATTCACCGGTCCGTCGGTCTCCCACAGCAGGCGGATCGCGGTGAGGGCTTCCTCGAACCGGCCCACGGGCCGGTCGAATGCAATTCCGTACGGGACCGCGTTCTCGTGCTCGCCGCTGCCGATGCCGAGGATGAACCGCCCGCGCGACAGGTGGCCGAGCGTCAGCGCCGCCTGCGCGAGCATCACCGGGTAGCGCCGGACCGTGTCGGTCACGGTCGTCACGATGCGCGCGCGCGAGGTGAGTGCCGCGACCGCGCCGGCGGCGCTCATCGTCTCCAGGTAGCGGTGCGGCGACGGCGAGACCGTGGCGAGGTCGGTGAACTCCGGGGTCCAGATCGCGTCGGGCCAGAAGCTGACGATGTGGTCCGGCATCCAGATGGAATGGTAGCGGCCGTCGTCGAAGTTCACGGCCTGCCCGGCATCGAAGGGCAGGGTGGTGCGCATGAACGCCGCCCACTGGAATGTTCCGCTCATTCATCCCCTCCCAGGCTGGCCGGATGACGCTTCGCCGGGCCGTGCCTTGCGATCAGATCTGCGACGGGCCCTTCTGGAACCTATCGTGATCCGGCGCGCCGTGCAGCCAGTTGTAGACCAGATCCTTGCCCTTCCAGCTCATGAGTTCGTAGCGCACGCCCATCGGATCGCGTACGTAGGACATGCCCGAGCCGATCGCCTCCACGATCATTCCCAGCGCCTCCAGGCGCCTGGTTTCGCCGCGCCAGTCCGCGACGTAGATCCCCAGGTGATGGAAGCGCGGGCCGTCGCCGATGTACCAGATCGACTTTGGATCCTGCGAGCCCTCCAGCAGCTCCAGGTAGGGCGGCCCCTGCAGCGAATAGGTCACGCGCATCGCGCGGGTGGTGTGCGGCCCGTCGGGAAAGGTCAGCGTGCTGTCACTGCACTGCGGCTCGGCCCAGGTGGCGCCGAGCTGGGCACCGATCTCCTTCATCGCCCGATCCAGGTCCGGCACCACGCTGGCGACGTGGGCGATGTTCTCGATCGGAAACGCGGATAGCTTCTGCCAGTCCATGCGGACCTCCTAGGCGTGCTTGGGGGTGTCGATGTCGATGCCGAACCGCGCCCGGTAGGGCGCGAACTCGCGGTGCAGGGCTTCGACGTCGACACCGATGAGATCGGCGGAATACCGGAACTTGCCGTAGCGATCCGGGCGGTTGCCGGCGAGCCATGCACCGATCCGGCCCTCGTACTCGGGTGTGAACGGCATGCCGAAGTACGCGTAGGCCTTGCCGATCGTGCCCGCCTGGTCGCGGGTGAAATCCTGGTAGCGCACGTGATGTATGCGCGGATCGTCGACCAGCGGATCGGCGAGGATCGCGGCCAGCGCGCCGCGCGTCATGGCGAGCGTCTCGGCGGCGAGGGCGGCCCAGTCCACGCTGCCGGCGATGCCCTCGATGATCTCGCCGATGAGCTGGATCCGCGAGGCGATGATCTGCACCGGATCGCGGTGGGTCCAGATCACCCGGGCATCCGGGTAGGCCTGGAACAGCGCCGCTAGGCGCAGGTGGTGGCTGGTGCCCTTCAGCGCCCAGTGCCGGCCGGGCGGGGCGCCGTGCTGCATCGCCTGCAGCATCATCTTATGTATCGCGTACTGGCGCGCGTGGTCCTGCGGCAGGTCGTAGAACGGCGCCATCGGCACCCGCCACCAGGCGGTCGGCGTGGGCATGCGCAGGTCCAGGGCCCAGAAGCGCTCGCACTCGGGCAGGCCGTTGCCGAGCATGTCGTTGTAGGGATGCGAGATCATCCACTTGGGGATGAGGCGCAGGATCTCGCGCCATTCCTCGTCGGCCTGGGCGATGCGCGGATCGTCCGCGGCGGCGAGCCCGGCGGGCGGCGAGGGGTGCATGATGGCCCAGAACCGCGCCACCCGGGCCTGCGGATCCTCGCCCAGCAGCGCGTGCAGCAGGGTGGTTCCCGAGCGCGGCTCGCCGGTGGCGATGACCGGGCGGTCGATGCGTTCGTTCGCCAGATTCAAGCGCAGGTGGTCGTCGAACAGCCGCAGCCGATCGGCGAGCAGCCCGGCCAGCACGCCGGCGGCGGCGCGCTGGCCCTCGGCGTTCAGTCCGCGCGCGCGGATGCGCTCGACCATGAGCCCCAGGCGCCCGGCGAAGCCCGGCTCGCCGAATTCCGACAGGCCGGTGACGTGCATGGCGTGGTCCAGCAGTGCTTCGGTATCCAGGGGAGGGAGCGTTTCGTTCGTCATCGTCGGCTTCGCGGTTGAATGGCGGCCGGTGCGCCGGCGGGATCCATGGATGCCGGGCCGGCGACCATCGCCTCAGCTTACCTACTGCGGCGAAGCGGCGGCAACTACGGTGCGTCGCGTTGACAATCTCCGCGGCCACGGCATAGCCTGCATCGGATACCTGTTCCGCGCGAGGATTCGATGAGCTTCGAGATCAACCGCCGGCTCACCGCGCGGCGCGATCCGCTGCCCGCGGGTGCGAACGTCGACCCCGTCACTGCCGGCATCATCCGCGGTGCGTTCGAGACCATCTGCTTCGAAGTCGCCACGCACCTGGGGCGCTGCGCCTCCTCGCCGATCATCAACCAGTCCAACGAGCGCAACGCCAGCGTGATCGACGCGCACGGCCGGCTCGCGGGCGTCTCGGTCGGCATCCCGCAGTTGCTGTTCATCTCCCCGCTCGCCGTGCGCCACGGGCTGGAGAACCAGGCCGAGGACGAATGGGGGCCGGGGGACGTGTTCGTCGGCAACGATCCGATGTACGGCGGCGGCCACCTGCCGGACTACAACGTCTACGCGCCGGTGTACGACGCGCACGGCGAACTGGTCGTCGTGCAGGCATTGCAGGCGCACCAGGGCGACACCGGCGGCAAGGATCCGGGCGGCTTTTCCGTGGATGCGCGCGACATCTGGGCCGAGGGCATGCTCGTGCCGTGCCTGAAGCTCGTGCATCGCGGCCGCCGGCGCCGGGATGCGTTCGAGATGCTGGCACGCAACAACCGCATGCCGAGCTTCCGCGGCGATCTCGCGGCGATGGTGTCGGCGGTGCAGCTCGGCGTGCGCCTGCACGGGGAACTGCTGCAGAAGTACGGCGCGGACACGGTGCGCGCGGCGATCAACTGGAACGTCGCCGATACCGAGCGCCGCTTCCGTGCCGAAGTCGCGCAGTGGCCGGACGGCGACTACCCGGCCGACGTCTTCATCGACCACGACACCGCGGGCCATGCCGACGTGCGCGTGCACGTGACCTGCCGGGTGCGCGGCGATCGGCTCACCGTCGACATGACCGGCTGCGACGATCGCCCCGAGCTGGTGTGCGTGTGGAACAGCTTCTCCAACACCCGCGGCTACGCCATGGCCCAGCTCGCGTCGATGGTGGATCCGACCATCACCAAGAACGAGGGGCTGTTCGACGCGGTGGACATGATCATTCCGGAGGGATCCATCGTGCAGCCCACGCCGGACCGGCCGGTCGCGCTCGGCTCGTTCCACCCGGCGGTGGAGATCGGCGAGGCGATCTGCGTGGCGCTGTCCGGGATCCTGCCGGATCGCTCCGCGCCCCAGGTCTACAAGCTCGGCATGCCGAACGCGGTGGTCGGCACGGACGCGCAGGGCCGCATGTGGCTGGACCAGGGCGTGGACGTGCGCGCGTCGGATAATTCCGCCGCGCGCGGCGTGGACGGCTGGGGCTCGATGTGCGCGGGGCTGGGCAACCTGATCCTGGCCACTGCCGAAGAGGCCGAGAGCCGCTTTCCGGTGCTCAACCTCGGCCGGGAGATGACCACCGATACCGGCGGCGCCGGCCAGTGGCGCGGCCAGCCCGGCACGCGCAACGTCAAGCAGATCCTCGCCCCGGCTACGGCGATGGCGTGGATGGTGTCGAAGAAGCATCCGTTGCGCGGCCTGGCCGGCGGCGCGGACGCCGGGCCCTACGGCAACCGGTTCCTGGTCGGCACGCCGCAGGAATACGAGGTCGAGAACGCGGTCGTCGCGCCGCTGCCGGCCGGGGCGGTGATGGCCTACCAGTACGGCGGCGGGGCCGGCTACGGTCCGCCGCTCGCGCGCGATCCGGCCGCTGTGCTGGAGGACGTGCTCGACGAGTACGTCAGCGTGCAGGCCGCACGCGACCGCTATGGCGTGGTCCTGACCGGCACGCTCGAGGCCCTGGATCTCGCCATCGATCACGCGGCGACCCGGGCGTTGCGTGCACGACTGGCCGCGGGCGCATGAGGCTGGGGATCGACATCGGCGGCACGTTCACCGACTTCGCGCTCGACACGGGCGGCGCGCTGGTGCTGGACAAGGTCCTGTCCACTCCGCAGGACCGTTCCATCGCCGTGATGCAGGGCATCGAGCGGCTCGCGCGGCGCCAGGATCTGCCGCTGGCCGAATTCCTGGGTCGACTGGAGGCGATCGTGCACGGCACCACGGTGGCGGACAACACGCTGATCGAGGGCAATGGCGCGGTGACCGGGCTGCTCACCACCGACGGCTGGCGCGACGAACTGGAACTGCGGCGCGGCTTCAAGGAGGACATCTGGGACGTGCGCCTGCCGGCGCCGCGCGCGATCGTGCCGCGCCGGCGCCGGCTCGGGGTGCGCGAGCGCGTGCGCTTCGACGGCACCGTGCACACGCCGCTGGACGAAGTGCAGGCGCGCGCCGCAATCCGCCGCCTGGGGGCGCTCGGGGTGGAGTCCGTCGCCGTCTCCACGCTGTTCTCCTTCGTCAATCCGGCGCACGAGCAGCGGCTGGCGGCGCTGGTGCGTGAGGAACTGCCGCAGGCCGCGCTCTCGCTCTCGCACGAGGTGATGCCCAAGGCGCCGGAGTTCGAGCGCACCAGCACGACGGTGATCAACGCCCACGTCGGTCCGCGTGTCAGCGGGTACCTGGATCGGCTCGGCGAACGCCTGCGCGAGGCGGGCTACCGCAACCGGCTGCTGGTGGTGACTTCCAGCGGCGGGGTGATGACACGCGAATACCTGCGCGGCAGCCCGGTGCGGATCCTGGCCTCCGGGCCCGCCGGCGGCGTGATCGGCGCGGCCGTGGCCGGGCGCGCCAAGGGGCAGCCGGATCTGCTCTGCGTGGACATGGGCGGCACGAGCTACGACGTCTCCGTCGTGCGGCGCGGCGAGGCGCCGGCCGAGCCGGGCTGGAACTGGCACCACCGCTATGTGATCGGCCTGCCCATGGTGAGCGTGGAAACGCTCGGCGCGGGTGGCGGCTCGCTGTGCCGCGTCGAGCACGGCCAGTTGCGCGTCGGCCCGCAGAGCGCCGGGGCCGCGCCCGGGCCGATCTGCTACGGCCGCGGCGGCACGGTGCCGACCGTCACCGACGCGATGCTGGTGCTGGGATTGTTGTCGGAACAGGCCGGGTTCGCCGGCGGCAGCTTCCAGCTCACCCGCGACGGCGTCGAGGCCGGGTTCCGGGAGCATGTGGCCGGCCCGCTGGGTTGCACGGTCGAGGAGGCGGCGTTCGATTGCTGGCGGGTGGTGAACGCGAACATGACCCAGGCGGTGCGGCGCTGGACCGCCGGCAAGGGCGTGGATCCGCGCGAGTTGGCATTGCTTGCGTACGGCGGCAACGGGCCCTTGTTCGCGGCGATCCAGGCCCAGGATCTCGGCATCCGCACGGTGCTCGTGCCCAGGGCGTCGCCGGCGTTCTCGGCCACGGGTGCGCTCGCCGCGTTGCCGACCGTGGACGAGGAGCGGGCCTACCTGCGCGCGGCCGGGCAGGCCGACACCGCCGTGCTGCACCGGCTGTGGTCGGAACTCGATGCGCGCGCCGAGGGCCATCTCGCCGACGCCGGGATGCCGCGCGCGCAGTTGACCGTGCGCTACCTGGTCAACCTGCGCTATCCGGGGCAGAACTGGTCGCTGGCGATCGAGGCGGCCGCGATCACCGGCGCACGCGATCTGTCTTTCTGCGGGCACGGCCTGGTCGCGCAGGTCGTCGAGCGCTTCCATCGCCGGCACGAGCAGGAGTATGGCCACCGGCGCGCGGCCGAGGAGCCGGAGATCACCGGCGTGCGGCTGGTGGCAACGGCGCCGGTCGCGGCGCCGGTGTTCGGCACCGGTTTCAGCGCGCCGCGGCGCACGCCGGCCCCGGCACGGGTCCGGCGCGCGAACCTCGGCCGCGGGTTCGAGCCCACGCAGATCCACCACGGGCCCGCGCTCGCGCCCGGCGACGTCATCCCCGCGCCGGCCGTGATCGAGGAGACTTTCACCACGATTGCCGTGTATCCGGGATGGGAAGCCTGCGTCGACGACGCCGGCGACTATGTCCTTGCGCACGATTCCTGAACGACCGAGCGGAGTGATGACCATGCAATACACCATCGTCGACGCCGACACCCACGTGACCGAGCCGCCCGATGTCTGGACCAGCCGCCTGCCGGCGAAATGGGCGGATCGCGCGCCCTGCGTCCGCTTCGATCCGCAGATGCAGGAACAGCGCTGGTTCATCGACGGCCACTGGGGCACGACCGTGGGCATGACCGCGCCCGCGGGCTGGCATGAGCCCTTCCCGGCGCACCCGCCCGGCTACGAGCAGGCGCACCCGGGCGCCTACGATCCGGCCGCGCGCCTGAAGTACATGGATGAACTGGGCGTGTGGGCGCAGGTCCTGTACCCGAACGTCGGTGGCTTCGGCAGCCAGGTGTTCGCGAAGATGGACGATCCGGCCCTGCGCATCGCCTGCGTGCAGGCGTACAACGACTTCCTGGTCGAGTGGGCCGGCCACGATCGGCGCCGCTTCGTGCCGATCATGGCCACGCCGTTCTGGGACGTACCGGCCACGGTGGCGGAGATCCAGCGCTGCGCGGCGCTCGGGCACCGCGGCGTGCTGTTCACCGGCGAGCCGCAGGTGCACGGCCTGCCGCTACTCGCGGATCGGCACTGGGATCCGATCTGGGCCGCGGCCCAGGACGCCGGATTGTCCATCAGCTTCCACATCGGCAGCGCGGACTTCGGCGAGGAGTTCCAGGGCGAGCGCGTGCGGGTCGAAGGCTACGCGGCGACCTGCGCCCGAGGCGGCGCGAAGCTGTTCCTGCTCAACGGCGCACACATCCT
>JBFXBD010000068.1:0-33475 GCA_050183625.1 Gammaproteobacteria bacterium
TCGATGCGCGTCAGTCGATCGTTATTCTCTTTGCTCAGCATGGGCCGCTCTCCGATTCCGCAACTCGATGTCCGGTTCCGTGCGCAAGCGCCACTGCTCGTGCCCGCTCGCCCGAATCCTCGGGCGATGACCAATCTCCTGAAAGCCGATCCGTTGGCCGGTCTGGATTTCCCGGTAGATTAAACCACACGAGGTCCCGATATGAAGGCGAGCGAGTTCGACGAGAAGAAGATTGTCGGCTTCCTGAAGGAGCATGTGGCCGGGACGTAGTTCGCGGACCCGTCCCGCAGGCTTGGGGTGTCCGGGAGCACGCTGTACAAGTGGCGGGCCAGGTACGGCGGGATGGAGGCGTCCGAGGTCAAAAGATTGCGGGAGTTGTGAGCCGAGAACGCACCGTCTCCATCGGCCCGACGCCAACGTGCGCAGCCCCGAAGAGGTCCAGCTTCTCATTGACGCCGCCGCCGGCCCGTGACGGGTCATCATTCGGACCGCCGTATTCGCCGGGCTGCGCCAACGCGATCTGCTCGGGCTGCAGTGGGGCGACATCGACTGGAACACGCGTATCATCCCTGGGTCGACCGCATCGATCGGCTATGGAAGGCGCTGCATGACACCGCCACTCGACGATGGACAGGCTGATGCAGGCGGCGCGGCGCTTCCCGCGCGTGTGCCAGCCGCTCCGGGGCGGCCCGCGCAGCTTGGAAAGGGCGGCGTGTGCAATGCCGCATATTTCGGACCAGCTATTTGGCCGTGCCGTCGAATGACTGGCGCGAGCGCGGCAACGCTCGCTGCATGTTTCATCTGATCGCGTGACGCATCGATCGATGCGACGCTGCAGTGATCGGCATTTGCTTTGCTGAACCTGCCGGTCCACTATGGCTTGCTTGCGCGGGCGCGGGCGCGGGCGCGGGCGCGGGCGCGGGCGCGGGCGCCGCTTGCTGCTCGTCGGCGAGTGCCCGGCCCCTGGTGCGCGCATTCAACCCGTCGGTCGCGCCAATCCCTGCTGGGCTTTGCGTTGCGGGCATGGCTTCGAGAATCCGGTTCCTGGTCTCGAAGATGGTCGAATTGCGAAAGGATGGTTGCAATGCGAAAGCATCCCGGCGTGAATGGCCAATTGCCGCGGCGTGGCGCGGCGGTTCAGGTCTTCTACGACAAGGCGCAAATGGAGCAGCGCATCGCGAGCCTGGACACTGCCGAGGCCTGCGAGAGATTTGCCCGCAATGCGGGCAGGCTTGAGCGCCCGGATCTCGCCATCGAGGCGCGCAAACGGTCGATAAAGCTTCGCGTTTCTACCCACGGCAGCATGTCGCCAGTCGAAGCCGGGTGCCTGGAAGCGGTTTACGCCCACGAAGAGGTTCTTGCTCAGCGCAATGGGCGGCGCGTGCAGGCTTTTGGGGCATGGCGAATGATCAAGCAGTACGGAATTCTGGCAACCGCCGAGCGTCTCGTGAACCGCAAGTCCGATGTGAGTGAATATCACGCGCTGGCCGAGATCGGATTGCATGAATTCGCCATCGAAGCGGTTGTGTTGCGGTTTCCAGATGTATTCACGAACGACGCGGTTTCCCGGTCCAGGGACAGGATTGCGGCATGGACGCACGAAGGCGGGCGATGAGGGCGGCTACCGACGCCGATGAACACGACCGGCGGACTTGCGGGGCGGGCATGAAGACGGCAGCAATCGACGCCGTCGGCGCGTGGCTTGCGCTTTTGGCCGCAAGAGCGCAGCATGCAGACACAATCTACGTATTGGCTTGCGTTTTTTCACTCTGCCCGTCCTGGGCCGCGTTTCGAGACATCCGCTACGACTGATTGTTCGCTCCTGCGCCCGAGTGTGCGCGGATTTCTCCCTATTTCCTGGAGGGCAGCATGCCTATCGGAATCGTGAAGTTCTTCAATACCACCAAGGGATTCGGATTCATCCAACCGGAAGACGGATCCAAGGACGTGTTCGTACACATCAGCGCCGTCGAGCGCTCCGGGATATCCACCCCGACCGAGGGTCAGCGCCTGAGCTTCGATGTAGTCGAAGAGCGCGGCAAGAACGCTGCCGCAAATCTGAAGCTGGCCTGATCCACGACGGCGCGTTGCCCTCCCGCAGGCATCGCGTTTGAAGATTCAGCAGGCGCTCCGAGAGGAGCGCCTGCTTTTTTTCATCGGCTCGGCGTAAAGCCATCCGGACTCGCTGCGGGAAATGTAATTGCAGGTCACGGGCCCGCCTCACGGAAACGCCTTGTCGGGCGGGCGCGCTTTCGTTCCTCGCAGCTTCAACCCCACCGCGTGCCGCGGCTCTATTGCAGGCGAGAATGCCCGCCCGTAGACGGAATCCGCGAGACACTTGGCCGGGCAAGGGATGAATGGTGGCCAGGGGCGGAATTGAACCGCCGACACGCGGATTTTCAGTCCGCTGCTCTACCAACTGAGCTACCTGGCCGGGGTGCGGGTGTCGCGAAGAGGCGCGTATTTAAGCCGTTCGGCCGTGAGCCCGTCAAGCAACCGGGCGGCGAATCATTGAAACCGCGGGGTGCCCCGGGCGTTCTCCGGCCGACGCATCACTTCGCGGGCGGTATGAACTCCTTCGGTGCCTCGGAGCCCTCGCCGAAGAAGAACTTCTCCATCTCGGCCTCCAGGAACTTGCGATTCTGCGGATCGATCGGCGTGAGCCGGTACTCGTTGATCAGCATGGTCTGGTGCTGCAGCCACATCTGCCAGGCTTCCTGGCTCACGTTCTGGAACACGCGCTGGCCGAGCGGGCCGGGGTAGGGGGCGAACTTCAGCCCTTCGGCCTCGCGGCCGAGCTTCACGCATTGAACGGTTCGGGTCATCGTCTTTTCCTGCCTTCGGCGCGCGGCGCGGCGGCCGCACTGGTGGCGGCATGCAGCAGCGCGGCGACCGGTGCCGCCAGCCCGATCGCGACGGGTTCGCCGGCTTTATACCAGAGCCGCTCCGGTGCATCCATCGCGGCGCCACCGGCGCAGTCCACCTGCATCGCAAACGGTGCAATATCGAGGTGGAAGTGCGTGAAGGTATGGCGCAGCGGTGGGAGCGCCTCGCACGCCCGCACCGAGAACCCCATTCCGGTTGCGCATGCACGCGCCGCCGCCGCGTCCGGCGCGCACTCGGGGAAACTCCACAATCCACCCCAGATCCCGGCCGGGGGCCGGCGTTCCAGCAGCGCGCGGCCGGAGTCGTCGAGCAGCACCATGAAGCCCGTGGATCGCACCGGCACCACGCGCCGCGGCCGCGGTGCCGGCAGTTCCGACACCCGGCCGGCCGCGAGCGCGCGGCAGTCCCCGGCCACCGGGCAGCGCCCGCAGGCGGCGCGCGCGCGGGTGCATAGCGTGGCGCCCAGGTCCATGATCGCCTGCGTGTAGTCGGCCGCACGATCGGCGGGCGTGCGCGCTTCGGCCAGCGCCCACAGGCGTTTCTCCACCTCGGCTTCTCCCGGCCAGCCGTCGACGCCGGCGTGGCGCGCGAGCACGCGCTTGACGTTGCCGTCCAGGATCGCATGGCGTTCGCCCCGGCTGAGCGCCAGGATCGCCGCCGCGGTCGAACGGCCGATGCCCGGCAGTTCCAGCAACGCTGCGATCGACCCGGGCAACTGGCCGCCGTGGTGCTGCGAGACGATGGCCGCGGCGGCGTGCAGGTTGCGGGCGCGGGCGTAGTACCCCAGGCCGGACCACAGGTGCAGTACCTCGTCGATCGGCGCCCGGGCGAGCGCGTGCACATCGCCGAACCGGGCCGTGAAGCGCAGGAAATAGGGGATCGCAGCCGCGACCTGGGTCTGCTGCAACATGATCTCCGACACCCACACCCGGTAGGGGGTGCGATCTACCTGCCACGGCAGGTCCTTGCGGCCGTTCGCATCCCACCACCGCAGCAGGCGCGCGGCGAAGGTCCCGGCTGCGCAATTCACGGGGCGGGCGCCGGGACGGCGGCCGCGTCATCGCGGGCGATGGCTTCGAGCCGTTCCATCGTGTGCACGATCTCGGCGCGCATGCGCTGCTTGAGGATCCAGGGCCCGACGATCGGCGGCACCCAGAAGCGCGGTTCGCGGAAGGCGTGCACCCGCACCCGCGTGCGGCCGGGCGTGTCCTCGCTCACCTGCCAGCGGGTCAGGCCGGCGCTGAAGTCGCTTTCCTCCGGCACGATGGTGGTGACGATGTTGCCGTCGCCGCGGTTGTCGACGATTTCGGTCATCACGAAATCAAAGCAGAACATCAGCACGCACGGCCGCATGTCGAGCACGCGCTTGGTGCGGAACTCGTCCAGCCGGGTGATGACGCGGCTGCGCTTGATGAGCGGGGACAGCCGGGCCAGGCGCTCGTAGTCGGAGACGATCGCCTCCACCGCCGCGAGCGGCGCGTCCACGGTCACCTCGGCGTCCACCTCGTAGCGGTTGCCGGAATGGGTGATCTCGGCATGTTCCACCGTGCCCGCGCGGGCCGCGTCGGCCCACGCGAACGTGCCGGCGAAAAGCAGCGCGCAGGCGGCGCCAGGTGGCCGGCGCGCCCGGTCGCGTGAGAGCGCCGGGCGCGTCGGGGTCACTGGCCGAGCAGGCCGCGCAGGATGGCGTCGCGCGCCGCGTCCTTGATGTTCTGCGGCTGCTGCGGCACGGCCTGGCCCGGCACCGCCGGCTGCGTGCCCTTGCCGCCGATCAGGCCCTGCAGCGGGTTGCGCCCGGTGGTCAGGTAGTCCATGCCGAACTTCAGCGCGAGATCCTTGCTGATCTCGGTGTAGTCTGGGCCGCAGCCGGGATCGGAGAGCGTGCCGCGGCAACGCACCGGGATGGTGTAGCCGCCGAGGTTGTAGCTCTGCTGCGCATATGTCTGCCGTGACTTGTCCACGCCCACGGCGAGATCGTAGTTCACCTGCCGCGTCACCAGGTTCGCGATGAGGCCGCGGCCGGTGGCGCGCACGCCCGGTGCGATCATCTGCAGGTCCTGGTTCATCACCGCGCCGTTCTGGATATTGAGGGTTCCGCCGAGCTGTTCGAACCGGGTCTCGCCGCCGCGCAGGCCCTGCGGGATGGTCTTGCGTTCGATCGCCAGCTCCAGTTGCTCCAGCGCCGCGCGCGCGTCGACCCCGCGCAGCACGCCGTTCGTGACGTTGAACTGGCCGCTGCCGTTCAGGCTGCGCTTGATCGCGTCCGTGTCGTTGCCGCCGCCGAAGACCTTCAAAGACAGGTTCGCCGCGCCGTCGAGCTTGTCCACCTGCGCCACGTCGCGCAGCAGCATGCCGAGTTGCACGCCGGACAGCGCGCTGTCGACGTTCATCAACGCCTGGGCGCCGGTGGCGTCGATGCCGACCTTGCCGCGAAAGCTGCCCATGTACAGCTTCGCCTGCGCCGGATCGAGGTTCAGGCGGCCGCCGTGCGAGTCCACCGCAAGCTTCACGTCGCTCATCTTCGCCCCTGCGTACTGCAGGTTGGCGATGCTCAGGTCGCCCTTGAGCTTGAGCTTGCGGATGGTCTCGATCGGCAGCTTGGAAGGCGGATTCGCGCCCGGCGGGGGTGGGGGCGCACCCGGTGGCGCCTTGGCCTTGGGCGCCAGGTAGCGGTCGGCATTGATGCCGTCGACGCCCAGGGAGAATTGGATCTCCGGATCGGCGAAGTGCGTCACCTTGAGATTGCCGCTGGCGCTGGTCTGGTCGAGCGTCAGCGCGAGCTTGCGCAGATCGAGGCTGTCCGGCGTGCCCTGGAACTCGGCCGAGGCCGCCACGCGTTGCAGCACGGCGGGATCGGCGGTGACCGGGATCTTCTGGTTGAGCTGTGCCAGCAGCCGGCGCAGGTCGAAGGGTTGAATTGCCAGCGTGCCGGTGAAGGCGGGGGACTCCTTGATGTTCGTGGCGTTGACCTGGCCCTTGGCATCCAGGCCCAGGCCGTTCAGCGCCAGGTTGGTCAGCGCGAGGGTCTGCTTGTCGAGGTTCGCGCGCGCATCCGCGCCCAGCGTCAGCGTCACCGGCGAATTCGGGATGTTGCGCCCCGCGACCACGGCCTTGACGTTCAGCGGTACCAGCGCGACGTCGGCGCGGTTGCCCGAGATGCCGGCCTCGGCATTGATCGACTGCACCACCTCGGCCAGCCCGGCCTGGTCCATCGCCTTGAGCAGCGGGCCGACCGCGGTGCCCTGGATCGACAGCCGGCCGTCGATCGTGCCCTTGGCGCTGTCGAAGCCGGCGGCCTTGAGCCTGCCCTGGGCCTTCAGGCCCAGGCCTTCCGCCGTGAGCTCGGAGACGTCGATGTTGCCGCGCTTCATGTCGGCGTCGAACTTCGTGCGGGCCGTGAAGGCCTTGCCCGGCGCGCCGGCGAGGTTGGTGCCGATCCGCGCCAGCGCGGGCTTCTGGAGCTTGCCGCCCTTGCCGGGCGCGTCCTCGGCGCCGGCGTAGCCGGCGACGATCAGCAGCGCGGGCAGGTCCGCGCCGCTCGCGCTGATCTCGCCGGAAACATGCGGCTTGTCGGTATGGGTGTCGGTGCCCTGCAACCTGCCGCCGATGGTCGCCCCGAGCAGCTTGGCGGAAAGCTCGGGGACGTTGATCGTGCCCTTGTCGCGGTCCGCCTCGAAGCGCGTGTTGATGTCGAAGGACTTGTTGGTCGTGTTCGCCAGCGCCTTGCCCATGCGCTCCAGCGTCCGCGCCTGCCCGGGCTGGAACTGCCCGGCGACGCGCAGCAGCGTCGGCAGGTCCGGCCCGGTGGCCTTGAGCGAGCCCTTCATCGCCGGTTTTCCGGTCTGGATGTTCTCCGCGTCGATCCGCCCGGTGATCGTCGCGCCGACCATGTCCACCGACAGATCCGAGAGCGTCGCCTTGCCGGTTTCCTGGTCCGCTTCGATCTTCGCCCGCAGGTCGAAGGCGCGGTTGTCGATGGCGGCGATCTGCTTCGCGAGCGCGCTTTCCTCCAGCACCTGGAAGATGAGCGCCAGATCCTTGCCGCCCGCCCGGATCTCGGCTTGCATCGCCGGGGCGTCGGTCTTGATCCGCGAGGCGGTCATCGTGCCCTGGACGCTCGCGCCGAGCGTGGCGAGGTTCAGGCCGGCAACCTTGATCGTGCCGGCATCCAGATCGGCGTCCACTGCGCCGCCGAAGCTCAGCTCGGCGCTGCCACCCGGGACGTTCCTGCCCTTGTACCTGCCGGTGACGGCCAGCGGCTCGAGCTTCACGTGCTCGCCGCCGGAGTCGTAGGCGATCCTGCCCGCGAGCTTGAAGCTGCCGTCCAGGGCCGGCTTCTTCGTCACCGCGTCGAAGGTCAGGGTGAGATCGATCGGTGCGCCGCTGACCAGGGGGCCGGTGGCGGCGGTGAGGTTGCCGATGCGCGCCTCGCGGCCCGACTTCGCGCTCGTGTAGGTGACCTTCACGTTCTTGACATCCACCCCGCCGATGGCGAACGCGTTGATCTTGAATGGTTCCTTCTCTTCCTCCTGCTTCAGCAGGTCGGCCCAGTTGTTGCTGCCGTCGGCGTTCTCGATGAGGTTCACGCTCGCGCCATGGACGCGGATCGTGTCCATCTCGATGTCGTGGCGCAGCAGCGGCATCAGCTTGATACGCGCTTCGATGAGATCGGCGTGCGCAAACGGCGCATCGCCGAAGCCCGCGGGATTGCCGAGCGTGACACCCGGCACCTTCACGCCGAGCCACGGGAACCAGGTCATTTCGATGGTGCCCGGCAGTTCGATGCGCCGCCCGGTCTTCTCCATGACCGTGGCCGCGATCCGATCCTTGTGCGAGTTCGGATTCAGCAGCACCGGGGCGAGGAGCACGGCGACGACGATCAGGGCGACGAGTGCACCGAGGGCGATTGCGATGATCTTCAGCGGCGACTTCATTGCGGGACTCCTTGCGACGGAACGAAGGCGACGGGGTACGCGGGCAGGGCCGCGCGGATGCCGGTCAGGACGGGGCGACTGGCGGACCAGCCGCGATCCGGGCGCGGGCGCGTTCCACCGCCGCGCGGACCTGCGCCGGCGCCGTTCCGCCGATGTGATTGCGTGCGCCGACCGAGCCTTCCAGGGTCAGGACCTGGAAGACGTCGGTGTCGATGGCGGTGGAGAACGCTCGCAGCTCGTCCAGGGCGAGCTCGGACAGATCGCAGCCGCGATCCACCGCGTGCCGGACGGCGCGGCCGACGATCGAATGCGCGTCCCGGAACGGCACGCCCTTGCGCACGAGATAGTCGGCCAGATCGGTGGCGGTGGTGAACCCGGCGCGGGCCGAGGCCAGCATGCGTTCGCGCTGCACCTGAACCTGCGGCATCATCGCGGCGTAGGCGGTCAGGCTCTGGTGCAGCGTCGCGACCAGGTCGAAAAGCGGCTCCTTGTCTTCCTGGTTGTCCTTGTTGTACGCGAGGGCCTGGCCCTTCATCAGCGTGAGCAGGGACATCAGGTGGCCGAACACCCGGCCGGTCTTGCCGCGGATCAGCTCCGGCACGTCCGGGTTCTTCTTCTGTGGCATGATTGAAGAGCCGGTGCAGAACTTGTCGGGCAGGTCGATGAAACCGACCTGCGGCGAGGCCCACAGGACCAGCTCCTCGGAGAACCGGGACAGATGCATCATGATGAGGCTGGCGCAGGCGGCGAACTCGATCGCGAAGTCGCGGTCGCTGACCGCGTCGAGCGAGTTCTCGCACACGGCGTCGAAGCCGAGCAGGGAGGCCGTATATGCGCGATCGATCGGAAAGCTCGTGCCGGCCAGCGCCGCCGCGCCGAGCGGCATGCGGTTCACGCGCCGGCGGCAGTCGGCAAGGCGCTCCCGGTCGCGCAGCAGCATCTCCACCCAGGCCAGCATATGGTGGCCGAAGGTCACCGGCTGGGCGGGCTGCAGGTGCGTGAAGCCGGGCATGATCGTGCCCGCCTCGCGCTCGGCCAGATCGACCAGCGCGCCGCAGAGCCGCCCCAGCAGGTCCAGCAGCGCGTCGATCTCGGCGCGCATGTACAGCCGCACGTCGGTGGCGACCTGGTCGTTGCGCGAGCGCGCCGTGTGCAGCTTCTTGCCCACCGGGCCGATGCGCTCGGTCAGGCGAGACTCGATGTTCATGTGCACGTCTTCGAGCTCGGTGAGCCACGCGAACTCGCCGCGCTCGATGTCGATGCGGATGTCTTCCAGGCCGGTGACAATGCGCTCGGCTTCCTCGGCGGTGAGGATGCCGCACCTGGCCAGCATCCGCGCGTGCGCGATGGAGCCCTCGATGTCGTGCGCGTACAGGCGGCGGTCGAAGCCGACCGAGGCTGTGAACTCCTCAACGAAGCGATCGGTGGCTTCGGCGAAGCGGCCGCCCCAGAGCTTTTCAGTGTTCGATTGGTCGCTCATGCATCCTCACCCGGCCTCCAGTATATCGTATGACCCCGGCGCCCGCGGCGGACGGCGCTGACTCCGCGTCCGTGGCCCGCGGCGAGTCGTTCCTGCCGGATTTCTGCGGCCTGCGCGCGCTGTTCGTGGTGGTGCTGCTGGCGCAGCTTCTCGCCTTCGTCCTGGCGCTGGTGGCGACCACCGAGCCGTGGCGGCGCGTGGAGGACCTCGCGCTGATCTCGGTGCTCACGCAATGGAGTGCGCTCGCGTGCGCCGGCGTGCTATGCGCTGCGCGGCACGCGCTCGGGCGGCTGGACGGCCGTTCGGCCGGCGCGGCCGCGATGGTGCTCGTGATCGCCACGCTCGCCGTCGTCAGCGAGCTGGCGTGGTGGATGCTCGCGCAGTTCGATCCCTCCCGCGGCATGGTGGGAGCCACGCGCGGCCAGTTCCTGTTCCGCAACACGGCGGTCGGCGCCCTGGTCGGCGCGGTCGCGCTGCGCTACTGCTACGTGCAGTACCTCTGGCAACGCCAGATCGTCGCCGAGTCGGCGGCGCGGTTGCAGGCGCTGCAGGCGCGCATCCGGCCGCATTTTTTCTTCAACTGCATGAATACCATCGCCAGCCTGACCCGGGTGCGCCCTCGGGACGCCGAACGCGCCGTCGAGGACCTGGCCGATCTGTTCCGGGTCAGTCTGGCGGACGCCCGCCACCTCGTGCCGGTGGAGGAGGAACTGGCGCTGTGCCGAAAGTATCTCGACATCGAGCACCTGCGCCTGGGCGCCAGGTTGACGGCGGTCTGGGACGTGGCGCAGGTGCCGGCGACGGCACGCCTGCCGGTGCTGACGCTGCAGCCGCTGCTGGAGAACGCGGTTTATCATGGCATTGAGCCGCGCACCGAGGGCGGCACCATCGAGATCCGCGCGCGCCTGGACGCCGGCACGCTGGTCGTGGAAATCGTCAATCCGTTGCCCGAGGCAGGCATGGAAACGCACGAAGGCAACCGTGTCGCGCAGGACAACGTACGCCAGCGGCTGGCGGCCGCGTTCGGGAACGATGCCGCCTTCACGGTCGAGCGTGCCGAGCACCGTTACTGCGCCCGTGTGCGCGTGCCGACGGGCGGCAGCGGAGCGACGTCGTGAACGCATTGGCGGCGCTGCGCGTGTTGATCGTGGACGACGAACCGCTCGCCCGCGAGCGCCTCGTTGCCTTGCTGCGCGAATGCGGCGCCGGCGCCGCTGTCCACGAGGCCGGCAACGGGCTGGAGGCGATCGAGGCGGTGGCGGCGCATGCGCCGGACGTGGTGCTGATGGACGTGCGCATGCCGGGGATGGACGGGCTGGAGGCGGCACGGCACCTGGGCAGCCTGCCCACGCCTCCGGCAGTCGTGTTCACGACCGCCTACGGCGATCACGCCCTGGCGGCGTTCGAGGCCAACGCGGTCGCCTACCTGTTGAAGCCTATCCGCCGCGACAAACTCGAACAGGCGCTGGTGCGCGCGGCGGCGCTGAGCGCGGCCGGCGCGCACGTCTCCGGCGCCGCGGCGCCGAGCGGCGGGCGCAGCCATCTGAGCGCGGTCATCGGCGGCAACCTGCGGTTGGTTCCTGCCGCCGAGGTGCGCTGCTTCGTCGCCGAGCAGAAATACACCACCGTGATCTGGCCCGGCGGCGAACTGCCGATCGAGGACTCCCTGCGCGCACTGGAGGACGAGTTCGGCGAGCGCCTGCTGCGCGTGCATCGCAACGCGCTGGTGGCCGTGAAGTTCGTGCAGGGCCTGGATCGCGACGCCGAGGGTGGCTGGCACGTCGTGCTCGACGGGACCGACAAGCGCCTGGCCGTCAGCCGCCGCCTGCTGAGCGAAGTGCGCCGGCGGCTGCGCGGCAGCGCGCCCTGATCGGCACGGCCGCACGCGCCGGCGGCCGGACACTAGCCGGCACGGTTCCAGATCGCCAGTTCTCCCGTCGCCGGGCGCATGGCCACGACGTGCGCGGTCTCGTAGTTGAACACCGGCGCCTGCTTCCAGAGTTCGAGTGCGCGCTGTTCGAGCGCGTCGCCCGGCGCGGCGGCGAGCGCGCGCAGCCCGGCCTCGATCCGGGCGCGTCGCAGGCCGGAGTTCACCATCAGCTTCGCGGCGTACCAGTCCTCGCCCGGCGGCGGCCGGGCCGCAGGATCGTGACGGTTCAGCGCCCCGAAGCTGCCGTCCGGATCGTAGTGGTTGGTCTGGACCAGCACGCCGGAAGCGCCGATCCTGCGGATCCGCGGTGCCCGCCCGTAGGGCGGGAACTCGACCACGCAGGCTTCGTCGCGGCCGATCCCGCACATGGTGATGAAGCACGGTGCGCCGACCTCCCACTGCAACACCGCCAGCACCGCATCGTGCCAGTTCCGTACCTGCGGGTCGCTCAGCAGCTTGCGGATGAGGAAGGTCGGGTCGCTGCGCCGGCGCGCCGAAAGCGGCGCCTTGGCGAAATTCAGCACCACGCTGAAGCCGCCGGGCCGTACCCCGGTCAATACGCCGACCATGCCGGTCAGGCTCGCGGCCCGGAACAACGTCCTGCCGTGCGGATCCTGGAATTCGAAGTAGCGCGTCGCCTTGGCGATTGCGGCCGCGGCCGGCCAGTCGAGGCTGCGCATGCACAGCATGTGGCCGCGCGCCTCGTCCCAGATCGCGGCGGTCGAACAGCCGACGTGGGACCAGGTGTACTGGCGTTGGCAGAACGCCATTTCCGCGGCCGACAGTACCCCGGTGCGCTCGGCCAGCAGGTCGCTCTCGGCTACGAAGTGCCCGCTGCGCCGGTAGAAGACATAGGCGCCCTTCGCCAGCAGCCAGACGAACGGATTCACCACAGGCCAGCGATACAGCAGGGCCTTCATCTCGTGCAGCAGTTCAATCAGCGCCTCGCGGTCGTGCTCGAGCAGGTGGCGCCAGTCTGCCGCGCCGTCGTGGTCGACGGGGACCCTGTGCGTGTGCGGGCCGGGATCCAGTGCGGTCAGCGTCATCGTCGTGACTCCCTGTACCTCGCCATGCCGGGCATCGGGATCAGGCGAAATCGCCCCAGCGTGCCTGGAGCGCGGCGAGTGCGGCGAGTGCCGCCGTCTCCGTACGCAGGGTGCGCGGACCGATGTGGACGCAGGCATAGCCGTGCGCACGGGCGGCGTCGATTTCCTCGTCCGCGAGCCCGCCCTCGGGGCCGACGAGCAAGGTGACCGCGCCACCGGGATCGGGCAGCGCGCCAATCCCGAGCGCGGCGCCCGGATCCATCAGCAGGCGCACGCCGTCGGCTGGTGCGGCAAGTTCCTCGGCCAGATCGCGCGGCGGCGAGAGTGCCGGAAGGCGGTTGCGCCCGCTCTGCTCGCAGGCCGCGGCAATCACGCCGAGCCAGTGGCGATGGCGGGTCGCGGCGCGTTGCGCGTCCAGCCGGACCGTGCTGCGCGCGGTGAACACCGGCGCGATCGACGCCACGCCCAGTTCCACGGCCTTCTGGATCGTGTAGTCCATGCGCTCGCCGCGTGAAATGCCCTGCACCAGTGTCACGCGCAACGCCGGCTCGCGCTCGATCGCGCGGTGAACGCCGACCCGGCAGCGCACCGCGTGCCTGCCGACGGCGGCGATGTGTGCCTCGTATTCGCCGCCCCGGCCATCGAACAGCGTCAGCGGATCGCCGGGCTGCAATCGCAGCACGCGGGCGATGTGGGACGACGCGGCCGCTGGCAGTTCGACCTCCTCGCCGCCGCACAGCGGCCCCTCGACGTGCAGGCGCGCGGTGCGCACGGCGCGTTCAGGCCGTGGCGATGCCGACGCCCTCGCGGGCGACTTCGGCCAGGAAGCGGATCTCGTCGTCGGTGACGACGTAGGGCGGCATGAAGTAGATGACGTTGCCGATCGGCCGCAGCAGCGCGCCGCGTGCCAGGGCGTGTTCGTACACCTTCAGGCCGCGCCGCTCCTGCCAGGGGTAGGGTTCGCGCGAGGCCTTGTCGCGCACCATCTCGATCGCCAGGATCATCCCCGACTGGCGCACCTCGCCCACGTGCGGGTGGTCGGCGAGCTCGGCCGTCGCCTGCTGCATCACCCGTGCCCGATGCAGGTTGGCGCTGATGACGTCCAGTTCCTCGATGAGGTCCAGCGACGCCAGCGCGGCGGCGCAGGCGAGCGGATTGCCGGTGTAGCTGTGCGAGTGCAGGAAGGCGTTCAGCTTGACGTAGTCGTCGTAGAACGCCGCGTAGACATGGTCGTTGGTCATGACCACCGACAGCGGCAGGTAGCCGGCGGTCAGGCCCTTGGACAGGCACAGGAAATCGGGCGTGATGCTGGCGTGCTCGCAGGCGAACAGCGTGCCGGTGCGGCCGAATCCGACCGCGATCTCGTCGGCGATGAGGTGCACGTGGTGGCGCTGGCAGGCCTCGCGCAGCAGCGAGAGGTAGATCGGATGGTACATGCGCATCGAGCCCGCGCACTGCACCAGGGGTTCGACGATGACGGCGCAGATCTCGTGCGCGCGCGATTCCAGTATCCGCGCCATCGGCTCGAACATGCGGCGCGAGTACGCGGCCCAGCTCTCGCCGGGCGCGCGCAGGTAGCAGTCCGGCGACGGCGCGACGATGGCCTCCATCAGCAGCGGCTGGTAGGTCTCCTTGTAGAGTGCGACGTCGCCCACCGCCAGGGCGCCGAGAGTCTCGCCATGGTAGCTGTTGGCGAGCGAGACGAACTTCGTCTTGCCGGTACGGCCCTGGTTGCGCCAGTAATGGAAGCTCATCTTCAGCGCCACTTCCACCGCCGAGGAGCCGTTGTCCGCATAGAAGCAGCGGGACAGGCCCGGCGGGGTGATCTCCACCAGCCGTTCCGCCAGGCGCACGCCCGGTTCGTGCGTGAAGCCGGCGAATATGACGTGCTCCAGGTTTTCGAGCTGGGTGCGTACCGCGGCGTTGATTCGCGGGTGGGCATGGCCGAACAGGTTGACCCACCAGGAACTGATGCCGTCGAGATAACGGCGGCCGTCGAAGTCCTCCAGCCAGGCGCCGCGCCCGCGCCGGATCGGGATCATGGGCAGGCGCTCGTGATCCTTCATCTGCGTGCACGGGTGCCAGAGCACCGCCAGATCGCGCGCGCTGATGTCGGCGTTGGAGGTCAGCAGGCCGAGATTGTCCGGCATCGGTATGGCGCAGGCTCCCCGGAAGCGGGGCTGCGGTCCTCAGGCCGCCGCGTGGGCACCCTTGCCGCGGCGCATGGCGGCGATGAGTTCGTCCTCCAGGCCGATGCGCTCGGCCAGTGCCTCGCCCAGGGTCACCAGATCCTCGGGCAGGCGCGGGTCCAGGTGAGCGCCGGCCCGGTCGGAGTAGCGGTCGGAAAAGTCCACCGCGATTCGGGTGGTCTCGCTGATGCGCGGGTAGGTCTGCGCGGCGACCGTCAGCACGGCCTGGCGGCGCTCGGTGCCCTCCGCCACGCGCTGGAACAGGCCGAAGTCGCCGGCGGCGATGTAGTCGGTCAGCAGGGTGGTGAACTCGGCCAGCAGCGTCTGGTCGGGTGCGTGGGGGTCGTTGTCGTCGCGCCCGGAGACCTTCCACAACAGGACCAGCGTCGAGTCGCGTTCGGCGAGCAGCCGGTCGATTTGCTCATGGGTCTTCGCGCGGCGGGTCGCAGGCTGGGTCTGCTCGTCCACAGAACTATCTCCTGGATGGAAGGCTTCATTATACGGATCCGGCCCGGAACGCGGTCACAGAAACCGGAAATGGTGAAAAATTGTATCCGCTATAATCCGGCCGGATGAGGATCGCCGGCTACGAGATCAGGGGCAGGATCGGCGAAGGCGGCATGGCAACCGCCTATCTCGCCATCCAGGTCTCGCTCGGCCGGCAGGTGGTGCTGAAGATCCTCGACACCAGCCACGTCGAATCCAAGGCCGAGGTCGAGCGGTTCCTCAACGAGGGGCGGATCGTCGCCACGCTCAACCATCCGCACATCATCACGGTCTACGACATCGGCATCAGCGAAGACTGCGTCTACCTGTCGATGGAGTATGTCGAGGGTGGCGACCTCAAGAGCCGCATCGAGACCGGCCGGTTCGAACCGCGCGAGATCCTCGACCTGATCCTCAAGATCGCAGGCGCGCTGGAAGTCGCGCACCAGAACGGCATCATCCACCGCGACGTGAAACCCGGCAACATCCTGTTCCGGCGCGACGGCACGCCGTTGCTGTCGGATTTCGGGATCGCCAAGCAGATCACGCTCGATCGGGATCTCACCCAGACGGGCATCTTCCTCGGCAGCCCGAACTACATGGCACCGGAGCAGGCCGAGTCCGGTCCGATCGACGGCCGGGTGGACATCTACGCCCTGGGCGTCATCTTCTACGAGATGCTGACCGGGGAGAAGCCATTCCGGTCCGAGTCGGTGATCGACGTCATCTGGCAGCACAAGCAGGCACCGATCCCCAAGCTGCCGCCCGAGCATGCGCGCTTCCAGCCGCTGCTGGAGCTGATGATGGCCAAGAACCGCAAGGATCGGTTCCGCGATTGCGCCAGCCTCATTCACTACGTGCGCCAGCTCCTGGCGCAGGAGTCCGCGCGTGCGGTTGCCGACAAGACGGTCAGGCTGGAGGCATCGGAGCTCGCCACCGCGGCACCGGCGCCGGCGGCGCCGGTGTACGAGTTGCCGCGCCGGCGCGGCGGGCGCGTGCGTGGCGCACTGCTCGCGTTGCTGGCGTTGTGCGCGGCCGCGTTTTTCGGCCTGAGCATGGCCGAGCGGCGGTTGAACGCACCACCGGAACTCGAGCGCGGACCGCCACCGCCGCTTCCCCCCGCGCAGGTGGCGATGGCGCCGGCGGGCGGGGAAACCGGCACTACCGGGATGGACGAGGTCAAGCAGGCCCTGACCTGGCTCGGTCAGCGCAGCCTGGAAGAGTACCGGTTGACCTCGCCTGATCGGGACAACGCCTACTATTACTTTTCGCGACTGATGCAGATCGACCCCGGCAACCCGACGGCCCGCCAGGGACTGGCCCAGGTTGCGGAGAAATTCGCCTATCTGGCCGAGGAAGCCCTGGCCAGGGACGATGCCGAGCGGGCGCAGGGCTACATCGCCGTGGGATTGCAGGTGGACCCGGAAAATCGTGCCCTGCGCGATCTGCGCAAGATCGCCAGGCCGGACTCGGGCGGCCTGCTGCGTGCGTTGAAGGGGATGTTCGGTTCAGCGTGAGCCGGTCTCAGCGCGGCGCCGCCTCGTCCAGGTTTTCGATCCTGGATTCGAGCAGGCGCCTTGCGCGGTCGGTCTGCAGCCGGTCCCAGGCATCGATGATCGCCTTCAGGCGTTCGGCCTCGGCCGTCTGCGGATCCTGGGCCGGCGCGTCGGCCCGATCCTCGGGCTCCACCTGCGCGGCACCGTCCTGCGAGGCCTCGGAAACCGGTTCCGCGGCCGTGGGTTCGGCCGCCGGTGTCGGCGCCGCGTTCATGCCCGGCCGTGGTTCGCTGAAGGCCTGCTCTCGCAGCGCGTGCATGCGTTCCTGCGGCACGGCGCGCGCGGTGTCGTCGACCACCTGGCCGTTCTCGATGACGAAAACGCGCGGCCCCGGCTGGCCGCTGCGATACCAGGCCGGCGGGTGGCCGGAAAGCTGGGTGGTGCGCGTGTGGGGATCCACCCACTGGTACATGCGTGCCGCGGCCGGCATGGCGAGCGTCGACAGTGCGACGAGGATTGCGGCCCAGGGACGGATGTTCATGGATTCTGGCTCTCCCCGGGCGGATGCGTCGCCCGTGCATTCAAGATCAATATAGCAGCCCGGCGCGTGGCTGCCGGGGGCGGGCGCGCATCGGTGGCGCGGCCAGGGCAGGCGGCCCGATGCAGCATATTCGCGGGCGGTCATTTAGACTGCGCTCCCCGAACACTGCCGAAGTACGCGCCGATGAGGCTCCTGCCGCGCCGCAAGCACCCGCTGCTGACCCGCCTGTACTACCGTCTCGTACGCGGTCACTACGCCAACGACCTGCTGCTGCAATTGCAGCTTGATGCCCGCCGCGAATCGGTGGAATACATCAAGGCCAACATGCGCGCGGCGACGATCTGCGAGGGCCGCCCGGCGCTGCATCGGCTCGCGTTCGAGCACGCCAGGCTCGAAGGGCTGGTGATCGAACTCGGAGTGAAGGCCGGCGGTACCATCCGCGGCATCGCGGCGATGACGCCGCATGCGGTGCACGGCTTCGATTCCTTCCTCGGCCTGCCGGAGGACTGGGCCGGCACCTCGCTGCGCAAGGGCAAGTTCTCCACCGGCGGCCGGCTGCCGAATGTCCCGCCGAACGTCATCCTGCACGCCGGCTGGTTCGACCGGACGCTGCCGGAATTCGTGCAGGCACAGCGCGGGCCGATCGCATTCATGCACGTGGACTGCGACCTGTATTCCTCCACCCGGACCGCATTCGAGGTGCTCGGGCACTGGATAGTGCCCGGTACCGTGCTCGTGTTCGACGAGTACTTCAACTATCCGAACTGGCGCGAGCACGAATACCGGGCCTTCCAGGAGTTCGTCGCCGCGAACGCCATCCGCTACCGCTATCTCGGGCTGGTCTCCCGCGGCGGTTCGGTCGCGGTCAGCATCGAAGCGCGCGGCTGAGCGCAGGATCCGCGCCGGCGCGCCGCGAGCGCGAACAGCCCGGCACCGAAGCCCGCGAGCGCCGGTGGCAACGGCACCGGGTGCACCGTGCCGGCAAGGGTGAAGTTGTCGAGCCGAAGCGTGCCCTGGGCGCTGGATGCGCCCGATCCGGCCAGCACGACCTCGACCTGCCCGGCGAGGTCGTACAGCGCCAGTGGCGCAGCCTGCGAGGCGAAGCCGGCGCTGGTCGGCCCGGAGGCGACCGCCTCGGTGCCGATCCGCAACTGCCACTGCGTCGGCCCCGTGGCCGAGGCGCGCTGGTCGAAGGCGAATCCGGTAAGGTCGAGCCGGTAGGCCGGATCGATTCGCAGGGTGAACGCCAGGGCGTTGCCGTCGCGGAAGCCGGTGGCGATGATTGCCCGGCCCGGGTTGCCGGAGCCGTCGGCCAGGGTTCCGTCCAGATCCTGAAACGGCGTTGCCACGAGCCCGGCGGCGGCGAACGACGGCGTGTCGAGGAAGCTGCCGTCGTCGGTGTCGAAGCCGAACTCGAGAACTGGCGCCGCCGCGGCGATGTCCGCCGCCAGGGCGAAGGCGAGCGCGGTGAGTGACTTGAAACGAGCTGAGAAACCGGCGGCCGTCCGGCCGCCACGGGTGTGTCGGTACATGTCCTTGTACTCCGTGCCAATCCAATCCATGGATCCCGGGTGCGGTCGCAAGACCGCGCCCTCGGCGCCATTGTGCCGCCATCGTGCCGGCTGGAACAAGGGCCAGGCCGGGCGGGCGACCTGGGCACTGGTGATGCTGCTCGCGCTGTGTGCGCTGGCAGCCGCGGCCTGGCGCTTCGCGCCGGGCGGAGATCAGCGGCTGGCGGCGCTGGGCGCAGCCATCGCGGCTTTTCGATCGGATGACGATGGGCAGGTGGCGGCCGACACTGCCGGCGCCGCGGACGTCCGCGCGGGTTTCGATGCCACGCCGGATCCGGCGGTCTCGATGCTGCTGGTCCGTGCCGGCCTTCTGGCCGGCGCCGGCAGGATCGATCTGCCGCCCGGCGACAACGCCCTGGAGGTCTACCGCCGCGTGCTCGCCATCGACCCGCGCAATCGCGCCGCGCGCGATGCGATCGCCGGGCTCGGAACGCGCGCAGTGGAACAGGCCGGGGCGGCCGCGGAGCGCGGCGACTTCGCCGGTGCGGGGGATCTGCTGCGCGGTGCGGAGGCTGCCGAGGCGGATCCGGCCGCGGTGGCGCGCACGCGCGAGCGGATCGAGCGGTTGCGCGCATCGAGCGACGCCGCAGGTCGCGTGCGCACGGAGGTCGAGGCGCTGGTTGCCCGGGCCGACGCAGCACGCGCGGATGGTCGCCTGGTGCCGCCGGCGCCGGACAATGCGCTGGAGTTCTACCGCGCGGCGCTCGCGCGCGACCCCGGCAACGCAGGCGCGGAGTCCGGGCTCAATGCGATTGCGGCGCGCCTGCTGGCCGAGTTCGACACCGCGCTCCAGGCGGGCGATCGCGCGGCGGCGGCTCGGGCGCTGGGTGCGGCGCGTACCGTGCGCCCCGACGGCGCCGCGGTCCTGCAGGCGGTGCGGCGGCTGGAAAGCGCGCCACGTCCCTGAGCCGCTCAGTCCTCGTCGCGCACGACCCGGAAACCAATCGCGGCGTTCTGGGTGCCGGCGGCGGCATGGTCGCGCGCGGCGGAGCGGGCATTGGACGGTTCGCTGCTCCAGGCCCCGCCGCGAACCACCGCGAAGCCGCAGTCGCCATCGCGGATCCAGGCCGAGCCATCGTTCGGCGCGCCTTTGTAGTTCGGGTGCGCGCAGTCCTGCACCCACTCGGCGACATTGCCGATCATGTCGTACAGGCCGAAGGCGTTGGCCTGGAAGCTGCCGGCCGGCGCCGTGGCGGCGAAGCCGTCGTCGCAGCGGTGCGCCTCGACATTGATCGCCAGCGAACGCGAAGACAGATCGGCGACATTGGCGAAGCGGCAGGCGCCGACCGGTTCCTCGCCCCAGTACCGCGCGGCAGTCGTGCCGGCGCGCGCGGCGTATTCCCACTCGGCTTCGCTCGGCAGCCGGTAATGATGGCCGGTCTCGCGCGTCAGCCATTCTGCATAGGCGCGGGCCTCGTAGAGCGAGATATTCACCACCGGGTGGCGGCCGCGGCCGAACCCCCAGTCGTTCGCCGGTTCGCGCCCGGTCGCGGTGGTGAACAGATCGTAGTCGTCGAAGGTCACCTCGTGACGGGAGATGGCGAACCGCTGCGGGATCACGACCTCATGCTCGGGCCACTCGTCCGCGCGCCGGCCGAATTCGGTCACGGGTGATCCCATGGTGAAATGCCCCGAAGGCAGCGTCACCATCTCCGGGCCCAGGCGCGGGGTCTGCAAGGCATCCAGGAACGGGCCATCCTCCGGGCTCGGCAACGGCTCGCGCTTTTCGCTGCCGCGGCCGATGACGCGTGCCGGGCTGCCCGGCGAGGCCTCGGATCCATCCGCGGGTGCAGCGGTGTAGAAGAACCGGTTGGCACCGTACCAGCACAGCACCGCCGCCAATGCCACGGGCCAGAAGCGCACGCGCCGAGGCGCCGCTGACGGTACCGCCGGTTCGTCCGCCATGCCTGCGCCGGCGGCGTCAGCCGCCGCGGCGAGCCGCGGCAGCGGCGCCGAACCCGGCGAGCACCGCTTCGGTCTCCTCCCAGCCCATGCATGCGTCGGTGATGCTCTGGCCGTACGCGAGCGCCTTTCCGGGCTTGAGATCCTGGCGGCCCGAGGCGATGAAGCTCTCGAGCATGACGCCGACGATGCGGCGATCACCACGGGCAATCTGCGCAGCGACCTCCCTGCCGACATCGGACTGGCGTTCGTGGCTCTTGCCGCTGTTGGCGTGGCTGCAGTCGACGATGATCCTCGCCGGCAGGCCCGCTGCCCGCAGCATGCCGGCAGCCTCTTCGATGTGCTCGGGCGAGTAGTTCGGACCGTTGTTGCCGCCGCGCAGGATGAGGTGGCAATCCGGATTGCCGGCGGTCTCCACGATTGCGGTGTGCCCGGACTTGGTCACGCCGAGGAAATGGTGCCGGTTCGCCGCGGCGCGGATCGCGTCCACGGCGATCTGGATGCCGCCATCGGTCGCGTTCTTGAATCCGACCGGGCACGACAGGCCGGACGCCAACTCGCGGTGCACCTGGCTCTCCGTGGTGCGGGCGCCGATTGCACCCCAGGCGATCAGATCGGCGACGTACTGGGGGCTGATCGGATCCAGGAACTCGGTCGCCGCAGGCATCCCCATCTCGTTCAGATCGACGAGCAGCCGGCGGGCGATGTGCAGGCCGTCGTTGATGCGGAAGCTCTCGTCCAGGCCGGGGTCGTTGATGAGGCCCTTCCATCCAATCGTGGTCCTCGGCTTCTCGAAATACACCCGCATGACGATCAGCAGGTCGCGCTCGAACGCATTGGCCGCCACCTTCAGGCGCCCGGCGTAGTCGTGCGCGGCTTCCGGATCGTGGATCGAACAAGGGCCCACGACGACGAGCAGGCGATCGTCGGTGCCCGCGAGTACGTTCTGCAGCGCGCGCCTGGCGAAGAACACGGTCTGTGACGCGCGCTCCCCGAGCGGGACGTCGCGCAGAAGTTCCTGCGGCGCGATCACCTCGCGCGTTTCCACGATTCGGACGTCGTCGGTGCGCAGCACGGTCATGAGGATGGATCCTGGGCGGTTCGGCTCGATGAAAGGGCGATATTCTGGCATACCTGCGCCCGGATCCCGAATCCGCAACTACCGGCGGGCGCGGGATCGGCACCGCGACGACGTTATAATGTACGATGCCGCGTCCGGCGCTCCGCCTGCAATCCGCAATCCGAACGACATGATCATGCCCAGCCGCAAGCGCATCCGGCGTGCACTGCTCGCCCTGGCCGCCGTGCTCGCGAGCGCGGCTGTCGCGGCTGCCCCGCGCGCGCCCCTGGCGGTGGCGACGGGCATCCTGCCGCTGAAGTTCTTCATCGAGCGCGTCGGCGGGCAGCACGTGACCGTCACCGCGATGGTCGGCTCCGGCGCCAGCCCGGAGACCTACGAGCCGACGCCGCTGCAGATGGCCGCGGTCGCACGTGCCGAGATCTACGTCGCGATCCACGTCCCGTTCGAGCGCGCCTGGCTCGCCCGCATCGGGCAACAGAATCCCCACCTGAGGATTGTCGACTGCCGCCCGCCGGAAACACGCGCGGACACCCAGGCCGGCGACGCCCACATCTGGACCAGCCCGCGCGTCGCCGCGGGAATCGCACGTTGCGTCGCCGATGCGCTGGGTGCAATCGACCCCGCCCGTGCCGGCGACTACCGCGCCGGCGCCGATGCCCTGGTCCGTGAGCTGGATTTGCTCGACACAGAAATCCGCAGGCGGCTCGCCGCTGCCGCCGTGCGCAGCTTCCTCGTCTACCATCCGGCCTGGGACTTCTACGCGCGCGAGTACGGGTTGGTGCAGGTCGCCATCGAGGCCGATGGCAAGGCGCCCTCGGCCCGGCACCTTGCGCAGGTGATCGAACGGGCGCGGCGCGAGCGGCTGCGGACGATATTCGTGCAGCCGCAACTCGCGGGGGCCGCCGCCGCCGCCGCGGCGCGCGAGTTGGGCGCGCGGATCGTGGTCCTGGATCCACTCGCCGAAAGCTATATCGAAAGCCTGCGTTCGGTCACCGACGCGGTGGCCGGCTCGCCGTCGGCGCCATGACCGCCGCGGTCCAGCTCGACGGCGTCACGTTCGATTACGGCGGCCCGCCGGTCCTGGTGGACGTCACGCTGGAGATCCGAGCCGGCGAGTTCTTCGGCCTCATCGGCCCCAACGGCGGCGGCAAGTCGACCTTGCTGAAGATCATCCTGGGACTGTTGGAGCCGAGCTCGGGCAGCGTGCGTGTGTGCGGGCTGCCGCCGCGGGAGGGCCGGGTCCGGATCGGGTACTGCCCGCAGTACATCTCGTTTCCGCGCGGGTTCCCGATCACGGTCGAGGAGGTCGTGATGCTGGGCCGGCTGGGCATTTCGCGCCGGCCCGGCGGGTTCGGCGCCGGCGACCGGCGTGAAGCGGCACGCGCGCTGCAGGCTACCGATACCGTGCGGCTGGCGGCACGCACCGTCGGCGAACTTTCGGGCGGGGAACTGCAGCGCGTGCTGATCGCCCGGGCCCTGGCCGCGGCGCCTGAGATCCTGGTGCTCGACGAATCCACCGCCAACGTCGACCATCACGCCGGCATCGAAATATTCGATCTTCTCAAGCGCCTGAGCGAGCGATTGACGATCATCGTCGTCTCGCACGACATCGGCTTCATCTCGCCGTACGTGACGCGCGTAGGCTGCCTGAACCGGAGCCTGGAATGCCACCCGATCGACGCGCTGGACAGCCACGTGCTCGACCGGCTCTATGAGTCTCACGCGGTGCCGATCAATCACGCCAGGGGCGGGCCGTGATCGAATTCCTGCATGCCGCCGGCGCGCACGCGTTCCTTCAGTACGCGCTTGCCGCGGGTCTGCTGGCCAGCGTGGGGTGCGGCGTGATGGGCACCTGCGTGGTGGTACGACGGATCGGGTTCCTGGCCGGCGGCATCGCGCATGCGGTGCTCGGCGGAATGGGCGCGGCCTGGTACTTCGGCGCGCCGCCCATGGCCGGGGCCGTGATCGCCGCGCTGGTCGCGGCTTTGATCATCGGCTGGGTGAGCCTGCGGCGCGGCGAGCACGAGGACGTGCTGGTCGGCGCCGTGTGGTCGGTGGGGATGGCGATCGGCGTGTTGTTCATCGCCAAGACTCCGGGCTACGGCGCGGATCTCATGAACTACCTGTTCGGCAATATCCTGCTGGTCACGCCGCGTTCGCTGGCGCTCATGGCCGGTCTGGACGCGGTGATCGTCGCGGTGGTGTTCCTGGCCTACAAGCCGTTGCTCGCGGTGATGTTCGACGAGGAATACGCGCGCCTGCGCGGGGTGCCGACGACCTTCTTCCACCTGCTGCTCCTGTGCCTGGTGGCGCTGACGATCGTGCTGCTGCTGCCGGTGGTCGGACTCATCCTCGTGCTCGCGCTGCTGACGCTGCCGGCGGCCATCGCGGCGCACATGGCGCGCTCGGTCGCCCGGATGATGCTGGTGGCGAGCATACTCGGCTTCGTCTTCACCACCGGCGGCCTGGCGCTCGCCTACGAGCCGGATCTGCCGCCCGGCGCCACCATCGTGCTCATCGCCGGCTTCGCCTACGTCGTGACGGTGGCGGTGACCGCACTGCGGCGCCGCCGGCACGCGGCGCGCGGCGCTTGCCCGGGGCGTTGAGCGCGGCCTATCCTCGTCCCATGGGCGCGGGTGACCACATCGGTACGGCAGTTGCGACCCTGTTGCGGGCGTGTGCATGTGCGTTCGCGTTCGCGGTAAGCGCAGCAAGCGCCGGCGACTACGCACTGGAACGCGTCGCGCCGGGCGTGTACGTGCACCCGGGCCGCCACCTTGGCATCGAGGACCCGCAGCGCGACGACATCGCCAATGTTGGTTTCGTCGTCGGCGAGCGTTGCGTGGCGGTGATCGACAGTGGCGGGTCGGTCGCGGCGGGGCGTCGCCTGCGCGAGGCGATCCGCGGCGTCACAGGCCACCCGGTCTGCTTCGTGATCAACACGCACGGCCATTTCGATCACGTCCTGGGCAATGCCGCCTTCCTCGCCGATCGACCGAAGTTCGTCGGCCACCGCCGGCTGGGGGAAGTCGCGGCTGCCAATCGCGCTTTCTTCGCGCGCGATTTCGGCACTGAACTCGGAGAACTGGGCGCTGACGCCGTCATTGCGCCGGACGTGCAGGTCGACGACGTGCTCGAATTGGACCTCGGCGGCCGCGCCCTGCGGCTGGAGGCAGTCGCGGACGCGCATAGTTCACAGGATCTCGTCGTGTTCGATACGGCGACCGGCACGCTTTGGACCGGCGATCTGGTGTTCATGGAGCGCCTGCCGGCGCTCGATGGCAACCTGCGGGGCTGGATTGCGGTGCTCGATCGATTGACGAAGATGCAGGCCGCGCGGATTGTTCCCGGCCACGGTCCGGCGAACGCGCCGTGGCCACAGGCCGCGGACGATACGCAGCGCTACCTGCGCGCGCTGCTCGCCGACTGTCGCGCGGCGATCGCCGCGGGCGTCTTCGTCGAGGATGCGGCCGAACGCGTCGCCGTTGCCGAGCGTTCGCACTGGCAGTTGTTCGATGAGGTTCACGGACGCAATGTCCTGCGCGCCTGGAAGGAGCTCGAATGGGAATGACCAGGGCGAAGGTGCCGGCACGCGGGTTCGTGGCGCGCAAGCACGAGCACGCGGCCTGCGTGCAGGCCGCAATCTCCGCTGCCGAAAGCGCGTGCGCACGCAGCGGCCAGCGCCTGACGGCGTTGCGCCGGCGCGTGCTTGAGTTGGTGTGGAACAGTCACGAACCGGTCAAGGCGTACCAGCTCCTGGACGAATTGCGCGCCGAGCGTGCGCGCGCCGCGCCGCCCACGGTGTATCGAGCGCTGGAGTTCCTGGTCAACGAAGGGCTGGTGCACCGGCTCGAGTCCATGAGCGCGTTCGTCGGCTGCGTCGATCCCCGGCGCCGCCACGAGGGTCAGTTCCTGATCTGCAATGCCTGCGGCGTGGTTGCCGAGATCGACGATCCTGCGCTGTCGGAACGGATCGGCTCGCGGGCCCGGCGGATGGGGTTCACGGTCCAGCGGCAGACCGTCGAAGTGGCTGGCCTGTGCCCGCAGTGCCAAGCCTGAACCCCTCGATTCGCGGGGCGCGCCGCGGCTGCCCGATGCGTGCCGATTGTGGCGAACGTACCGAAAGACGTTCCTCGGTAGCGGCAACAGCCCCACGCCTGATGCCGTAACCTACCTAGCCGGCATGTTTTTCTGCTGGCTCGCGGTTGTTGCTCCATAACGACATCGCGCCGGATTGTCCATTCGGATCATGGCGTTAGGCGCTGCGATTTTCCGCGAACCCTTAGACAGCCGGCGCAAATTCGATTACAGTGCCGCGCACGGCTTCCGAGCCGGTCGTAATTCACCGAACCCCCGATGCCCGACGCGGCGACAGACAATCACCGCGACGGGCAGGCTCTCCGCCGAAGACGACTGACCCCCCCTGGGCTTGAGGGGCGCAGATGTACCTTCCGGTTCATCTGCGTCCTGAAGGCCTGGGTTTTTTGAATCCATGTCCTGCGACGCATCGGCCAACCGGTCCCACCGCGAACCCGCTCGCGTGTCGAGGCAGCGCTGCCGCCGGTACCCGGTTCGCGTGCCGCCCTGTTTCACTGCCGTAGTCGCCCGCCGATGATCTTCGACCGCGCCGCGTGTATCGGTTGGTGCGCGTGGGCATTCGTCGTCCTGGGAGCAGCGCGATCGACACTCGCGCTTGCGGCCGATCTGCCCTCGCCGATGGGAATCATCATCGGCCGACTGGCGCAGAGCGGCTTCGTACTCGGCGCCCTCGCCCTGATCGTGGCCGTGATCGCGGTCGCGCGCGTGTGGCGCGGCGATCGTGGCGGCCAGCGCCTGTGCCTGCTGGTGTCCGCACCAATCGAACTCGGCAACCTGCTGCTGGTGGTGCTGCCCGGATTCGAGCGCACGCCGCGCGTGATCATCGAACCGGCCGTTTGGCTCCTGGCCGTCACGCTGACCTTGGTCGCGCTTACGCGCCCCCGCTGATCCGGCGGACCGCGGCATCGCGGCTGCAGTTCATGGCGACGCGCAGGGCGCTGTCCACGATCCGGGCGACGCGCGCAGTATCCGCGGCGGTGAGCAGCAGCCTCTGGTTGATCTCCAACTCGATACCCGCGTACTGCCTGGCGGGCAGCCGCCGCCGCAGCCAGGTTGCCAGGCCATCGCTCGCGCCGCGATACGGATAGTTCCGGCGCACCCGCAGGGCTCCTTCTTGCGCTGCGCCGAGTGCCGATGCCCAGCGCCGGCACAGTTCGCGCTCAAACCGATGCGCGGGATCGTACAGCAGGCCGATGTCCGCCCCGCGGGCCTGGCCGTCGAGCACCGGCGTGAAGCTGTGTATCGCCACGTGCAATACCCGCGCTCCGGAGCCGATCGCGGCGGCGATCGCCGCCTCCACCGCGTCGCGGTGCGGGTGGTAGTGCCTGGCCATGAGCGCGGCGCGCGCGGGCGGCGGCAAGGTGCGGCTGAAGTCGGACAACACGCGCGGGTGATGCGGTGAGCGGTTCAGGTCCACCAGCAGCCGCGTCACCGTGGCGGAGTGCAGCGGCGCCCGCAGGCGCCGCGCGAGCGCGCGAGCAACCGCCAGTGCGCCGCGATCGTAGGCACGGTGCGATTGCAACTCCGCGGCAGCGCGGGCGAACAGACCGGCGTAGCGCGGCGGCACGCGATTGCCGCCGTGCTCGCAGGACAGGATTACGAAGAGCGGGCGCGCGCGCGCCACGCGCGCCACCGCGCCCGCAGTCGCGTGGTCACTCGCAGGTTTCTCCGGTCTGCGCGCAGGTGCGCATGCAGCGGTAGACGCCACGCGGGTCGACGTTGCAGGTCTCGGTCCAGCGCAGGCATCCCCAGGAGCACTTCTTGGAAGCGGGATCCGCACCGGGGGTCTGGATGAGCGGGCGGTCGGTTTCCGAGGGCGCGGACGAGCCGGCCGGCGGCGTGTCGGCGCCGGCAGCCGGGCCGGGATCGGCGGCGCGCGCGGATGCAACCGCCACGAACAGCGCGGCCGCGCAGATCATGAGCAGCGTCCCGGACAGCGGGCCGCGTCGGGGATGATTCGGCGCCTTGTTCACGGCGGATGGCCTCCGGCCGACACGATTCGGCGGCCTGGAGCATAGCATGCGGCGCCGCGCTCAGTCGTTCACGTCGACCAGGATCGGTCCGCTGAACAACGGGTGCTTCGGTGCGAGCCTGACGCCCATTTCCACCACGTTGTCCCACTGCGTATCGCGCAGCAGTTCGCGATGGTTCCGGCGCAGATCCTCCGCCACGGCGACGAATTCGTCGGCGCGACCCGCGACGTAGTACACCTCGGCGAGCTTGAGTTTCGCCAGGTGATTCAGGGGGGTGTCGGCGAGGATCCTGCGCAGCGCGCCTTCGGCATCGTCATAGCGGCCGTAGGCGAGGTTGATGTCGATCTCCGCGAACGGGTCCACCGCCCGCGTGGCCGGCTCGTCGCGCCGGCGCATCGCAACCACCTTGCCGCCCGAGGTACGCACCGTCTCCTGCTGAGCGACCTTGTCCGCAAGCGCGGCAACCCGCGCCTGATCGGCCTGCCTGCGGACGGCCTCGGCGCGCCTGCCCGCGAGATGCCGGCGTGCGCGCCGCGCGCCGATGCCTGCCGCGAGGATCGCGACCACGCCCAGAGCCAGCAGCAGGCTGGCGCCGATGCTCCTTCTTGCCGCGTCGCGCGCCGTCGACGGTGCGGCGCCGGCTTGAACGCGCATCGGTGCGGTGTCGTCCTGCGTTGCCGCGCCTTCGGCAGACGCGCGTTGGGATGTCCCGATCGCGGTGGGTGCGGGCCGGCCGGATTCGAGCGCGGCGATCTGCGCGTCGACCGACGCCGTCAGGGCCGCGATGCGGGTGTCGAACTGCGCGTATTCGTTCACGGCGGGCGCGGCTGGCGGCGACTGAGCCGCGGACGCCGCATCCGCATCGATCGCCCGCGGTGCCGGTTCCGGCACCGCGACCGTGGCCGTGTCCTGCTTCGCCGGTACGGCGTCCGCCCTGTCGGCGACTGCCGGCACCGGGATCCGCAGCACGGCGCCGACCTTCAGGCGATCCGGATTGCCGCCGACGAACGCCTGGGGATTCTCCTGCGCCAGCGTCGCGACGAGGTTCGCGATCGGCATCCCGCTGCGGCCGCGTACGCGCGCGGCGATCTTCCAGAGCGTCTCGTTCGGCTGCACCGGGCCGTAGGTATCCGAGCCGTCCCACGATGGCGCAGCCGCCACGACGGTGCGCTCAGTTGTCGCGACCCCGCGCGATGCCGGTTCGGGCGCCGCGGCGCGCGCAGCGGGCAGGGCGACGTCGAACCCGCGAATGAACGCCTCGCGCCCGAGTTCCACTCGCAGCCGCAGCGCGAACGCAGGAGTTTGCATCGCCTGCGCGCTCGTGAGCACCGCGTACGGTGCGCCGTCGTCGGCGACGGCCATGCGCGCCGACAGTTGCCGCGCAGGTGCCGATCCGAGGTAGTCCAGGCTCGGCAGGATCTCAAGTGACGTGACGGCAGCGGCCTCGTCGACACCGGCGAGGATCGGCACGACGGCGCGAAACGGTTCGCCAAGTGTGGATTGCACGCGCAGGTCGCCGATCTGCAGCGCTGCGGCGTGGCCGCAGGCGGCGGCGAGCACCAATGCGAGTACGAGGCGGTACGTGGGTTGCGTCATTTCGCGGCCTTCCCGCCGGCGCGTTCGGCCGGCGTTCACGACAGGACAGTCCAGCCCGAGTATAGCGGCGTCCCGGGGCCGGGGCCGGGTACCCCGCGCCCGCCGGATCACGATCTGGTGCGAGTTAACCACATTTAACGGCCTTGCTGCCGACTTCTTGATGGCGTGGAGGCCGCGGCGATGAATTCGCCGCCGCTCGCGGCCCCGGGCCGGCCCCCGGCCGTCGCGGCGGGCTTCGCGGCCGCTGCGCTACAATCGCCACGGATCACCTCAGCCGGGCCGACCGCCATGAACGATTCGGATCAGCACACGCCGCAGGTGGATCCGGCGCCGTACGTCCTGCGCCGTGACGACGGCGCGATCGTCACCCTGACGCTGAACCGGCCGGCGCAGCTCAACGTGCTCTCGCTGCGAATGATCGACGCGTTGCAGGCCGAGATTGATGCAATCGCGCGCGAGCGCACGGCGCGCGCGGTGGTTCTCGCCGCGGCCGGGCGCGCGTTCTGCTCGGGGCACGACCTGAGGCAGATGCGAGCCAACCCGCAGCGTGCGTTCCAGCGCGAATTGTTCGATCGATGCAGCCGGCTGATGCTCTCCCTCACCCGCCTGCCGCAGCCGGTGATCGCCCGCGTGCAGGGCCTGGCGACCGCCGCCGGTTGCCAGCTCGTGGCCACCTGCGATCTGGCCGTGGCCGCCGCGAGCGCGCGCTTCGCGACCTCCGGCATCAACCTCGGCCTGTTCTGCTCCACGCCAGGGGTCGCGATCGCGCGCACCGTCCCGCGCAAGCAGGCGTTGGAACTGCTCATGACCGGCGATTTCATCGATGCCGATCGCGCGCGCGAAATCGGCCTGATCAATGCCGTTGCACCGGACGCCGATCTCGACGCGATGACGCATGGGCTCGCCGAGCGGCTCGCCGGCAAGAGCGCGCATGCACTGGCGCTCGGCAAGCGCGTGTTCTACCGCCAGATCGAACTCGGGCTGGCCGAGGCCTACGACTGCGCAGCCGGGGCGATGGCCGCCAACATGATGGATCGCGACGCGGGCGAGGGCATCGACGCATTCATCGCCAAGCGTGCGCCGCGTTGGGACCAGGCGCCGCGGCAGGACGATCCGGCCTGATTTCGGCCGGGCATCGGTACCGGCGCCGGCCGCCGGAGATCGCCGTTCAGTCGCAGCGCCCGTAGAGCCGGTTCAGCGCGCGCATGCGGTGGGCGAGATCCGCGGGCACCTCGTCCCAGGCGAAGCGCCAGCGCCAGTTGCCCACATTCGTGCCGGGCGTGTTCATCCGGTGGCCGCTGCCGAGCGCGAGCAGATCCTGCATCGGGATCACCGCCAGCCGCGCGACCGAGGCCAGCGCCGCACGGATCAGCGACCAGGGCATGTCGGCGGCGTCGGCATCGAGATACTCGCAGACGTGGCGCTGCGTGCGTTCGTCCAGGGACAGGAACCAGCTCGCCGTGGTGTCGTTGTCGTGGGTGCCGGTGCAGGCCAGCGTGTCGCGCTCGTGGTTGTGGGGAAGATACGGGTTGGCGGCACTGCCGTCGAAGCCGAATTGCAGCACCGTGATGCCGGGCAAGGCGAGCTCGCGACGCAGTGCGGTGACGTCGGCGGTGATGATGCCGAGGTCCTCGGCGATGAACGGCAGGGCGCCGTTCTGGTCACGCAGGGCATCGAACAGCGCCCTGCCGGGCCCGGGCTGCCAGGCGCCGTTGACGGCAGTCGCCGAGTCGGCGGGGATTTCCCACGCGGCGAGGAAGCCGCGGAAGTGATCCAGCCGCAGGCGATCGAACAACTGTAGCTGCGTGCGCACGCGTGCCGCCCACCATCGGTAGCCGCTGCGTGCGATGGCGTCCCAGTCGTAGACCGGATTGCCCCAGCGCTGGCCGAGTTCGGAGAAGTAATCCGGCGGCACGCCGGCGACCACGCGCGGATGGCCGTCGGCACCGAGCTTGAACTGTTGCCGGTGCGCCCAGACGTCGGCGCTGTCGTGGGCGACGAAAATCGGCAGGTCACCTATCAGCCGCACGCCGCGCGCGCGTGCATATTCGCGCAGTCCGCGCCAGCGGGCGAAGAACACGTACTGCTCGAACGCGCGGGCGCCGATTTCGTCGACCGCGTCGGCGTCGAAACGCGCCAATGCGCCGGCATCCCGATCGCGGAGCGGTTCCGGCCACTGCCACCAGGGTGCGCCGCCGTGTCGATCCTTGAGCGCACGATAGCGCGCGTAGTCCTCGAGCCAGTCGCGCTCGCGCTGGCGGAAGCGTTCGAATTCCGCGGCGGCGGGTGCGTCGGCGGCAAGCTGCTCGCGCCACTGGTCCGGCGGCGCCGGGTCGCCGGTATCCACCACCAGCCGGATGTCGCCGGCGAACGCGGAGCAGCTCTGGTAGGGCGAGCCCACCTCGTCCGCGGGGTTGACCGGCAGCATTTGCCACCAAGTCAGCCCCGCGGCGGCGAGGAAATCCACGAATCGCGCCCCTGCGTCGAGCGTGCCTCCCGGCAACGAGGAGGGATGCAGCAGTACGCCGGCGCCGCGCGCGCGGATCGGATCCGGCGTGCCGTCCACGCCGCTCAACCTGCGGTCCCCGGTTGATTCGAACGCATGACGCCGCCGGCCGCGGGCATGCCCGCGCCTTGCGAGAGCACGATTTCCAGCGCCGGCGGAGGCGCGCGTTCGAGCAGGCGGTAAAGGTTCGCGAGTTGCAGCCGGTACAGCCGCTCGAAGTCGCTGACCGCGGCCGCGGGGTTGTAGTCGCCGAACCACCAGAACCAGTCCGAGCCCTCGCACACGCCGAGCTGCACCTCCAGGCGTTCCCGCACCGCGTCCGGCATGCCGGAACGCAGCCGGTCGTCGAACGCTGCCTTGGCCTCGCAGAGCAGATCCCAGCCGCGGTTCTTCTCCGGTGCGCCGATCCACGTCGAGAAGGTGCCGTACACCCAGCTTCCGGCGACCAGCGAGGGCAATTCCCGGGCATCCTTTTCCGCGAGCTCGCAAGGCGTGACCAGGTTCAGCCGCGGATGCTCCGCCAGCCGGCGGTACAGCCGCGAAAGGAAGTGCCAGCCGTTTTCCGGGTAGTACTCCCAGGCGTTCTCGCCGTCGAGGATGATCGCCACGCACGCGGTCGGGTCGCCGCGGCGCTGGTCGGCGATGTTACCCAGCCGGTTGACGAGATCCTCGGCCGCGTCGTCGCCGTGCCAGGTCGCGTAGGTGAAGCCGATCTGGTCGGACAGGCCATCGTCGCGCGCGATGAGCTTCAGTCCGCTCGGTGCGTGGCGCCACAGGCGGTGCGCGGCGTCGTGCTCGATGCCGCCGAACGCGCGCTGCACGCTGTTGCGCAGCACCGCCTCGCCGGTGGCCACCCAGCGGAATCCTTCGGCGGCGATGCATTCCAGCGCCGCGTCGCTCACGCCGCCCTCCGAGGGCCAGCAACCTATCGGGCGCGTCCCGAACCAGCGTTCGAAGATGCTTATCCCGCGGCGCAGGTGCCAGCGCACGCGTTCGCGACCGCCCGGGTAGCCGGCCGCGGTCGGCAGCGCGGATTGCGGCAGCGCGTCGCGCGCGGCACTGAAATCGAGCAGCAGCGGCAGCATCGGATGTGCGTAGGGCGACATCGCCAGCTCGATCTGCCCGCGCTCGGCGAGCCTGCGGTAGCGACCGCGCAGGCCCGCGATCTGATCGGCCACGACTTCCAGCAGTACGCGCCGTTGCCCGGCCGTGAAGCCGGTACCGGCCTCGATCAGCGATTGCACGCGCGCGTCGGTACGGCGGACCGACTCGCCGAGCCATGCCAGGTGGTACCAGGCGACGAGGTCGGCGAAGAACTGGTCGCCCGCGTACGCGATCGGCGTCGGCTCGTTCAGGAACAGGTCGGCGATGCGTGCCAGCTGGCGGTACGGTGCGAAGCGCTCGATGAGCCGGGCCCGGTTCGCGCGCAGGCACTGGCTCACGAGCGCGAGCCGCGCCTTGGGATCCGCAGGCGGCGCGGGTGCCGCGAGCGCGGCCAGCAGGGGATCGCTCAGCGCACCCTGCCCCTGGAGGTGGCGTTCGAGCTGCTGCGCGTAGTCATCGATCTGTTCCAGCAGCACCGGCGCGAAGTTGACCGTGAGCCGTACCTGCGGCACCGCTTCCAGGTGCGCCGCCATGTCGGCGTAGTCCGGGATCGCGTGCAGGTAGGTCCAGGGTTGCGTGTATTCGCCGGTGGCGAGATCGCGGTACTCCGGCGGGTGCATATGCCAGGCGATGGCGACCTTGAGTCGGGCGGGATG
>JBFXBD010000069.1:0-33185 GCA_050183625.1 Gammaproteobacteria bacterium
CATAGCGCAGCGATCGCGGCAGCGGAGCGGGTCATGGATGACCCGCGCAGCGGTAGCCGACCGACCCACCCGGTCCTCGGCCCGAAACGAAGGCACCAATCAGCGTAAAACGGGATGCATGCGGCGACCGCAGACTCGGACCGCTGCGGATTCAGGTTTCGAACGGTGCGCGCGCCCCGACCTTGGCGCCGGGCGTGAAGCGCGCCGGCATCCGCGCCCAGCCGTTCACCGTGCCCACGGTCTCGTAGCGCCGCGCGCCGGGCAGCAGCGTGTAGTCCGGCATGCGCGCCAGCACCTGCTGCATCACGATGTTGAACTCGGCGCGGGCGAAGGTGGACCCCAGGCAGCGGTGCACGCCGAGCCCGAACGCCACGTGCCGGTTCGGGAAGCGGTCCAGGACGAATTCGTGCGGGCGCTCGAACTGGGTCTCGTCGCGGTTGGCGCCGGCCCAGCACATGAGCACGCGTTCGCCGGCCCTGATCAGCTGCCCGCCGACCTCGACGTCGCGCGTCGCCGTGCGTGCCAGCGCCTGGGTCGGAGTGTAGTAGCGCAGCAACTCCTCGCAGAACGGCGACATCAGTTCCGGATCCTCGATCAGGCGCCGGCGCTGGTCGCGATGCTCGTCCAGGTGGTTCAGGGCGTGGCCGATCAGCGAGGTGGTCGTGTCCACGCCGCCGCTGATGATGAGATTGCAGATCTCCAGGATGGTCGCATCCGACATCGGCGCACCGTTCACCTGCACCCTGGTGAACAGCGTGAGTACGTCATCCCGAGGCGCCTTGCGCCGGTCGGCGATGGCTTCGGCCACCTTGCGCTGGCTGGCCGCGGCACCCTCGACCGCGCGGTTCCAGCCCGGCGTGCCGGGCGGGTAGGCCACCGCGTCGTGGTAGCACCACGAGTGCATTTCCCAATCCGACAGCGGCAGGCCGAGAAAGGCCATGGTCGCCATCGCCGGCACCGGGTTGGCGAGATCCTCGATGAAGTCGATCTCCCCGCGCTCGACGAAGCGATCCAGGCACCAGTCGGTGAACTCGCGCATGCGCGGCTTCAACCGATCCACCGCCGCGGGCGCGAACAGCGGATTCAGCAGGGTGCGGTAGCCCGCGAACTCTGGCGGGTCCATCTCGATCGGCGTGGTGATGTAGGGCGCCGGCGGCTGCAGGATGCCGGCCGGGCGCTTGCCGTCGTTGGGCAGTTCATGGCGCGAGGAGAACGTATCGTCGTCGCGGGCAACGCGCGCCACGTGATCGTGGTTGGACACGACCCAGTAGCCGCCATGGGCTTCGGTCCACGCGATCGGGCAGCGTGCGTGCAGGTTCGAGTACGTGCCCTTCGGATCCTGGGCATAGGTCTTGGAATGGTGGTCGAACCCGACCACCGGACGGTCAGCGGACATCGGCAGGCTCCTCGGTCATTGCGGCCAGGACATTCCGGCGCATCGGATTCGCGGCGGTGCGCGGGTGCACATGCAGCCGCCGGCTCAGGCGATCGCGCCGTGGCGCGCCTCCCAGGCCTTGCGGTACTCGGTCTTCGAACGCGTGTGCAGGTCGATGCCGGCCGCGCGCGCCCGCAGCGCGCCGACCGTCGCCTGCGCCTTCGGCACGTGCCTGAACGGATCGAAGCGCAGCCAGCGCGCGGCGTTCTCGTAGCCGATCTTCGCGATCTCGGCGTCCGAGCAGCGCGCCAGTTCCAGGTGCTCCCAGAGTTCCTCCGGCGAGTGCGGAAAGGTGCAGTCCGAGTGCGGGTAGTCGACTTCGTAGGCGATGTTGTCGATGCCAACCCGATCGCGCAGCAGCAGCCCGGACGGATCGCAGATGAAGCAGGCCAGGAAGTGGCGCTGGAAGGTCTCGGTCGGGGACAGCTTGCCCAGGTCCGAATTGGTCCAGCGCTGGTTGTGGTAATGCCGCTCCATGCGGTCCAGGAACCCGGGAATCCAGGACGTGCCGCCCTCGGACAGCGCGATGCGCAGGTCCGGGAATTTCTGCAGCACCCTGGACCAGAGGAAATTGGCCGCGCAGGGCAGTGCATTCCAGCACGGCAGGGTGAGCTTGACGTCCATCGGCGTGTCGGCGCCTTCCGGCATGCCCACCGCGCCCGAGGCGATGTGGATCGCGACTACCATGTGCTCGTCCACGCAGGCCTGGAAGAACGGATCCCAGGCGCCGGTGTGGATGCTCGGGAAGCCGAGCGAGCCGATGTCCTCGCTGAAGGTGATCGCGGTGGCGCCCTTTCTCGCGACGCGCCGGACCTCCTGCGCCGCGGCCTGCGGATCCCACAGCGGGGAGATCGGCAGCGGGATGAAGCGGCCGGGATGGCTGGCGGCCCAGTCGTCGATGTGCCAGTCGTTATAGGCCTGCAGGCTGGCGAGCGCGAGTTCCCGATCGGCGCAGCGGGCGAAGTATGCGCCGGCCATGCCCGGGAAGGACGGGAAGCACATCGAGGCCAGGATGCCGTTGGCATCCATGTCGCGCACGCGATCGGCGACGTCGTAGCAGCCCGGGCGGATTTCGGCGAGCGTGCTCGGATCGAAGCCCCACTCCTGCTTGGGCAGCGTCACCACGGCATTGATGAACGTGGAGGTTGACACCCCGCCCTCCCAGACCCAGGACTGGGTGCCGGCATCGGCGTTGTAGACCAGCCGCGGCGCCCGGTCGGCCCAGCGCGCGGGGATGTGGCGCTTGTAGAGATCGGGAGGCTCGATGATGTGATCATCGACGCTGACGAGGATCATGTCGTTCATCTGCATGGCGCTGCTCCTGTAGGGATGTGCGATGTCATTGCGAGGCCGCGTCAGCGGCCGCGGCAATCCATGCGGCTCCGGCAACATCGACGCCGACTGGATTGCTTCGCTCCGCTCGCAATGACGATCAATGCGAGCGAAGAGTACACCCGAATCCGATGGATCGGGAAAGACCTCAACGCGACCGCGTCAGCGGCGCTTGCGGGTACCCGTCGAGGGGCGCCGGCGGCCGGCGGCCGGCGCGGACTTCGGCGGCAGCGACAGCGCGTTGCGCAGGCCGTGGCCGAGCCATCGCTCCAGATCCGCGTCATCCTGCAGGCCTTCGGCGCCGACGAACAGGAACCCGGCCATCGGCCGGCCGGTGAAGTCCATCGGCTTGGCATGCGGCTCCTTCAGCAGCGCCGCGTGCACGTCCTTGCCGACCCGCACCATCAGCGCGTCGCGGACGATGCCCACCGTCATGTGTCCGCGCACCATGAAGGCGATGCCGCCGAACATCGCCTTCTCGGCCACGTCCTGCCGCTCGGCGAGCAGTTCGCGGATGCGTTCGGCCAGCCCTTCGTCGTAGGCCATCGCGTTCTCCCTGGGAATTCAGTCCATGAGCGGTTGGTCGAGCACTGTGCGCCACGCGGCCGGCGGCGGACTCAAATGCCCGCCACCAGTGCTTCGAGCTGGTCGGTGGCCTTGCCCCAGCCATCGTGAAAGCCCATCTTTTCGTGTTCCTGCCGATCCGCAACGCTCCAGTGCAGCACGCGCGCGGTGTAGCGGGTCCGGCCACCGGCGTCCTCGAACGTGAGCACCACCGTCATGAACGGCTTCGCGGAGGGTTCCCAGGCCCGGGTGTAGGCATCGGTGAGGACCAGCCGCTCGTTCCGCACCACCTCCAGGTACACGCCGTGGTTCGGGAACTCCTCGCCGTCGGGACCGCGCATGAGGATGTAGTTCGAGCCGCCGGGGCGCAGGTCGATCTCGACCACGGGCGTCGTCCACGGCCTGGGCGTAAACCATTGCTTGAGCAGCTCGGGTTCGGTCCAGGCGCGGAAGACCTTCTCGCGCGGAGCGTCGATGAGGCGGGTGAGCACGAGTTCGCGCTCCGTGGTGGGGGCAATGTCGGCTTCGATGGTCATGGTGGTGACTCCGGTAGCTGCAGGGGATTTCGGCGCGGTCCGCGCCTCATCCCTGGTCGAACGAGGGGTCGCCGGATCGACGCCTGCCCGTCATCGCCACCGTCGTCGCGAGCGCAGCGAAGCGACCCATACGGCACCGATTGGGACCAGGCCGCCTGGATTGCCGCGGCCGCTGCGCGGCCTCGCAATGACGTGGGAGGTTCATGGATCGCGCACTGCGCGCGCTTCGGCCACCCAGGTGACGGCGACGCCGCGGATCGCGGCGACGAAGGCGAGCGGGTTGTCGATCATGCAGTAGTGGCTGGTGCCCGGGATCACGAACACCGGCACGCGCCCGTTGGTGATCCGCTCCATGCTCTCGATCACCGTCTCGTCCGAGAGGTGGCTGGTCTCGCCGTAGATCGCCGCAGCGCGGCAGCGCAGCCCGGCGAGCGCGTCCTTGAGTTCCAGGCCGATGCCCATCACCGAGCCGAAGTTGTCGTCGTACTTCCAGGTCCAGCCCTCGGGAGTCTGCCGGACCGCGTTGCGGGCGATGTGCTCGACCACGTAGGTTCCCTCGATGTCGACCTCCGGCGGCGGATTGAAACGGAAGCGCGCCACGATCGAAGCCTCGTCGGGGTAGTAGCGCCGTGGCCGCGACGCCGGCCGGCCGCCGGCGAAGGCGACGTACGCGGGGTCCTTGTCGAGCCTGGCATAGCGCAGCGCGTCCACGGCGATCACGCCGAGCATGGCCTCCCCGCGGGCGATCGCCGCGCGCACCGCGAACTGCCCGCCCATGCTGTGGCCGACGACGATCGGCGCGATGTCGGCGGCGAACATCCCCGCGTCCGCGCACACCGCCATGATCTCCTCGATGACCAAGTCCATCGAATAGGCCTCGCGGTGCCCGGAATCGCCGTTGCCGCCCGAATCGATCGCGACCACGTTGAACTGGTCCGCGAGCATGGGCGCGACGTGCGAGAACCAGTGCGCGTGGCCGCCGCTGCCGGCGATCAGGATCATGCCCGGGCGCGACGGATCGCCCCAGCGCAGGTAATGGATGGAGCAGCCCGCGACTTCGATGTAGCGGCTCTCGCGCGGCGCAGCGAGCGCGCGCGTGAACCAGGCCGGGATCGGCCGTGTGACGGGAGATTGGATGGCATTCATGTGCGGTTTCCGTGATCCCGCGCCGGCGCGTTCGTTGTCGATCCGGTGATCGGCGGCGCGCCCGATCCGGCGAGAAAATCCCCCAGGCAGTCGGGGAAGGCGTTCACGACCACGGACACATGCCCGTCGCCCGCGTAACGGCGCAGGCGCGCGTTCGGCAGGCGCGCGGCCATGTACTGCGCCATGGCAGGCGGTACGTGGCGATCATCGCCGCCCTGGTACAGGTGCACCGGGAAGGCGATCTCCTCCAGGCGGAACCCGCGTGGCGCGCCGATGAGCCAGACCTCGCGCATCGCCCCGCCGATGCCCTGATTGTACGCTTCGGCCAGGCTGCGCCCGAAGTCCAGGGCGGCAGACTGCTCGCGCTCGAACAACGCCCGATCCGGCGCCGTCAGCAATGCGGCGAAGCCGCGCACCGCGCGCCGTGCGTCGGAGCGCCACAGCACACGATCCAGCAGCAGCACCGGCGCGATCAGCGCCGGGTGCCACTGCGCCAGCGCGAACAGCGCCCGCAGCACGGGCAGTTGCCCGCGCCTGAGTTCCGGTACATCCATCGGGCCCATGCCCGCGAGCAGCCCGGCGAAGTCGAGCCGATCCGCGATGCGGTGCGCGCAGGCGAGCGCGTACGGGCCGCCGCAGGACACCCCGAGCACCCCGAACCGCGCATGGCCGAGGCGGTCGGCAAGCTGGGCGATGTCCACGGGCCAGTCGAGGATGGTGCGGCGCGGCGCCGGCGTGGAGCGCCCGAAGCCCGGGCGATCCACGCCGATCAGGCATACGCCGCCGGCGGCCGCCGGCGCATGAAGCAACGCGGCCTGCAGCCGGCTGCCGGGCAGCCCATGGAAGAAATACAGGGGCCGGCCGCCGGCGCGGCCATAGCGGCTGAACGCCAGGTCACGCCCGTCGCGCAAACGGCAAAGTTCGAATTCGTGATCGCCCGGTGCCAACACGCTCGCAGCCCGATTGGGTACGGATTCATTTTCGCGGCAAATCCCGCACCGGGGAAATGGGGACAGGCACAATTTCCGAAAATGCCGGCAGGCCGGGTTCAGTCCCCGCGCGCGACCGGTCGCGGGCCGTCGGCATCGGCCTGCGGACGCATGCGCAGCATGTCGCCCTCGTCGGTCAGCAGGTAGAGATTGCCATCCGCGCCCGTCTCCACGTCCCTGATCCGGGCCACGTTGTCGAGCACGATTTCCTGCACGAGCGGGCGGTTGGCGGGGCTGAGCACGATGCGGAACAGGCTGCGCCGCTTGAGCGAGCCGATGAAGAGGTTATCGCGCCACGCCGGGAAGGCAGCGCCGGTGTACAGCGCCATTCCGCTCAGCGCGGGCGTCGGCGACCAGTTGATCACCGGTTGCTCGATCCCGGGTGCTTCCGGTCGCCCGACCACGAGCTTCTCGTCGTAGCGATGGCCCCAGGTGACGAGCGGCCAGCCGTAGTTGCGCCCCGGCAGGATCAGGTTCAGTTCGTCGCCCCCGTGCGGGCCGTTCTCGCTCGACCAGAGGTTGCCACGGCGGTCGAACGCCAGGCCCAGGGCCGCCCGGTGGCCGAGGCTCCAGACATACGGCGCCGCACCTTCGCCGTTCGCAAACGGGTTGTCCGCCGGTGCGGTACCGTCCTCCCCGAGACGCAGGATCTTTCCCGAGCCCCGGGCGAGATCCTGCGCGGCGCCGACTTCGGCTTCTGACTCGGGGGCGTCGTAGTCGGCGACGGACAGGAACACGTGCCCCCTGCCGTCGAAGGCGATTCGCGCGGCGGTCGTGACGCTCGCCACCCGGAACAGTTCCTGGTTGTCGACCCACCGGCCGCCGTCGATCCGGCCGCGGATCAGCACCAATTGCGAGCCGCTCAAGTCGGTCACGCCGGGCGCCTGCTCGGCCCGCGTCATGTAGATCCAGCCGCCGCTGGCGCCGCCCGCAGGCAGCGCCACATCCAGCAGTCGACGGTGGAAGTACTCGCGCGGCGTGGCCCCCATGGGCACGCCGGCGATCGGCTCGGACACGGTGCCCGTGCGCGGATCGACGAATCGCAGTTCGCCGGTCGCCTGGGTCACCAGGAAGCGGCCGTCCGGCAATGAAGCCATGCCGTACGGGGACTGCAGCCTCGCCACCTTGTCGATGCGGTAGGTCGCGGCGTCGGTGCGCACCGCGCCGGTCGGCATCGGATCCGCCGGCAGCGACGGGCGCAGGGCATCCATCGGCATCGGGTTCGCGCGGATGAAGGCGATGACGTCTCGGATCGCGGTGTCGTCCAGGACGCCGTCCCACGCCGGCATCCCGGTGGCCGGATAGCCGTTGCGAATGCTCCTGGCCAGATCCGCGTCCGAGGATCCGTGGCGCCACCCCGCGCCGACGATGGACGGCCCCTGCGCGCCCCGGCCGGTCGGGCCGTGGCAGGCGGCGCAATGGCGCTGGATCACCTGCGCGCCGGCTTCGGCATCGCCCGCGCCGGGTGCGTCCCCGGCCCCGGCCGGGTCGCCGGCCATCATCGTCGCGACGGCCAGGCAAGCGGCCTGCATCGACATCCGCATCTGCACTCTCCAGGAAAACGGGCCTGACATCGGTCATCCGGCGCGCCGTCACCGCGGCGATTGCGCGGACCAGCGGCATTGCGCTGCACCAGGATAGACGACGCAGGCACACCGGAGAACGACGAGGCGGAAGAAATAATCGGTTCCCATTTCATGAATTGACACTTCGTGGGTGCGGCGCTACGTTCCCGGGGCGCATCGCCGCCCGACCGACGCCTGCCTGGGGAGGTCCGCATGACCGACGACCTGATCATCCGCGACGGGACCATCATCGATGGCACCGGCGCGCCTGCATATCGCGGCGATGTCGCCATTCGCGACGGCCGCATCCTCGCCGTGGGCGAGGTACCGGCCGCAGCAGGCGCGAACACGATCGACGCCGGCGGCTGCATCGTCGCGCCCGGCTTCTTCGACATGCACACGCACTACGACTGCCAGCTGCGCTGGGATCCGCTGGCGACATCCTCTTGCTGGCACGGCGTGACCACCGTCCTCACCGGCAACTGCGGCTTCGGCGTCGCGCCCGGCCGGCGCTCGGACGCCGAGTACCTGATGCGGATGATGGCCACGGTCGAGGGCATCCATCTCGACGTGCTCGAACGCGCGCTGGACTGGTCCTGGGAATCCTTCGGCGAGTACCTGGACGCGATCGGCACGCGCCTTGGCGTAAACGTCGCCGCGCAGGTCCCGCACTCGGCGCTGCGCTACTACGTGATCGGCATGGATTCCTACGAGCGCCCGTCGACGGCCGGCGAACTCGGCCGGATGAAGTCGATCCTCGCCCTGGCGCTCGCGGACGGCGCGATGGGCTTATCGTCGTCGCACCTGCCATTCGACGTCGGCTACTACGGCGAGCCGGTGCCGAGCCGGCTCGGCACGCTGGAGGAAATCCGCGCGCTCGCCGGGGTCATGGCCGGCGTCGATCGCGGAGTGATGACGATGAACCCGTACCCGGGCGGTTCGGTCGTCGGCCCCGAGTACCAGCAGATGTTCATCGACGCCGCGGCGGACTCCGGGCGGCCGGTGATCTGGAGCCAGCTCATGCACCGCTGGGACATGCCCGACCAGTGGCGCGCGAGCCTGGGCTACCTCGACCGTGCCGCCGCCGCGGGCGCGCCGATCTACGCGCTCACGCGCGCGCAGAGCATGGACAACGAGTTCAACTTCCAGGGCACGGTGCTGTTCCGCCCGGTCGCCGGCTGGGACGAGGTGCTGAACATCGCCTCGCCCGCGCAGAAGAAGGCGCGCCTGGCGGACCCGGCCACGCGCGCACGGCTGCGCCGCGAGTGGGACGAACTGCCGGCGACGCCCGGCAGGCTGTGCCGCCCGGACCTGCTCGAAGTGCAGCGCCCGGTGTTGGCGAAGAACGCCGCGCTCGCGGGCCGGCGCGTTCACGAACTCGCAGCCACTGCCGGCGTGCACCCGGCGGACTGGCTGGTCGACCTGGCGCTGGAGGAGGATCTCAAGACCCAGTTCGTGTTCATCGGCGCGATGAACGGCGACGAGCACGCGGTCGCCAGCCTCATCCAGCATCCGCGCGCCATCATCGGCACCTCGGATGCCGGCGCGCACCTGGACAACGACTGCGGCGTGGATTTCATCGACGTGTTCCTGGGCCACTGGGTCCGCGACCGCGGCGCGATGCCGATCGAGGCCGCGATCGCCCGGCTCACCGCGATCCCGGCCGGCGTGCTCGGGATCCGCGACCGCGGCCGCCTGCTGCCCGGCATGGCCGCCGACGTGACCGTGTTCGAACTGGACCGGCTGCGGCCGCTGCCGCGCGAGATGGTCACCGACCTGCCCGGCGGCTTCCCGCGCCTGACGCAGAAGGCCGACGGCTTCCGCACGGTGATCGTCAACGGCCAGGTGCTGCTGCGGGACGGCACGCACACCGGCGCCCTGCCCGGCCGCGTCCTGGGCCGCGCGGCGCCCGGAAACTGAAACACTGCGACGGAGACCGGCAATGGCGAAGAACGGCTACCACGTGATCGACTCGGACATGCACCTGGTCGAGCCCGCCGACCTGTGGCTGCGCTACATGGATCGGAAGTACCGCAGCGTCGCGCCGGTCGGCGATGCCACCGAGCCGTGGAGCATCATGGTCACGATCCCCGGCCACCCGCCGATGAAGACCTTCGATCGGATCCAGGCCCTGGCCGCGGACTGGGCGGTGAAGTACCGCACGCACTACCCGGACGAGATCGCCCGCGGCTTCGACGCTCCTGCGCAGATTGGCGCCATGGACCGCGAGGGTATCGACGTCGCCGTGATGTTCCCGTCGCGCGGCCTGTTCGTGCTGGGCTACGACAGCACCGGCGCCGCGGGCGAGCGCGGCATCGACCCGGACTTCGCCGCCGGGATCGCGCGTGCCTACAACGACTGGCTGCACGATTTCTGCGGCGAGGATCGGCGCCGCATGTACGGCGCCGCCATGGTCTCGCCGCAGAACGTCGAGGCGGCCGTCGCGGAGACGCGGCGCACGGTCGAGGAACTGGGCTTCAAGGCGGTGTTCCTGAACCCGCACGCGATCGACAGCCGGCCCTGGCACCACCCCTGCTACGATCCGCTGTGGGCCGAGTGCGAGCGCCTTGGCGTACCGGTGTGCTTCCACGGCGGCGGGCGCGGCCCGGGCAACACCGACTTCGGCTTCAAGGTGTTCGAGCACCTGACCATGTGGCATACGTTCTCGCACGTGGTCGGGGTGCAGTTCGCGATGGTGAGCATGATCGCCGGCGGCGTGTTCGACCGCTTCCCGAACCTGCAGGCCGGGTTCCTGGAAGGCAACTGCTCCTGGGCGCCGTGGCTGCTCTGGCGCATGGAGGAGCACTACGACTATGCCGGGCGCGTGGAGGTGCCGCTGCAACTGCGGCCCACGGAGTACTTCAAGCGCAACTGCGTGACCTCGGTGGAGGCGGACGAGGAGCCGGCGGCGCTGTACGTGCAGGCCTTCGGCGACGCGCGGGTGGTGTTCTCCACCGACTTCCCGCACCCGGACGCGAAGTACCCGCACGCGGTGGACAAGTTCCTGGGCTGCCCGTTCTCGGACCAGACCAAGCGCCGGTTCCTGTGGGATAACTGCGCGGAGTTCTACCACCTGCCGATGACGCCGCCAGGCGCGTGAGGAAACGCCGATGAGCCCAGCGACGCCTGCGGAGATCCGCCGCCGCCTGCCGCACCCGGTGATCGACGCCGACGGGCATCTGGTCGAGATGATGCCGCAGGTGCTCGACCACCTGCGACGCATCGCCGGCCCGGAGGCCGCCGCGCGATTCGCGCGCGCCGAAACCTTCCAGGACTTCGACTACGGCGGCATGCTGCCGTTCAGGATCGCCTGGGGTTTTCCGACGCGGAATACGATCGACTTCGTCTCCACGCAGGTGCCGGGGCTCCTGCATCACCGCATGGAAGAGCTGGGGCTGGACTATGCCCTGCTCTACCCGACCATCGGCCTGGTCACGCTCAACCATCCCGACGCCGAGCTGCGCGTCGCGGCGGCGCGCGCCTTCAACAGCTACTACGCCGAGGCCTACGCCGGCTACCGGGACCGGCTCGAACCGGTGGCCGTGGTGCCGACCATGACCCCTGGAGAAGCCGTCGCCGAACTGCGGCACGCGGTACAGGTGCTTGGGTTGAAAACGGCGGTGATGAGCGGCGTGGTGCCGCGCGAGGTGCGCCCGGACGGCAGCCGCCGCAACTGGATCGACACCCTTGACCACGGCAGCCTGCACGACTACGACCCGCTCTGGGCCGCGTGCACGGAGCTGAAGGTGGCGCCGAGCTTCCACGGCGTGGGCATGGGCTGGGGCACGCGCACCTCGCGTTCGAACTACGTGTTCAACCACATCGGCAGCTTCGCCACGGCACAGGAGCCGATCTGCCGGTCCCTCATCATGGGCGGAGCGCCCGCGCGCTTCCCGGCGCTGCGCTTTTCGTTCCTGGAGGGCGGCGTCGCCTGGGCCGCGCAACTGCTGGGCGACACGATCGGGCACTGGTCCAAGCGCAATCGCGACGCCATCGGCCAGTTCGACCCGCTGAACATCGACCTGGAACTCGCGTCGGACCTTTTCGGCCGCCACGCGCGCGGAAGCCTCGCCGACTACGCCGGGGCGTTCGCGGCGTCCATGAAGGCCTTTCGGGAACAGACCCCGCGCATGGATCCGCTCGACGAGTTCGAAGCCGCCCGCTTCGGGTGCGCCGCCGACATCGTCGCGCTGTTCCGGGATCGGTTCTTCTTCGGCTGCGAGGCCGACGACCCGATGAATGCGCTGGCCTTCAACCGCGCCTGCCTTCCCGGGGGCGTGCCGCTGAACGCGATGTTCGCCTCCGACATCGGCCACTGGGACGTGCCGGACATGCTCGACGTGCTGCCCGAAGCCTGGGAGCTGGTGCAGGACGGCCGCATCAGCGAACCGGAATTCGCCGACTTCACCTGCAATAACATCGCGCGGCTGCTCACCGGCGCGAACCCGGCGTTCTTCGACGGAACCGCGGTGGCCGGCAGGGTCAGTGTCTTGGTGTCGAAGTAGATCTCGGCCTTTCTGCCGTCCTTGGTGAAACCGTAGATCTCGTAGCAGTCACCGGACACCTTGAAGCGGGTAATCCTGTAGCCCTCGCCTTCGAACCTGGCGCGTGCATCCTTCTCGGGCGTCCATTCGGACTTCCAGCCAGGTGCCATCTAACGCCAGCGCACCGGCGCGCCGGCGGCATACAGCTCGCGCAGGACCCCCGCCTCCGGCGCCGCGCGCTGCGCGCGACTTAAGAACGCCGGGTTCGCGCCTGCCTCGTGCCGCCGTCGATTCGCCCCGGCCTCTGGCCTTGGGTTTTTTTCAGGGTCGATTTCCCGTCTCAGTCTCGATCCAGGCCGCAATCGGCGTACGAGGATGGATCCCCGCGCGTTTCCATGTGCGTGGTCACGTGCGCGTGCGGAATCGCGCTGCGGATATCGGCCTCGATGCGCTCCAGCCACTGATGCCCGACCTGCACCGTCCAGTCGCCCGGCATCAGCACGTGCACGGTAATGAAGGCTCGCGATCCGGCCTGGCGCGTGCGCAGGGCGTGGAATCCCAGCCCCTCGCTGCGATAGCGCTGCAGCACCGCCTCGATGTCGGAGATCTGTTCCGGCGGCAACGCCGCGTCCATCAGGCCGGCCGCCGAGCGTCCGAGCAGCTTCCAGCCCGTCCAGACAATGTTCGCCGCCACCGCCAGCGCGATCGCCGGGTCGAGCCACAGCCAGCCTGTGCTCCATACCAATACCACCGCCACCACCACGCCGGCCGAGGTCCACACGTCGGTCATCAGGTGTTCGGCGTCGGCCTGCAGCGTGATGGAGTTGTACAGACGCCCAACCGCGCGCAGGTTGCGCGCCACGCCGTAATTGATGGCCGACGCCACTATCGACACCGCCAGCCCGGCACCGATCGACTCCAGCGGCTGCGGGTCCATCAGCCGCAGCACCGCCGCCCAGGCGATGCTCGCTGCCGCCGCCAGGATCAGCAGGCCTTCGAAGGCGCTGGAAAAATACTCCGCCTTGCCGTGTCCCCATGCGTGGCCCTCGTCGTCGGGCAGCCCTGCAAGCGACAGCATGCCCAGCGCCATGCAGGCGCCGGCGAGATTGACGAACGATTCCAGCGCGTCCGACAGCAGGCCGACCGACCCGGTGATCCACCACGCCACTCCTTTCAGTGCAATGGTGGCGAGCGCCGCGGCGATGGAGAGCCAGGCGTAGCGGAGCAGCGATTGGCGCGGCATGATGGCCGGATGCTAAACCGGAGCGCACGGGATCCGAGTTGACCGGAGTCAGCCGGCGTCAATTCTGGCGCCGGCGTCATAAGGCGGATTTCGCGCCAAGCCGATGCACCAGCCCGGCAGTAGGTCGTCCAATAGCAGTCCACGAATAGGAAGCATAAGCCGACTTTTCAGTCCTCGCGGGTTGTGGCGCTCGTCGCGCGGTACGCGGCCGGACGCCCTCTTCGGAACTCTCATGCACTTGTGGAAACGACTGGCAGAACGGTTCGCTCGCGGTGGCGGCGGGTTCAGGTGCCGGCAGTCGATCCGTCCCCGTCGTCATGGAACCCCCCGTCGCCATGCTCGCCCAGGTCCGGCGGCAGGCCGGGCGGGCGCGCCGGGTGATTGCGATAGCGCGCCACGTGGCCGATGGAACGCGTGCCGTCCGGTGCGCGCGCGAACAGGCCGTGCTCGACGAAGTGCGGCAGTTCCAGCATCTCCTCGGGCGAGAGCACCGGCGCGATCGGCACTTCCTGCGCGCCGAGACGCGCTGCGATGGCGTCGCGCGGGTGGACGCGCAGGGCACCGGCGAGCCGCGCGTTCAACTCCGCCGAGCGCAGCGAGCGCGCGTCGAATCCAAGGCCGATTGCGTCGCCCAGGCCCAGGCCGGCGCAGAGTTTGTCCCAGAGCCGATCCTCCGTGAATACTCCCAGCACCACGAAGCCGTCCGCCGTCGCGAACAGGCCCATGCCGGCGACGCCCTGGCTTATCGGAAACGGCCGGCTCGGATCGACCGCGATCGACGGCGCCACCCAGCCCGCGATCACGTCCGCCATGGAGACGTCGATACGCTCTCCTTCGCCGGTGCGGCGTGCGCACAGCAGCGCGGCGCAGATCGCAAACGCCGCGGTCATGCCCGAGCCCTGGTCGCCGATCAGCGCGCTGGTGAACGCCGGCTGGTCGCCGGCGAAGGCGATCGCGCCGGCATAGGCCTGGTAGTTGTGATCGTGGCCGCTGTGCATCGCCAGCGGCCCGCTCTGGCCGAAGCCGGATATCGAGCAGTACACCAGCGCCGGGTTCACCGCGCTCAGGTGCGCATAGCCCACGCCGAGCCGGTCGGCGACGCCGGGCTTGAAGCCCTCGATGAACACCTCCGCCTGCCGGGCGAGGTCGAGCACGCGTACGCGGCCGGCGCCGGTCTTGAGATCGGCGACCACGCTGCGCTTGTGGCCGTTGACGGTGAAGAAGCGATCCGCCATGAAGCGCATCCGATCGCCGCCGGGCGGCTCGATCTTGATCACCTCGGCGCCCAGATCCGCGAGCAGTTGCGCGGCGTACTGCCCGGGCTGCCAGAGCGAGCAGTCGAGCACTTTCAGGCCCGCGAGCAGGCCGGGGGATGCGTGGGAAGTCATTCGACGGTACCGATTCAAAGGCTGTTCGATCTCGCGTGCCCGTCTCAGGGCGTCGGCGTCAGGTCGGCATCCGGGTCGAGCCCCCAGAACGCGCAGGGATTGTCGACCAGGATCCGCCGCCGCATTGCCGGGGACACCGGTGCGAAGATCTCGTCGATCCAGCGCCGGGACTCGGGATAGGAGGTGACCGAGTGCGGGAAGTCCGAGCCCCACATGAGACGCTCCACCGGTACGAGATCGCCCATGCGCAGCGCCAGCGGGTCGCGGATGATGCCGAACCAGAAATGCCTGCGGACGTACTCGCCCGGCTGCATCGCCAGGTCCACCCCATACCAGTGCCGGAACAGGCGGTAGGAGTCGTCGAGCATGTACAGCACCTGCGGCAGCCAGGCGGCGTTGGTCTCGGCGAAGAAGATCCGCAGCTCCGGGATCCGATCGAACACCCCGGAGACGATCATCTGCGTCATCGCCATGATGGGCGGCGCGATGGTGCGCGACATCATCGACGTGGCGAGATCGAACACGCCGGCCGCGGACTGGATCAGCAACGGCTGGGTGCGCACGCCCATGGTCGCGTGCGCGGTCACCGGCATGCCGATCTCGAGCGCGGCGTGCCAGAAGCGATCGTCCTCGGGGGCCGGCGCGCCGCCGCCGTTCGGGAACGGCCCCAGGCACACCGACTTCAGGCCGATCCGCTGCGCGCGCCGAAGCTCGGCGATCGCGTCGTCTACGCCGGTGGAGGGGATCACCGCATTGCATATCAGCCGATCCGGCGCGACCGCGGACCAATCCTCGGCGACGTAGTCGTTGTACGCGCGCACCATCGCCAGGTAGGCCTCGCGGTCGGCGATGTTCTCGATGAAGCGGCTGATGAACACCGGCGGATACAGCACCTCGGCATCGATGCCGTCGGCATCCTGCTCGCGCAGGCGCTGGCGCGCGTCCCCGGTGCCAGGCACCGGCGAGCCGTCCTCGTTCCAGTACGAGCCGCCGCGCACCTTGAGCGGCCGCCCGCCGGCGACGTTCTGGCCGTTGTGGATGAGCGGCGAGCCTTCGACGATCCAGCCCTCGCCGCCCGAGTGCAGCTTCACCAGCCGTGGCGCGCGATCCTTGAATCGATCCGGCACGTGGCGCACCCAGCCGTCCGGCGGCACCTCCAGGTGCCCGTCGGTGGAAATGACCTGGTAGTTTCGGTTCATGATCCGGTTCTCCACTTCGCCGCTGTGCGTGCTCAGGCGGCGCCCGCCGCGGTCCAGCGCCGCGGGCTGACTTCGAATCCGCGCGGGTACGCCTCGCCCAGCACCACCTCGGTGTGCAGGATCCGCCCGCTGCCCGGATCCAGGTAGGAGCGCAGCACGACCTCCGGCCCGGCCGGCCAGCGCCGCTCGACCAGCATCGGGCAGCCGTCGGTCCAGTGATCCGGCGCCTGCGCGAGCGCCGTCCCGGTCGCCTCGCTGTAGGCGACCGCACCGGATTGAACGACGCCCGGATACAGCGGCACCGCGTCGCCGGCAGCGGCAACCAGCGGGGCCGCGCCACGCAGCGGCCGCACCGCCGGCCGCGCCCGGGCCAGGCGCTGCGCGAGGATGGCCTCGCGGCGCGCGGCCGTGGCCGGCGCGTCGACGGCACCCGCGGCGTCGAGCACGACACCGTAATCGCGCAGGGCGTCGGCGGGATCGAACACGCCGCGGGCGACATCCTCGCATACGCGCTGAGGATCGCGGTCGATCGGATCGCCATAGCCGCCGCCGCTGCCCAGGCGCATCTCGAATCGTTCGCCGGCGCGCACTTCCACTCCGGTCGCCGCCACCTCCACCTGCTCGCAGGCGCCGTCTGTCCGGTGCACGAGAAACTCGGTGCAGGCGCCGGGTGCACCGCCGGCGCGGCCTTCCAGCGGCAGCCAGCGCCGCATCCCGAGCATGGTCCCGGCGATGGCGGCGACGCCGTGCGGCTCGAAGCTCATCTGCGTTCCGCCGCCGGCCCTGAAGCGCCCAGCGCCCTGCACGCCGATGCGCGCACGCTTCTCGTGAAACAGCAGCGGAAACCAGGATTCGAGGATCTCGATGTCGGTATAGCTGCCCTCGATGCGATGCCCGACCAGGTTGCGCCCCAGGTCCAGGCCGTCGCGCCCGGCGCCCGCCGAGCCGCCGGCCCAGTTGCCGTCCATGCCGAGGAAGGCATCGGGCTGCCCGTCGCTTCCGACCCAGTTCCAGGCCTGCAGCCCGAGCGCGGACTCGAAGCCGGCGCCGGTGAGCCAGCGCCGCCAGGGCGCGGCGGCGGATGCGCCCAGTGCCAGCCGCACCGCCTGCATCGCCACGTCCGCCGCGTTCAGCCCCACGTGCATGTGCGCCGCCGCGATCGGCGCGGGCGGCGTCGCATTGACGATGCTGCCCGCCGGGCAGATGAACTCGATCGGCTCGAAGATGCCGTCGTTCAGCGGCAGGTCGCGGGCGATGCGCGCCGCGAGCATGGCCACGAACTCGCTGCGGATGATGTATGGCTTCGAATTGAAGAAGTGCCGCGTCTGCGGCGAGGCGCCGGTGAAGTCGAACTGCATGCGATCGCCGTCGATCGTGAGCGCGCACGGGATCTCGTGGAACTCGCGCTCGAACTCCGTCCACGACACCGTGCGATAGATGCCATCCTCGATGGCGGCGATCCGCTGCCGCATCTGCCGCGCGGACAGTTCGCGGATTGCGCGCAGGTAGCGTTCGAAACGCGGCGCCGCCAGCGCCTGCGCGAGGCCGGCGACCCGCTCGTGGGCGACGTGGCAGCCCGCCACCAGGCTGCGCAGATCCATCTCCACGAGTTGCGCCATGCGCACGTTGTTGCGAAACACGTCGAACACGTCGGTGACTTCCTCGCCGCGCCGGAACAGGCGCACGGGCGGCAGCCTGAGTGCCTCCTGGTAGCAGTCGCTGGCGGCCGGCGCGAACGAGCCGACCACCATCCCGCCCACGTCCATGAGGTGAGCGGAGAACACCACCCAGCCCACGCGCCTGCCGTCGACGTGGATCGGTTGCTGCACCATGATGTCCTGCGGGTGCAGCCCGCCGCCGGCATGCGGATCGTTGGCGGCGAACACGTCGCCAGGCGCGATGGAATTGCCGTGGCGCGCGATGGTCGAGCGCACCGCGTGCGCGGCGGCGCCGAAGTGGAACTCGATGTGGCCCGTGCCCAGGATGAGCCGTCCGTCGGCGTCGAGCAGCGTGCAGGAGAAATCCTTGGACTCGGTAACCACCGGAGAAATCGCCGTGTGTTCCACCGCGGCCGCCGCCTCGGCGCCGATCGCCTCCAGGCGGCTGCGGAACACTTCCAGGTCGATCGGATCGATGCCATCCAGGATCATGCCTGCTCCTTTCCAGCCGCCGGCGGCGACATGATCAGGGTCGCGTTCGCGTCGAGCGTGGCGCTCATCCCGGGCGGGATCCAGATCGTGGTGTCGACCCCATCGATCAATGCCGGCCCCGCCAGCGCATGGCCGGTGCGCAGCGCGGGACCGTCGTACACTGCCACGGCGACTTCGCCGCCCGGCTCGCGGCGCAACCGCACGGCGCGCTGCCCCACCGGCGGCGCAGGCGTGCCGGCCGGGACCGCCTCGCGCGCGCCCGCGGTCAGCGCCGCCTGCACCGTGCGGCCGATGCCGATCGCCCGCAGGCCGACCAGTTCCATCGGCGCGCCGAGCACGATCGAGCCCTGCCCGTAGCGTTTGGCGTACTCGGCGCGGAACTCCGCGAAGACGCGCTCGAGTGCCGCGCCGTCCACGCCGGCGTCGGGCAGCGCCACGGGGATCTCCCAGATCTGGCGCGTGAAGCGGATGTCGGCCTCGAACTCCACGCGGCGCCCTTCGGGCGCGATGCCATCGGCGGCCAGGTCGGCCAGCACCGCCTCGCGCAGCGCCACCATCAGCGCGTTCACGGTCGCCGCGTCCGCCGGTGCGAGCACCGCGCGCATGCGTTCGCGGCGCACGTCGGTGGTGGCGGCACCGAAGGCCGAGAGCACCGAGGCGAGCTCCGGCACGAGCACGCGGCACGCGCCGGTCGCCAAGGCGATGTCGCCGGTGAACAGCGAGCCGCTGCCGCCATAGCTGAGCAGGGCATAGCTGCGCGCATCCAGGCCGCGTTCGCCGAGCCGCGAACGCACCGCCTTCACCATGCCGGCGAGCGCGATCTCGCGGATGCCCCAGGCCATCCCGGCGGCATCCAGGCCGAGCGGCTCGCCCATGCGCGCGCAGGCCGCATGGGCGGCACGCGCATCGAGCGCCATCTCGCCGCCGAGGAAGCGGCCGGGATCGATGTAGCCCAGCACCACCAGCGCGTCGGTGACCGTGGCCTGCGTGCCGCCGCGGCGATAGCAGGCCGGCCCGGGTTGCGCACCGGCCGATCCCGGGCCGACCCTGGGCATGCCGCGCGCGTCGATCCAGCCCAGCGAACCGCCGCCGGCACCGATCGACTCCACGTCCACCTGCGACAGCGCGGTCCACACGCCCATCACTTCGCCGCGCGTGCGGCGCGCCGGTTCGCCCGCGGTGATCACCGAGACGTCGAAGGAGGTCCCGCCCATGTCGCAGGTGATCACGTCCGCGCAGCCGCTGCGGCGCGCCACCGCGACCGAGGCCGCGACCCCCGCGGCCGGCCCCGAGGCCGCCAGGCCGATCGGAAACCGGCGCGCCTCGCCGATGGTGATCGAGCCGCCGGCCGAGTGCACCAGCAGCAGCGGCACCCGCATGCCCAGGCGGGCAAGCTCCGCATCCAGCCATTCCACGCCACGGAACGCACCGGTGGTGTACGCGTTCAGCAGCGCGAGCGTGGTGCGCTCGTATTCGCGGATGGTGGGCAGCAGCGCGGCACCCGAAACCACCGCCACGTGCGGGTGCCGTGCGGTGATCAGTTCCAGCGCGCGCGCCTCGTGCGCGGGGTACACGAACGACCACAGGAACGACACCGCGATCGCCTGTACGCCCTGCTGCACGAGCCGATCCGCGGCGGCAATCACCTCGGCCTCGGGCAACGGCCGCAGTACCCGGCCGTCGCGATCGACGCGCTCGTCGATGCCGGCGATGGCGCTCCCGGGCAGCAGTTCGGGCGGCGGCGCCATCCAGCCGTCCTCGTCGACCACGCGCGCTCCGCGCGCCAGCGGCACGGCTTGTTCGAAGCCGCGCGTGGTCAGCAGCCCGAGCTTCAGGCCGGTGCGCGAGGCGAGCACGTTGGTGACCGCCGTCGTACCCAGGCCGAAGCGGGCCAGCCGCGGTACCAGCGCCGGCAGGTCCAGGCCGGCGCGCGCCGCGGCGAGCCCGACCGCGGCCAGCACGCCGCGGCCGACGTCACCCTGGGTGGTGGGAGACTTGGCGCGCCAGGTGCGGGCGCCATCGGTGAGGACCGCGTCGGTGAAGGTGCCGCCGACGTCGACGCCGACGCAGTACGCGGCGTCCGACCCGGTCATGCGGACGCGGCAGCGGGTGCGGCGAGCAACCCGGACAACGTGCTGGAAGCGCGTACGGTGTCGGTATCGCGCCCCGAGCGCAGCACACGCCCCGGCAGCGCGTCGACGAAGGCATCGTCGGCGACGATCGGCGTGCCGGCGACCAGGACGTGTCGCATCCCGGTCGAACCCGTCGTCAGGCGCGCGGCGCCGCCCGGCAGGTCCGCCACCGTCCGCAGCGCCGTCGCGCCGACGGTGTCGGGATCGAAGATGGCGATGTCGGCCCACGCACCCTGCACCAGCCGGCCGCGATCGCGCAGTCCATACAGGCGCGCCGGCGCATCGGCGAAACGCTGCACCAGTGCCTCGATCGTGAACGCGCGGCGCTGGCGCCAGAGTTCGGCCAAACAGCGGGTGGTGAAGTCGGCGCCACACATCATGTCGAGATGCGCACCGGCATCGGAGGCCTGCAGCAGCACGCGCGGATCGCGCAGCACGGACAAGCGCGCCTGCCATGCCCACGCGTCGCCCTCGGCGTACTGGTCGCGCACGAAGCCCACGTCCAGCCCGCCCTCCACGGCGATGTCGAGGATCGTGTCGAATGCGCCGCGGCCACGCTCGCCGGCGATGTCGCCGATGCGGCGGCCGAGCAGCGGCATCAGCGCCGGCGCGCGGGCCTCGTTGACGCGATAGGCGGCCCAGTCGCGCACCAGCGTCGCGAGCCCGGTGGCCTGTGCGTCGATGGCTTCGGCCAGCCGGCGCCGGGCATCGGGATCGGCGAGCGCGCGGATGCGCGCCGGGACGTCGAGATCGAACAGCCACTCCCAGCCCGGCACCGCGCGGAACACGTAGCCGCGCAGGAACTCGTGCTGGAGCTGCCCGTTCTGGGCGATGAAGGTCGGCACCACGAACCCGCCGCGCGCGCGGGCGCGATCGGTGGCCGCGAGCTGGCGCAGGTGCATGTCGGGCGCGGCGCGGTTCACCAGCGGCGTGTTCCAGTTCAGCGGCCGGTCCGCGGCGGCGGACATGTCCGCCATGAGATCGATCTCCTCGTCGCTGAACCCGCGCAGGAAGCTGCCGGGGATGAACTCGATCGAGGTGCCCGGATGGCGGCCGCAGACCGCGGCCAGGGCCACCATCTCCTCGCGCGTGGCGGCGTTGGGCGGCGTCGGCCGGCCGTCGCCGTCGACCTGCGTGGCGACGTTCGAGGTCGAGAACCCCAGGCCGCCGGCGGCGATGGCCTGCGAAAGCAGGGCCTGCATCGCCTCGAGCTCGGCGCCGGTCGCGGCGCGGGTCGAGGCCTGCGCGCCCATGGCCGCGCGCCGCACCGCCGAATGCCCGACCATGAAGCCGATGTTGATCGCCAGCGGCGTGGCCTCGACCACGTCCAGGAACTCGGCGAAGCTGGTCCAGCGGTAGGACAGGCCCGCCTGCAGGGCCTCGACCGGGATGGATTCCACGCGCGCGAGCAGGCGGGTGAGGAAATCGCGATCCTCGGGCCGGGCCGGGGCGAGCGTCAGCCCGCAGTTGCCGGCGACGACCGTGGTCACGCCGTGCAGCGGCGAGGGCGTGAGCCGCGGATCCCAGAACAACTGGGCGTCGTAGTGCGTGTGCACGTCGACGAAGCCCGGCGCGACCACCAGCCCGCGGGCGTCGATCGTGCGCGCGGCGGGTCCGGCGATGCGCCCGATTTGCGCCACCCGCCCGGCGCGGATGCCGACATCGGCCTCGCGGCCGGGCGCACCGGTGCCGTCGACGACGGTGCCTGCGCGGATGACGAGATCGAACATGGCCTGCCTCCAGGCGCGCCCGGCTCACGGGACGGCCCAAGCGTATTGAACTCGTCCGCGGATGACAACGCTCCCGCGACCGCGTAGCGGCGCGGTCCGCGATGCTATATTCGGCGCCCGGCCCGAACGATGGCCGCGGGCGAGGATGTGCAATTCCGCCGCCTGCGCGCAACCGGAGGCGGCCGCGTCGGAGACCAGCGCTTGAGCAACGCCACGCCCCGGATCGTCGACCTGTGCGTTCCCCCGCCGATGGCGACCGACGCCTTCGTTGCGCCAATCCGCGAGGCGCTCGCGCGCCAGCTCCCAGGCACCGGGCTGCGGGTCTGCTCCGGCCCCGCGGAGTTCGCCGAACGGCTGCCCGCGATGCGCTACCTGCTGGCGTTCCGCCCGCCGGCCGGGCACTGGCATAGGGCCGGCGAACTGTTGCTGCTGCACTCGCTCGGCGCCGGCATCGACCACCTGCTGCCGCTCGACGGATTGCCCGCGCGGGCCAGCGTCACCAGCGCCAAGGGCTACTCGGCCGACGCCATGGCCGAGTTCGCCCTGGCCCTGGTCCTGATGCTGTTGAAGCGCTTGCCCGTCGCCATGGCAGCGCAGCGCAGGCGCGAGTGGCTCGGAAGGATCGGCCCCGGCGTCATCGACGGCGCAACGCTCGGGATCCTGGGCTGCGGGCGGGTCGGCCAGGCGCTCGCGCCGCGCGCGGCGGCCCTGGGCATGCGCGTGCTGGGCACGCAGCGAAGGCCGAAGCCCACCGCCGCGGTGCAACGGATGCTGCCGATGGAGCAAACGCCCGAGCTGCTGGCGCAGGCGGATGCCGTCGTGTGCCTGCTGCCGCTCACCACGCGCACGCGCGGCCTGCTGGACCGCGACATGCTCGCGCACATGAAGCCGGGCGCGGCGTTCGTGAACCTCGGCCGCGGCGGCGTGGCGGACGAATCCGCGCTCGCCGACATGCTGCGCGCCGGGCGGCTGTGCGGTGCGGCCCTGGACGTGTTCGACACCGAGCCGCTGCCGGCGGACAGTCCGCTGTGGGACGTCCCCAATCTCGTCGTGACCCCGCACGCGTCCTGGGAATTTCCGGGGCACATGGACGCCATCGTCCGCACGCTGGTCGACAACATCCTGCTGATCGAAGCCGGCCGGCCGCCATCGACGCCGGTCGACGTCGCCGAAGGGTATTGAACACACGCGGAGCGGTGCGCAAAGCGCGATTGACGCCTTCCGCGCGGCTCGCATAGATTGCGGGAGGGTCGTCCCCCGCGCACGGGATCCGTTGGATGGAACGCGAACTCCTGCTTACCGGCATCGGCGGCCAGGGCGTGCAGCTCGCCGCCAGGACCCTCGCCACCGCCGCGGTACGCGACGGCCTGGAAGCGATGGTCTTCGGCAGCTATGCCGGCAGCATGCGCGGCGGCGCCACCGATGCCACGGTGATTCTCGGCACCGGGCCGATCCTGGCGCCGCCCACGGTGGACGAGGCCTGGGGCGCGCTCGTCATGCATCACCTGTCCTGGGCGGCGATCCGCGAACGCCTGCGCCCGGGCGGGTGCGTGCTGGTGGATTCGAGCGTGTTCCGCGGCGATCCGGCCGTGGACGGCTGCGCCGTGCTGGACGTCGACGCGAGCGATCGCGCGGCGGTCCTGGGCAACCCGCGGGCCGGTTCGATGGTCGCGCTCGGCGCGTTCGTCGGCGCGACGCGCATCGTCACGATCGAGGCGCTCGCCGAGGCCGCGCTCGAAGTGCTGCCGCCGTACCGGCGCCAGCACGCGCAGGCCAACGTCGCCGCGCTGCGCGCGGGTTTCGCGCTGGTGGAGACGCCCCTGGTCCAGGCCTGGGCCGACGATGGAAGGACGGCCGCGGCATGAGCACCGGGCGCATCGTGTCGCGCGGCACGCTGGTGATCGACGTCGAGGCCTGCAAGGGCTGCGATCTGTGCATCGACGCCTGCAAGCCCGGCGTGCTGTCCATGACCACGGACGAGCGCAACGCGAAGGGCTACCGCTACCCGCGCCTGGCACCGGGCTGCACCGCCTGCCACGCCTGCGCGATCATCTGCCCGGACTTCGTGTTCCAGGTCTGGAAGTACGACCAGCCGGTCGTTCACGAAGCGGCCGCGGGCCCGGGCTGACGCACATGGCGCGGATCCTCATGGAGGGCTCGGATGCCATCGCCGAGGCGATGGTGAACGCGGGATGCCGCTTCTTCGCCGGCTACCCGATGACGCCGTTCACCGAGGTGCTCGAAGGCATGGCCCGGCGCCTGCCCGAGGCCGGCGGCGTATGCATGAACGCGGAAAGCGAGCTCGAAGCGGTCGGCATGGCCTGGGGCGCCGCCGCCGCGGGCGTGCGCGCCGCCACCGGCTCGGTCGGCCAGGGCCTGTCGCTCATGCAGGAGTCGCTCTCGGAGCTGTGCTACGCGCGCCTGCCGCTGGTGGTGCTGAACATGGCGCGCGGCCAGGGCGACTACTACCAGGCCACGCGCGGCGGCGGCCACGGCGACTACCGGCACATCGTGCTCGCGCCGGCCGATCTGGCCGAAGCCGTCCGGCTCGTCCAGTTCGCCTTCCACCTTGCGGACACCTGGCGCAACCCGGTGACCTTCCTGGGAGACTACTACCTCGCCCACGTCGAGGAAGCGGTGGACACGGCGCGCATCGACTTCGGCCCGTTGCCCGAGAAGGCCTGGGCACTGGACGGCACGACCAGCGCCACCGGCCACGCCAAGGTCATTTCCCCGATCCTGCAGACCAAGCGCGGGGATCCGAACCCGCTCACCTACGGCGCGCACCTGTCGCAGATGGGCACGCACATCGAGGCGATGGCCCGCGGCGTGGAGCCGATGATCGAGACCGGCCACGTCGAGGACGCCGAGCTCGTCGTCGTCGCCTACGGCACGCCGGGCCGCTACCTGCGCTACGTCGTCGGCCAATTGCGCGAGCGCGGCGTTCCGGTGGGGTTCGCAAGGCCGATCACGCTCTGGCCGTACCCGTCGGAAGCGCTGGCGCGTGCCGCGGCCGGCGCGCGCGCGCTGGCCGTATTCGAGCTGAACGCGGGGCAGATGGTCGACGACGTGCGCCTGGCCGTGCGCCACCTGCCGGTGCATTTCATCGGCGGCATCAGCATGGACGAGTCCGGCTTCGGCATCGCGCCCTCGCTGACGGTGAAGAATCTCTCCAACCTCGTACTTGCGACGCTCGATCGCGTTCGCGGCGCAGCGGCATGAGCAGGGTTATCCCGATCGTCCCCACCGACCGGCCGCCGGATCGCGCGGCGCAACTGCTGGACGACTTCACGCCCGCGCTGATCATGCCCGGGCCGCACGAGCTCTGCCCCGGCTGCGGCGAGCCGGCGGCGATGCGCTCGGCGGTGGAGATGATCGAGGAGCTGGGATTGGCCGGCCGCGCGATCTCCGTGTTCGGGATCGGCTGCTACACGGCGTTCTCGCCGACCATGAACGTCGAGGTGCTGCAGGCGCTGCACGGTCGCGCGCCCTCGCTCGCCACCGGCCTGAAGCGCGTGCGCCCCGAAACCATCGTATTCACCGTCCAGGGCGATGGCGACATGGTCAACGAGGGCTTGCAGGAGGTGATCCACGCCGCGGCGCGCGCCGAGAACATCACCTGCATCATGCTCAACAACGGCGCCTTCGGCGAGACCGGCGGCCACATGACCGCCACCACCGTGCTCGGGCAGCGCACCAAGAACACCCTCGAAGGCCGGGACGCGAAGAAGCACGGCTACCCGCTGCTGGTGGCCGATCTCCTCGCCCGCATCGAAGGCAGCGCCTACGTCGCGCGCGGCGCCACCAACAACGTCGCCAACGTCTGGCAGACGCGGCGCATGTTGAAGCGCGCCTTCGAGCTGCAGGCGCGCGCGGCGGGCTTCACCTTCGTGGAGATCCTGACGATGTGCCCGACCGGCTGGTTCATCGACACCAGCGAAGCACCGGCGTACCTGCAGGACACGCTGGCGCCGGTACACCGGCTGGGCGTGTTCCGGGACATCGACGAACCGGCCGCCGCGCCCCCCGCCTGAGGCAGGCGCATGCAACCGCTGCTGATCGGCGACATCGCGCGCGCGGCCGCGCAACGGTTCCCGAACCGCGCGGCGGCGGTGCTGGGCGACCGGCAGGTCACCTTCCGCGAGGTGTGGGATCGATCCGGGGCGCTGGCCGCCGCGCTGCTCGCGCGCGGCGTGCGGCCGGGAGATCGCATCGCCTGGCTCGACGACACCTCGCTGGACGCGCCGCCGATGTACTTCGCCGCGGCCCGCATCGGCGCGGTGTTCACGCCGCTGAACCCGCGCTACACCGAAGCCGAGCTTGCCCAGGTGCTGGCGCGTGCCGAGCCGGCCATCGTCGTCTCGCCATCGGCCGGCGGCGGATCCGTGAGCGTGGAAGAACTCTACGCGCAGCACGCACCGGCGCCCGCGGCGTGGCCGCGGGTGGACGAGAACGACACCCAGATCATCTTCTTCACCAGCGGCACCACCGGCGAGCCCAAGGGCTGCATGCTCTCGCACCGCACCCAGCGCCTGCGCTCGGACGTCACCAGCCGCTGGCCGCTGGGCCCGAACGTGTGCATGTTCCCGCAGTTCCACATGGCCGGCTGGGCCTACGCGCTGCCCACCTGGCTCAGCGGCGACACGCTGGTGCTGGTGGAGCGGGCCGACGCCGGGCACATCCTGGAGGCAATCATGCGCCACCGCGCGCACGCGTTCTACGGCATTCCGGCGGTGTGGCAGCGCATCTTCGAGGCCGACCTCGGGCGCTACGATCTCTCCAGCCTGCGGCGCGCGGAGACCGGCACCTCGGCGACCACGCAGGAACTGCTGCGCGGCATCCGCGCCCTGGCGCCGGACGCGGTCACCACGGTGACGTACGGCTCCACGGAAGCCTCGTGCGTGTGCGTGCTGCCGCAGGAGGACCTGTTCACCAAGCCCGGATCGGTGGGGCCGCCCTCCCCTGGCTGCGAGCTGCGCATCGACGATGCCGGCGAGCTGTGGGTGCGCAACGCACAGCTTTTCAGTGGCTACTTCCGCAACGAGGAAGCCACCGCGGCGGCATTGGTCGACGGCTGGTATCGCACCGGCGAACTCGCCGAATTCGACGAGGACGGCTACTGCTACATCGTCGGCCGCGCCAAGGACATCATGCGCACCGGTGGCGAGACGGTCGCGCCGGTGGAAGTGGACCTCGTATTGCAGCGCCACCCGGCGGTCGCGGATGCCGCGGTGGCCGGCATCCCCGATCCGCAGTGGGGCGAGGTGATCGGCGCCTTCGTCGTGCCGCGCCCCGGCCATTCGCCCGGCATCGACGAACTGCGCGCGTTCTGCGCCGGGCAGCTCGCCAGCCACAAGCACCCGCGGCGCCTGTTCCTGGTCGATGCCATCCCGCGCACCGCGAGCACCGGGCAGGTCCAGCGCCGCAAGCTGGTCGAGATCGCCCGCGAACGGCTGCGGTAGCCGCCTCGCGTCAGTCCTTGAGCTCGATGCAGATCTCGCGCCAGGGCTTCTTGCCGGTGTTGACGGCCCATTCCACGCCGCCGCGCTCCAGGAACACGGTGGCCCCGGGGATGACGTCCACCTCGAAGAACCGATCGATCGCACCCTGCGTGGCGGGGTGAGGCTCCGCGGCGATCCGATCGCCCTCGATCTGCACCAGGATGTAGTCGCGATCGTGCGTGTGCAGGCGCGAGCGCTCCCCCGGCGCCAGCCGCATCTCCCAGATGCGGACCCGATCGTTCTCGAACAGCAGCGTGCCGCCGCCCGGCCCGTACTCGGAGCCCTCCACCATCGGAACCGCATTCGCATCGGCCATGGCCAGCCTCAATCGTTCGTTGCGTGCCGGCGAATATAGCAACCCGATTCCGCTTGCGCCACGCGAACGAACGCCGTTGTATCATCGCTGCGAGCACCGAAATGCGGAGATCATTGGATGCTGCCCGAAATCGGTATCGACCTGATGAAGCGATCGCTGGCGATGATCGATGCGCAGTGGCCGGACGCGGCCCAGGCCTGCATGGAGGTGCCGCTGGAGTACTACAGGAGCGAGGAGCAGTTCCGCCGCGACCGCGCGCTGTTCGAGCGCTCCCCGCTCGCCGTGCTCGCCAGCTCGGAAATCCGCAACCCGTTCGACTATCACGTGCGCATCGCGATGGGCCGGTCCCTGCTCCTGACGCGCGACGAGGAAGGCGCGGCGCACGTGTTCCTGAACTACTGCCGCCACCGCGGCGCCGAGCCGGCCGACGGCTGCGGCAATGCCAGGGGATTCAACTGCCCCTACCACGCATGGCGCTACGACATCCGCGGGCGGCTTATCACGATGCCGCTGCGGGATCGGTACGCGGGCATGGACCTTTCCCGCTACGGCCTGGTGGAACTGCCGAGCCAGGAACGGCACGGATTGATCTGGACCGTGCTCACGCCGGGCGCGCCGATCGACGTGGCCGGGCACCTGGGCCCGATCGACGCCGAACTCGCGGCCTACGGCTTCGACCGCATGACCTACCACAACTCGCTCGTACGCGAGCGCCTGGGCGCGAACTGGAAGGCGGTCACCGAGGGCCTGGTCGAGGCGCTGCACGTGCCGTACGTGCACAAGGCGACGTTCAATCTCAACCCGCAGGCGGTGAGCCTGGATCTGGCCCTGAACGACGCCATCGGCCCGCACGTGCGCTACTGCCTGCCGTTCTTCACCCGGGCAGACGTGCCCCGCATCGCCGGCCGACCCGAGCGCGAATGGGTGCCGGAGGATCACCTCGGCCTGGTGTGGTGGATATCGCCGGGCAACCTCATCGCGCGCGACCTGTACGGCTACATCTTCGCCGACCTCATGCCCGGCTCGCGCCCGGACGAATCCTTCATGCGCTACGGCTGGATGACGCCCGTGCCCACCGCCCCCGAGGGCATGCTCTCACCCGAGGACATGGCCGTGCGCGCGGCTCGCGCGGTGCGCGAAGACGTGCCGGTGTGGGAAGGCTGCGGCCACGGCCTGACGCTGGGCGGCCACGACGCCGCGTTCATCGGCCGCAACGAGAAAGCGGTGCAACTCGTGCACGAGAGCCTGGCGCGGCAAACGGGGTATTCGGGGTTGAGGTATTGCTGAGGGGGCTCACGGCGCTCAGTCGCAAGAGCTACTGGCACCTGTCCAAGACCCTGGCGACGCAGACCGGGATGACGAACGCATGGCTTGAACGCCAAGGGCTGCTTTCGATCCGCGCCTTGTGGATGAAGGCCCACGGCTATGCATGAAGGCGTCGTGTGCTTCTTCGTTGTGAACCGCTTGGGTAGCGGACCCGCACGCCGGGTGGTGTGGTGAGGGGGAGTTAGCTACTCCCCCTTACCCGATTAAGCCATTGCACTCCTACTGAGGCGCGGTGTGCATTGTTTTGGGTATTCCGAAACCGGGCCATTTCCCGCGTGCGACCCGTTTCCTTACATAGGTCTGGTATTCCAACGCTGGCAGCGGCACTGGTGATCTGTGTCGAACGCTGTTGCAGTGCATGCACGCCGCTGCGATGTTCGCTCTGGAGTCGGGCCCTCCGTCGCATCGCGCTGTTAGGTGTTCGGCCGTACATTTGAAACGACGGGTTTGGTTCGGAGTTAGGTGATACCGCTTTGCGAACTCGTCGGGGTCTGCTTCCCACATCGGTAGATTGCAATAGACGCACCGCCCGGACTGGACGACGAAAGAAAAAGCACGGGCTTTCTGTAGCTGGGTGGCCATGGGGCTCCTCCAAATTGATGGATTGGAACCCCCGGTCGCTCCATTGGAGCATCGCAGGGCAGCCAGCCGGCAATACCGAACAAGCCGTTCGAGAAGCGCCGGCGCCCAATTAGGCAGTTGCCGGCACTGGGGCTAGTTTTCCCTAAGGAACGGCACAACGCAAGGCTGCAGTGACCTAAACGCTGGCGGTAACCGGCGCCGGCCACTCGGTCACCGTCTTCAACGGGGCGTCGGCACTAAAGGCATTTCGGCCAACCGTGTGCGGGATGAGGCCTTCGCTCCGGAGTCGATCCTCCACAGCGCGGACGAACGCCTCCTGCTGTTCCGTCGCAGTACCGCCGACGCTGACGAAAATGTTGAGCTCATTCATCGGTCGATGCTCCACGGCTCAGATGCATAACGCCGCAGTTCAGCGGCCGCGCGTTGCCGTATGAAGCGCGGCGCGACGACGGGTCACGGTCCGCTGCAAGTGCTTGTTATGCGCTGGCACGACGCACACCCTCAATCGCCTACGAACCAGACGTACGTGTGAACTTCGTTTGCACGCTCCACGAGCTCCAACACCTTGTTCAGATGTGCCACGAGATCCGGATCGGCAACCCCATCTCGAGCGAGCCGAAGTTCCTGGACCAAAAACGGTAGCTGCCGCTGATTGAAACAAGCATCACCCGCTGGATCCAGAAACCGAAGACACACGGAGCCCGCTACAGGCGAAGCCTTCCGTGTGGCGAGCCGGCTAAGCAGAATTTTCGGATCGTCTACCTCGCCAAGCGACCCGCCGCGTTCGTCTCTCCAGACGACATTGATCCCCATCGCGCTTTACCTATTGCCGCGTTCGCCGTTAGCAAGAGCGGTGCGGTCACTAGAGCGCATAATCGGGATAGGAGCGGGCCTCACGGCCCGACCCCTCCCACACCACCGAACGTATGGATCACGTATGCGGCGGTTCGGCCAAGGTATGTCATCGAGACGCGGCCACCGCCAGTTCCGGTAGCCCCTGGCCGGCGAAGTACTTCGCCGGCAGGGCAAACGAGAGCGCCGGACTGCGACTCAGCCGCCACGTACCGTGCCCTGTGTGCCAATATCTCGTGAGACACCCTCCTCCTGGTAATTACTGAACAGGGCGGAGGAGACGATGAACGATGTATACCAGAATTCATGAGACCAACACCTTGAACCCGGAAGTGCCCGAGAAACCCACGCGGCGGCAATTCACCGCAGCGTATAAGCTCAAGGTGCTCGAGCAAGCCGACGGGTGCAAGACTCCCGGCGAGATCGGCGCCCTGCTGCGGCGGGAGGGGCTGTATTCCTCGCACCTGAGCCACTGGCGCCGCGAGCGCCGCCGCGGTGCACTGGCCTCGATGTCGGCAGTCAGCCGCGGCCGACCGCCGGCACAGTCGGCGGAGCAACGCGAGATCGAACGGCTGCGCCGGGACAACGAGCGTCTGCGCGGGCAACTGGGCAAGGCCGAGAAGATCATCGATGTCCAAAAAAAACTCTCCGAGGTGCTTGGCATCGCCTTGGACGACACGACCGCGAAGGTGGACCGATGAGCGCGGTGCGGGAGTTGACCGCGGCGGTGGGGGTGAGCATGGCGTGCCAGGCCATGGGCGTGTCGCGCAGCGGGTTTTATCGCCAGCAGCGCCCTGCGCCCGCCAAGGCCACCGGCGTCGCGCGGACCCATCCACGGGCCTTGAGCCCGACCGAGCGCACCGAGGTGCTGGCGGTGCTGCACGGGGAGCGCCACTGCGACCGCTCTCCCGGGGAGATCTACGCCACCTTGCTCGACGAGGGCCGCTACCTGTGCAGCGTCCGCACGATGTATCGGCTCCTGGCCCAGGACGGGCCCGTGCGCGAACGCCGCGCGCAGCGCCGGCATCCGGTGTATGCCAAGCCACAGTTGCTGGCCACCGCGCCCAACCAAGTCTGGACCTGGGACCTGACCAAGCTCAAGGGCCCCGGCCCATGGCAGTACTACCACCTGTACGTGGTCATGGACCTGTTCAGCCGCTACGTGGTGGGGTGGATGCTGGCACATCGGGAGTCGGGGGTGCTGGCCCGGCGCCTCATCCAGCAGGCGTTGGCCCAGCAGCGCATCGCTCCCGGCCAGCTCACGGTGCATGCCGATCGCGGCGCGGCGCCCAGCGTGAGCCGCCGCCGGAGCGCGCAGCGCGAAGGGAACCCACCAGCCCCGCTGGTGGGCGGTCGGCTCGAAGCACTGGTTGGGCGTCAGGATCACGGTGGACTCCAAGCCCGTGAAGCTTCAACGAGATGACCATGTTCGTTGAACTTGAGCCCGATCTTTCCCACCCAAAAAAAGCCGTCCTTCTCGAATGGTTCGCTCTGAGGACCAACTGCTCGGGCAGCGGCAACAACGTCGGCGCGCGTTGCCCCGGGCCGAGCAACAACAGGCAGCAATGTCAGCGTCTGAGCTAGTGCCTGCTTGTTGTCGTCGAGGGAAACTCCCATGTACGTCTGAGTCACACCAGCGTCGACGGCGTGATACGCCCACCAGGCGTTCGACCCAATCAATAGGAGGACAAGGAGCAAAATGATCGCGGTTGATCTACGCACGAGACTCACGCTCCTGACGCCCAACCCTGGCGGTAACCGGCGCCGGCCCCAGATACGACCGCGAAGCGCCGCCGCGCTATACCCGGCGTCCGGTTGACCGCCTGGTTTGGCCGGAAATCTTTGCCACCTTGGGCTGTTCCTTCTCCAGCCTATCGACGAGTTTGTTCATAGCACCATTTGCCTCGTTCAATAGCCTGGTTACGTCCCACCCGCGCTTCAAGCGATTGCGAGAGTAACTCAAGTGAGTCAGCCGTCTATTAAGCCGCGCGTCAATCGATCGGCTTCTGAGTAGCGGCATTTTGACCCTCGGGACAGGCGTCAAGAAGTCACGAGCAAGCACATCGTTGTCGCGACCCTTCGACTTAAAAAAGTCCCTTATGATTCGCGCATGAAGAAGGAATGATTCGAGTGCAATATTCTGGGCCAGGGTATTGCGCTTAATCGTGGGCGTGGCAAGAGCATCAGCACCGTGATTTAGCATATCCCATTCGTAAACCAAGGCCCGAGCGGCAGAAGCCAACTCCTTCGCTCCACGTTTCGGTCTAGCACGTAGTGTCATTGGCATTGAGTGCGGCCTAAAGCTGTCGATGAGCCGAGCCGGCTACTGACACTACCGCGAAGCTCCACCGCGGTTTGCCCCGCGGCAGTGCGTTGGCCTGGTTAGGCAGACGGTAGGTCCAGGCACGCTCAGCAACATCATTCATCCACCAACCCAAAATGGAGATCGAAAGCTGAACAGTCCTGCCAATACAAACCAGAAGGCGATAATCGGCAAGATGACTATGAGGATGTTCAGGACTGAAAACGCGACTGTATTTCGGAAGAGAATGGGTCGGTTGTAAGCCGGCACGATCTCGCGCAGGTAGCGAGCGAGCTTCACCGTCGACCAGAACAGCACGACCCCGATAATGAACTTGAGCATCGACGTTCTCCATTAGAAATCCATATCAAACGGAACGCCATACTTTTTTTCGAGTTGCCGTTTTTGGGTAT
>JBFXBD010000070.1:0-32418 GCA_050183625.1 Gammaproteobacteria bacterium
TGAACGCCATCGACTTCCTGGCGACAAACGCGCGCCGCGCGCATCCGGCGCGCGAGGCGAAGTCCGGTCGACTCAAGCTCGGGCTGCAGCACGTTTACGGCACCCCTTAAGAACTAACGTATGAGGTTGTCTTAGGTTGCGCGCCTGCCGTCGCCGCACACCCGGGCGCGGCGGCGGCAGGCATGTCTTCGTGAGCCCCGCCGGGATCGGGAGGCGCGTGTCATGAACCTGACCCGGCATTCGTTCTGCCGTATCTGCACCAATCACTGCGCAATCACGGTGGAAGTCCAGGACGGCCGGGTCTTGCGCGTCGCGGGCGACGCGGACAGCCCCCTCTACGGCGGCTATAGCTGCATCAAGGGTCGCGCGCAGCCGCATTACCTGGCGCATCCGGATCGGTTGTTGAAGCCGCTCAAGCGGACTGCCGCCGGCGGATTCGAGCCGATTGCGCTCGACCAGGCGCTGGACGAAATCGCCGCGCGCCTGATCGAGATCCGCGACCGGCACGGCCCGCGCGCAATCGCCCTCTACGGCGGCACCATGATGGTGGCGACCGCGCCCACCGTCTGGCCGCTGCACGCCGCGTTCTGCGATGCCGTCGGCACGCCGATGCGCTTCGATCCGAACACCATGGACAAGGGCGGCAAGCAGATCGCTGCCGCCCTGCACGGGCGCTGGATGGCGCCGTCGCAGGGCTTCGACGATCCGCAGGTCGCGCTGCTCATCGGCATCAATCCGATCGACACCTACACCGGCCTGCCGGCCGGCAATCCGGGCCAATGGCTCAAGGATCGCGCGCGCCGCGGCATGAAGCTCATCGTGATCGATCCGCGCGCCAGCCCGGCGGCGCGGCGTGCGGATCTGCACCTGCAGCCGGCGCCCGGCCACGATGCCGAGATCCTCGCCGGCATGATCCGCGTCGTGCTCGCCGAGTCGCTCCAGGATCGCGACTTCCTCGCCGCGCACGTCGCGGGCGTCGATGCGCTGCGGGCCGCGGTGGAACCGTTCACGCCCGAAGAAGTTGCGCGCCGCGCCGATGTCCCGGCGGACGACGTGGTGCGGGCCGCGCGCCTGTTCGCCGGTGCCCGGCGCGGCTATGCGATGGCCGGCACCGGGCCGAGTTTCTCCGGCCCGGGCTCGCTGGTCGAATACCTGGTGCTCGCGCTGGAGACGATCTGCGGTCACTGGCTGCGCGCCGGCGAGCGCGTGCGCGCCGCACCCGTGCTCGTTCCGGCGCCACGGTACAAGGCGCAGGCCGAACCGCCGAAGGCCGACTGGGGACTTGCGGATACCATGCGCGTGCGTGGCCTGCGGCATACGCACGCCGGGCTGCCGGCCGGGGCGTTCGCGGACGAAATGCTGCTGCCCGGCGAGGGGCGGATCCGGGCGCTGATCAGCGTGTCGGGCAATCCCGCGGCGGTGTTGCCGGATCAGTTGAAGACCGCCCAGGCGCTGGCATCGCTGGACCTGCTTGTGCAGGTGGATCCATGGATGTCGCGCACCGCCGAACTCGCGCACTACGTGCTGCCGCCGCCGATGCCGCTGGAGGTACCGGCCGCCACCCATTTCCTCGACATCATCAGCCAGCGCGCCACCGGCTACGGCCTGGGCGAGTCCTATGCGCAGTATTCGCCCGCGATCGCCGCGCCGCCGCCGGGTTCGGAGTTGATCGAGGAATGGAAGCTGTTCGCCGAACTCGGCCGTCGGATGGGACTGGCGATGACCGTGCGCGGATTCGACGGTACGACCATCGATGCACCACCGGATCTCGATACCGAAGTCCTGCTGGAGCGCCTGAGCGGTGCGGCGCGCGTGCCGCTCGACGTCGTCAGGCAATACCCGTCGGGCGCGCTGTTTCCCGAGCCGGCGGTCACGGTCGCGCCGCCCGATCCGGAATGGACCGGGCGCCTGGACGTCGGCAACGGCGAGATGATGCGCGACCTCGCGCGGCTCGCGGCCGAGGGTCCGGCGCGCGCGGCCGGTGACGAGGGCTTTGCATTCCGCTACGTCAGCCGCCGCCACCGGCACGTCTACAACACCAGTTGCAACATACCGCAGACCCACCGCGGCAAGCCGTACAACCCCGCCTCGATGCACCCGGCGGACATGCAGGCGCTCGGGCTGGCGGCGGGCGATGTCGCCGAGATCCGCTCGGCGCGCGGTGCGATCCGCGCCGTCGTCGAGCCGGACACGACCCTGCGCCGCGGGCTGGTGGCGATGATGTATGGCTTCGGCGCCGGGCCCGAGCGCGACGGGCAGGTGCGCGAGATCGGCAGCAACCCGAACCGCCTGCTCAGCGTGGATACGGTCTACGACCGCTACACCGGCCAGCCGCGGATGAGCAACGTGCCGGTGAACGTGAGCAAGCTGCAGGGATGATTGTCCGGATTTGCGCGCTGGTCCTCGTCGCGGGCTGCTTGCTCGCCGTGCCGGGGGCGGGCCTGGCGGCCGGCGGCGATCGCTCCACGCCGGGGGAAATCCTGATCGAGCCATCCACGCCGAGCGCGGTGGCGGTGCGCTGGCCTGTGCACGGCGATGCGAACGGCAATGCGAGCATCGCCGTGCAGTGGCGCGCTGCCGGTGAGGGCGCGTGGCGCGCGGGCTGGCCGCTGTTCCGCACCCACCCGTCGAAGGTGTCGCCCGAGAACCGGGTTGCGGACGGCGTGCTGTTCGCAGGCAGCGTGGTCGATCTCGCGCCCGGCACCGACTACGAACTGCGGCTGGCACTCGCCGATCCGGACGGCGGGGATACCGAACGCACCCTGCGGGTGCGCACGGCAGCCGAGCCGGCGTTGCCGGCCGGTCTTCGCAACCGCTGGGTCGTGCCGTACGGCACCGGCTCCGGTGCGGGCACGCAGGCCGATCCGTTTCGCGGACTGGCCGCCGCGCTCGCGCGCGCCGAGCCCGGCGATCGGCTGCTGCTCGCGCCCGGCGAGTACGACGCCGGCGGCACGGTCATCGGCCGATCCGGCCGCACGGGCCATCCGATCGTCATCGCCGGCCCGGCTGCCGGCGCGGCCGTGCTCGACGGCGGCGGCAAGCCGGTGCTGCTCGACGCTTCGGGCCGCGAACATATCTGGATCGAGCGGCTCACGCTGCGCAATGCCGACACGCTGCTGCGCGCGGACAAGGCCAGCCACCTGGTCGTACGCCGCAATCGCTTCGAGTTCACGACCAATGGCATGATCGCCGCCGGTGCGGTCTACACCGAGTCCACGGGCATCCACGTCATCGACAACGTCTTCGAAGGGCCCGCGACCTGGCCGCGCTCGCGCGGCAACGAGCCCGTGGTCGCGGTCGGCGTCACCGGCGCCGGGCACGTGGTGGCGTGGAACCGCTTCCACGCCACCGCCGACGCCATCCACAACGGTGAGTTCGGCCGGATCTCCGCCAGCGACTACCACAACAACGACATCGAGCTCGCCACCGACGACGGCATCGAAGCGGACTACGCGGATACCAACGTGCGCGTGTTCCGCAACCGGATCGTCAACGCCTTCGCCGGCATCAGCGGCCAGCCGGTACACGGCGGGCCGGTGTACGTCTATCGCAACTTCATCGTCAACACGCAGTATTCGCCGTTCAAGCTTCACAACCACGTCTCTGGCATGCTGCTGTTCCACAACACCTCGCTGAAGTCGCGGATCGCGTTCGTCATCGATCCGGCGAAGGAGTCCGTCAACGATGTCGTCACCCGCAACAACCTGTTCATCGGTACGCGCGGGACGGCGCTGTACATCCGCGCCACGTTGAATCGCTGCGACTTCGATGCCGACGGCTACGACATCGCCAGCGGCGTGTTCGCGACCTGGAACGGGCGCCAGATCCGCGATGCGCGCGAACTGGCGGGCGAGGGTGGGCTGTACGGCGGCCGCGGTGCGATCATGCTCGGTCCGCGCCGGACGCTGAAGACGATGTGGCCGCCGGAGCGGTTCGAGGCGCCGGTGGATCCGGCAACGGCGGATCCGGCGCTCGCCGAGCGCTCCGCGGCGATCGACGCCGGCGTGGTGCTGGAGAACTTCAGCGACGGCTACGCCGGTGCGGCGCCGGACCTGGGCTGCTGCGAGGCCGGCGCGCCGCCGGTGCACTACGGTCCGCGGCCGGAGCCGGCGGCGCCCTGATCCGGGGCGGTGCGCTGGACCCGTTCGCGCACCATCTGGATGTAGCTGCGCAGCGCGTACAGTTCGTCCGTATAGGCCAGCGGCAGGACGATGCGCCGGATCCGCGCTTCCAGGGCGTCGATGTCCGCGAGCAGGTCGACGCGCGAACCGGTGCCGCGCGCCAGCGACTCCTCGATTTCGCGCAGGCGCCGGTACCAGCGGAATACGCGTGAGCGGACGCGGAACGCGTACAGCGGTGGCAGCCAGCGGGTCAGCGGAATCAGGATCGCGATGATCGACACCCCCACCACCCACATGCGATCGATCAGATTGGCGAGCCAGAACGGCAGGTAGCGCTGCAGCAGCGGCGGGCCGTTGCGGTAGAAGCGGTCCGCTTCGGCGGCGAGCGGGAACTGCGCGCTTCGCGCGGACGGAAACTGGCCGGCGCGCGCCAGCCAGCCGGCGCCGCCGTGGATCCGGCGTGCCGCCTGCACGAACAGTTGCACGAGCGCCGGGTGGGTGTCCGCGCGTGCCAGCAGCAGCGTGGTGCTCGACACCAGTTCGATGTCCGAGGGTGGGGCGTCGAGGGCGAGATCGGCGATTCCGCGCGGCAGGCGCACCGCGGACAGGAACGGCAGCAGGCGGCTGTAGGCATCGGCCTGGGCGTACTCGAACAGCCCGATCCCCGGGGTACGCAGCAGCATCTGCACCATCGGCGTCTCCGGCGCGGCGGCGACGACCACCGCGTCGATCTCCCCGGCGAGCAGGGCCATCACCGCCGGCGTCAGCGGCTGGCGGCTGGCGACGATGTCCGTGACTGCCATGCCGTTTGCGTCGAGAACCTTCTCGAACAGGTTGGCCACGCCGCTGCCGGCCGTGTCCAGGTTCACCTTCCAGCCGCGCAGCGCGGTGAGGTGTGCAAGGCGGCCGTCCGGATTCGAGCGCGCCGCGGAGTCGTGGCGATAGAACACCCAGACCGGCTCGTAGAACAGGCTGCCGAGCGAGGCGAGCGCCGCGCCCGTGTCGTCCACGCTGCGCAGCGCGGCGCCGGAGCCGCCGCGCACGAAGGCCAGGTCGACGCCCGAGGTCGGATCACGCAGCAGCGTCAGGTTTTCCGCGGAGCCCGCCGTGGGCCGCAACTCGACCTCGATGCCGTTGCGCGCCAACGCGCGGACATAGCGTTCGCCAAAGGTTGCGTAGGCGCCGTCCTGCGGGCCGGTGGCCAGCACCACGCGCCGCGGCGGCGCCGGATCCAGGGCGAAGTAAGCCGCCGCGAGCAGGACGGCAGCGAGCAACGCGAACGGCAGCGCCGCGCCCAGGAAGTCCTGGGCCGCGGACCAGGCGGCTCGGGCGGCGCGCAGCATGCGTCACAGTATCCCACGCCGGTACGCGCATCGCATGGTGGCCGAACCGCCGGTGCCGCAAGCCGCCCGGGATTGCGCTAAGCTTCCGCCATGCCCCGCCCGGTCCGTCATTGCGAGCGCAGCGAAGCAATCCATGCGGCGTCGACGAATCCGGCGCCGCCTGGGTCGCTTCGCTGCGCTCGCGACGACGAAGGGGTGGTTCCTGGCTTCAATCTGCCGGAGTCTGGGCCGGTTCGGCCTCGCGACGACGGGGCGGGCCCCGCCTGAGGCAAGCGGGAGATCGCCATGGCGCTCGTCGCGATGCGACAACTCCTGGATCACGCGGCCGAACATGGCTACGCAATCCCGGCGTTCAACATCCACAACCTGGAAATCGTCCAGGCGGTGATGGGCGCCGCGGCCTGCACAGCAGCGCCGGTCATCCTGCAATCCTCCGGCGTCGCCCGCGACTACGCCGGCCCGGCATTCGTGCGCCACCTGGTCGCCGGTGCGGTGGAGACCTGGCCGCACATTCCCATCGCCCTGCACGACGACCACTGCCGCAGCCTGGAAGCCTGCCGGCGCGCCATCGACAACGGCTGCACCTCGGTGATGATGGACGGCACCCTGCACGAGGATGGCCGCACCGTGGCCGATCTCGAATACAACGTCCGGGTCTCGGCGCAGGCGGTCGCGCATGCGCATGCACTGGGCGTGACGGTGGAGAACGAACTCGGCGCGCTCGGTTCGCTGGAGACCATGCGCTACGAGGTCGAGGCGCCGGGCGCGGCGCGCACGCGCGATGAACTGCTGACCGATCCGGATCAGGCCGCTGAGTTCGTGCGCCGCACCGGCTGCGACGCGCTCGCCGTGGCGGTCGGAGCGATCCACGGGCCGAACAAGTTCAGCCGCCCGCCCACCGCCGAGGTCCTGGTCATGGATAGGCTGCGCGAGATCCACGCCCGCGTGCCGTCCACGCATCTGGTCCTGCACGGTGCCTCGACCTTGCCGATGGCGCTGCTGGATGGGATCCGCGCCCACGGCGGCGTGCTGGAGGATGCCTGGGGCGTCCCGGTGGGCGAGTTGCAACGGGCGATAGGCCATGGCGTGCGCAAGATCAACATCGACACCGACATCCGCCTGGCGATGACCGGCGCGCTGCGTGAAACGCTCTGGATGCGCCCCGGGTGTTTCGATCCGCGCGACTACGTCGCCACGATGCGCGATGCGGCGCAGGCGCTCATCGCAGAGCGCTTCGTCGCCTTCGGATGCGAGGGCCAGGGCGCGCGGATCAAGCCCGTGCCATTGGAGGCTTTCGCGGCGCGCTATCGCGCCGGCGCCTGAGACGACGCCGGCGCGAGGTCGAGGCTCAGCGAGCCCGGGCGGTGCGCCGTGCCTTGCGCGCCGGGCGTGCAGGCGCTTTCGCCCGCGTTTTGGCGCGCGGTTTCGCGCCGCTGACCACGGACCGGCCCAGGCTGCGCCGGCCGAGTGCGCCGATGATCCACCCGGCCATGTTGTCCCGGCTGCGCCGCGTCAGTTGCGAGGCCTTCTTGTCGTTGCCGGCGAGGATGGAGTCGACCAGATCGATGCGCAGCCGGCGCCAGGTATTGGTACGCTTGGCATCGCCTTCGAACAGCCGCATCGTCATCAGCGAGATGCCGCCGAAGTCGTTCATCACCGCCAGCAGTAGCCCGAGCACCGGGTTGCCGGCCATGGAAGCGATGATCTCGTTGTAGCGGGCGTCTTCATGGACGAGATCCGAGGGCCGGTTCGGCATGGCGAGCGCGGTGCGCATCGTTTCCGCCAGGGCGCGCAGATCCTGGCGCAGCCGCGCCTGCTTGCAGTGCGCCGCCTGGCGCACCGCGTATTCGTGCAGCGGCGCGTAGACCTCCAGCACGTGCGCGAGCGTGGCATGCTCTCCGAGCAGGTGCAGGGAGGCGGCTTCGGTGACGGTTTTCACGCTCGGGCGGCGCGCGTACAGGCCGCCGTAGATCCCCTTGCGGGTGATGACGAGTTGCTCGTGCTCGAGCAGGCGGACCGCCTGGCGGAAGGTCGGGCGGCTGATGCCGAGCTGTTTCAACAGCCCGACTTCGGAGCCGAGATGATCGCCGTCGGTGGCGGCGAGGCTGCGGTCGCGCAGCGTGCGGACCGTGCGGGCGACGGCGGTATCTCCGGCACCGGACTTCATGGAAGCGGACTTTTTCTTCAGTCTGGCCATTTTCGTGGATCTTCAGGTTGTAATTCGATGATTCGGCATTATTCACGAGCGCTGCGCGATTGCCTAGACGACCATGTCTCAGGATCCTGATTTGCCTCAATAGTCAGGAATTCGAGCATCGGCCCGCGACGGCGATGTCCTGCGCGGCAAGGCGGTGTAGTCTGGTGCGGCACCCACGAGGGAAAGGCGAGGCTCATGCAGGACGGGCTGGTGTTCGAACCGCAGGGGTTTCCCGCGACCATGCCGGCGCTGCTGACACGGATTGCGTCCGAGTTCGCGGATGGCGAAGCCATCGTGCGCGGCGCCCGGCGCCTGACCTACCGGGCGCTGGAAGCTGAATCGGCGCGGCTGGCCCGCAGGCTGCTCGCCGAAGGCCACGCCAAGGGCGCGCGCATCGCCATCCTGCTGCCCAACGGGCCAGATTGGGCGCTGGCCTGGTTCGCCGCGGCGCGCATCGGTGCCGTGATCGTGCCATTGAGCACGTTGTACCAGGCGCCCGAGCTGCGTTTCATCCTGCGCCATGCGGACGTGCGAACGCTGATCGTCGCCGCCCGCTATCTCAATCACGATTACGTCGAACGCCTCGAAAGGACGCTGCCCTCGCTGGCGGCGCACGCCAGCCCGGATCTGCGGCTGCCGGAGGCGCCGCATCTGCGCGCGATCCACGTGTGCGGGCCGTGCGATCGCCGCTGGGCGGGCGCCGGCATCGAACGCTGGCTGGCAGACGACTCACCGTCCACCGGTTTCGACGATCGACTCTTGCGCGCAATCGAGGCCGAAATCACCCCTGCCGACCTGCTGGCGACGATCTATACCTCCGGAAGCACGGCCGAGCCCAAGGGCGTCTCCCACTGGCACGGTGCCCTCGTGCGGCACGCCTGGCACATGAGCCGTGTGCGCGGCATGCTCGGCCCGTCCGATCGGATGTGCAATGCGCGGCCGTGGTTCTGGGTCGCCGGGTTGATCGCCACATTTCTGTACAACCTGTGCGCCGGCGCGTGCCTTGTGGTACCGGAGTCCGAGGATGGAGCGCTCGCGGCGGATCTGATCGATCGCGAGCGGCTGACCCATTTCGGCGGCGCGGCGCCCTACTTCAAGGCGGTGTCGAACGCGCTGGCGGCGTCGGCCAGCGCGTACTCGGTGCTGCAGCTTACGCTCGACATCGCCGCGATCGCGCGCACCGGAGCCGATGGCATCGCTCGCTGCGTCAGCGATCGCCAGGAACGCCTGTACCCGGCGCGCCAGGGCGCGATACCGCTCCCACGCATCCCGAATTCGTTCGGCATGACGGAGACGCTCGGCACGCACAGCGGCGAGCCGCATCCGTTCGTGCTGCCCGAAGGCCGGGAGGGCGCCAGCGGGCACGCGGTGCCCGGCGTCGAGCGCCGGCTCGTGGATCCGCAGACCGGCGACGTGGCCGCTGCCGGTAGTCCCGGGGATCTGTACGTGCGCGGGTATTCGCTCATGGCCGGCTACCATGGCAAGGAACGCCATGAGGTCTTCGAAGCGGATGGCTTCTTCCGCACCGGCGACGTCTGTACCGCCGATGCGGACGGCTATCTCACCTTCCGCAGCCGCCGCGGCGAGATGGTGAAGGTGAGCGGGGCGAACGTGGCACCACTGGAAGTCGAGCGCGCGATCCTCGGCTTTACCGGGGTCCAGGACTGCGCGGTGCTGGGCACGCAGCGCCCGGAAGGCAGCGTTGCGCTGGTCGCCGCCGTCGTGCCGCTGCCCGGGCGCACGGTGGATGCGCGCGAACTGATCGAATGGCTCGGCACCCAGCTTTCATCCTACAAGGTGCCACGCGTCGTGGTGACCGTGGCGCCGGAAGACATCCCGCGCACCGGCTCGGGCAAGGTGCGCAAGCACCTGCTCGAACCGCTGCTGCGGGCACGCCTGGGCTGGTAGCGGGGTGGTGGCGCGGTTCCGCGCCGCCGCATCGACTACCAGGCGTAGGCCTCCGGCGCGCGCTGGCGCGCCCAGTCGCTCACGCCATCGCCACTCGGTCCGGCGGGGCCGGGGAAGATGCGGTCCAATCGCGCGAGCGCGCCGTCGTCGAGCCTGATCTCCAGCGCGCGCAGGCTGCCGTCGAGCTGCGCCAGGGTGCGCGGGCCGATGATCGGTGCGGTGACCACCGGGTTGTGCAGCGTCCAGGCGAGCGCGACATCGGCGGGGGACTCGCCCATCTCGGCGCAGAGCTTCTCGTACTGCTCCAATTGCGGGCGCAGCGCTTCGATCTGCTTCTGCACCGCCGCGCCCGCGCGGCGGCCGGACTGTGCCTTCTGCAGGGCGCCGCCGAGGATCCCGCTGGCCAGCGGGCTCCACGGGATCACCGCCAGGCCGTAGGCCTCGCAGGCCGGCAGCACTTCGAGCTCGATCGCGCGCGTCAGAAGGCTGTACTTGCTCTGCTCGCTGACCAGGCCGAGGAAGTTGCGCCGCCGCGCGGCTTCCTGCCACTGGGCGATGTGCCAGCCGGCGAAGTTGCTCGAGCCGACGTAGACGATCTTGCCCTGGCGCACGAGCACCTCGAACGCCTCCCAGATCTCGTCGGCGGCCGCGCCGTTGCGCGGAACGTGATGCATCTGGTACAGGTCGATGTAGTCCGTACGCATGCGTTTCAGGCTGCCCTCGACCGCGCGCCGGATCTTCAGCGCGCTCAGGCCCCGGCGCATGACGTTGTCCGCCGGGTCGAGGTTCATGTCGCCGTGCACCTTGGTGGCCAGCACCACCTTCTCGCGCCGGCCGCCGCCCTGGGCGAACCAGGCGCCGAGGATGTTCTCGGTGATGCCTTCTCCACGCTTCTGGCCGTACACGTCGGCGGTATCGAAGAAGTTGATGCCCAGTTCCAGGGCGCGATCCATCTGTGCGTGCGCCTCGGCCTCGGTGGCCTGCGGGCCGTAGTTCATGGTGCCCAGGCACAGGCGCGACACCTTCAGGCCGGTGCGGCCCAGGTTGACGTATTTCATCGTTCGGGATCCTCTCGCGGACTCAGGCGGCCTTGGAGGCGTCCCACACCAGCGGCAGGTTGCGCAGGCTGAGCAGGCCGTCCTGGAAGTATACCGGGGTCTGCCCCGGCTCGATCCGCCACTCGGGGATGCGGCGCAGCCACTCGGCCAGGCCGATGCGCAACTCGCGCCGCGCCAGGTGCGAGCCGGCGCAGCGATGGGTGCCGGCGCCGAAGGCGAAGTGCGGAATGGCCGGGCGGCGGAAGTCCACCTTCAGCGGATCGGGAAACTCCTTCGGGTCCCAGCTCGGCAATTCCGCCAGTACGACGACCCGGTCGCCCTCCTTCATGAATACGCCATGGAAATCGTGGTCCTGCCTGACCACGCGCGAGACGGTGATCCAACTGTGCACCCGCAGCAGTTCCTCGACGGCATTGGGGATCAGATCCGGGTGGGCACGCAGGTCGGCCTGCGCCTCGGGGTGATCGGCGAGGTAGCGCCAGAGGTGGCCCAGGCCGCCGTTCACGGTATCCAGGCCGGCGATATAGAGCAGGAAGCAGAAGTCGTAGACGATGGCGTCGTCCAGCAGTTCGCCGTCGATGCGCGACTGGGTGAGGATCGATACGATGTCCTCCCCCGGCTTCCTGCGCTTCTCCTTGATGAGATCGGCCATGTACTGGTGGATCTCCAGGCCGATGCGGCGCTTTTCGTCGTTCGTGCCGTCGTGGAAGAACTTCTCCTCCCACTGGAAGAACTGCTCCTTCATCTCCAGCGGCATGCCCATCATCTGCATGAAGATCGTGCCCGGGAACACGCGCGCGAAGGTCTTCATGAAGTCCGTCCGCCCGGCCCTGGCGAACTCGTCGATCAGATCGTTCGCCACCCGGTAGACGTCCTTTTCGATGCGGTTGATCGCACCGGGCGAGAACAGCGGGGCGATGACCGCGCGGTACTTGCCGTGCTCGGGCGGATCGGTCATGAGCGGCAGCAGGCGGCGGGCGAAGGTGGCATCGTCGGAGGAATAGCGGATGGTGGTGCAGAACGGGTCCGGGCTCTGCAGTACTTCGCGCGCGTACTCGGCGCTGGTGACGATCCACGCGCCCCGGGCGCTGCGGAAGTCCTTCGGGGTGTAGAACAGCGGCGGCGCGTCCGCCGCCAGCCGGCGAAATACGCCGAAGGGATCGGAGGTGTAGTCGGCATCCTCGCCCTCGGCGAACAGGCGGATCATGCCGGGCGGGACGTGGTCGGGAACCGCGGAATGGCTCTGTGCCGTGGCGTTCATTCGGTCTCCGTTTTTCTCGTGGCCCAGGCGTTCGGGCGAGGCCGGAAATTTGAACTGATTCCGAAGCGGGATCAAGCTCCGAATCGGTGTCGAACCTGCGTTGCCCGCGCGCGGTGGGCCGGTTCGCGGCCGCGGCGCCCCGGTGCCGGCGCGCGCGGGCGTTCGCATATACTTCCAGGTTCCTGCAATTTCCGGAGAACCGCGATGGATTTCCAATGGACACCCGAGGACGAGGCCTATCGCGCCGAGCTGCGCCAGTTCCTGTTCCAGGCGCTGGGGCCGGACTGGAAAGGCTATGACCATGCCGACCTGGAGACCTACGAACGGGAGTCGAAGAAATTCTGCGCGGGCATGGCCGAGCGCGGCTGGCTGACGCAGAGTTGGCCCCGGGAGTACGGCGGGCAGGACGCCTCGCCGTGGCGGGCGGCGATCCTGAGCGAGGAGACCTGGCCGCGCGGGGAGCCGCGCGGGCCGCAGTACATGAACGTGAACTGGATCGGCCCGGCGATCATGAAGTTCGGCACGCCGGAGCAGAAGGCCTACCACCTGAACCGAATATCCAGGGGCGACGTGTGTTGGTGCCAGGGGTTCTCCGAGCCCGGCGCCGGCTCCGATCTCGCCGCGCTGCGCACGCAGGCGGTGCGCGAGGGCGATCACTACGTCGTCAACGGCGAGAAGATCTGGACCTCGCACACCGGTCTGGCGGAGTGGTGCTTCCTGCTGGTGCGCACCGATCCGGCCCAGAAGCGCGCCAAGGGCATCACCTGCCTGCTGGTGCCGACCAATACACCGGGGTTCAAGATCAACAAGGTCGCCGGCTTCATGGGCGAGCAGGCGTTCGCAAACCCGGTATTCACCGACATGCGCGTGCCGGTGGCGAACCGGGTCGGCGAGGAGAACGAGGGTTGGGAGGTGGTGCGCTATGCGCTCGCCTTCGAGCGCGTCGGCGCCGCGCATCACAAGTCATGCGAGGTGCGCCTGAACGCCCTGGCGGAGATCGCGCACCAGGAAGGCCGCATGGACGATCCGCACATCCGCGCCAAGTTCGGCCAGGCCTGGGCGCTGACCGAGGCCGCCCGCATCCTCTACTACAAGGTCGTGGACCTGCGCGCGCACGGCAGCGGGCCGACGACGGACTCGAACATGTCGCGTGTCGCCGGGACGATGGCCTACCGCGCGGTCCACGAGCTGTGCCTGCTGCTGATGGGGGAGGAAGCGCTGGTGCGCGGCAGCGTGGGCGACGCGACCCGCACCATGTCCTTCGGCATCGCCGCCGGCACCTACGAAATCCAGCTCGACCAGATCGCCACGCAGCAGCTCGGCATGAAGCGCGGCTGAGGGGAAACGCACATGGACCTCACATTGAACCCGGATCAACAGCAGATCGTCGACGCAGCCGAGGAGATCCTCCGGCGTTTCGCCGGGCACGAGCGCGCCAAGCGCCTGATCGACGCCAACCAGTACGACTTCGAACTGCACGAGAAGCTCGCCGAGGCGGGCTTCATGGACATCGCCCGCGGCGACGGCACCGGGCCGCTGGAGGCGGCGCTGGTAGCCGATGCGGTGGCGCGCGCCGGCGGCATCGTCGCCTACGGCGCCGGCGCGCTGGTCGCGCCGATGGTGCTCGGCCGCAACGTGACCGGCCCGGTCGCGCTGGCCCGCAAGCCCGGCACGATGCCGCTGCGGTTCGGCCCGCATGCGCGCACGGTGCTGATCGATGCCGGGGACGAGGCTATGGAACTGGCGTGCGACGCGGGCGACTGGGCGCCGGTCGACAACTTCAATGCCGGATACCCGCTCGCGCGCCTGCGCGCGGAGGCCCTGAAGCGGGCGCGGCCGCTCGGCCGCGGCAGCGGCGATCGCCTGCGCAATTGGTGGCGCTGCGCGATCGCCGTGGAGACGGCCGCGACCATGCAGGCATGCATCGACACCACGGTGAAGTACGTGAACGAACGCGTGCAGTTCGGCCGTGCGCTGGGCTCGTTCCAGTCCGTGCAGCACCGCCTCGCCGAGTCGACGGTCTACGCCGCGGGCAGCCGCTGGCTGGCGCTGGAGGCCGTCGCCAAGGGCGCGCCGGCGTCGATGGCCGCGACCGCTGCCGCGTACGCGGCCGACAACGCATGGCCGGTGTTCCGCGACGTGCACCAGTTCCACGGCGCCATGGGGTTCACGCGCGAGTATCACCTGCACGTGTGGTCGATGCGCCTGCGCCCGCTGCTCACCGAGATGGGCGGCGCCGCGGCGCACCAGCAGGAAGCGGCCGATCTGCGCTTCAACGAGCAGGAAATCGCCGCGCAGAAGAAGCTGTTCTCGCTGACGGAGATGGCGGACTGATCCCTTCCTGCGTCATTGCGAGGCCGCGCAGCGGCCGCGGCAATCCAGGCAGCCCGGGCGGGTTTGGCGTTGCATGGGTCGCTACGCTGCGCTCGCGACGACGTGTCGGAGGCGGGACCAGCCCTACGTCTTGGAACCGACCAGCTCGGCGATGTCGGCCAGGGTATTCAGGTGCTCGGCGTCGGTCTCGTGCGGAGCGAGGGCAATGCCGAACTGCTCCTCCAGGAACGACACCAGCTTCAGCGTCGCGAGCGAGTCCAGCACGCCCTGGGTGATGAGCTCGGTGGTGTCGTCCAGGGCTTCCGGATCCTCGCCCGGCAGGAACTCCTTCATGATGTAAGCCTTGACCGTCGCCTTGATGTCCTGTGTGCCCATGGTGTCGTGCCCTTGTTGTGTTGGTTCGTCATTCGCCCCGGAAGCCGGACAGCACGCCGCCCGGCCCGGTCAGCGCACGGTGCAGCGCTTCGCCGATCAGCCGGTGGCCTTCCGCGTTCGGGTGGCGGTCGGACTCGGTGAGTGAAAGCGTCTGCGCCGGCGCGGCGTCGAACACGCCGTCCAGGTTGACGACGGTGAAGCCCGCGGCGGCGGCGGTCGCCGACGCAGCGGCGTACTCGTTGTCCCCCGCGCCCGGCATGATCTGCGGGACGAACACCCACACCGGCGTCATGCCGGCTTCGCGCGCGCGGCGCACGAAGTCGCGGTAGACCCAGTCGAGCAGTTCCCTGCGTACCGGCAGCAGGCGCTTGAGCGCGGTGGTGCGCTCCACGCCTTCGGCGACTTCCGCGCGCGCGACCATGTCGGCAAGCGCGGGGTAGGGGATGGCGATGCCGCGCGTGGCCGCGCCGGCCAGGAAGTCGGCATTGCGGGTCAGTTCGCGCCCGGTGGCGACGTACAGCACCGTCTCGGGCTTCAGCCCGGCGGCCTTGTCCAGCACCTTGAGTTCCTGCGCCGGGTAGTAGTCCGGAATGCCGAAGTTCATCACCGTGAAGCCCGTGCCGGCGCCGGCCGCGTTCAGGCGCCGCTCCAGTTCGCGCCCGAAGGTGTCCTCGATGCGCACGCCCCAGCCCATCACGGTCGAGGGCCCGACCACGGCGATGCGGTGCTCGCCCGCGGCGGGCTCGGGCGCGAACTCGCGGTCGCGCATGCCCAGGGAGTTGGTCTGGATCGGGCCGAAGGGCGTGTCGGCCTTGAAGGAAGGCGTGAGTTCGGTCTTCTGGAAGTCGCCGGTCAGGCGCGTGAGCCCGGCGCCGCCGGACTGCACGTCGAGCCAGTTGATCGGTGGCTCCTTCATGTACAGCTTCCAGAGCTCGGAGTTGAAGCGGTTGACGCGGGTGAGATCCTCGTAATAGCCCTTTTCCTGCATCGCCGCGTCGGCCCGGCTGAGCTGGCCCGAGCGCAGCGAGAGCACGACGTTCGCCGCGTTGGTGCCCAGCGCGGTGTACACGGCGGGTACGCCGATCCCGGCGATGAGCACGAGCGTGGCGACCGTCACCAGGGTCGACGGCGCCAGCGGCTTGCCGGCGTGGCCCGCGGCCGTCCCCTCGCCCTTGTTGTCCTGCCCGAGCCACACGCCGCCGACGAATACCACCGCCGCGATCGCCAGGAACAGGCCCGGGAAGGCGCTGCCGCCCTCGGGGATGCCGCGCCAGAGGAAGTCGAACAGCGACACCCACGCCGCAAGCGACTCGCAGCCCCACAGCGACCAGAGCGTGGCGATGAGGAAGAAGATGCCGACCGTGAACAGCCCGCGCGAGATCGCCTCGTGGATCGACGTGCCGCCCTTGGAGAGCTTGCGCGTGCGGCCGTGCTTCAATTCGCGCAGCGAGCCGACGATCACCAGCACCGCGAGGATCATCCAGAACGCGCCGTCCTGCCACTCGATCGGGAAGTCCCCGCGCAGCCAGAACCACTGGTAGGAGTGCAGGATCCAGGTGCAGACGAACACCGCCAGGGTCGACACCACCAGCGCGGTGGTCGCCCCGTACTGCTTCAGGCGGAAATACAGTGGGTAGTAGAAGAGCTTCATCATGAAGTCCTTCCAGTAGATGTTGATGCGCCGCCAGAAGTCCGTGAAGCTCGAAGACAGGCAGTAGCGGTGGTGCGTCTCCACCAGGTTGAAGCCGAACAGGTGCATCATCCCGGTGATGAAGTGGAAGGTGCCGGAGATCTTCAGGTACAGCATGAAGTTGGCGACCAGGAACCGGGCCAGGCTGTCCGGGTCATTGACCTCGGCCGGCGGCACGGTGAAGTAGTAGTAGCAGGCCCGGTAGAGGATGAGGTGCAGCACCCCGCGCGCCATCCAGTCCACGCCGATCTGGTAGATGCGGTGGCGCTCGATGTCGTAGTACCCGCGCCGGAAGCCCTTGTAGTCCAGCACCGGGAACATCGGGAAGCACACGTTCGGCAGCGGAAAGAAGTACGCCAGGGTGCGCCAGGGCGAGGGCGGCACCTTCTCGTGCTGCAGGTCGTAGACGTACACCGCGGTGCGGAACATGAACATGGCGCCGAGGATTGGCCAGATCGCGCTCGACCACGGCCCGGTCACCACTTCCATGCGCAGGGCCGCGAACCCGGCGCCGGCGGCGAGCAGGGCGGCGACCTTGGTGCCGAACTTCACCGGCAGGTGGCACAGGCCGATGAGCACCAGCCCGAAGCCCACCATCCAGGCGGCGTCCACCAGTCCGAACACCAGCCCGATGCCCGCCATCGACAGCAGCACGAAGAACGGCATCCGCAACGGCAGCGGCAGGAAGTAGTGCACCGCGAAGCCGGCAAAGCCGAGCAGGCTGACGTTCAGCAGCGCGTTGCTCTCGATCTGGAACTGGCGCAGTGCCAGCGCGAGCAGGCCCAACTGGGCGAGCAGGAAGGCGTACTTCGGCAGGCTTACGCCGGCGCCCGGCACGACCGCGGCCTCGGCCTTCTTGCCGAGCTTGCGCGGGGCGGGTGCGGTCGCGGTGGTGGTGGCGTCCAAATGGCGTCCTCTCTATCGTGCCGGGCGTATCAGAGCCCGAGCCAGCGGGCGATGATGTTGCGCTGGATCTCGGAAGTCCCCGAGTAGATGGTGCTGCCGATCGAGTCGCGCAGGATGCGCTCCGCGTCGTATTCGGTGGTGAAGCCATAGCCGCCGAAGATCTGCACCAGATCCAGCGCTGCCTGCTGCAGTGCCTCGCTGACGTAGAGCTTGGCGATCGAAGCGTACATGCCGGCATCGCGCGCGCGCTCCAGCTTCCAGGCCGCCTTGTGCGCCAGGCCGCGCGCGGCCTCCAGGCGTACCTTCATGTCCGCGATCTTGTGCGAGACCCCCTGGTACTTGCCGATCGGCTGGTTGTACTGGCGCCGGGTGCGGGCGTATTCCAGCGCCTTGTCGAGCACGCGCTGCATCGTCCCCAGGTGGCTGGCGCCCAGCAGTGCGCGCTCCCAGTCCATCGACTGGGCGAAGATCGGCGCCGCGCCGCCCACCTTGCCGACGATCTGCTCCGGGCCGACGTAGACTTCGTCGAAGACCAGTTCGCCGATCGGCGAGGTGCGCAACCCGAGCTTCTCGAAGCGCTGCCCCGGGGCGAAGCCCGGCGTGCCCTTCTCCACCAGGAAACAGGTGACGCCGCCGTGGAAGCCCTTGGCGGGATCGGTGAGCGCATAGACCACGGCGAGATCCGCGATCGGCCCGTTGGAGCCGAAGATCTTCGTGCCGGTGATGCGGAATCCGGCGCCGTCGGGCACGGCGCGGGTCTTCATCGCGAAGGCGTCCGAGCCGGTGCCCGGCTCGGTCATGGCGTTGACGGCGATCAGCGAGCCGTCGCACAGCTTGCGCAGGTAGCGCGCGTGCTGGTCGGCGCTGCCGTGCTTCCAGATCGGGACCACGCAGGCCAGCAGGTGGGCGCAGATCGAGAACACCAGCCCGCCGTCGGCGCAGCCGTAGCCCAGGGCCTCCAGGGCGACGGCGGTGGAGAGCGCGTCCAGCCCGGCGCCGCCGAGTTCCTGCGGCACCGGCAGGCCCTGCAGGTTCAGCTCCCCGCACTTGCGCCACTGGTCCAGGCCGAAGCCGTGCGCCTTGTCGCGCTCGGCCACGCCCTGGTTCAGTTCATTCTCGGCGAAGCGGACGATGTTGTCGCGCAGGATGCGCTGGTCTTCGTTCAGATCCAGATCCATCAATCCATTTCCTTCAGGCGCTGGTAATCGATCTTGTCGGTGGAGGTCTTGGGCAGCGCGGCCAGCACGCTGAAGCGATCCGGGATCATGTACGCCGGCAGCGCCTTGGAGGCATAGCCCTTAAGTTCGATGAGGGAGGGCTTTTTCGGCCCGGTCCAGTTCATGAACGCCTTGATGATCACGCCGCTGTCCGGATCGGGCAGGGCGACCACGGCGGCCTCGGTGACGTGCGCGTGCCGGTACAGGGCGGCTTCGATCTCGCCGAGTTCGACGCGGTAGCCGCGGCGCTTGACCATGCGGTCGCGGCGGCCGCGGAACAGGTAGGCGCCGTCGCCGGGATCGATTGCGAGATCCCCGGTGCGGTACCAGCGTTCGCCGTTGCCGTCGGTGATGAAGGCACGGGCGTTGTTCTCCGGCAGGTTCCAGTAGTCGAGCATGACCGAGCCGCCGGCCACCACCAGCTCGCCCTCCTGGCCGGCCGGCAGGTCCCGGCCGTCGGCATCGACCACGCGGGCTCGATCGCCCGAGCACACCCGGCCGATCGAGAACGGGCCGGTGGCGTCGTCCGGCGGGATCGTATTCACGCGCTCGAAGGTGCAGACGTTGGTCTCGGTGGGACCGTAGAGGTTGTAGTACACCGGGTGCGGCCAGCGCTGGCGCAGGGCGCGCTGCTGCTTGGGTGGGAACACCTCGCCGGCGAACAGCACCAGGCGCAGCGAGCTGCAATCGGCCTGGTCGATCTTTCCGAACTCCACCAGCAGGCGCAGGATCGAGGGCGTGGAGTACCAGACCGTGATGCGCTCGTCGACGATGAGCTGGGCGAGCTTGAGCGGCGCCTTGCCGCGCTCCTCGCCGATCACCACGATCGCCGCGCCGTGCATCACCGGCACGTAGAGATCGAAAATGGACAGGTCGAAGTGGAACGGCGCGTGCGAGGAGAATACGTCCTGCGGGACCGGCGCGAACTCCCCGGCGCACCAGTCCACGAAGGCGAGCGCGGTGGCGTGGGAATGCATCACGCCCTTGGGCTTGCCGGTGGAGCCGGACGTGTAGAGGATGTAGGCCAGATCCGGCGGCCCCGGCACGTAGGCCGGCGCGCCGGCGCGTGGCCGCGTGCGCACGATGACCAGATCGTGCGCCTCGGTGCCTGGCACCTCGAACGGCTCGACGATCTCGGTGTCCGCGTGCTGAAGCTGGCCGGCCAGGCCTGCGAGCAGCGTCCGGTGCACCAGCAGCGCCTTGACGGCACAGTCGTCGAAGATGAAGGCGCTGCGCGCGGCCGGCGCGGTGGGATCCACGGGCACGTAGGCGCCGCCCGCCTCGAGGATGCCGAAGATGCCCGCGATCACGCCCACCGACTTGGGTGCGCAGATCCCGACCCGATCCCCCGGGCCGACGCCGATCCCGCGCAGGCGCGCGGCCATGCGGCCGGCCGCGCTGCGCAGCACCGCGTAGCTGGCGCGGCCGCGGTCCGGGTCAATCACCGCGGGCCGCTCGGGCCAGGTCGCGGCGGCGCGGTCGAGCAGGGCATCCAGGCGCGGCGATGCGCTCATTCTCACGTGTCCCTTCAGTTGGTTACGCGTCGGGGCGCGATTCTAAGCCGGGCCCGGCCGTGATCCGGGCCAGCCTGGGTCACGACGCGCGCATTGTTTGCAGCCAATGCGCACCGCGTCACATCCCCGCGCCAGTATAACGGCCCATGCGCGGCTGCCTTGACCGTCGCGCGCATCGGTCGGGACAGCAACCGCAGCGCCCGCGGCGCCGCACGGGCCGGCGCTATACTCGCCTGACCATCACCATCGAACGGGAGCGCGCGATGTTTTCACTGGCGGGCAAGACCACCGTCGTCACCGGGGGCGGGCGCGGGATCGGCAAGGGGATCTGCCGGCAGATGGCCAGGGCCGGGGCGAACGTCGTCATCGCCGGGCGCACGCCCGAAACGCTCGAAGCCACCCGCGCCGAGTGCGAAGCCCTGGGCGTCGGTGCGCTGGCGGTGCCGGCGGACGTGACGAGGCTGGTGGACATCGAGCGCATCGCGCGTGCTGCCCTTGAGCGCTTCGGCTACATCGACTGCTGGGTGAACAACGCCGGCGGCGGCGAGGCCGAGGACTACGGCCCGCTGCTGGAGATGACCGAGGCGCAATGGGACGCGATCGTGGACCTGAACCTCAAGGCCGCGTTCTTCGGCTGCCAGGCGGCCGCGCGGGCGATGACGCGCGGCGGCTCGATCATCAACATCACCTCGCGCAGCGGCAACACGCCGGCTCCGGCCACCGGCCAGTACGGCGCCGCCAAAGCCGGCCTGCAGAGCCTGAGCGCGACCATGGCGGTGGAGTGGGGGCACCGGAACATCCGCGTGAACTGCGTGGCACCCGGCGTGGTGCCCACCGAGACCAGCGAATGGATCGGCAAGGAGAGCGCCCGCAAGCGCCAGATCGAGACCATCCCGCTGCGGCGCCTGGGCTCGGTGGACGAGATGGGCGCGATCTGCGTGTTCTTCGCCTCGGACGAAGCGTCCTGGGTGAGCGGGCAGGTGCTGCAGGCCCACGGCGGCAACCCGAGCGCCGCATCGCTGCAGAGGTACCTCTACCACATCAACGCGCAGATGGACGGGCGGGAGGAGAAGCGGCCGATCCGGTAACCAACCGTGCCTGCGTCATCGCGAACGCGCTCGCCCGCCGTGGCGATGCGAAGAATTGAAGGCCGCACCAAGCGATCGGAACCCATCCGAACGGCCGCACCCTCCACGTGACCGGTCCCGGCCCGCCATCAGGGATTCCCTGATTTTGAGGATGCCCACTCCCTCGGACATGCGCGCGCGGATTAGACTTGCTGCGCGCTGTTGATAGGGTGCCGATGCGGGCACTACGGGCGGCAGCGGATGCACTACGTGGTGTTCGCAAGCGCCGTGGAACCGTTGCTGCATAACAAAAGGCAGTTGGAGCGGACCGTCCACCGGCGTCGCAACCGCTCAATTGTGGTGTCGGAATGTAAAAGCCCAAAGGACCGTGGCTGAAGGATGGCCTCGCTCGATAAAGACAAAATGATGCTCGACGCCATGGTCGAAGCATCGCATCGCGCACGGCAGAACCGCCACGGTCGATACGCTGCCGCTGTTGGCGTGGCAAGCGTGCTGGTACTTTTGATTGCCGGGCGCCCTCTGTTGCCATTTGGCATTCGTGTCGTACTCGCCATCGGCGGTATCCTCGGTGCGTTGCTAGTACTGATCTACCTGTCTACCAAGTGGTTTGGGCGCGGGACATGGGACGGCCCCTCCTGGTGGGTGCCATGAGTCGCGTCGCTCAACCAGCCCAACGAGATTACGCCGAGGAAATCGCGTCGGCGCTTCGCGGTCGCCTTTGTGGTAGGCGCCGGTTACCGGAAGCGCTGCGCGAGAATGGCATGCGGCCGCTGATTCAACTCGCGGCATTCGTTTGCGCCATTTGGCCGTTGCTCGCGGCCGCGAACGACTCCGTGCAACACGATTTGCGGCCGGCCCTGATTGGGACCGAGGCGGACTCCCTGGTCGCCGTATTGATCTGCCCGTCACTGCCGAAGGCGAACCGTGTGGTCGTGGTGACTTGCCATGCTCATGTTCAATCCTCGGGAGTCACTCGCGATGGCGAGTCCTACTGCTACTCCCCTTCCGGCAAAGACGGCGAATTTGTACGCGCCACACTGAATGCCATCGATCGCGCCGTTTTCAAGCCGGCGCGCGCGGGCGGCGCGAATGTACCTGTCTATATGCCGCTACGGGTCGTGTACGCTCGCCGCGATGACGAATGCGAGATTACCGCATTGCCAAACGCCGGGGACGAAAGCCCGGAAGCCGGCGTCGCATACGTAGCGCCTCAGCAAATCCTGCCCGAGGATCACTGGTACCCGAGAAACCTTTTCCATGAATTTTCACGATTGAGTCGCCATGAATCCCATATGATGAGAACGGGGCCTTACTCTGCGGTATCCGTGCAAGTTGCCGAGGGCGGTGTGGCGACCGACGGCAGAGTGGAAGCGAACTATGCGATGAGCAAGGCCGAGTTGAAGGAATCGAAGAAGCTGCTCGAGTCGGCCCGATATATTCCTGGTTTCCGTGCCGGCCGCCCAACTTCCATGCGGTATTTCGAGGTCTTTTATGGTCGAGAGTAGCTGCTCGCGCAACGACGCGCTCCGGCGGTCGCAAAATGCGTTGTCGATTGCATGTGCCCGGTCCGGGCGCGAAGAAAAAAAGGTGCGAGCCCGAATGCCGGGCAGCGCTGATCCGGGCGGAATCCAGGAAAAGTGCATCACATCAACCGTAGCCAAATGACAAGGAGGTTAAGCGTGAACCTATCGTTCGGAAAGGCATTCTTCATCGCGGCATGCGGCTATGGAGTGGCATGCTGGGCGCCTGCGCAGGCGTCGGTACGAGTGGAGTTCTCCGGCACGTTTTCGCAATGCGATGAACTGTGCGCCGCCACGCCCCTGGCGGGGCTTCTGGGCAGGGATTTTTCGGGGGCAATCACGATTCCCGACTTCCTGTCCGATTCGATCCCCGATCCGTCGGTGTCGATTTTCTTCGCCCCGCCTGGTCCCGACAGCTCGTTCGAACTGCACACGGGCGTGGACCCGTTCAACGTACCCGACACCCAGGGCGTCAATGTCCGTGTGCTCGAGAATTTCGCGAGCGCGCCCGGGATCATCGAGGACTCGGTCGATATCGGTACGGCATATCCGGAAAGCACGCCGGGCACACAGGGCTATTTCAATCAGTTGACGCTCGTGGCGCGTCGGACGGACGGGTCGAACCCGGATTGGCTGGCCAGCGACCAGTACCCGTCGGCACAGGATTTGAACGGCGCGGAGTTTGCCCGGTTCAGGATCCAGGCCTGGGACAATTCCGACGCATTCATCCTCGCCGAGAACGTCACCTACTCGATTTCCCCGGTACCGCTCCCCCTGCCGATCGCATTGTTCGCCCCGGCGGCCGGAATTCTCTTGGCGCGCGCTTCATGCAGTCGGCGGGAGCGGCAAGGCGGTGCTGCGGGATAATCGTCCGGGTCTCCATGAAAGTTCCGTGCGTCGGCTTCCTCCTCGCCATGACGTTCATGGCTCCGATCGCACAAGCAGCCGACCAGAATGTCACCGTTCCGCCGTACGAGGCGGTTGGCGGGCAATCGCAATCGGAATGGTCCAGGGCGTGGTGGCAGTGGGCCGGATCCTTCGAATATCGTGAGAGTCCGGTCGCGGACCGGGACGGGTCCCAATGCGGAAGCCGTCAATCAGGTCCCGTGTGGTTCCTGGCAGGCACGTACGGCTCGGGGCGCACGGTCAGGACGTGTACGGTTCCGGCAGGAAAGTATCTATTCTTCCCGTTGGTCAATTACGTCGTGATGCCACCGCTGGAAGCAGAGATGACGTGTGAATACGCGCGCTCGACCGCGAGCAGGATAACCGACGTTCCGATGGCACTGATCCTGGAAGTCGACGGGAAGCGGGTCGAGAACCTGGGGGGATACCGGCAAGCGACGCTGGAGTGCTTCGATATGGGGGCCTTGGCCGTTCCCAAAGCGGTCGTGTTTCCGTCGGCCGCCAACGGCTACTACGTGATGCTCAAGCCTTTGCCGCCCGGCAAGCACGAGATCAATTTCGGCGGTATGCTTCCCGGCATCCAGCAGGCGGTGACCTACACGCTCCAGGTCGAGTAGCGGCGAATGCACGCGATTCGAGGGGCATGCAGCGGGGAAGTCCTGCGCAGCCTGCTCATGATGCTGGCGTATGCGGTGACGACGCCGGTCGTTGCGGCCGGTTGGCCACGTGCATGTATTGCGGTTCGCCATTGCGTTGAGCGAATCTTGCCTCCGCGCGGAGGCGGCCAGGCCGGTGGCTCTGCCAAATCGAACTGGCGCCTGGAGCGGGGGTCGAAGGCCTGGTGGTCATCGCGTGGACGGTGGCGTGCACAATCGTGCCCGTTTTCACGGGGCCGGGCCGCACTTCGATGAGATGCCCGATTTCCTGACGGATCCATGAAGCGCGCGAATCGCCGCCACCCCCCGGGACGTTCGGCCATCGGCGCACCGTATCTGCGCCGCGTCCTGAGCCTGCCGGATCGGATGGCGCATGATTGCCACCCGTTCAACGTTCCTGCGCTCAAGCACGGCATCGACATCGCGTTCGACACGAACGTCACCTTCTTCGTCGGCGAGAACGGAAGCGGGAAGTCGACCATCCTGGAGGCCATCGCCGAGGTCTGCGGCTTCAATCCGGAAGGGGGAAGCCGCGATCATCATCGCGAAGCGTTCGCGGAACGCTCCGGGCTGGCGCAGGCATTGCGATTGTTCTGGTTGCCGAAGATGACCGATGGCTTCTTCATGCGCGCCGAGAGCTTTTTCAACTTTGCTTCGTACCTGGAGGGGGTTTCCGATTTCACGGCGTACGGGGGGAAGTCGCTGCACGCGCAGTCCCATGGGGAATCGTTCCTGGCGCTGTTCGACAACCGCTTCGAGCAGGGTCTGTATCTGCTCGACGAACCGGAAGCGGCATTGTCGCCGCAGCGGCAGCTTTCGTTCCTGAGGATCATCCATGATCTGGAAGCACCACGGCAGGCCCAGTTCATCATCGCGACCCACTCGCCGATCCTCCTGGCATACCCGGGGGCAACGTTGTATCACTTCTCGCCGGAGGGCATCGGCGCGATCGGGTATCGCGAGACCGAGCACTACCGGCTGACGAGGGACTTCCTGAATGCGCCGGAGCGGTATCTGAAACACCTGCTCGCGGATGACGGTGGGGAGGAAGGCGAGGCGTAGCCGCAGCGGCGCGCTCAGGCGGAGTGTTCGGGCTGGTCCAGGCCGCAGGCCTGGGGATGCACGAGCAGGAATTCGCGCAGGCGATCGGCCGGCAGGGCCGGGCAGGTGTAGTGGCCCTGCACCGCAAGGCAGTCGCAGTCGCGCAGGAAGGCGTGCTGTGCGGCGTTTTCCACGCCTTCGGCCACGACCGCCAGGTGCATGTTGCGACCGAGCGCGACCAGCGCGCGCGCAATCGAGGCCGCGGCGATGTCATCCGGCAGGTCGCAGATGAAGCTCCGGTCGATCTTCAGCTTGGAGATCGGGAACTGGCGCAGGTGCTGCAGTCCGGAGTATCCGGAGCCGAAGTCGTCGAGCGCGACGGGGATCCCGAGGCCGTGCAGCCGCGAGAGCGTATCGGCGATCTGTTCCAGGTTGGCGACGATGGTGCTCTCGGTCAGTTCGACTTCGATCGATTCGGGCGGCATTGCGTGGTCGCGCAGCGCGGTGGCGATACTCTGCGGGAGATTGCGCTGGCGCAGTTGCGCCGCTGAGAAGTTCACCGCGATCGGCGGCACCGGCAGGCCCTCGCGCCGCCAGGCGGAGGCCTGGCGGCAGGCTTCGCGGAGCACGAAGTCGCCGATCCGTACCACGAGATCCTGGTCTTCGGCGTACGGAATGAAATCCCCGGGCAGCACCAGGCCGCGGTCCGGATGCATCCAGTGCACCAGGGCCTCCAGGCCGAGGACGGCGCCGTCCTCCACGCGCACCTGCGGCTGGTAGTGCAGCAGCAATTCGCCGCGATCCAGCGCGCGCCGCAGGCCGCCGGCGATGGTGAGGCGATCGCGCTCGCGGTTAATCATCTGCGGCTTGAAGAACTTGTAGTTGCTGCGGCCGTCGTCCTTGGCGTGGTACATGGCCACGTCCGCGTTCTTCATCAGCGCGTCGATCTGGTCGGCGTCATCGGGAAACAGGGCTACGCCCACACTCGGCGTCACGACGATTTCCACCCCGGCCAGATCGTACGGATCTGACAGGCCGTGGACGATCTTCTCGGCGACGAGCCCGGCTTCGCCCGCATCGCCCAGGTTGGGCAGCACCACGATGTACTCGTCGCCGCTGTAGCGGCACAGGGTGTCGGTGTCGCGGGTGATCGCCTGCAGGCGCCGGGCAACCGCCTGCAGTACCTGGTCGCCGACATGGTGGCCGAGCGAGTCGTTCACGTGCTTGAAGTGGTCCAGGTCGATGAACACCACGGCGACGTGTGTGCCCTGGCGCCGCGCCTGGTTGAGCGCCTGCTGCAGGCGGTCGCGCAGAAGCGCGCGGTTCGGCAGGCCGGTCAGGGTGTCGTGATGGGCGCTGAAGCGGACGCGTTCCTCGGATTCGTGCCGGGCCGAGATGTCCTGGGTCAGGCACAGGATCCGCCCGGGCAGGCCCGTGCCGTCGGCCTCGATGTCGCCGCGGCTGTGGAGCCAGTGGGTGTCGCCGTCCGGCCAGACCACGCGGTACTCGATGTCCAGGCTCACGTGCCCGGCCAGGCACAGGCGCAGCGCTTCCTCGAATCGGTTGCGATCGTCCGGGTGGACCGTGTCGTGCAGCGCGTCGTGGTCGAGCACACCGTTGCCGCCGTTGCGCCCGAGCAGGCGCAGCATGATGTCGCTGGCATTGACCCGCCCGCCGTTCACGTCCCAGGTGAAGATGCCGATGCCTGCAAACGCAAGCGCCCGCCTCTCGCGCTCCGCGGCGGCACGGGCGGCCTCCTCGTGGACCACGTTGGCGGTCATGTCCCGCTGCACACCGACGTAGAACCTCGGTGGGTCGCCATCGGTACGAATGGGGTAGATCGACAGTTCGTTCCAGAACCGGCTGCCGTCCTTGCGGTAGTTGCGCAGCAGCACGCGCACGTCGCGATTCTCGCCGAGCGCGGCGCGGATTTCGTCGAGGCCGGGCTGGTCCATGTCCGGGCCCTGCAGGAAGCGGCAGTCGCGCCCCAGCACCTCCTCGCGGCGGTAGCCGGTGATCTCCTGGAACGCCCTGTTCACGTACACCAGCGGATAGCTGCCGTCGCGCGCCTCGGTGATCATGATGCCGTTGCTGCTGCCCTCCAGTGCGCGTGATTGCAGATCGACCATCTCCTCGCGCTCCTTCTGCGCGGTGATGTCGACGTGAGTGATGATGTAGAAGGGCGGCCCTTCGGTGGAGAACGGCGAAACGTGCGCCAGGAACCAGCGCCGTGCATCGGGCCCGTGGCAGGGGTACTCGATGGTGAAGCTCGGGCTGCGCCCGTCCATGACTTCGCGCAGCCCGGCCAGGAACCGGCCCGCGGACGCGTCGCCGGCCAGCAGCGCACGCTGGCACACCTCGGGATAGTTGGTTCCCGTCGCGCAGCGTGTGGAGGTGCCGCCGTTCTGGACCCGGAATCGGTTCCACGCCGCGTTCACCGCGACGATGTCGCCCGCGGCGTCCAGGACGCACAGGTGCTGGGGCAGGCTGTCGATCGTGGACATCGCGAAGCGCTCGGAGGCTTCCAGGCGCCGCGCGCCGTCCTCGATCGCGCGCTGCGCGCGCAGCATCGCCGTATTGTCGACGAAGGTCAGCACGGCGCCGCGGTGCCGTCCGGTCTCGTCGACGTAGGGGTGCACGTGCAGGCGGTAGCTGACCTCGGACTCGAACTGATGCTGGAACGGCCTGCCGTCCGCGACGACCGCCTCGATCGCGGGCCGCAGTTCGCCCAGCGGCAGGTGGCAAGGCAGCGAGAACAGATTCTGGCCGGGCAGGGGCGTCGCCGGGGTGAAGATGTCCGCCGCACGCGGGTTGCTGATCGTCACCCGCAGGTGTTCGTCGATCACCACGAGCGGGTGCAGCAGGCTGTCCTCGACATTGCGCAGGTGGGTGTTCAGCCGCGCCAGCTCCTGGGTCTTGCTCTCGAGTTCCTCGTTGACGGTGGTGAGTTCCTCGTTGGTGGATTGCAGCTCCTCGTTGGAGGTCTCCAGCTCCTCGTTGGCCGACTGCAGCTCTTCGTTGGCCGAAGACAACTCCTCGTTCAGCGATTGCAGCTCTTCGTTGGAGGTCTCCAGCTCCTGGATCACGGTCTGCAGGTACTGGCGCGTGGAGGCGAGTTCCTGCTCCAGTTCCTCGCGCCCGTCGGCGGCGGCCGGGGCCGGCGTGTCCGGCGCGCGCGGCCGGCGGGTGCGCTCGACGCGCTGGAATGCAACGAGGAACTGCCGTTGGGCGCGTTCCTCCTCGCGCGCCAGAGCCAGCACGACGACGCGCACCGGCCGCGCCGGCGCAGGCAGGCGCACGGTGTGGGTGAGCGGCCGATCCGGTTCGCGCTGCGCGGATACGAGCATCGAGCGGATCTCCATCCCGAGCGGCGCAGGCGCCAGGGTCTGCAGATTCAGGTTCGCCTCGCCGGGCCGCAGCGCGATGTAGTCGGAAACCTCGCCATACACGTGCCGCACGATCATCGCGTCGTCCACTACCACCGCGGCCGGCAGCAGCACGCCCTGGATGGCTTGCAGGACGCGTTCGGGCAGCGAGTCGTGATGCGCGAGGGCGGGCGCCATCCGGGCCGGGAACTGCCCGGGCGGCGGATACGGCCGTTGCGCGGCGGCCGGCCCTTCCACGCGCCGGAAAATCCGTGCGTGTTCCGCGGCCGGCGCGAACAGGGCGTCCTGCAGGTACGTCGTCTCCGAGCGGCCCAGGAACAGGCTGCCGCCGGGCCGCAGCGCGGCGTGGAAGTGCTTCAGCAGCCGCGCCTGCACGTGGGACTTGAAGTAGATGAGCACGTTGCGGCAGCAGATGAGATCCAGGCGCAGGAACGGCGGGTCGCGCATGAGATCGTGCGCGGAGAACAGGATCGAATCGCGCAGCGGCTGCAGCGCCTGGATGAAGTCGCCGGTGTGGCTGAAGAATCGGCGCACCCGCGGCCGATTCACCGCGCCCATTTCGGTGGCGGGGTATACCCCGCGGCGCGCCTTGACCAGGGCGCCGGCATCGATGTCGGTGGCGAAGATCTGCAGGCGAAGCCGGCGCCCGGCCCGCTCGATCGCTTCGTGGAACAGCATGGCGACCGAGTACGCTTCCTCCCCGGTCGCGCAGCCGGCGACCCAGATGCGGATGTCCTCGTCGTCCTGCTTGGCGCGGATGACATCGGCGGCCGTGTGCGCGAGCGCATCGAATGCATCCGCATCGCGAAAGAACGCCGTGACCGAGATCAGGATTTCCTGCGCCAGCCTGCGCACTTCGTCGCGGCGGATCGAAAGCAGGCGCAGGTACTCGACCGGGGTCGGGCATTCGGTGGCGGCCATCCGGCGGTGAATGCGGCGGCTGACGGTGGTTGACTTGTACAGTCGGAAGTCCACCCCGGTGGTGCTGCGGACCAGGGCGAAGATCCGTTCCAGCTTGTCCGGGTCGTCGTCCGCCTCGGGCGCGGCGTCGACGCCGCCGGAGGCGGCGATTGCGCCGAGCTTGGCGGCGATTTCCTGCGGGGCCAGGACGAAATCCACGCACCCGGAGTCGATCGCGGCGTGCGGCATGCCGTTGTAGCGCGCGGATTCGTCCTGCGCAAAGGTGGCGCCGCCCGCCGCGCGCACCTCCCGGATGCCGCGCGCGCCGTCCGAGCCCGTGCCCGAGAGCACGACGGCGATGGCGGCCTCGCCCAATTCCTCCGCCAGCGAGCCGAAGAACGCATCGATCGACGGTTTCGGCGTGCCGGGCGCCGTGGCCTGGCTGAGATGAAGGCGCCGATCGCGCAGGATCACGTTGGTGCGCGCCGGAGTGATGTAGACGGTGTCCGGCCGCGGTTCGAGCCCGTCGGCGATCGGCCGCACCGGCAGCGCGGTCTCGCGCGTGAGCAGCGGCACGAGCATGCTCTCGTGGTTCGGCGACAGGTGCTGGGCGATGACGAAGCTCAGCCCGGACTGCAGCGGCAGGTGCGCGAGCAGGGTGCGCAGCGCCTCCAGGCCGCCGGCCGAGGCGCCGATGCCGACCACGGTCAATGGCGATGGAGCGGTCTGCGGATCGGAGTCCCGCTGCGGGATCGTACCGGGGGCTGGGGAGGCAGGGGCGTCGGGTTCCGGGGTCGAAAATGGATCTGGCGGCGCGGCGGCAGGTGCGTGAGCCGCGGCGTCGGTTCGGTCGCCGGTTGGGTCCGGCCGACCGCCGGGTGCCAGCCGTCGTAGACGTCGGCGGGTTTTTGCCATTCGCACCCCCCCGTGCGGACGTGCCCTCGAGCCGGGCGGAAGATCCGGAACCTCAAATCAAGCTATTCAGCATGTTGCCCGGGAAATGGAGATTCGCCATCAGGAATATCCTGATTTTGGGATCCGAGATTTCCTGCTTCGCGAAGCAAAAAAAACCGCCGGGTGCGGCGCAACCGGCGGTGCGAGGGGGGAACGCGCGGCCGGCGGCCGCGCGCCGGCTACAGGCCGACGACCGAGACGAAGCTCACGCAGCGCCCGGGGGCGCCGCCGAGGTTGTGGGTGACGCCGAGCCTGGGGTTCTTGATCTGGCGCTTGCCGGCCTCGCCGCGCAGTTGCAGCCACATCTCGTACATCATGCGCAGGCCACTGGCCCCGATCGGGTGGCCGAAGCTCTTCAGGCCGCCGTCCGGGTTGATCGGCTGGGCGCCGTTGCCGTCGAAGCGGCCTTCGAGCACGTCCTTCCAGGCCTGGCCGCGCGGGGAGAAGCCCATGTCCTCCATCAGCACCAATTCGGTCGGGGTGAAGCAGTCGTGCACCTCGGCCATGCTGATCTCGTCGCGCGGGTTGGTGACGCCGGCCTGGCGGTAGGCGTCCTGAGCACTGGCGACCACCTCGTTGAAGGAGGTGAAGTCGTAGGCCGAGCTGAAGAAGCCCTCGGCCGGGCCGGCGGCAAAGCCCAGGCCCTTGATGAAGATCGGCTTGTCGGTGTACTTGTGCGCGTCCTCGGCGCGGCAGATCACCGCCGCCGCGGCGCCGTCGGAAACGCCCGAGCAATCGAACACCCCGAGCATGCCGGCGACCTTGGGCGAGTTCCTGATGGTCTCCAGCGGCACTTCCTTCTGGAACTGCGCCTTGGGGTTCTTGGCGCCGTTGACGTGGTTCTTCCAGGCGATGCGGGTGAGCACGTCCTTCATCTGCGCCTCGTCCACGCCGTACTTCTTGCAGTACGCGGGCGCCAGCAGCGAGAAGTTCGCCGGCGCGGTCATGGTGGACTCCGTGCCGTCGTCCGGCGGGTTGCGGCGTACCAGGCCGGAGTAGCCCGAGTCCTTGAGCTTCTCGGCGCCGAACGCCATCACCAGGTCGTAGGCGCCGCTGGCCACCGCGTAGGCGGCCTGGCGAATCGACTCGCTGCCGCTGGCGCACATGTTCTCCACGCGCGTGACCGGCTTGTACTTGATCTTCAGCGCCTCGGACAGCACCAGCCCCGAGGTGCCCGAGCCGAGCGTGCCGAACCAGTAGGCGTCGACCTGCTCCGGGGCGATGCCGGCGGACTTGTAGGCTTCCCTGGCCGCTTCGACGATGAGATCGTCGACTCCGCGGTCGAAGTGCTCCGCGAACTGCGTGCAACCCATGCCGACGATTGCGACGCGATCCTTGATGCCCTTGCTTGCCATGCGATATCTCCTTACAGACCGACGACCGAGACGAAGCTGACGCAGCGCCCGGGGGCGCCGCCCAGGTTGTGGGTGATGCCGAGCCTGGGGTTCTTGATCTGGCGCTTGCCGGCCTCGCCGCGCAGTTGCAGCCACATCTCGTACATCATGCGCAGGCCACTGGCCCCGATCGGGTGGCCGAAGCTCTTCAGGCCGCCATCCGGGTTGATCGGCTGGGCGCCGTTGCCGTCGAAGCGGCCTTCGAGCACGTCCTTCCAGGCCTGGCCGCGCGGGGAGAAGCCCATGTCCTCCATCAGCACCAGCTCGGTCGGGGTGAAGCAGTCGTGCACCTCGGCCATGCTGATCTCGTCGCGCGGGTTGGTGATGCCGGCCTGGCGGTAGGCATCCTGCGAGCTGGCCACCACTTCCGGGAAGGTGGTGAAGTCGTACGCCGAGCTGAAGAAGCCCTCGGCCGGGCCGGCGGCAAAACCCAGGCCCTTGATGAAGATCGGCTTGTCGGTGTACTTGTGCGCGTCCTCGGCGCGGCAGATCACCGCCGCGGCGGCGCCGTCGGAGACGCCCGAGCAGTCGAACACGCCGAGCATGCCAGCGACCTTGGGCGAGGCCTTGATGGTCTCCAGCGGCACTTCCTTCTGGAACTGCGCCTTGGGGTTCTTGGCGCCGTTGACGTGGTTCTTCCAGGCGATGC
>JBFXBD010000071.1:0-30454 GCA_050183625.1 Gammaproteobacteria bacterium
TCGATGCATCGATCCTCGCCACCGCAGATCTCCCGCACTACGCCGCCGAACGCGGCACTGCGGGATCTGATCGATGGCGAACGAAAAGGTTCACGGATCAGAGCGTTATAAGATCCTACCTATGAGTGGCTGCAAGCCGCATCGATGTGTACACATATCAATGTGTTGGCGCGAAAAGTTGCGGATTGCGCGCATGAGTCCTGAATAGTACACTGCCGCCCGCCCGTTCAGGCATGAGTTTCGCTATGGACGGCAATGCTCATTTGAACTGCCGTTCAACGCGCGTCGAATCATCTGAGCGCACCTGAACACAACACATCTGGGGGATCAGAGTATGTCGATGGACGATATCCAGCAGCAGCGGGGGCGATTGCGCCTGCGCGCCGCGATCCGCATGGCGATCGCGAGCTCGGCACTCGTGGCCGGCGCCACGCCGATGCCGGCAAGCGCCGCGCTCGAGGAAGTGGTCGTGACCGCGCAGCGGCGCGAGGAAAGCATCCAGGAAGTGCCGGTCGCGGTCAGCGCGCTGACCAGCGAAGGCCTGGAAAAAATGAGCCTGGCCAGCGTTTCGGATCTGCGCTACGGCGCGGTGCCGTCGCTGAACGTGCAGCCGTTCTCCGGCCGTCCGGACGACCTGCAGATCTCCATCCGCGGCATCGGCGAGACCGATCCGGTGCAGTCCACCCTGGACCGCGCGGTGCCGATCTACCTCGACGGCGTGTACCTGGCCCGCGCCGCGGGTTCGGGCGCCGAGCTCGGCGACATCGAGCGCATCGAAGTGCTGCGCGGCCCGCAGGGCACGCTGTTCGGCCGCAACGCCATGGGCGGCGCGGTCAGCGTCACCACGGTCAAGCCGAGCGGCGAGTTCCATTTCAAGACCTCGTTCGACTACGGCAGCTACGACAAGATCCGCAGCAAGACCTCGATCGACCTGCCTGAGTGGAACGGCTTCAGCGGCCGCATCGACTTCATACACAGCGAGCGCGGCGGCTGGACCGATCTCACCGCCAATGCACTGGCCAAGATCCGCGCCGCCGGCATCGACGAGGACTGGTACCGCGAGGACCAGTTCGGCTGGTTCGACCGCAACGGCGGGCGCCTGGCGCTGCGCTGGCAGCCGAACGAGCAGTGGGACTTCAACTACACCTATGACCGGATGGACACGCTCTACGTCCAGACGATGAACACCCTGTCCAACTGCCCGGCACCGGGCGGCAACTTCGTCCCCTGCAACAGCCCGCTGAGCTGGGTACCGCAGGCGCAGGGCCGGGTGCTGGATTCGGACGTGCCGCTGGCCATCCCGCCGAACCACACCAAGGTCGACGGCCACACCCTGAACGTGCAGTTCGATCTGAACGACGAGCTTACTCTGAAGTCGATCACCGCCTTCCGCAACATGAAGGACACGGCATATTCGCCGATCGGCCAGGTGGTGACCATCAACCTCGGCGTGCTCTCGATCGGCGACCCGCAGAACACCACGGCGCAGAGCCAGAGCCAGTGGAGCCAGGAGTTCCAGATCATCGGCAAGCGCGATCGCCTGGACTACACCCTGGGCGCGATGTACTTCAACGAGGAGGTGTCGCTGACGACCTTCACGCCGTACGGTATCGTCAATGTCGACGCGCTGCGCGGCCTGGCCGGCGGCGCCTTTGCGCCCGGGCTGGCCGGCTTCGGCAGCGGGCCCATCCCGTACACGCCGGCGGTGCAGAACGCGCTCATCCCGATCATCAACGCAGTGTTCGGACCCGGCCAGGGCAACGCGCTGTTCGGTCCGGGCGGCGCCTTCAGCCCGCGCGGTTCCGGCCAGACCATCGCCGCCACCTCCGAAGTCAGCACCGACTCGGTCGGCGTCTACGGCCAGGCCACCTGGACGCCGCCGGTGCTGGACGACAAGCTCAAGGTCACCATGGGCCTGCGCTACAGCCACGACCGCAAGAAGCTGATCAAGCTCACCGAGAACGGCCGGGTGGTGAACCTGGAGTTGGATCTGCCGATCGACCGCGTCGACCCGGCGGCGAGCGTCGCCTACGACTGGACCGACGACACCTCGACCTACGTCCGCTACGGCCGTGCCTACCGCAACGGCGGTGCCAGCGTGCGTGAATCGACGCTGTTCGCCGGCGGCGTGCCGGTGACCATCCTCGGCCAGCCGGACAACGGCTTCCATACCTTCGAGGCCGAGCAGGTGGAGACCTGGGAAGTCGGCATCAAGACCGACTTCTGGGAGGACCGTGCCCGCATCAACGCCGCCCTGTTCTACAGCGAGTACGACGACCACCAGATCTCGATCCAGAAGCCGGGCCAGATTTCCAACACCTACTTCTTCAACTACCCGGAGACGATTACGGTCAAGGGCTTCGAGATCGAAGCGACGGTGAGCCCGATCGACGGCCTGACCGCCATGCTCGGCTACACCTGGCTGGACGACGAGATCCCGCGTCCGGATGTCGACCCGGGCTTCAACGTCCTGCCGTTCACCATCATTGCGCAGGCCCCTGCGCACCGCTGGACCGCGCAGCTCGACTACGTGTTCCCGGAGATGGCGTTCGGCAAGCTCGATTTCCACATGGACACCACCGGATCGAGCACCTACAACTTCAACGATGCCTCGAACCTGATCTCGCGCGTCACCAACAACCGCCAGAACAACCACGGCGGCTGGAAGAACTCGCTGATCAACCTGCGCCTGACGCTGTCCGACATTCCGGTGTTCGGGCCGGAGAAGGGCCGGGTGAAGGCGGCGTTCTACATCCGCAACCTCACCGACCAGGAGTGGTCCGAGTACGGCTTCGGCGTGCCGAATGGCGCGACGGGGCTGGTCGGCCCGCCGACCTCGACGGTGTACGGCGATCCGCGCACCTTCGGCTTCAACGTCTCCTACGAGTACTGAGACGCCGAAGTTCCTGCGTTTCGACCCCGTGGGGCCGCGCGCCCCACGGGGTTTTTCTTTTTCGGCATCCCCTCGCTAATATCTCCACGCGCAGCCGGCGGCATCGAGGCCGCGTGGGTCGCTTCGCGTGCGCTCGCGACGACGAAGAGGCGGTTCATGGCCGCAATCGGCCGGACCCGGGCCCGGTTCGGCCTCGCAATGACCGGGCGCGGTTCACGGATGGACGGCCTCCAGCCGGTGGGTATGCACGCAGGGTACGCCCGCCGGCGGTGATCAGGTTGCTCATCGGCGGCCACGCCGTCGTACGTCCTTGCCTCGGAGGTGCACATGGATCTCGGATTGTCGGCGCGGGTGGCGCTGGTGGCTGGAGGCGCGAGTGGTTGCGGGTTTGCGATCGCCCGTGAACTGGCGCGCGAGGGTGCGCGCGTGGTCCTCACCAGCCGCCACCAGGACAAGGTCGACCGGGCCGTCGGCGAACTGACGGGGGAGGGGCTGCCCGTGGCGGGTATCGCCGCGGACATGGGCATCGCCGGTGATTGCGCGCGCATGGCGGACGAGGCGCGCCGCCTGTTCGGCGACCCGGACATCCTGGTCATGAATCCACCCGGCCCGCGCAGTATCGCGCGCGGATTCGAGGCGACGCCGGACGCCGAATTCCGCGATGCCTACGAGCAATGGGTCATGTCGCTGGTCATGCTCACCCGGCAGGTGCTCCCGGCGATGAAGGCCCGGCGCTGGGGACGCATCGTCGACATCGGCTCGGTGGGCATGAAGACGCCGCACCTGCACGATCTCATGTACCTGCAGAACACCCGCGTGGCCGTGAACGGGGTGATGAAGACCCTGGCACACGAGTACGGCGCGTATGGGATCACCGCCAACACCATCGCCACCGGCCCGTTCCTGACCGAAGTCTCCAGGGCCTACATGGAACAGGGCGATGCGCAGAGCGGCGAGGCGATGATCGGCATGACCGCACTGGGCCGCTGGGGGCAGCCCGAGGAAATGGGCGCGGTCGTCGCCTTCCTGTGCTCCGAGCGCGCCAGCTACGTCACCGGCATCACCATGCGCGTCGACGGCGGCTACACCCACAGCCTCTTCTGAACTTATCCCCGTGCCTGGCACCGGAATTTTTCCGGTGCCAGGCACGGGGATAAGTGTCAGAGGGTGGCGCGGGTACCCAGGACCATCGTCGCCTGGCTGGACAGGGTGCCGCCGTTGCCGTGGGCGACGGCGATCTCGGCTTTGTCGAGCTGGCGCGCGCCGGCGACGCGGCGGAGCTGGCGGCAGGACTCGATGATGGTGTACAGGCCGTACATGCCCGGATGACAGCAGGACAGGCCACCGCCGTTGGTGTTCACCGGCAACCCGCCGCCCGGGGCGATGGTGCCGTCGGACACGAACCGGCCGCCTTCGCCCTTGGGGCAGAACCCCATGTCCTCCAGGAACAGGATCGTATTGATGGTGAAGGCGTCGTAGAGATTGACCAGGTCCACGTCCGCGGTACCGATGCCGGCGATCTGGAATGCGCGGCGGCTGGATTCGGCGGTGGCGGTGACGGTGAGATCCGGCATCTGGTCGATGCTGGAGTGCCAGGTCGCGGCGGCCGCGCCCAGCACGTAGACCGGCTCGGACTTCAGCGCCGCGGCGCGGTCGGCGCGGGTCATCACGATCGCGGCGCCACCGTCGGTGATGAGGCAGCAGTCGCGCGCCGAAAGCGGATCGGAGACCATGCGCGCGCCCAGGCAGTCCTCGACGGTCAGCGGACCGCGCATGAAGGCCTCGGGATTCAGGTTCGCCCACTGCCGGGCGGCCACGGCCACGGCCGCGAGCTGCTCGCGGGTGGTGCCGTACTGATGCATGTGCCGGGCGGCGGCGAGTGCGTAGGAGGAGGCCGGATTGATCGGCCGGTAGGGCTTCTCGTACTGGGACGGCGCCCGCAGCGTCACCAGCCCGCCGGCACCGGTGCGTTGGTTGCTGCCGTACATGATGAGCGCCGTGTCGCAGTAGCCTGCGTCCAGCATCAGCGCGGCGGTGATCGCGTGCGACAGGAACGCCGAGCCGCCGCTGCGGTTGCAATCGGTGAAGCGCGGGCGGATGCCCAGGTATTCCGCGGCGGACAACCCCGCCAGTGCGTCGTCCGGCAGGCAGACGAACACGGCGTCGACGTCGGGCAGCGCCAGGCCGGCGTCGTCCAGGGCGAGCAGGGCAGCCTGCGTCGCCAGATCCAGGGGCTTGTTGCCCGGCGCCTCGCCCAGGCCGAAGGTGCCGCAGCCGCTGACCGCCGTGCGGCCGCGGGGAAACTGTTCCAGGGTGCGCGTGCTGGGCGTGGCCACGATGGGGGCTCCTGTTCCGGGCGGTCCAGCATACACTCGTATCTTTTGAAAACACATATGTGTAGGATTTCGGGCATGCCGGATTCCGTCATCAAGTCCGCGGGGCGCGTGTTCGAGGTCCTGGAACTGTTTCGCGCCCGGCGCCGCGCGCTCGGCGTACGCGAAATCGCCGAGCATTTCGGCTATCCGCTGTCGAGCACCGCGGTGCTGCTCAAGAGCCTGTCGACTCTCGGCTACCTGAGCCACGACGAATCCGCACGCGCCTATTTCCCCACCGTGCGCGTGGCGCTGCTGGGCGAATGGATCTACGAGTCCATGTTCGACGGCGCCGGCGCCACCGCGCTCGTGGATGCGATTGCCGACGCCACCGGCGAGACGGTGCTGCTGGCGGTGTGCAACGGCGTGAACGCGCAGTACGTGCACGTGCGCCAGAGCCGGCACGAGATCCAGTTCTACATCTCCCCCGGTACGCGCCGGCCGTTGTGCATGTCCGGCACGGGCTGGGCGATCCTGTCCACGCTGGACGACGCCGCCATCGAATCGATCTACGCCCGCACGCACGCCCGCCTGCCGCGCGGATCGGTGCTGCGGCGGATCACGCTCGCGCAGGTGCTCGCGCAGGTGCAGGGCGTGCGCGCCAGCGGCTACGCCTACTCGCGTGGCATGGTCACGCCCGGGGGCGGCGTGATCGCCATGCCGCTGCCGGTCACGGGCGGGGCAAGGCTGGCGGTCGCGGTCGCCGGGATCGTCGAGCGCCTGGAACGCGACGAGCGCGCCATCGTCCGCACCATGAAGGCGCAGATCCGCAGGTACCTGCGCGGCCGCAGCGCCGACGCCGCCCCCGCCGAAGTGCCCATGCACGCACCGGCGCGCCTGCGGCGCGCACGCGGCGCCCTGGCCGCGCGCACATGAACCCGGCAGATGCGCGCCCGAGCGCCAACTTTGCGAGGTGATCCCCATGGAGCAGATTCATCCGGACCAGGACTACCAGGCCCATCTCGCAGCGGGCCGGTTCATGATCCAGCGCAGCCGTTCCAGCGGCCGCCACGTCTTCTACCCCAGGGTGGCCGAGCCGGGCACCGGCGCGCGCGACCTGGAGTGGGTACAGGCAAGCGGGCGCGGCACGGTGTACTCCACGACGGTCGTGCGTCCCAAGCCACCGCAGGCGCCCTACAACGTCTGCCTCGTCGAGCTTGCCGAGGGGCCTCGGATGATGAGCCGCGTGGAAGGCATCGCGCCCGACGCGGTCCGCATCGGCATGCCGGTGCGCGCGCGCATCGACTCGGGCGAGGGCCTGCATTTCGTCGTCTTCGAGCCCGACACCGGGCAGGGGCACCAGTCGCCCGTCGTTCATCCATAGCATCGCAGCAGGAGGAATCATGCTCAACCCGATGTCGCTGGAAGGCCGCACCGTGATCGTCACCGGCGCGGCCCAGGGAATTGGCCGCGCCATCACCCACACCGCCGTCGGCCTGGGTGCGAACGTGGTCGCGATCGACATGAACGCCGAGGGCCTGGCGGAAACCGCCGCGCCGCACGGCGCCAGGGTCACGACGGTCGCCGGCAGCGTCGCCGATCCGGCCCTTGCGGCCCAGGCGGTGGATCGCGCGGTGGCGCAGTACGGCGCCGTGCACGGCCTGGTCAACAACGCCGGCATCATCCGCCCGGCGATGATCGACAAGATGTCGCAGAAGTTCTGGGCCGACGTGGTCGACGTGCACCTGAACGGCTCGTTCTACTTCCTGCAGGCGGTCGGCCGGCACATGATCGAGCGCGCCAAGGCCGGCGACAAGGCGCCGGGGGCGATCGTCAACATCTCCTCCGATGCCGGGCGGCGCGGCTCGGTCGGGCAGATCAACTATGCCGCCGCCAAGTCGGGCATCTTCGGCCTGACCATGTCGGCGGCGCGCGAGTGGGGCCGGTACGGGATCTGCACCAACGCCGTGTGCTTCGGCATGGTCGAGACCGCCATGACGGAGACCATCCGCTCGGACAAGTTCCGCGACACCTACATGCAGCAGATCGCGCTGCAGCGCTTTTCGAGCCCCGAGGAAGTCTCCGTGCCCGTGTGCTTCCTGCTCGGCCCCGGCGCGAGCTACATCACCGGCCAGGTGATCTCGGTCAACGGCGGCTACACGATCACGATGTGAAGATGACGGCGGGAGACGGGCGCGTGACGGAAAACTTCGGGCCGATCGCCGGCATTCGCGTATTGGACATGACCCGCGTGGTGGCCGGGCCGTTCGCCGGGCAGATGCTCGGCGATCTCGGCGCGGACGTGGTCAAGATCGAGCGCCCCGTGGACGGCGACGACTCGCGCCACGTCGGCCCGCCGTGGATGCTCGACGCCGACGGCCGGCAGAGCGCCGAATCGACCTATTTCCAGGCCGTGAACCGCAACAAGCGCTCGGTCACGATCAATTTCGCCGATCCCGCCGGGGCCGACCTGATCCGCCGGCTGGCCGCGCAGTCGGACGTGCTGCTGGAGAACTACCGCACCGGCACGCTTGCCGCCTACGGCCTGGGCTACGAGGATCTGAAGAAGATCAACCCGCGCCTCATCTATTGTTCGCTGACCGGCTTCGGCCAGACCGGCCCCTACAGCGACCGCTCCGGCTACGACTACCTCGTGCAGGCCATGGCCGGCCTGATGAACGTCACCGGGCATCACCCGGGCGATCCGGGCGCCGGGCCGATGCGCGTGGGCGTGGCGATTGCCGACATCGTCGCCGGCATGTTCCTGGCGATGGCGGTGCTCGCGGCGCTGAACCGGCGCCACGAAACCGGGCAGGGCCAGGCGATCGACGTGGCCCTGTTCGACTCCCAGCTCGCCACGATGCTCAATCACCACGCCGCGTGGTTCAACAGCCGGGTGGACATCGGCCCCACCGGCAACGATCACCCCAGCGCGGTGCCGTACGGTGTCTTCGACGTCGACGACGGCCACATCCTCATCGCCACCTTCAACGATCGCGAGTTCGCGCGCGTGGCCAACGTGGTCGGCCACCCGGAGTGGATCGACGATCCGCGCTTCGCGAAGAACCCGGGGCGGGTCGCCAACCGGCGCCTGATCTGCAGCCTCATCAACGAGGCGTTGAAGGGCGGCACGAAGGCCCAGTGGGTCGAGCGCTTCAACGCCGCCAAGGTGTCCTGCGGCCCGATCAACCGCATGCCCGATCTGGAACGGGACGAACAGGTCCTGGGCCGTGGGCTGGTCATCGAGCAGCCCCATCCGATCAACGGCCGCGTGCGCACCGCCGCCAATCCGATGCGGTTCTCGGAGTCCCCGGTTCGCTACCGCCATCCGCCGCCGATGCGCGGCCAGCATACCGACGACGTGCTCGGCGACCTGCTCGGCCTGGACGCCGCGGCACGCGCCGTGGTGCGCGGCCGCGGCATCGTCGAGTAGCACGCCGGTTTATACTCCGGCGGCCGCATCGCGCGGCAGCCCCACACGTCTTCGTCCACACGCCCAGACACCCGGAGGGTTCCCATGTACAAGTGGCTCCAGTCCACCGAGACGATCAAGTTCTCGGTCGCCGATCGCATCGCCCGCATCACGCTCAACCGCCCCGAGAAGCGCAACGCGCTCAGCGACACCATGCTCAAGGAACTGGAGCTGGCACTGCTGGAAGCGGACGATCGCCAGGACGTGACCGTCACCGTGCTCGACGGCGCCGGCAAGGACTTCTGCTCCGGCTACGACCTCATGGGCACCTACGGCGGTGCCTCGGGCGAGCAGCCACCGTTCGATCCGGCGCTCTACCGCACCTCCAACAAGACCTTCGACGACGACACCTGGGCGATGGAGCGCACGCTCGAGCGGCGCATCAAGATCTTCGACCTGCACAAGCCGGTGATCGCCAAGGTCCACGGCAACTGCCTGGCCGGCGGCACCGATCTCGCGTTCCTGTGCGACATCGTCGTCGCCGCGGACAACGCCCGCATCGGCTTTCCGGCCACCCGCGCCAACGGCACGCCGCCGACCCAGTTCTGGCTCTACCTCATGGGCCCGCAGTGGGCCAAGCGCATGCTGTTCACGGGCGACGCGCTCTCCGGCGCGGATGCCGCGCGCCTGGGGCTGGTGCTCGATGCGGTGCCCGCCGAGCGCCTGGAAGAGGAGGTCATGGCGCTGGCCAGGCGCTGCACCTATGTCGACGCCGACATGCTTGCCTGCCACAAGCGCGCGGTGAACGTGGGCCTGGAGCTGATGGGCGCACGCACGCTGCAGCGGATGGTGCTGGAACTGGATGCCCGCGCGCACCTGGTGCAGGGGCCGCGGCGCACACAGTTCCGTGCCGACGTCGCGGCGCACGGCCTGAAGGAGGCGCTCAAGCGCCGCGACGAGCCCTTCGGCGACGGCATGGTGCGTCCGAACGTCACCTGAGTTCCAGGCCGGCTCAACCCTCGCCGTCCAGCAGATCCCTGACGAACGGCGAGGGGTTTTCCAGGCCGATGCCGCGTGCGCGCAGCGCGCGTAGCAGCGCCAGCCCCTCGCCGTCGACGAAATGGACACCCTGGAGATCCAGCCGATCCGGCGCGCGCGCCGGATCGGCGCCATCCACGCTCACGGACAACTCCCGCACCCAGGGGCCGACCAGGCGTCCCTCCAGCACCAGCCGGCGCAAGCCGGGCATGTTCCTGTCGACGCTGATCCGCAACATGACCCGGCCCCAGATCCCGTCCGCACTCCGGACCAGGCACTGCTTCGCAAGTGCCGTTCCAAGCCGCACACACCGTCATTGCGAGGAGCGAAGCGACGAAGCAATCCACGCGCGGCCGCTGGCATCAAGGCTGATTGAGTCGCTTCGCTACGCCGCCCCTCCGTCGTCGCGAGCGCAGCGAAGCGACCCATGCGGCGCCGAATCGGTCCAGGCCGCATGGATTGCTGCGGCCGCTGCGCGGCCTATCCATGAACCGCGCCCGTCATTGCGAGGAGTGTAGCGACGAAGCAATCCACGCGCTGCCGGCGGCGTCGAGGCCGCGTGGGTCGCTTCGCTGCGCTCGCGACGACGAAGGGGCGGTTCATGGCCGCAATCGGCCGGGCCCAGGTCCGGTTCGGGCTCGCGATGACGGTAGGACGGCCCGCAGCCTTCGGTGGCGGCTACCGTATTTGGCGGCGATCCGCGGAAATCCCGAGCTTCTTCATGCGGTAGCGCAGGGTGCTCGCATGCATGTCGAGGATCTTCGCGGCGCCGTTCGGGCCCTCGATCACCCAGCGGGTCTGCTCCAGCACGGAGACGATGTGCTGGCGCGCGACCTCGTCCAGGCTGGCATCGGCGCCGGGCCCGGCCGCGTGCGCGGGCGCCGCGACCGGCGCGGCCGCGGGCGCCACGGCTTCTGCGCCGGGCAGCATGTCGGCGTCGATGACCAGCACCGGCCCGTCCGACAGGATGACGGCGCGCTCGATCACGTTCTCCAGCTCCCGCACATTGCCCGGCCAGCGGTAGGACGCCAGGCGCTGCAGCGCGGTTTCGTCGATCCGCTCGATGCGCTTGCCGATGCGCGGGGCGAACCGGCCGACCAGGAACCGCGCGAGCAGGGCGATGTCGCCGGTGCGCTCGCGCAGCGGGGGCGTGGTCACCGGAAACACGTTCAGGCGGTAGTACAGGTCCTCGCGGAAGGTCTTCTCGGCGACCGCCTGCAGCAGATCGCGGTTGCTCGCGGCAATCACGCGCACGTCGACCTTGATCGGATTCTTGCCGCCGATGCGGTCGAACTCGCGCTCCTGCAGTACGCGCAGCAGCTTGGCCTGCACGTCCAGCGGCATCTCGCCGATCTCGTCCAGGAAGATCGTCCCGCCGTCGGCGAGTTCGAAGCGCCCCAGGCGCTTGTTGATGGCGCCGGTGAACGCGCCCTTCTCGTGCCCGAACAGCTCGCTTTCGACCAGGCCGGTCGGCAGCGCGGCGCAATTGACCTTGATGAGCGGCCGATCGCGCCGGCTGCTCGCGGAATGGATCGCGCGCGCGATCAGTTCCTTGCCGGTGCCGGTCTCGCCGCGGATCAGCACGGTGGCGTCGGTCGGCGCGACGCGGCGCACGGCGTCGAGCACCGCGCCAAGCGCCGGGCTGCGGCCGACGATCTCCTCGAAGTTGTGGACCGCCTTCAACTCCTCGCGCAGATACAGGTTCTGCGCCTGCAGGCGCGCCTGCTCCTGCTCCATCAGCACCTTGTCGGTGATGTCCAGGAACATGGTGCGGGTGGAGGTGCCGCTGGGATCCGGCCGCGACCACCACTGGATCCACAGCGGCCGCCCGTCGTCCTTGCGCCGCAGTTCGAGCACCACGCCGCTGGTGTCGGTGCCGCGGTTGACGGAGGCGAATGCGTCCTGGACGCGCTTCTGCGCCTGCGGCGTATCGGGGACCAGCGACATGCCGACCATGCCCCGCACCTCCTCGGGCCGTACGCCCAGGATACTCAGTGCGGTCCTGTTGGCGCTGATGAAGCGCGACTGCATGTCCTCGTGGACGTAGGCGATCGGCGCCTCGTCGAACAGATCCCGATAACGCGCCTCGTTCAGGCGCAGTTGTTCGAGCATCCGCAGGCGGTTCAGTTCGGTGGCGGCGCGGGCGGCGAAGATCTCGAAGGTGAAGCTCAAGCGGGTCTGCGCCGGCATCTCGCGCGTATCGAACACCGCCAGGTGCCCGAGCACCCGTCCGTCGTCGTCGCGCAGCGGCGCGCCCAGGTAGCTCTCCACGCCAGGCTCGTTCGGGAACAGCGCCTCGACGCCGCGGGGGTAATGACAGACGCTGCCGTCCAGCACCACCTCGCAGGGCGTACCTGCCAGATCCCATTCCTGGGTCGGGAGAAACTCGCCATCGGACCAGAACGCGAGCGAGCGCACCCGCGTGTTGCCGCCTGCGAACTCGGCCACGAAGGCGTTCGGGACGCCGGTGGCGATGCTGAGGTTCCTGACCAGATCGCGGAAGAAGCCGTCTCCACGCGCCTGCGCGGTGCCCGCCACGATCGCGCGCAGCACGCGCAATTCGGCTGCATCGACGCTGCCGGACGCATCCGGTGCGAAATCGTGCTCGGACATGGGGCACTCCGCATCGGCCGCCGCGATGCGCTCTGGACCCAGGCCCCGGCGACCGCAGGCCGCACTGGGCGGCCGGGCCACGCAGGCGCCCGCTGGCGTGCCCGGAATTATAGGCGCTTGCGCCGCCGGGCGTGCAGAGTGCGACGCTTCAACCGTGCAGCCTGGAACCCGGGCCGGCGGCCGTCGGTGCGGACACGCGCGCCCGGCGCCGCGCGTGCACCACGCGCGCGCCGAGCAGCAGGGCGAACACGGCGGCGTACAGCGCGGGCTCGGTGACGTCCTTCTTCACCGCCATCCAGAAATGCGCCACCCCGAGCGGCGGCACGAGGTACACCAGCCGGTGCAGGCGTGCCCAGGTACGCCCGCCCAGGCGCCGCACCATGGCGCGCGTGGAGGTGGCCGCGAGCGGGATCATGAGCAGCAGGCCGGCCATGCCGATCATGATGTACGGCCGCTTGGCGAGGTCGCGCAGCAGTTCGTCGATGTCCAGTTGCACGTCCAGGATCACATAGACCAGCCAGTGCAGCATCAGGCAGGCGAACGCGGCCAGCCCGAGCGTACGGCGGTGGCGCACCAGCCAGTGCCAGCCGGTGAGCCGGCGCAGCGGCGTCACCGCCAGGGTGGCCGCCAGCAGGCGCAGGGTCCATTCGCCCAGGAAGTGCTCGCAGGCCTTGATCGGATTGGAGCCGAAGAAGCGCGTGTGCAGGATCAGATCCGCGCCCACGCCCGCGAGTGCCGTCAGCCCGGGCAGGCAGCACAGTCCGATCAGCGCCGCGCCGAACCACTTCGGCTCCGGCAGGCCGGCCGGCCCCGGGTGCGGCGCCGGCACGGTCAGAAATACCGGCGCAGATCCATGCCCGCATACAGCCCGGCCACCTGCTCCGCATAGCCGTTGAAGGGCAGCGTCGGGCGCTTGAGGAACTCGCCGATGCGCCGCTCCCTGGCCTGGCTCCAGCGCGGGTGATCGACCGCCGGGTTGACGTTGGCGTAGAAACCGTACTCGTCCGGCGCGGCCACGTTCCACGCGGTGCGCGGCTGAGTGCCGGTCAGGCGGATCCGCACGATCGACTTGCCGCCCTTGAAGCCGTACTTCCACGGCACCACCAGCCGCAGCGGTGCGCCGTTCTGCGGCGGCAGATCGCGACCGTAGACGCCGGTGACGAGCAGCGTCAGCGGATGCATCGCCTCGTCCAGGCGCAGGCCTTCCACGTACGGCCATTGCAGCACCGTGGTCTTCTGCCCCGGCATCCGATCCGGCGCGTGCAGCGTGGTGAACTCGACGTATTTCGCCCCGGGCGCGGGCTGTGCGCGCCGCAGCACGTCGGCCAGGGCGATGCCGCGCCACGGTACCACCATCGACCAGGCCTCGACGCAGCGGTGACGGTAGATCCGATCCTCGATGCGCGCCGGCTTGAGAAAATCCTCGAGCTGGTAGCGGGCGGGCCGTGCGACCAGGCCGTCGATGTCGAGCGTCCAAGGCCGGACCTTGAACTGGCGCGCGTTGCGGGCGGGATCGGACTTGTCGGTTCCGAACTCGTAGAAGTTGTTGTATCCGGTGACGTCCTCCCACGGGGTGGGCGTGTCGTCCGGCTGCAGGCCGTACGGCCTGCCCGGCGCCGCGGGCGCGTCGCCGGCGCGCGCGGCGATCGGCGCGCCGGCGGCCAGCGCGGTCGCACCGGCGGCACGGATGAAACCGCGCCGGTCGAGGTACACGGATTCCGGAGTGATTTGCGAAGCTGCAATATCGTGAGGCTGCGGGTTCGACACGTTCGTCTCCTGGCTGCGCATGGGGCAGTGCGGGCGGCGCATGCATCGTCCGACCGTCCGGCGCGACGATGGTTCATGAACCCATGCACAAGCCGGGCCCGCGCATGCAGCGCGTGGCGGCGCCGTCGCGCGCAACATAACCGCTTTCGACCTCGGCCGCCGCGCTTCGTCGCGCATTCGCTGACGTATAATCCGGACGCTGCTTCGCGCGCAACGCGCTCGCGGAGCCCGGCCCGCGAGCGGCGCGAGCACCGCCGCGGACACACCCGTCCTGCCTGGGAACGAAGGGGTCGACCGTGGATGCGGATGCGCCCGGAACGCCGCGCGCGCATTCGCGCGGCATGATTGCCTGGACCGTGGCCGCCGCCCTGGCGATGGCGGCGCTGGTGGCCGCGTTCGCGTGGTACCAGTTCCAGTACGCGCCGGCGCGCGCGGCCGAACGCCTCGCCGCGGCCAGGCGCGCACCGGTGACGATCTCCACCGCGGTTGCGCAGGCGCTGTCCTGGCAGCCCGAGCTGTCCGCGGTGGCGACCCTGGCCGCCGAGCGCGGCACGGCGATTGCCCCCGAGGTCGACGGCGTCGTGACCGCCATCCACTTCGAGTCCGGCCAGGAACTGCCTGCCGGCGCGCCGCTGGTGCAGCTCGACGACCGGGTCCTGCAGGCGCAGTTGCGCGAGGCCGAGGCCGAACTTGCCAATGCCGGCGTCGAGTTCGAGCGTGCCAGCGATCTTGCCCGCCGCGGCAGCCTGTCGCGCTCGGCCCTGGATGCGGCGCGCGCCCGCCTGGATCGGGCACGGGCGGCGCGGGCGACCACCCAGGCACTCATCGATCAACGCCTCGTGCGCGCTCCGTTCGCCGGCCGGGCCGGCGTGCGCCGGGTCCAGCTCGGCGAATACGTCGAGGCGGGCAAGCCGATCGTCGGCCTGCAGAACGTCCGGCCGATGCATGCGGACTTCGCCCTGCCCGAGCAGGCGCTGCGACGGATCGAAGTCGGCCAGCGGGTGCAGGCGGCGGTGGACGGCGGCGCCGAAGGCGCCGAGGGCGCGATCAGCGCGATCGACTCGGCCATCGATCCGGATACGCGCACCTTCCTGGTCCGGGCGACCTTCGCCAACGCGGACGGCCGGCTTGCGCCGGGCCAGTATGCGGACGTCACCGTGCGCGCCGGCGCGCCGCGGCGGGTCGTCGCCGTGCCGCAGTCCGCGATCGCCTACAGCCTGGCGGGCGACACGCTGTTTGCCGTGAAGCCCGGCGCGGACGGCGTCGCGGTGGCCGAGCAGCGGATCGTACGCACCGGCGAGCGGCGCGCGGACATGGTCGAGATCGTCTCCGGCGTGACTGCCGGCGAGCAGGTGGTCTCGCTCGGCCAGTTCAAGCTGCGCAACGGCGTGCCGGTGCGGGTGGACAATTCGCTCGTCCTCGCCGCGCCTGCCGAGCGCCCGCGGCACTGAGCTCATGTCCGGCGGCACCGGAGCGCGATTCACCGATATCTTCATCCGCCGGCCGGTGCTGGCGACGGTGGTGAGCCTGCTCATCCTCGCGCTCGGCGCGCAGGCCTTCATCCAGTTGCAGTTGCGCCAGTACCCCAGGCTCACCAAGACCGCCATCCGCATCACCACGGCCTACCCGGGCGCGGACGCCGAGCTGGTGCGCGGCTTCGTGACCGCGCCGCTGCAGCGCGCCGTGAGCAGCACCGAGGGCGTGGACTTCGTTTCCTCGGTCTCCACGCGCGATCGCAGCGTCATCACCGTGGACCTGCGCCTGAACGCGGACGGCACGCGCGCGATGGCCGACGTCCTCACCCGCGTCTCCCAGGTACGCAGCGAGTTTCCGGCCGCCGTGCGCGACCCGGTCGTGATGCGCACCAGCGGCGAGGATTCGCCGCTCATGTTCCTGGACTTCCACGGCAAGACCATGTCCCAGCCGCAGATCACCGATCTGCTCACGCGCGTGGTGCAACCGATGCTGCAGGCGGTGGAGGGCGTGGGGGAGGTCCAGATCGGCGGCTCGGAGACCTTCGCCATGCGCGTCTGGCTCGATCCGCGCCGCATGGCGGCGATGAAGGTCACCGCCGGGGACGTGGTCGGTGCCCTGCGCGACAACAACTTCCTCGCCGCCGCCGGCAGCATGAAGGGCGACTACATCGAGATCGGCGTCCATGCGGACACCGATCTCGACTCGCCCGAGGGCTTCGGCGCGATCGTCGTGCGTGCCGAAGGCGAGCGGCTGATCCGCCTGCGCGACATCGCCGAGGTCGAGCTGGCCGAGCGCCAGTTCAACCAGGTCTTCTACGCCTGGGACGAGCAGGGCGTGTACGTCACGCTGTTCCCGGCGCCGGGATCCAACGCCCTGGACATCAGCGCCCGCATCGTCGAGCTCATGCCCGAGATCCAGAAGCGCCTGCCCGGCGACCTGGTGGGCCGCATCTCGCGCAATTTCGGCGAAGACATCCGCGACTCGATCGACGAAGTGATCGCTGCGATCGCGCAAGCGGCGGCGATCGTGGTCGTGGTGGTGTTCCTGTTCCTGGGCAATGCGCGCGCGATGCTGATCCCGATTGCGGTGCTGCCGCTCAGCCTGGTCGGGGTGATGTTCCCCATGTACCTCATGGGCTATTCGATCAACCTGTTCACACTGCTGGCGCTGGTGCTCGCCATCGGGCTGGTGGTGGACGACGCGATCGTCGTGGTCGAGAACATCCACCGCCACATCGAGGCCGGCCTGTCCCCGCGCGCCGCGGCCCTGCGCGGCGCGCGCGAGCTGGCGGCGCCGGTGATCGCCATGACGCTCACGCTCGCCGCGGTGTATGCGCCGATCGGCTTCCTCGGCGGGCTGACCGGCACGCTGTTCCGGGAATTCGCCTATACCCTGGCGGCGGCGGTGGTCATCTCCGGCATCGTCGCGTTGACGCTGTCGCCGATGCTGGCCTCGCGCCTGCTCAAGGCCGAGGACGCCACCGAGCACGGCGGCATTGCACACCTGCTCGACCGGGCGATCCTGCGCGCCCAGCGCCTGTACCAGGCGCGGCTGGGGCGCGTGCTGGCCTGGCGCCCGGTGGTGCTGGTGGCGGTGCTGGGGCTGACCGGAACGACCGTGGTGATGTTCGTGAGCGCGCCGCGCGAGCTCACCCCGCGCGAGGACTTCAGCGGCTTCAACTTCCTGTTCAAGGCCCCGCCCGACGCCAACCTGGACTACCTGCTCGCGCACGCCGGCCGGATCTTCTCGGTCATCAAGGCGGTGCCGGAAACCACCGGCACTTCCTTCCTCACACTGTCGGGCGAGCCGAACGGGGTATCGCGGATCGGCGTCGCGGTGCGCAAGTGGCGCGAACGCGAACGCAGCGTGTTCGAGATCCTGCCCGAGGCGCAGAAGGCGATGGACGGCATCGCCGGGCTGGAGGCGCTGGGCTACACCTTCAGCAATGCACCGGCCGATCGCGGCGGGCCGCCGCTGCAGTTCACGCTCAAGACGACCGCCGGCTACGAGAACCTGTACCGCGTCACCGAGCAGATCCGCGGGCAGGCGATGGCGAGCGGGCGCTTTGCCTTCCTGGATTCGGACCTGCGCTTCGACACCCCGCAGCTTCGCATCGGCATCGATCGCGCCAAGGCCAACCAGCTCGGCATCAGCATGGCGGAGATCGGGCGCACCTTCTCCACGCTGCTCGGCAACGACTACGTCAACCTGTTCGCGCGCGAGGGGCAGGGCTACCAGGTCATCCCGCAGGCGCCGCGCGCGCTGCGGCTGGACGAAGCCTGGCTCGGGCGCTACCACCTGCGCAGCGCGAGCGGCGCGATGATTCCGGCTTCGACCGTCATCCGCGTCAGCCGCGAACTCAAGCCCAATGCGCTGTCCGCGTTCCAGCAGTTGAACGCCGCCACGCTCAAGGGGGTGCCCGCGCCCGGCCAGTCGCTCGGCGACGTGGTCGGCTACCTGCGCGCGCTCGCCGACGAAACGATGCCGGAAGGCTTTTCGTACGATTTCCAGGGCCAGAGCCGGCAGTACGTGCAGGAGGGCACCTCGTTGACGCTGACCTTCGGGTTCGCGCTCGTGGTGATCTTCCTGTTCCTGGCCGCCCAGTTCGAGAGCTGGCGCGACCCGTTCATCATCCTGGCCGCGGTGCCGCTGACCGTGTTCGGTGCGCTGCTGCCGGTGACGCTCGGCGCCAGCACGCTGAACATCTACACCCAGGTCGGGCTGGTGACGCTGATCGGCCTCATCAGCAAGCACGGCATCCTGATGGTGGACTTCGCCAACCGGCTGCTGGCCGATGCGGGGCTGGATCGGCACCAGGCCTTCGTCCGTGCCGCCGGGATCCGCATGCGGCCGATCCTCATGACCACCAGCGCCATGGCGATGGGCACCCTGCCGCTCATCACCGCCAGCGGCGCGGGGGCCGAGAGCCGCTTCGCGCTCGGCGTGGTCATCGCCAGCGGCATCAGCATCGGCACCGTATTCACGCTGTTCGTCGTGCCGGTGGTGTACACGCTGGTGGCGCGGCGCCACGATGCGGACCGGGCGCTGCTCGCGGACGAACCGGCCTGAGCGCTTCGGGCCGGGACGGTTGTCACCGGCACCCGGCTCAAGCATCATCCGTCGCGCCCATTGGCGGCGTCAGCGAGAGGGACAGGAACATGGCCGCGATTCAAGCCCGCATCCCCGCCCACGTCCCCGCGCAGCTCGTGGTGGACTTCGACCTGTGGAACTTCGCACAGGGCGAGCCGCACGATGCCTTCGGGCACTACGAGCGGCTGGTGGCGCGCGGCGTACCGGAGATCTTCTGGACCCCCGCCAACGGCGGCCACTGGGTCTTCACCCGCTACGAGGCCATTCGCGAGGGCTACCAGAATCACGAAGCCTTCACCAGCTTCCCGGCGGGCATCCCCCTGGTGCCGGGCAAGGACTACGCGCTCATCCCCAACGAACTGGATCCACCCGAGCATACGATCTACCGCACCATCATGAACCGGATGTTCTCTCCGGCGGCGATGGCGCAGATGCAGGCCCGGATCCGTTCGCTCGCCGTGGAGCTGATCGATCCGCTCGTCGATCGGGGCGCGTGCGATTTCGCCGAGTCCTACGCGCTGCGGCTGCCGAACATCCTGTTCCTGTACCTGATGGGGCTGCCGCTGGACATGATGCCGAAGTTCCTGGAGTGGGAGCACGGCTTCTTCCGCGGCAAGGACATTGCCGAGAAGCAGCAGGCCGCCGAAAGCATCATGGCCTACCTGGCCGAGTACGTGGCGCAGCAGGCACGCGCGCCGGGCGAGGGCGTCATCGGCGCGCTGCTGCGCACGCGCCTGCCGGACGGGCGGGAGTTCTCGCAGCTCGAGGTGGTCCGCACCGCGCACCTGTTGTACCTGGCCGGCCTGGACACCGTCGCCAACACGCTGTCGTTCATCTGGAAGCACCTGGCCGAGCATCCGCAGACACGGCGCGAAATCGCCGCCGACCCGTCCCGGATCCCGAACTTCACCGTGGAGATGCTGCGGATATACGGCATCGCCTGCCTGACGCGGCGGGCGAAGGCCGACACGGTGTTCCGGGGCGTGGCGATGAAAGCCGGCGACGCGGTGCTGCTGCCGACCTGCCTGGCGAACCGCGATCCCGAGGTCTTCCCCCACCCGCTGGAGGTCGACATCCACCGCGACAACAAGGCCTTCATCACCTTCGGCGCCGGGCCTCACCGCTGCCTGGGATCGCACCTGGCGCGCCAGGAGATCGACATCTCGCTGCAGGAGTGGTTCAGGCGCATCCCGGATTTCGAAATCCCGCCCGGCGCGCCGGTGGAAAGCGCGCTCGGGCTGACGCTGGGCATGTACGCGCTGCCGCTGCGCTGGCCGGCCCGAATCGCATGAAGGTACCCGATAGCATGCCGATCCGAATCGCACTTTTCGCAATCCTCGCCTGGCTGGCCGGCTGTACCGCGCCCACGATCGACTACGACGGCCCGGTCGCCGGCTGGGAGGATTCGACCGGTTCGCCGGGCGGCTCGCATTTCTCGCCGCTCACGCAGATTGACCCCGGCAACGTCGGCCGCCTGCGCGAGGTCTGGCGCTGGACGCCGGCCTCGCGACCCACCGCACCTCCCGGCGTGCACGTCACCGAGGCCACCGAGGCGACGCCGATCATCGTCGACGGCACCATGGTCGTGTGCCGTGCCTGGCACCAGGTGGTGGCGCTGGACCCGCTCACCGGCAAGGAGCTGTGGAGCTACGATCCGAAGATGCGCGCGCCGATGCCGTCGCACTTCTGCCGCGGCGTTTCGGCCTGGAAGGCAACGGATGCCGGGGCCGGAACGCACTGCGCGACCCGCATCCTGTCCACCAGCGGCGATGGACGGCTGTTCGCGCTGGATGCTCGCACGGGCACGCCGTGCGCGGATTTCGGCACCGATGGCCAGGTCGACATGCTCGCCGGCCTGGGGCCTGCGCGCCCGGACGAGTACTACCAGTCCTCCCCGCCGCTGGTGATCGGCGATCGGGTGCTCGCCGGATCGAGCGTGCGCGACGGCTTCCGATCCGATCCGGTCGGCGGGGTGGTGCGCGCCTGGGACGTGCGCAGCGGCCGGCTGGTGTGGGCCTGGGATCCGGTCGGCCCGGGCATGGTCGCGGTCTCGGCCCAGGATGCCGAAGCGGGCAAGACCTTCACCCGCGGCACGCCGAACGTCTGGTCGCTGATGTCGGCGGACGTGGAACGCGGGCTCGTATTCGTGCCCACCGGCAATGCCGCCACCGACAACTTCAAGGGCGCCGCGCGCGCCATCGATCACTACGGCTCCTCCGTGGTGGCGCTGGAGGCCGCCACCGGCAAGGTGGTCTGGCATTTCCAGACCGTGCACCACGACATCTGGGATTACGACGTCGGCAGCCAGCCGGTGCTGTACGACCACGACGGAACGCCCGCGCTCGCGCTGGCCACCAAGCAGGGCAACGTCTTCCTGCTGAACCGGCTGACCGGCGCACCACTGTTCCCGGTCCAGGAGCGCCCGGTGCCGGCCGGGACCGTCGAAGGCGAGACTTCGTCGCCGACCCAGCCGTTCCCGACCTTGCCCGCACCGATCGCGGACAAGCCGGTCACCGCCGACGATCTCATCGGCTGGCCGGTGGTCTCCGCCGGCTGCCGCGAGACGCTCGAATCGCTGAACAACCAGGGACTGTACACGCCGGTGACCACGCGCGACACGCTGGTCAGCCCCGGCGTCGCCGGCGGCTTCAACTGGGGCAGCGCGGCGATCAATCCGCAGACCCGGATCATGGTCGCGCCGTTCCTCAACATGCCGTTCATCGCCCGGCTCGTGCCGCGCCAGGAGGCAGGTGATCCCGAGACCGATCCGGAGCCGTACAGCTGGCTCACCCAACCGCAGTACGGCACCCCCTACACGGTGGTGCGCAGGCCGTTCCTGTCGGCGCGCAACGTGCCGTGCATGAAACCGCCCTGGGGGTTCCTGGTCGCCTGGGATCTGGCCACCGGCAAGGAGATCTGGCGCCGGCCGATGGGTTCCATGCGCGGCCAGTTGCCGCTCGTGGGCGGCCTGTTCGAGATCGGCGTTCCGACCTCCGGCGGTGCCATCCAGACCGCATCCGGGCTGGTGTTCATGGCCGGCACCGGCGACGCCCGCATCCGCGCCCTGGACGCCCGCACCGGCGAGCGCCTGTGGCAGGCCGATCTGCCGTTTCCGGCGCGCGCGACGCCGATGACCTTCCGGCTCAGCAAGGAAGGCCGGCAGTACCTGGTGATCTTTTCCGGCGGCTCCTCGAACATGGATCCGGGCCATGGCGAGGCGCTGGTGGCGTTTGCACTGCCGGAATGATTGCCCGCCGGGGTGACCCCGGCTTGTCAGCGGTTTTTACAAAAGCCCGAATGGAACGGCTGCGTGAATCGCGCAACCGATTGCTTTTACTTGATTTAATCCATGGAGGCGCGGAACTTGCCTCGCCTGTGTGCCGATCAGAACGAACGGCACGATTCCGAGCATTCCTCAGGGAGCACCTGCATGAGCACGAACACGAAGATCCCCGCATCCGCACTGCTGCTGGCCACGCTTGCGGCCACCGCCGGCGCCCAGGCAACCACGCTGTCCCTGACCGGCACGGTCCGCGACTTCTGTGACTCGGCCGCCGCGGTACCCGCGGGCTGCACCGCGCACCCGGATTTCGAAACCGTTCCGATCGCCTTCGACACCGGCATCGTGCTGGGAACGCTGGGTGGCGACGGCAAGCCCGTCTATGCCGGCAGTGCCGGCAATCCCACCACGTCCACGGAAGAGAACTTCGACAAGTGGTACCGCGACGAGGCGGGCACGAACCTGAGCACTCCGCTGACGCTGGTGCTGGACGACACCGGCTCGCCCGGCATCTTCCACTACAGCAACGGCAGCTTCTTCCCGGTCGACGGCGATCTCTGGGGCAACCAGGGCCGCGGCCACAACTACGGCTTCACCTTCGAACTGCACACGGTGTTCGACTACGTCGGCGGGGAAACCTTCACGTTCACCGGCGACGACGACGTATGGGTGTTCATCAACGACATGCTCGCAATCGATCTCGGCGGCGTGCATGGCGCGGCATCGGCTACGGTCACCCTGGATACCATCGCGGCGTCCTTCGGACTGGTGCCGGGCAGCAGCTACAGCCTGGATCTGTTCTTCGCCGAGCGCCACACGAGCGCATCGAGCTTCGCGATCACCACGAGCCTGGACCTGCGCACGCCTCCGCCTCCGCCGCCTCCGCACGATGCCCCGGAGCCGGCCTCGCTCGCACTGCTCGCGCTCGGCGGCCTGCTCCTGCCCGCGCGCCGGCGCGAGGCGGGCCGCAAACCGGCCGGTTGAAGTACGGCCCCTTCGTCGTCGCGAGCACACGCGAAGCGACCCATGCGGCGCCGAATCGGTCCATGCCGCCTGGATTGCCGCGGCCGCTGCGCGGCCTATCCATGAACCGCGCCCCGTCATTGCGAGGAGCGAAGCGACGAAGCAATCCACGCGCTGCCGGCGGCATCGAGGCCGCGTGGGCCGCTTCGCGTGCGCTCGCGACGACGAAGGGGCGGTTCATGGCCGCCTGGATTGCCGCGGCCGCTTGCGCGGCCTCGCAATGACGGGGGCGGCGCCCGGCGGGCGGGTGCCTAGGGTTCGCGGGCGCCGGGCATGATTGCCTGCTGCGTGTAGCCGGGCGGGATGGCGAACATCTGCGCCGGCAACGCCTGCGCCTTCCAGGCCGTGACCACGTGCTCCACGCCGTTCGGCACGCCGGCGGCGTACTCCCGGGTGCGGATCGGGAAGCCGTCGATCCTGTCGATGGCCTCGAATGCCGGTGCGGCATGGGACTGCACCGCCGGCATGCGCAGGCCTTCGAACAGCGCAGCCATGCGTGCGAAGGTCTGCTTCATATCCCCGGCGCCGGGCAGCGACGCGAACGGTGCGGCGCAGATCTCGCGATCGATCCTGCCGTTGCGCAGGAGGTTCCAGATCCGGCAGTCGCGGCCGCCGACCCGATCGCCGCGGCCGGTATCGACCGCCTGGATGGCATCGGCGGGCGCGGGCGCAGCGCCCGCCGGGCCCATCTGCGCGCCCATCATCCGTTCGACCATCGCCCGCTGCTCGGGCGGCATCCGCGCGAGTTCGGCCTGCATCTGCGTCATCGCCGCATTCATGCGCGAGGACATCGCCTCCAGGCTGCGCTTGTCCATGACCCGGTAGCGGCGCGCCGGCACGTCAAGCTGGTAGAGGGCGTCGTCGCGGAACAGGATGACGGTGCCGGATCGGGCTTCGATCCGCGCCATGCCGTCCTGGGCCTGGATGGTCTGCACGCCCGCGCTCGCACCGGCGGCATTGCGCTCGGTGATCTCGATCGTCACGCCCGCGGACGCGATGCACGGCGGCAGGCACAGCAGCGCGGCCACCATCATGTGCTTCGTCTTCATGCGATTGCTCCGGTTCGGTTCATTGGCTGGCCGGCGCGAACCGGCGTTGCAGGTCCACCTTGCGGATCTTGCCAGAGGCTGTCATCGGCAGGGCATCGAGGATCTCCAGGCGCTCGGGGAACTTGCGCCGGGCCAGGCCGATGCCGTCGAGGAATTGCGCCATGCGCGCCAGATCGAACTGCTGCCCGGGGCGCAGCACGACCGCCGCGGCGACCATCTCGCCGCGCTCGCGGTCCGGCAGGCCGAACACCGCGACCTGCGCCAGCGCGGGATGTGCCGAGAGCGCATCCTCGACATCGCGGGCGCTGATGTTCTCGCCCTTGCGGATGATGATGTCCTTCTTGCGGCCGACGATCGTGACGTGGCGCCGTGCATCCAAAACGCCGATGTCGCCGGTGCGGAACCAGCCGTCGGCGGTGAACGCCTCGGCGTCCTGGGACGGATCGCGGTAACCCAGGAACAGCTCCGGGCCGCGGCTCTGGATCTCGCCGGGCTCCCCCAGTGCGAGCACGCGTTGCTCGTCCGCCGGGTCGACGATGCGGATCCCGACGTGATCGTGCACGCGGCCGTCGGTGGTCGCGGCCAGCTCGGGATCCCCGCCCGCGGCGCCGCTGATCGTCGGGTGCTCCGTACTGCCGTAGCAGCGCACGGTCTCGATGCCCAGGGCCTGGGCGTCGCGCACGAGCTGCGGCGGCACGCCGGCGCCGCCGCAGCGGAACAGTTTCAGCGTCGGGACGCGGCCCGGATGCGCGCGCAACGTATCCACCAGCATCTGCAGGAAGGGCGTCGCGCCGCCCATCAGCGTGCAGCCCTCGCGCTCGATCGTCTCGATCGCCAGTTGCGGCGACCACTGGTCCAGCATGCACGCCTTCATGGCCGTGAGCTGCGGCAGGAAGTGCGCATGGGTGATGCCGGTGATGTGCGTGATCGGGCTGACGATCAGGCTGACGCTGCGCGCATCGACGCCCGAATAGTCCGCGTAGGACTGCGCTTCGATCATCAGGCCGCGCTGGCAATGGCGCACGCCCTTGGGGTTGCCGGTCGTGCCTGAGGTGTAGATGCAGAACGCATCGGCCTGCGGGTCGCGCGCGTAGTCGATGGGCGCCCCGGCGGGGGCACCGAGCGCCAGCAGGCCTTCGAAGCCGTGCTCGCCGCCGGTGCCGGGGCCGCAGGCGACCACCGGCACGCCGGCGGGCAGCTCGATTTCGCGGGCCAGGGCGAGATGGTCGAACCCGCGGTACACGCCGGGCACGAACAGCACCCGCGTGGCGGCGTCGCGGACTATGAAGGCCAGTTCGCGGCGGCGGTAGATCGGCACGATCGGGTTGGCGACCGCACCGATGCGCAGCGTCGCGAGCACGACCGCGAGCGTCTCGATCCAGTTGGGGAGCTGGTAGCTCACCGTGTCCCCGGGGCCGATTCCCAGGCGCACGAGCGCCCGGGCGAGGGTGCAGGCCATGTCCCGCAGTTCGCCAAAGGTGCAACGGCCGTACTGGTGGACGATGGCGACGCGATCGCCGCAGCGTTCGGCATTGCGCTCGACGCAGTCCCAGAGCAGTGCAGGGCAATCGGACATATTCATTCATGCTCCCACGGCCGGACCGCGCCGTGCAACGCGCCGCGAACAGGGCAGGGGATTGCGACCGCGACACCGCGCACCGCGGGCGATCCCGTCGCGGATCGGCGCCACGCCGGAGCACCGGCCCGCGAACCCGCACCGGAGGGTCCGGGCGGGACCGTGTCCCGGTTCAAACCGCGACATTGGCTCGGTCCCGCGTTCGCGGCCGGGTGCATGCAGGTTCGATCCGGCGGGTTCAACCGTTCGTCGGCGACAACCGGTTTGCACCGCCCGAATGACGGCGCGGATAATCCGCCCGCTTGCAGCGCCGGAGGAGCACAGGGAGGTCCGGCGCGCGGCCGGACGAATCAGGGACAGGAAACGCAGGGCCGTGCCATCGCCATGCGATGTACGGCATTCGCACCGAAGGAGCTCCGATGCACGGTACCGTTGCCGCGCTGGCGAACGACGAAACCGAGCGCTTGCAGACGCTGCGCTCTTACCAGATCCTCGACACGCTGCCCGATTCGACCTTCGACGAACTCGCATGGCTGGCCGCGCAGTTCTGCGAAACCACAACCGCCATCGTCTCGCTGGTCGACGAACGTCGCGTGTGGTTCAAGGCGCGCATCGGCCTGGAGATCGGCGAGATCCCGCGCGCCGGTTCGTTCTGCGACGCCGCGATCCGCCAGGACTCCATCATGGTCGTGCCGGATGCCGAATGCGATCCGCGCTTCCGCGGCCGTGCCGACCCGCTGCGATGCTACGCCGGCGCACCGCTGGTGATGCCCAATGGCCACCGCATCGGCACGCTGTGCGTGCTGGACGATGCGCCGCGCGAATTCAGCAGCGCCCAGCTCGACGCGCTCGCCGCGCTGGCCCGGCAGGTGGTGGCGCAGCTCGTCTACCGCCAGGAAGGCGTGCGCGATCCGCTCACCGGTTTGTTCAACCGCCGCTACCTGTTCGACTCCCTCGGCCGCGAGTTCCACCGCTGCGGCCGGCGCGGCGAGCACCTGGGCGTGATCCTGGTCGATGTCGACCACTTCAAGCAGTTCAACGACCAGCACGGCCACGCCGCGGGGGACGCCATCCTGCGCGCGGTGGCGGACGTGCTGCGGCTGAACACGCGCGGCGAGGACATCGTCGCCCGCTATGGCGGGGAGGAGTTCGCGGTCGTGCTGCCCGGCACGCGCGCGGACGATGCCCGGGCCTGTGCCGAAACGCTGCGCCACGCAGCGGCGCTGGAGCGGGTGCTGTACCAGGGCGTGCTGCTGCCGCCGGTGTCGCTGTCGATCGGCGTCGCCGGATTTCCGGCGCACGGCTCGGAGGTCGACGTGGTGCTGGGGGCCGCGGACCGTGCCCTGTACCGCGCCAAGCGCGGCGGCCGCAATCGCGTCTGCCTGGCGCAGGCCTGATCCTGGCGCGGACCCATCGCGCGCTGGATTATCATTCGCGCATGATTCGAACCTGGAGGCGCGCATGCAATTGAAGGACAGCATCGCGGTGGTCACCGGCGCCGCGCATGGCATCGGCCGGGCCACGGCCATCCGGCTGGCCGCGGAAGGGGCTTCGATCGCGATCCTGGATCTGGATGCCGATGCCCTGGCCGGCACCGCCGCGGACGTGCAGGCCGCGGGCGCGCCCCGTACCCTGCCGCTGGTGCTGGACCTGACCGCGCGCGAGGCGATCGCCGCCGCCTTCGCGCGCATCCGCGCCGAGCTTGGGCCGGTCGACGTGCTGGTGAACAACGTCGGCCGCAGCCTGCGCGACAAGGCCGCGCCGTTCGGAAGCCTGCCGCCGCAGTCCTGGGACGACATGCTCGACGTCTGCCTGCGGCCGACGCTTGCCTGCACGCATCAGGTCTACAACGACATGCGCGATCGTCGCAGCGGCCGGATCGTCAACATCGCCTCGGATTCGGCCATCGTCGGTCCACGGGCGAACGCGCCGTATGCCGCCGCCAAGGGCGGCGTGGTGGGCTTCACCCGGGCGCTGGCCCGCGAACTGGCGCCGTTCGCGGTGAACGTGAACGCCATCGCCCCCGGGTACATCCGCACCCGGGCGATGGACACCATCCCGAAGGAACTCATCGAAAAAGCCATCGCGGAGACACCGCTCGGCTTCATGGGCGCTCCGGAGGACATCGCGAACGCGGTGTGCTTCCTGGCCACGGATCAGAGCCGGTACATCACCGGGCAGACCCTGATCGTCAACGGCGGGCGCTGGTTCAATTGATCCGCCCCGGTCCCGGCGCCGGGGCATCCGCGCGGTGCCCCGGCGCGCACGGGCCTTGAATCAACCTCAAAAATCAATTTTTACTAATTGAATTTAATAGTCTTACTCGCGGATTCTAAAGTGAATCAGGAAGGCTGTCGCAGCACCATGCGTAAGCGCATGGGGTGCAATCCGCGCGTTCAGCCCTCCGGAAACACCGGCTTGCGCTTCTCGATGAAGGCGTTGACCGCCTCCTGGTGCTGGGGCGTGTGGTGCGCAAGGGCCTGGAAGCTGGCGGACATCTCCAGCAGCGAGTCCAGCCGCATGTGCTGGGCCTCGCGCAGCAGGCGCTTGGTCAGCCGCAGCGCAGCGCCCGGGTTCGCGGCGATCCGCGCGGCGAGTTTCTTCGCCTCGGGCACCAGGTCCGCGGCCGGCACCACCCGCGAGACCAGGCCGTAGGCGAGCGCATCCTGGGCGTTGATGGTTTCGCCGGTGAAACTCATCTCGGCGGCACGCGACGGACCGATCACGCGCTGCAACAGCCACGCCCCCCCGTCGCCGGGGACGATGCCGAGCTTGACGAAGCTCTCGGCGAAACTGGCGTTCTCCGAGGCGATGCGGATGTCGCACATGCAGGTCAGGTCGCAACCGGCGCCGATCGCCGGCCCGTTCACGGCGGCGATGATCGGCACTTCGATGTTGTACACCGCGAGCGGGATCTGCTGGATCCCGTTGCGATAGTACTGGCGGATCTTCGCCGGCTCGACGCCGCCGTCGGCGAAATAGCGGCGCATGTTCTTGACGTTGCCGCCGGCGGAGAACGCCGGGCCGGCGCCGGTCAGTACCACCGCGCGGACCGAGGCGTCGGCCGAAATCCGCCCGCAGGCTTCGACCAGCGCCTCCAGGATCCCGGAGTCGGTCAGGGTGTTGCGGACCTCGGGGCGGTTCATCGTCAGCACGACGATCGGGCCGTCCTGTTCGTAGAGCAGCGGCGCGTCTGGCGGGGCGTGGTCGGTCATTGCGGATCCCTGGAGGTTGGAAGGCGGCACAGGTTACCACGCGGCCGCAGCCGCCATGCAGCGCCCGATCGCCGTGACGATGGCCGGCTCATCGGGTTAGACTTGCGGGAGGATTTTCGGCCGCAACCGGATCACGACAGGAGGGGACGCACCGCCATGAAAGTCATCATCGACAAAGCCAAGTGCCAGGGCCACGCGATGTGCTGTTTCAATTCGCCGGACATCTACAAGCTCGACGACGACGGCTACAACCGCATGGATCCGTTCGAGGTCAAGCCCGGCGAAGAGAACGCCGCGCGCCGCGGCGCGATGTCCTGCCCGGAAGGCGCGATCACGATCGTCGAAAAGTAGCCGCCGCCAAACCGCGCTCCGGCGGTGCTTTGCACGCCGCCGGAGCTGCCGTTCCCCGCGCGTTGCGCGGCCGCGGCCCGTCAGCCGCGCAGTTGCGCGAGAATCGACTCCGGGGTTTCCCGCACCACGTTTTTCGCGATCGTACGCTCGACCATCCCGGCGACCTGCCTGCCCAGCGCCGCGTTGAGCAGCCCGAGGAATTGCGGCGCCGCGATCAGAATCACCCGACCGAATTCTCCCGCGCTGCGCCCGGCTTCCAGGCGCTCGGCAATCTGGCGCGCGAAACGCTCCTCCTCGGCACGGTGGTGATCGCTGTGGGCCTGGATCGTGTGCCCGGTGCCATCATGCGAGAACGTCCGCCCGGGACGATCGGAATCCAACGCCTGCTCGTGCAGCCGGCTTTGCGGGTGTGCGAGATCCTCCAGCTCCTCCAGCCGATCCGCATGCACCGCGAACAACCGCGCCCGGCTGGCTTCGGCCGCCAGCAGCCAGGTCGCCCGCGCGCTCATGCCCGGGTTTCCCGGGCGCGGTTCGGGCGCCGCCGCGCCTCGGTATCGCGTTCGCGGACCATGATCGACGCCAGATCTCCGAACGGGACCAGGAAATACTCCAGCAGGTCATCCGCCGATACCAGGCCGACCAGGCTGCCGGCGCCGTCCACGACCGGCAGGCGCTTCACGCCTTTCTGGTGCATCAGCGCGATCGCCTCGCCGATCGAGGCGTCGGCGCGAACGGTGGCAGGTTCCGGCGTCATCACGTCCCCGATCCGGACCGAATCGGGGGGCACCCCGGCCGCAAGCACGCCCACGACCAGATCGCGGTCGGTCACGATGCCGACCGGCCGGCCGCCGTCGGTGACCACGACGCAGCCGACATGCTGGTTGCGCATGAGATCGGCGACCGAGCGGATGCCGCGGTCCACCTCGCAGGTCACGCTCGGGCGCGAGCACAGTGAGCCGATGTCGAACATGTAAAGGCACCTCGCTGTCGATTCGCGGCGTCCAGCACCGCCTGGACTGCATCTTGGCGCGCGGGGTGACGGATTCAAATCACAATCGCGCCCGAACCTGACGCGGATCAGTCGTTCAGGTGCCGCGCGGACGCAACCCGGCCGCGCGGTAGATGGCATCCATCAGGCGCAGGGTGGGCAGGCCGCTCGCGGCCGGCGTGAGTATCGGCACCGCGGTGCGTATCGCGGCGGCGATCGCGCGCCACTGGAAGACGTAGGTCGGCGTCGCATCGAGCTTCTCGTCCCGCTGTTGCCCGCCGATCGACAGCCGCAGTTCGTGCCCCCAGTGCGGCAGGACCGGGGTGTCGATCTCCAGCACCCCGCGCTCGCCGGCCAGGCGCAGGAACATG
>JBFXBD010000072.1:0-30279 GCA_050183625.1 Gammaproteobacteria bacterium
GATGCCACCGGCAGCACGTGGATTGCTTCGTCGCGTCGCTCCTCGCAATGACGGGTGCGGTTCATGGATAGGCCGCGCAGCGGCCGCGGCAATCCAGGTGGCCTGGACCAAATCGGCGCCGCATGGGTCGCTTCGCTGCGCTCGCGACGACGATGGTTCATGGCCATAACCGGGCGGAGTCTGGTCCGGTTCGCGCTGGCGACGGCGCTGCGGGCGCTGTCCCCGGCAACGCGAAGGCGATGTACTTCGCCGCGCCCGGCTCGGCGGACTTGCCGCCGCCGGCGGCGACCACGACGAACTGCCGCCCGTCGACCGCGTAGGTGGCCGGCGTCGCATGCGCCGCGGCCGGCAATGTGTACTCCCACAGCAGCCGGCCGTCGCGCTTGTCGAAGGCGCGGAACTTGCGGTCGTGGATGGTCGCGCCGATGAACACCAGACCGCCCGCGGTCACCACCGCGCCGCCGTAGTTCTCGGTGCCGGTGGCCGGCACGCCCTGGGCGCGCAGGGCCGGATACTCGCCGAGCGGGATCTTCCACGCATAACGGCCGGTGTTCAGGTCGATGGCATTCAACGTGCCCCAGGGCGGCGTGATGCCCGGATAGCCGTCCGGATCCAGCAGCTTGCCGCCCGGCACCAGAAGGTAGTCCGGTTCCGAACCGTCCTGCGCGGTGGCAGCGGGCCGCGCGTCGAACGCCGAGTCCCGCCCGTAGAGCACGTAGTCCTTGATCGCGTTGACCGCTCCATAGCCGAGCCGGGCGAAGCTCGGCATCCTGCCGTTGCCCTGGAACATCAGGATCAGGAACGAGACATCGCCATACCGATCCCCGATGCCCGCGAGCGCCGGCGCGCCGGCGCCGTCGCCTTGCAGGTCCTTGCCGTGGCATGAGGTGCATTCGCGCTCGACCAGCGCACGGGCACTTGCGGCCAGCGCGGAGGCATCGCGGCGGCCGAGCTTGTATACGTACGGCATTTCGTTCGCATTGACGTACAGCCAGCCGCTTTCCGGATCGTAGGCGGCACCGCCCCACTCGGCGCCACCGTCCAGCCCCGGGAACAGCAACGTGTCGCCGGTGCCGAACGGCGTGTGCGGCCCGCCGCGGCGCAGGCCCGCCAGCCGCGCCGCAACCGCGTCATGCGCGGCAGGCGTACGCCGGGTGATCATGTCCGGCTTGATCGACTGGCGCGCGAACGGCGCGGGCAGGCGCGGCACCGGCTGCGTCTTCGCCGCGCGCTCGCCGGGCACCGGCGAGGGTTCCACCGGCTGCTCGTCGATCGGAAACAGCGGCGCACCCGTTTCCCGGTCGAACACGAACACGTAGCCGGTCTTGGTCACCTGCGCGACCGCGTCGATCGTCCGGCCGTCGCGCCGCAACTGCACCAGGTTCGGCGGCGCCGGCAGATCGCGATCGTTCAGATCATGGCGCACGGTCTGGAAGTGCCACACGCGCCGGCCGGTGGCGGCGTCGAGCGCCAGCAGCGTGTTGGCGAACAGGTTGTCGCCGTGCCGATCCGCGCCGTAGTAGTCCGACGCCGCCGAGCCGGTGGGAACGAACACGAGGCCGCGTTCGGCATCCAGTGCCATGCCGGCCCAGTTGTTGGCGGCGCCGGCATAGGCGTGCGCGCCTTCGGGCCAGGTGTCGTGGCCGTGCTCGCCCGGTTTCGGGATCGTATGGAAGCTCCAGCGCAGGGCGCCGGTGCGCGCGTCGTAGGCACGAATGTCGCCGGGCGCGGTCGGAAGCTGCTCGCCGACCGAGCTGCCGACGATGACCAGGTCGCGCCAGATCGCCGGTGCCGCATGCAGGGCCACCGAGATCGTTTTCGGATCGCGGTGCAGATCGTTGCGCAGGTCGACCGCACCGCCATTGCCGAAGCCGGCGATCGGCGCGCCGGTGCGCGCATCGAGCGCGTACAGCCGATTACGAACGCCGACGAAAATCCGCCGGTCCTCGCCGTCTACCCAGTACGCCAGCCCGCGGTGGCGCGACTTGGCGATGATGCGCGCACCGGGCTCGCTGTCGAAGCGCCAGCGTTGCGCGCCGGTGGCCGCGTCGAGCGCGACTACGCCGGCCGAGGCCGTCAGCCCGTAGAGCACGCCGTCAATCACCAGCGGGTTGCACTGCAGCTCCGAACCCTGGAACGCATCGCCGGCGTCGAAGGTCCAGGCCACTTCGAGCGCGGCGACGTTGTCGCGGTTGATCTGATCGAGCGCGGAGTAATGGCTGCTCGCTCGATCGCCCAGGTACACCGGCCAGTCGGCGGTTCCTGCGGCCGCCGCGCACCGATGCCCGCCCGCGCCGGCGGCAGCGAGCGCGCACGCGAGCAGTCCGCCGACCGCGCGCATCGAATGCACCGTGCCCGCGCTCACGCGGACTTTCCGAGGAGCCGGTCCGGCGACAGCGGCAGGACGTTGCAGGCGATGCCCAGCGGCGCGAGCGCGTCGGCGATGGCATTGACCGCGGCGGCCGGCGCGACGATCGCGCCGCCCTCGCCCACCCCCTTGATGGCCGCCGGGGACGGTCCCGGCGAGCTGTGGTGCTCGAACTCGAATTCGGGGATGTCCGTGATCAGCGGCATCAGGTAGTCCTTGAACGTGGTCGCGAGCGGGTTGCCGTCGGCATCGTAGGGCATTTCCTCGTAGAGCACCTCGGCGATGCCCTGCACCGCGCCGCCGGCAATCTGGCCGTCGACGACGGCCGGGTTGATCAGCGTCCCGGCATCCTCGGACACGATCCAGCGCAGCAGCCGCACTTTCCCCGTGCTCATGTCCACTTCGCAGGTGCAGACGTGCGCGGCATTCGAATAGGAGATTTCCGAAGCCACGTAGCGGTACTGCGCCTCGAGCCCCGCGGCCATGCCCTGCGGGATCTCGGCGCTGCCGCCGTAGGCGCGCTGCGCGATCTCGGCCAGCGACACCGAGCGGCGCGGCGCGTGCGCGGTCCAGGCCCGGCCCTCCTCCAGGACGAGATCGTCCACCCTGGTTTCCAGCATGTAGGCCGCCATGCCGAGCACCCGTTCGCGCAGCAGCCGCGCGGCCTGCTGCGCGGCATTGCCGCCGATCACGGCCTGCCGGCTCCCGCCGACGCCCATGCCGGGGCCGATCGTGCGGGTGTCGCCCATGTTCACCGAGACGTCGTCGACGGACACGCCGAGTTCGTCGGCGATCAACTGCGCCATGGTGGTCTCGGTGCTGTTGCCGGCGGAGTGCACGCTCATGGTGGCCGTCACGTGGCCGGAGATCTCCACGCGCACGTTCGCCACCTCGCCCGACGGCACGCCGCCCGGCATGCCGGTCGGTTCCAGGTACAGGCTCATGCCGACACCCAGGAACCGCCCCTGCGCGCGCGCACGCGCCTGCTCGGCGCGAAACGCCGGCAGGTCCAGGCGCGCGAGCGCCTGTTCCATCGTCTCGGCAGGGGTCACCCGATCGAACACCGCCCCGCCGGCGGTGGTGTAGGGCAGATCGGCGGCGCGCAGCACGTTGCGCCGGCGCAGATCGAATGGACAGATCCCGAGCTGGCGTGCCGCGGCCTCGATCGCGGACTCGCGCGCCAGCGACTCCATCGCCCAGGGACCGCGGTAGGAGTTCATGCCACAGGTATTCGTGAACACCGTGCGGCTGCGCCAGCCGAACTTCGGGATCCGGTACGGACCGGTGAACATCATGTTCATCAGCCAGGGAATCATCTCCGGCGGCAAGCCAGGGTAGGCGCCGACGTCGCCGAGGTAGTCAAGGTGCGCGGCCAGGATCAGCCCGTCGCCATCCAGCGCCAGGCGCACCGTTGCGGTTTCCATGCGCCCGTGGCTGGACGCGATCAGGTTCTCCATGCGGTCCTCGATCCACTTCACCGGCCGCCCGACCAGCCGCGCCGCGCAGATGACGGCCACTTCCTCCCGGATCATGTGGAACTTCAGGCCGAATCCGCCGCCGACGTCGCCACAGGTCACGCGCACCCGGTGTTCGCCCAGGCCGAAGAGCGCGGCGAGGTAGCCGCGCTGGATGTGCGGGTTCTGGGTCGAAAGCGCGACTTCGATCTCGTCGCGGCCCGGCGCACTGGCGACGATGCCGCGCGTTTCCATCGGCGAGTGACTCTGGCGCGGCGTGGAAATCGTGTGAGTCACGACGTGCGCCGCACCCGCGAATGCTGCATCGAGCCCGGCGTCTGGTGCGGTCGCGCCCTCGAATGCGAGATTGGTCCCAAGCTCCGGATGAACCGCGGCACCGTCCAGTGCGTCGTGGTAATCGATCATCGGCGCCTGCGAATCGAGCTCGACCACGACCAGTTCGGCTGCGTCCTCGGCGAGATAACGATCCTCGGCGAGGACGATCGCAATCGGATCACCGACATAACGCACGTCGTGCGCGGCCAGCGGCGGCATCGGCGGCAGGGCCGACGCCTGGCTGGGCAGGTTGTAGTGCAGCGGGCGGACCGTGTGATTCAAGTCCGCGGCGGTATAGACCGCGCGCACACCGGGCAACGCCCGCGCGGCTTGGACGTCGACGGAGACGATCCGCGCCCGCGCCTGCTGGCTGCGTACGAAGCAGGCGTGCAACATCCCCGGCACGACGAGATCGTCGATATAGCGGCCGCGGCCGGTGAGAAAGCGCGGATCCTCCTTGCGCGGGATCGACGTGCCGACGAAGCGCGGTGCTGCAGCCTTCATGAACATTCTCCAGGCGCGACTGAACCGGCCCGGACTCCCGGCCGTTCGTGGGCGCGAACCGCGCACATCGGAATGCGCTGCATCGCTTCGCCGGTCAGCCGTGCAGCGCGCGCCCGAGCGCAGCACGCAGATCGGACTGGAACCGGCGCGAGATCCGCGCGGTCGGCGCGTAGCCGTCGAATCCGTGCACGGCGCCGGGATAGACGACCAGCTCCGTGGCGACACCGGCCTGGTTCAGGCGCCGGGCGTAGTCGATGTCCTCGTCGACGAACAGGTCCAGTCCGCCCACCGCCACGAATGCCGGAGGCAACCCGGCGAGATCGGTCGCCCTGCCCGCGGCGGCATGGCATGGAACATCGTCCCCGCCCGCCCGGCCACCCAGGTAGCACTCCCAGCCGAACAGGTTTGCATCCCGGTTCCAGACCCGCGGGTCGACGATGGCGTGGCTCGCCGGCGTCGCGTTGCGGTCGTCCAGCATCGGGTAGATGAGCAGTTGGAAGGCCAGCGGGATCTGCGCACGATCGCGCGCGAGCAGTGCCAGCGCCGCCGCGAGGCCGCCGCCGGCGCTCGCACCGCCGACGGCGATGCGGCGCGGATCGACGCCGAGCGCCGCGGCGTGCGCGTGCATCCAGGCCAGGCCGGTGTAGCAATCCTCGATTGGCGCCGGATACGGATGCTCCGGTGCGAGCCGGTACTCGACCGAGACGACCACGCAGCCGACCTTCAATGCCAGATGACGCATGCGGACGTCGTCCATCCCGACGTTGCCGACGATGTAGCCGCCGCCGTGGATCCAGAACAGCCCCGGCAGCACGGCAGGCCGATCCTCGGGCATGTATACCCGGACCATCACCTCCGGCGCACCGGCCGGCCCCGGCGTGCGGAAATCCTCGCTGCGCACGCCGGTCACCCGGGGCGACTGCGCCGCCATCGCCGCCATCGATTCGAGAAACGTCGTACGCGCCGCGGGCAGGTTGCGCCAGTGCTTGGGCGCGAGCGCCTCGATGGCGGCGCGCGTTTCCGGATCCAGTCGGTCGACGAAGTTCATGCGGATTGCCTCCTCCTGCCGATATGCCGCGTACCGGTTCCGCCACGGAAAGCGGCGGTCCGATCCGCACCGATGCGCCTGCGACCGTCCCGGGCGTGAAGCGCGCCGCACGAGCGGGTACCGCTGCGAACGGCTTTCATGCGCCGCACGCCGCCTGCCCGCGCAGGAGATCGCCCGTGCGCCAGCCGATCATCATCGCCGGCGCGTTCGTGTGCGTGCTCACCATCTCCGGAAGCACGGAGATGTCCGCCACCCGCAATCCCTCCACGCCGCGCACGCGCAGGCACGGGTCGACGACCGAGCTCGCGTCCGTTCCCATCCGGCAGGTACCGATCGCGTGCAGCGAGCTGGTGCCGTTGCGCAGGTACCAGTCGATGAAGCCGTCGTCCGCCGCGACCGCGGGCCCCGGGACGATCTCCTGGAAGCCGTACTGCGCGAGCGCCGGATGGCCGAAGAACTCGCGCAACCGGCGCAGCATCGCGATCGCCGCCTCGCGATCCGCGGCGTCGGTCAGGTAACGGGGGTCGTACTGCGCCGGCACGTCGGGATCGGCGCTGACGATGGACATGAACCCCCGGCTCCGGGGCCGGGTCACGTAGGCGCACAGCGTGGCACCGGGCGCCCGATCCGGCACGATCGCGCCGGTGCGCTTGTCGGCCTGCGCCGATGCGGGCACGAACTGGAAGATCGCCTCCGGGCGATTCGCGCCGGGCTGCACCGCGAACTGCGCGCTGAGTTCGAACACCGCGTGGCTCAGCGGGCCGGTCCTGAACAGGGCGTACTGCAGCACGCTCTTCAGCAGCCCCACGCCGCGCAACCGGTGGTTGTGGCTGCCTTGCGTAAGCCGGTAGGTCGCCATCAACGAGAGCTGCTCGCACAGGTTGCGGCCGACCTCCGGGGCGTCGTGCCGGACTTCGATGCCGTGCCCGCGCAGGGTCATGCCCGGCCCGACGCCCGACAGCATCAGCAGCTTGGGGGACATCAGCGCGCCCGCGCAGAGAATGACCTCACGCCGGGCACGCACGACCTGCACGGCGCCGGAAACGTCACGGTACTCGACCCCGGCCGCGCGGCGATCCTCGAATACCACCCGGCGCGCGCGCGCGCGGGTCAGCACGGCCAGGTTCCCGCGCCCACGCGCGGGTGCGAGAAAGGCGGTGGCCGCGCTCTGCCGCCGCCCGCGATGGACATTGCGCGGCTGGTAGCCCACCGCCACGCCGTCCTCCTGGTTCAGATCCGGGGATTCCACCGCGCCCTGGGCGACCATGGCCGCGATCAGGGCGTCGCACGCCGGGCTGCGATCCGGGTGCACGCTGATCCGCAGCGGCCCCTGCGTGCCGCGATCGCCGCCCGGCCCCAGGGCATGGCATTCCATCGCGCGAAACGCTGCGCCGACCTCGTTCCAGCCCCAGCCGGGGATGTTCAAGCCGTCGTAGTCGGCGGGCCGCCCGCGCATGTAGACTTGGCCGTTGATCGAACTCGACCCGCCCAGCACCTCACCGCGCGGCCAGGCCGCGTCCGGCCCGGGCGAGCCGCTCACCGGGAACCGCGCGACATCCACCTCGCCGGCGAGCAGCTTCGCGAAACCGCGCGGCATGTGGATCATGGGGTTGGTGTCTTCGCGGCCGGCCTCCAGCAACGCCACGCGGACCCGCGGATCCTCGGTGAGCCTGAAGGCCAGCGCGCATCCCGCCGATCCCGCGCCCACCACCACGTAGTCGAATTCGCTTCCCGTTTCCATGCCGATGTCCCTCGATGGGCGCTGCCGTCGTCAGATACGCGCAATCACCTCGCGCGCGGCGCTACCGGCGCGCCCGGGGCGCAGCCCGGTTATCCTAACCGCTACCGACAGATTCGTGCACAACGAGGAGCATGTCGTGAAGGACTTCAACGGCAAGGGCGTGGTGGTGACCGGGGCGGCAAGCGGCATCGGCCTGGGGATTGCGCGCGCGTTCGCGGACGCGGGGGCGCGGGTCATGATCGCGGACATCGACGCGGACGGCGCGCGCGCCGCCGCGGGTCAGTTGCAGTCACGCGGCGCGCAGGCCATCGCAGCCGGCTGCGACGTGGCCGATCGTGCCGCGGTCGAGGCACTCGCCGATCGCGCCTGGAGCGAGCTCGGCCGCGTCGACGTGATCGTGAACAACGCCGGGACGATTGCCAGGCCCGGCAGGTTGATCGACGCCAGCCCGGACGACTTCCGCTGGCTTCTGGATGTGAACCTGATCGGTGTCTGGAACGGCTGCTCGGTGTTCGGCAGGCGCTTCGTCGACCAGGGCAGCCCGGCCCACATCGTCAACACCGGCTCGGAGCACAGCCTCATTCCCGCGCATCCCGGCGCCGGCTTCTACACCGCGACCAAGCACGGGGTGCTGGCGATCTCGGACATCCTGCGCCTGGAACTGCCGGAGTTCATCGGCGTGAGCATCCTGTGCCCGGGCATCGTGCGTACCAACCTGGGCGCGGGTCCGGCGCGGCGCCCGGAACGCTATGGCGGGCCCGTCGCAGGCGCCGGCGGCGCGATCGACATCGGGCTGGACCCGGACGACGTCGGCAGGCGCGTGCTGGCTGCGGTCGAACGCGGCGACTTCTACATCGTCACGCATTCGCATGTGCGCCAGTACGTGGAGCAGCGTTATCGGGAGATCCTCGATGCGTTCGACCGGCAGGCGCCACACGCCCCCGGCGACGAGGCCTACGACATGCGGCGCGTGATGGCCGCGCGGCGCGCGAGCAAGGGCAGGCCCGACTGAGCCGCGACCGGGACCGGCCCGTCGCAGGTAGCGCCGGGCGTCAGGCGAACTTTCGCGCGAGCGGTTCGACCTTCTCCACGAAACGCAGCAGTTCGTCCTCGCCCCGGCCGGGCAGCATGAGGATGAGCCGGTCGACGCCCAGATCGGCATATGCGCGCGCGCCGTCTTCGTCGACCGCGCGCGGCGGCGTGATGCTGATCTCCAGCGGTCCGAGGGCTTCCGGTCGCTGCACCTGCGCGCGCAGCGCCGCGATGCCGGCCAGATCGCTCCTGGCAGCCTCGACGTCGCGCGCGAAACCGTACCAGCCGTTGCCGCGCAGCAGCGCACGACTCAGCGCGCTGGGGCTCATGCCGCCGACCACGATCGGCGGATGCGGCTGCTGCACCGGGCGCGGGTGCGCGTCGACACCGGAGAATTTCACCGTGCGCCCCGCGAACGCCGGCTTGGGCTGGGTCCAGAGTGCCCGCAGGACGTCGATGTACTCGTCGGTGCGCGCGCCGCGATCCTCGAAGCGCGAGCCCATCGCCTCGAATTCAGGCCTGAGGTAGCCCGCGCCGAGCCCGAAGATCAGCCGGCCGTCGGAGAGCACGTCGACGCTCGCCAGCTCCTTGGCCAGTTCCACCGGGTTGCGCTGCGGCAGGATGATGATCCCGGTGCCGAGCCGCACGCGGCGGGTGTGCGCGGCCAGGAACGCCAGCGATGCGGACGGATCCAGCATCGGGTGCCCGGGCGGCGCAGGCGAGGGCGGCACCTGCGGGTCGGGCAGGACCACGTGCTCGCCGGTCCAGAGCGACTCGATCCCGGCAGCCTCGGCCGCACGCGCCACCCTGGCGGCGGTCTCCGGGCGGGCGCAGGCACCGGTGTTGATTCCGAACAATCCGATTTTCACTTTTCACCCGCTCCTGCTGCCCGTCGCGGACCGGGCGCCTCACGCGCAATCGCCACGACCGAGAACATTCCGAGACGAAGAACTTCCATTCAGGCGCTAGAATATAGTCGTTGATCCGAACCGTCGAATGGAGTCGAGAACGCCGATCCGCACCTGAATGACGACCGACCCTCGGCCACCGTGCCGACTCGAGGGAGGCAGCATGAATCAGGCCCTGAGATCGTTGACGGCTCTCCTGACGCTGGCCTGCATCGCGATGAGCATGCAGGCCGTTGCACAGAGGAAGGCAACCAGGGTCGACAGTCCGACCCGGACGCTGCAGAAGATCCCGACGCTGGAACTGGAACTGCTCGGCGGCGAATTCGCCAGCTGGGGGCGGGATTTGGTGATCCTGCAACCGCGGCCGGTGCGGTTCCGGTGGGGCGATCCGATCAAGGCCGGGCAGTTCCGGTGGGAACTGTTCAAGGGCACGGTCAGCGCCGGCAACCTGCAAGGCAGCGGCACGTTGAATGCCACGCCGCACGAGACGCGCCTGCAGGACTTCCGGCTCGACCTGAACGGCCGCATACCGGCCGAGCCGCCGCCCCAGGAAACCCTCTACCTCGTCCGCGTCGTACCGCTGGGGGAGAACCTCGCGGCCTCGAACACCGTCACCATCCGCTACAGACGCGACACCAGCCAGACGCGCTTCTCGTTCACGCAACTGTATCCGGAATTTACGCGGCCGATGCGCGTCAAGGTCGATCTGAACCAGTTCGAGATCATCAAGGCCGACGAAGAGAGCGACGAGGAACCATACATCATTCCGATCGTCGCCTATCTGGACGGCACGACCATCAACGTCGTCAACCTCCCCGGCTCCACGGTGCGGGTCGACACCTCCGCCCGGCACAATGCGCACGGCAATATCTCCACGCAGGACAATCTCGGCTCGGGAATGACGGTCACGATCCCCGACGAAACCGGCTACTTCGAGAGAACCATCCTGCCGATCAACATCGATCTCGACGGCTTCCCGATCCCGAATTGCACGCTGCCGGAGAAGGACTGCCGCATCGGCTACCGGGACCTCACGCGCGCGACCACCGTCTTCATCCTCGTACTGGCGTTCGAGGAGGACGCCATCGACGACAGCGTGATCAACGCGGCACGCGACACCGTGCTCGCCGACATGCGCGCGCAGTTCAATCTCTGCATCAGCTCGATGACGGTCGGCGACATCCAGAACTTCGTCACGCACGGGCTCGATGCGCAGGACGTGCTGACGACGGAAGAGCCGGGCGTCAATTTCTGCCGCCTGACTTCCGGCCCGGACCGATCGATCCTGCGGCAACTGCGCGAACGCTTCACCGACCTCGCGAAGGAGACCGCGATCGACGAAATCATATTCGACCCGATCAACCTGTTCCACGGAGGTGCCATCAATGCGCTCGACGATCTGCTCGACCGCGACGACTACATTGGGTTCGACTGGCACGCCGTCACCTACGACGAGCTGATGCAAGCCAACGGCCATCTGCCGTTTCAACTCAACTTCCACAAGCGCGACAACAGCGGACTCGAGGAGGCCGCGATTCATCCGGTCACCTACCGAATCCGCGGGACGGTCGCGCGCTGCGAGCACATCGACGGCCAGGGACCGTGCGTCACGCGGACCAGGCCGTTGCTGCCGAAGTTTCCCTGACGGCGGACGTCGGGATCGAGGTGACCGGCGCAGGAGGTATGGCTCATGAGTTTCCCTGGATTCGACCGTTTCAACGCCCGAAACTCCGTGCAGCGGTCTTCGGCATGGCTGTCGCTCATCCCGTTGGCGATGCTGTCGATGCTGCCGCCGCACCTGCTGGCGGGAACCATCACGCGACAGGAGCACCGGGAGCCCGTGCTGCGCAAGATGCCGCAATTGCAGGTGCAACTGACGGGAAAGGACTTCGAAAGCTGGGGCGCCGAGAAGGTCATCTACGATCCGGAAGCCCTCAAGCTGCGCTGGGGCCAGCCACTGTCGTCGACATCGGCCGTCTGGAAGCTTGCGTCCGAACCGTTCCCCACCACCCAGGTGCTCGGCACCGGCACGATCACGAGCAAGGGCAGCGTCTGGGGATACTTCAACGTGAACCTCGCCGGCCTGATTCCGAACCAGCCTCCGGCGAACGGCGCGGAGGACTACTACATCAAGGTGTATCCGCAAGGCGACGGCCTGGCGCCGACGGTGATGGTAAAGATCCTGTATCGGCGCGATGCCAGCCGGACCGACTTCACCGAGCAGGGCATCTATCCGGCCGGCGCGCGCATCGTCGACTTCGACTTCACGCAGAGCGGCGAAACGTGGGCACAGGCCGACCACGCGCTCGGCGGGAAGAACAAGAAGGACTGGTTGTGCTTCCTTTCCAGGATCAAGGGCACGTTCAGCGGGCACGAGGAGAAGGTCAGGGTCTATGCCGATCGGAACGGCAACTGGCTGTTGCGCACCCGCTCGTCCGAACCGGGCATGGCGGCCAGGGCCACCTGCGTGCACGCTTCGTTGCTGGGCCCCGCGCCCGGCGGCGATCCGCGTATCGACGACTTCACTCTGCGCTGGAGCGACGATGACGCGCTGCTGTGCGGCCAGCCGAAGAAGGAACTATGGCCCGGGACCTCGGACAAGATCTGCTTCCTCAACGGCATGATGGGGCCCTTCGTCAGCAGCAAGGAATCGATCGGGCTCTTCGGCGGCACGCTGGCGCTGGACCAGTGCGAGGACGGCGAGTACGGCGCTTATGCGGCCTGCGCGACCACCCGCTTCGTTCAGAACGACTTCCATGAGATCGACACGGCGAAGGGACCGTTCTCCAGGGACCTGCTGCAGGTCGGAAAGGGCCTTTGCGCACTGTCCAGCATCCGGGGTGAGTTCGCGGCCGGCGCGATGGTCGAAATCGTCCGCAGCGCCGGGTGGTGGAAGCTGGTCGCCACGGGCCACGAGCAGAACGAGCACGCTTTGAAGGTGAGGTCGGAGTGTTGGGTGTGGAACCCGCGGGACGCACGTTGAAAGCGCAGGCGTGCGGCGCCCCCTTCGACACCGCACCCGGCACGCCCGCTCACCCTGAAGGCGATCGCACCACGATCTCGTTGACCAGCGTGCCACGCGGCTGCGCCAGCGCGTAGCAGACGGCGTCGGCAATCGCGTCCGCGGGCAGGCCCGCGTCGTCGCGCAGCCTGGTCAGGTGCGCCTTTACGTTCGGATCCGGGACGTGGTCCATCAGCTCCGTGCGGGTCACCCCGGGGTAGATCGTGACGACCCGGACCTTGCCCGCCGTTTCCTGCCGCAGGCCGTCGCCGATGAACTTGACCGCCGACTTGGTCGCGGAGTAGACCGAGGTCGCGGCCGACGCGGACAGCCCGGCGACCGAGGAGATATTGACGATGTCACCCTGGCCGCGCGCGATCATGTGTGGCAGCACCGCATGGATGCCGTACAGCACGCCCTTGATGTTGACGTCGATCATGCGGTTCCAGTCATCGACCCGGCCGGCACCGATTGGCGACAGCAGCATGATCCCGGCGTTGTTGACGAGCACGTCGATCGCGCCGAAACGCTCCAGGGCGAGCGCGGCCAGCGCCTGCATGTCTCCGGCGTCGGCAACGTCCGTGCGGCGCACCGCGACTTCGGTGCCCAGCGACGCGGCCAGGCTTTGCAGCCGGTCCACGCGCCGCGCCGCCAGGGTGAGTCGCGCACCTTCGGCGGCGAACCGCCGCGCGATGGCTTCGCCGATGCCGCTGCTGGCACCGGTAACGATGATGCTCCTGCCCGTGAACTGCCCCATGACGGACCTCGCTGATTCGGCTTGGAGTACGCGACGGCGCGATCAGCCGTTCTGCGGTACCTGGGAGAAGAAGTCCTTGCCGGCCGGACGCAGGTGGACCAGTTCGCAGAAATGGCCGAGCTGGGCGACCGTGTCGGCATAGTGGAAGTCGAGAATGTCGCCGGAACTGCCCGCGAACGCCGCGCGCATGCCGGCGGCATCGAACTGCCGCACCAGCGCCTGGTACTCCGCTTCGCTGTCGATGAGGTAGCCCAGGTGATGGAAGCGGGCGGCGGAATCGGAGGCCGGCAGCCAGTCGCGGTAGATCGACTCCGCGCCCGGCACCGCTTCGATGAGTTCGATCATCACCTTCTGGACGTACGCAAGGCCGATCGCGCGGATTGGCGAGCCCTCGGGCATCGGCATGACCTGCCACCGGCCGACGCCGCAGTTGTCCCGGAAGCTCGCCATGGCGCCGTCCATGTTGCGAACGACATAGGCGTGCTGGAAATGGTCGCGAAACAAAACGGGTACCGTCATGATGCTTCTCCTCGGAATCTGCGGGCGGCGCGGCCGTGCGTTTGGGGGCGCCATCATCGCCCGCCGCACGCCGGACGTAAACCGGCCCGCACGATGCCGGTGCCGTGGACGCGGCGTGGCGCTGCGTGCGAGCATGCAGCCTCGGCAGCACTGGGGACTGCACCATGGAACGCGACCATGTACTCGGGATCGCGACCTCGTTCTTCCGGCTCGCGACGGCCGGCCGTACCGACGAGGCGATGGCCGTCCTGGACGACGACGGCACCTGGTGGGCCAACGGCTTCGTCGAGCCGCTGCCGATGCGGCAGATGAAGCCGATCGTCCGGGAAATCTTCGCCCGCAACGACGTGGAGTTCCAGGTCATCACCGCCACGGTCGAGGGCAGCCGTGCGGTCCTGGAGACCCGCAACCGGATGCGCTTCGGCGACGGCACGGAAATGGACGCACGGTACGTGTTCGCGGTCGAGGTCGGCGGCAGCCGGATCGTCGCGGTGCGCGAGTACCAGGACACTGCGAAGAGCGAACAGGTCCTGCGCCCGCGGATCGCCGGCATCGTCAAGGGCATCGCTGCGACGAAGCCCTGAAACGGCCCGCGGAACGGCGGCGGGCGGGAGTACCACAACCAGACTCATCGACCAAAGGGGCGATTGCAGATGCCGCAGACGACCTACCGCCTGGAACCGGTGCCGATGCGCACCTATCGGGTCATCCAGTGGTTCACCGGCCAGATCGCCTGCGAACAGGTCCGGCTCATGGCGCGTAACCCGCGCTTCGAGATCGTAGGAGCGGTGTGCCACCACGCGGACAAGCACGGGTGCGACCTGGGTGAACTCGCCGGCATCGGCCCTTTGGGCGTGCGCGCGACCGCGAACCCGGGCGAAGCGCTGGCACTGGATGCCGACATCGTCCTGTACAACCCGATCGACCACGAGATCGACCCGATCGAGGCGATCCTGCGCTCGGGCAAGAATGTGATTTCGATCATGGGTCCCTGGGACATCAGCGCCAAGGCGCACTACCGGCGCCTCGACGAGGCTGCCCGCGCCGCCGGCGTGACCTTCCACGGCGCCGGCAACATGCCCGGGATGCTGAACGACGTGGTCCCGGCCATGCTCAGCGGCTGGACGGCGGATGTGCAGCACGTCTGGACGCGCGAACGCTCCTATCACGGAACCTACCGCAGCGCGGACGTGCTCGCCCGCATCCTGGGCTACGGCAAGCCGCTCTCGGAGCATGGGCCGCAGAGCGCCGCGGGTGCAGCCCTGATCGACAGCTATGTCGGCAGCTTCGATCAGGCCCACCGATCGATGGCATTCGCGCTGGGGGTTTTGGTCGAAGGCGCACGCTGGGAATCGCGCCTGACCGGATACGAGGTTGCGCCCGCGCCCGAGACCTTCACCATCGACACCTGCGGCCTGCGTATCGAGGCCGGCACCGTCGCTGGCTTCCGCTACGAGATCACGAGCTTCCTGGACGGCGCGCCGTGGGCCGTGATCGAAGTCGAGCACGTCGCCAGGCTCGCGCTCGGGCCGCAGTGGCGCGGCACGCTGGAGGAGCCCGAGTTCGCGGTGCGCATCCGCGGCCGGCCGGTGCTGGAGATGACCTTCGGCACCGTGACGCGCGATTCGGATCCCCAGGCCACCATGGGCCTGGTCGAATTGAACGCCGCGCGGATGGTGAACCTTATCCCGGCCGTCGTCGAAGCGATACCGGGCGCGAAATCCTTCATCGACCTGCCGATCGTCACCGCGCTGGCCGGCAACCGCCCCGGCTGAACCCGATCGGGGGCGACTAATTCGCCGCGCGCATGTGCTCGACCAGCCGGGTGTCGTACTGCCCGTCCAGGAAGCTGGGGTCGCGCAGGATCTCGGCCAGGAACGGCAAATTGGTCCTGATGCCGCCGACGCGCATGTCGGCGACGGCGCGCGCGGCGCGACGGATCGCATCGCGCCGGTCCGCCTCGTGCACGCAGACCTTGGCCAGCAACGGATCGTAGAACGGCGTGACGGTGTCGCCGGGCCCGTAGCCGGAATCCACGCGCACGCCTTCCCCGGCCGGCTCCACCCATTCGGCGATCCGGCCCGGCGAGGGCAGGAAGCGCACCGGATCCTCGGCATAGACGCGCAGTTCGATCGCATGGCCGCGCCGCTCGATGCGCCGCGGATCGAACCCGGGCGCATCGCCGGCCGCGATCCGCAACTGCTCGGCGACGATGTCGATGCCGGTGGTGAGTTCGGTGATCGGATGCTCCACCTGCAGCCGGGCATTGACCTCCAGGAATACGAACTCTCCCTGCGCCACCAGGCACTCGACCGTACCGGCATTGCGGTACCCCAGCCGCCGCGCGCCATCGGTCGCCGCCTGCAACATGCGCGCGCGCAGCGTGCCATCGACCGCGGGCGAGGGCGTCTCCTCCAGCACCTTCTGGTAGCGGCGTTGCACCGAGCACTCGCGCTCGCCGAGCGCGGCCACGGTGCCGTCGCACAGGCCGAGGATCTGCACCTCGACGTGGCGGGCGGACCCCAGGTAACGCTCCAGGATCAGGGTGCCGTCGCCGAAGAAGCGCTCGGCCTGCTGGCGCGTCCGCTCGCAGGCATCGCGCAGAACCTCCGCATTGGCGGCGATGCGCATGCCGATGCCGCCGCCGCCCGCGGCCGCCTTCACCATCACCGGGTAGCCGATGCGAGCGGCGAGCGCGACCGCGGCGTCGGCCGACTCGACCAGCCCGCCGGGATTGACCGGCACGCCGGCTGCATTCATCAACTCCCGCGCGCGGTACTTGTTGCCCAGGGCGCGGATCGATTCCGGCGCCGGCCCGACCCAGGCCAGCCCCTCGCGCAGCACCGCCGCCGCCAGGTCCTCGTGCTCGGACAGGAATCCATAGCCGGGGTGCACCGCCGCGGCGCCGGTCCGCAATGCGGCCTCGAGGATCCGATCGATGCGCAGGTAGGAGTCCTTTGCCGGCGCCGGCCCGAGTTCGAAGGCGGCATCGGCTTCGCGCACGTGCAGCGCCTCGCGCTCGACTTCCGAGTGCACGGCCACCGTCCGCACGCCGAGCGCGCGCGCGGTGCGCATGATGCGGCGGGCAATCTCCCCGCGGTTGGCGACCAGCACCGATTCGAACATCGGGGATCTAGCGTGCGCCGCCCTGCGTCGGTGCGGTGCCCGGCCTCACTGCGTTGCGCCCCGGGCCCGCAATTTCGCGATCAGTCCCTCCAGCGCCACGGCGAACTCGGGGTCGCGCATGCTCAGCGCCTCGGCCTGCGACGCCCATGCGGCGACCTGCAGCGCGTGATGGGACAGGTGCAGGTTCACGGCCCGCTTGGTTGCACGCAACGCCGCGGCCGGCTGGCGGGCGATGCGATGGGCGAGCTGCACGGTCTCCTCCAACAACCGCTCAGGCGCGGTCGCGGCGATGGCCAGACCGAGTTCGACGGCGAGTGGCGCCGGGATCCGATCGCCGGTGAAGAGATACTGCTTGGCGCGCATGAACGGCATCAGCACCGGCAGCATCATGGCCCCGCCATCGCCGGCCGCCAGGGCGATGTTGACGTGCGGATCCGCCAGCCAGGCGTCCTGTGCGAGCAGCACGAGATCGCAGGACACCGCGATGCTGCATCCCAGCCCGACCGCCGGGCCGTTTACCGCGGCGAGAATGGGAACCGGGCAGTCGCGGATGGCGGCCAGGATGCGCTGGTCCTGTTCCAACGCATGTGTCTGCGCGGCGTCGCTCGAATGCAAGGATTCGATCCAGGCCAGGTCGCCGCCGGAGCAGAACAGGCGGCCGGTGCCGGTCAGGACGATGCACCTGGCGCCGGACTGCCCGACAAGCTCGCCCCAGATCGTGGCCAGGGCTTCGTGCGTCCCGGCATCGATCGCGTTGGCGGCTTCCGGGCGATCGAAACGGACGATGCGCACCGCGTCGTCGGACTCGATGGTCAGGCCTGCGATTCGGTTCGTGGTCACGGGCTATCCTCCGGAGCGTGCACGGAACCTCAGCGTAACAGAAGACCCGCGCCGGCCGACTGCCCGATGGCCATCCATGAGCCGCCCCTTCGTCGTCGCGAGCGCAGCGAAGCGACCCATGCAGCGCCGATTTGGTCCAGGCCGCATGGATCGCCGCGGCCGCTGCGCGGCCTCGCGATGACGGGGGCGGTTCATCGATAGCGCAGCGAAGCGAGCCGAACGGCCCGGATGCGGCGCCCGCGCGTTCTCAGCGCACTGCCAGGTGGCGCAGCAGGTTGACGTCGCAGTAGGCCTGGGCGTCGAACACCAGCCGCTCCTGCAGGAGCTGGAGCTGGTGCATCAGGAACATGATGAACAGGCCGATCACCAGCGCGATGAAGGTCGAGTTGAACGCCACGCCCAGGTTCATGGTCACCCCGACGATATCGCCCTGGACCGCGCGATGGGCCTCCCCCAGCGCCTGGCCGATGCCACGCACCGTGCCGATGAAGCCGATCGAGGGGATGGCCCAGACGATGTAGCGGATGAGCGAGAGCTCGGCGTCGAGCTGCGCGGCCTCCAGCTCGCAGGCGGCATTGACCGCGGCGGCGACGTCCTGGATGTTGCCGGTGGAATTGAAGCGCTCCAGGGCGGTGAGCAGCGCGCGCGGCAGCAGGTACTCGCGCTCGTGCGCCGGCAGGGCCTGCAGCGGGCGCGCGAAGGCGCGGCTGTCCTCGGGCAGGATGCGCCGGCCCGGCTCCACGCTCAACAGCGGGCTCTGCAGGTGGCGCCGCTCGCGCAGCACGTGGCGGGCCTTGTAGCCCATGATGGCGGTGGCCCACAGCATCAGCACGAAGCAGGATTCCTGTTCGTAGTCCTTGAGCACGACGTAGAAGGAGCGTTGCGCGTCGTAGTTGCCCCCGCGCGCCTGCTGCGCGCGCTGCTCGGCGATGGCGCGCTCGGCGCCGGGCCACACCACGGTGACGTAGACGACGTGCACCAGCAGGAAGGCGACCAGCAGCGAGACGAGCTGGTAGAGGAACTCGGAGGTCTGGTTCTGCTTCATGTGGGATTGGGCTGGAACCGGGCCGGGCAGGCGTTGAGGTATCGGGCGTTGGTGTCTGCGCGCGTCACCGCCGGGCGCGGCGCCGGCAGTATAGACCACCGCGTCCGCGGCCGGTTGCAGCGGCGCCGTGCGCACGGGCGGCCCGCCGGGCCGTGCCGGCCGCCGATCGTCCGCGCGCCGACCGTGACGCGGTTGGCAGGCGCGCGGTCGAGCGCGCCGGAACTGTGAAGTCTCCGACCATTCCGGCGGGGGCGCTGACGCTGTCGCCGGATCGGTTGGATGCTAGAGTGAACTTCACCGCCTGGGATCAAGGGGAGCCCGTTGCCATGCGCCGTCGACATGCACTTTCCGCTGCGTTCCTGTCCTTGCTGTCATGCACCGCCACGGCTGCGCCGGTGGCGATCATCAATGCCGGGTTCGAGGATCCGTACAACGGGGGCGATGTCCCGGTCGGGAATTTTCCCGTCGGCCCGGCACCCAACGGCTGGACGATCCACGATCCGGACGGCATCGTCGGCCCGCAGGTATTCGTCGGCGTGCTCAATCCCGGAACCAGTGCCGACTACCCGGCGGGCGCCGAGGTCTTCTTCCCGGGCGGCGCGGCCGAAGGCGACAACGCCGCCCTCCTGTTCGCGGACGGCCGCGACGCCCGCCCCGCCTACGGCATCGAGCAGACGCTGGATGCCGCGCTGGCGCCGAACACCCGCTACAGCCTGCGCGTGGCCGTGGGCAACATCGCCTCGGGCACCGGCCTGGGCGCATCGGCGGGTTTCGGTTACGCGAACCTGGACGGCTTCCCGGGCTACCAGGTGCAGTTGCGGGCGGGCGATACCCTGCTGGCGATGGACGACAGCTCGCTCCTGCCGGGCGAGGGACTGTTCGCCGAATCCGAGGTCAGCTTCACCACCGGCGCACTGCACGCAGCGCTCGGCCAGGCACTGACCATCCGGCTGATCAGCCTGAACGGTGCCGGCGGCCCAATCGCGCGCGGCATCGAGGTCGACTTCGACGACGTGCGCCTGGACGCCACGGCCGTCCCGCTGCCGGCCGGGATCGGGCTGCTGGCGGCCGGCCTGGGAATGCTCGGGCTGCGCCGCCGCCGCGATTGATCGGTTCGCCAGCGTGGAAAGCCCGGCCGCGATCGGCGCGTGCACTGAACGTGCACATCGCGAGGCACCGCCCGGGCTTCATCCCAGCCACTCGATCCAGCGGCCGTAGCCCTCGGCGGTGCCGAGCAGGCGCTGTGGCATCGCTATGCCGCGGCAATAGTCCTGCCGGGTGATCTCGCACACGACGGAGCCGCCGACGCGCCTGATCCGGCCGGCACGGTAGTCTTCGCGAAACGTGCCTTTAATCACCCCGGGCAGTTCGATGCTGATGCGGTACACCGGCCGTTCCCGGCTGCATTGCGCGAGCATGGCCTGCAAACCATCGAGCGCGTCCTTCGGCCACTGGTACAGGCACTGCGAGGACAACACGCAGACCGGACCCGGCATGTTCGCCATCAATTCGGGCAATACCTGCGCAGCGTCGCTCTCGACGACCCGCGGCCTGGCTTGCGCGACCAGATCCAGGGCGGCCGTCAATCGCGCACGCTCCTCGACCCACTCCGGGTAGAGCGCGGCGCAGATCCAGTCGCGTTGCGTCCTGTCGCCGGGATCGCAGGTCTTGAGGTCGACACCGACCCGCCGGGCGATGCGCGGCGGGTATGCCGGCAGCGGCGGCTGCACCGCGCCGCGCAATTCGCATCGCAGGCGCACGCGGCTCGCCGGGTCGCCCCACTGTCCGGCGGGACCGAAATCGTAGTGATACCGATCGAAAAGTAGCAGCAATCCCGCCGAGCAACCCAGCTCGATGAACGACAATGGCTCAGGACACTCCCCTGCGAGCAGCCCCAGCGGCAGGGCGACGTAGCTCGCACGGTCCGCGGCCGTCTGCTGCAGCGTGCGCTGCGCGAGCAGCGCGGCGATCGTCTCCGCATGCCTCAGGCAGAAGGCCCTGAACGCCGGAATCGCTTCCGCGTACGGTCCGGGCTGCGCCACGACCGAGGCGAAGAAACCGGCCAGCGGGGCGTCGGGATGGCGCAGCACCAATGCGTGCACCACGGACATGAACATCGGTCCCACCGGCTGCCCGATGCTTGCGTGGGACGCCAGATCCAGCAGATCCGGATCCTCCAGTGCCGCGGCCAGCAGCGTGGCGAACAGCGGCGACCCATGCGCCTTGTAGGATTCGATCTGGTAGCGGAACCCGTCGATGACCGCGTCGACCGAGTGCCGATCCGTTGCCGCAACCGGCATGCATGCGCGCCCGGAACAGGAGATGACGCCGGCAAGCTTAGGCCGGTGGCCACGCCGCGGCAAGGCAGGCGGGTTCCTCATTGAGAATGGCGACTGCGTGCGGCAGAATCGCCCCATGTCCGAGCAAGCGTTCACGTCCGCCTACAAGACCTGCGTGTCCCGGGCGCTGCACCAGTTCGACGCCGCACCACTGGTGTTCGACGACACAGCGGCTTTGCGGCTCGTCGGCACGGATCCGCGCACGCCGGGCTACCGGGAGGATGCGACATTCAAGCTCCGTGGCAACGTGGTCGTGCGCAGCCGCCTGGCGGAGGACATGTTCGGCGATGCCGTGAAGCGCGGGATCGGGCGCCTGGTGGTCCTCGGCGCGGGCCTGGATTCGCTCGGCATCCGCAACCCATGGCCGCAGTGCGAGGTCATCGAAGTCGATCACCCGCCGACCCAGGCATGGAAGCGCGGGTTGCTGGCCGAGCGTGGAATCGATCTCGCCGCGAACGTGCGCCTGGTGCCGATCGATTTCGAACGCACCACGCTCGCCGACGGGCTGGCGCAGCACGGCATCCATCCTGACCGGCCCACGGCGTTTTCCTGGCTCGGCGTCATCTACTACCTCAGCCTGCCGGCGATTCGGGCGACGCTGCAATACGTCGCGGGCTGCGGCGCGGGGTCGGAGCTGTGCTTCGACTTCTTCCCGCCGGACGACAAGGTCGACTCGGCACGCCTGGCCGCGCACAACCAGAATGCGGCGGCCGCGGCGCGCGAGGGGGCGATGTTCCAGTCCCTGTTTTCGATCCCGGCCATCGGCGCCGAACTGCGCGCCGCCGGATTCACCGGCATCGAACTGCTCGATCGCACCGCCGTTCACGCGCGCTATTTCGCCCGGCGCGAGGACGGATTGCAGGTGGTCGGCGAATACCATCTCGGCCGCGCAATGCGGTGAATGGCGCCACGCGATGACGATGGGACTGGCGGAGCGCCTGCGCGGCGTGCTGGCGTGCGATCCCGGCCGCGGCGCGGTCGAGTACCGCCGGCGCTGGTACTCCTGGGGCGAGATCGATCACGCGATGACGCAGATCGACCGCCTGCTCGCCGAATCCGGCCTGACGCAGGGCGCGCCGATCGGCATGCTGCTGCGCAACCGGCCGCTGCACCTGGCGGCGGTGCTGTCGGTGATCGTCACGCGGCGCTGCGTGGTCACGCTCAATCCGATCCAGCCGACCGAGCGGATCGTCGCCGACCTGCGCGCGCTGCGTCCGCCGGCCGTGATCGCGGACCGCGACGACTGGGAACTGCCGGCACTGCGCTCGGCCGCGCAGGAACTGGGCATCCTCGGCATCGCGATCGACGGCGCGAACGATCGGACGGAGTTCGTCGCCGGCCTGGAGCGAACCGGCCCCGGGCCGTTCCACGAGCCGCAGCCCGGCGTCAGCATCCAGATGCTCTCCAGCGGCACCACCGGCCCGGCCAAGCGCATCAAGCTGCCCTGGGCGAGCTTCGAGCGCGGCATGCTCGCGGCGCTGCAGTACGAAGCCGGCCAGGAGGGCGACAAGGTCTCGCTCAAGAACGGCGTGGCGCTGTGCAGCGCGCCGCTGGTGCACATCAGCGGCATCCTGATGCCGACGGTGTCCTTCCTGGGCGGGCGCGCGATCTGCCTGATGGAGAAGTTCAACGTCGCGGAATTCCACGACGCCGTGCTCCGTCACCGGCCCAAGGCCGCGCCGCTGAACCCGACCGCCATCCGCATGGTGTACGACGCGAACATCCCGAAGGAGGATCTCGCGAGCCTGGTCGCGGTGCGCGCGGGCACGGCGCCACTGGATCCGGGGCTGCGCGAGGCCTTCGAGAGTCGCTACGGCATCGCCATCCTGGAGTCGTACGGCGCCACCGAGTTCGGCGGCGGCGTGGCCGGCTGGAGCCTGCAGGACTATCGAAAATTCGGCACCGCCAAGCGCGGGTCGGTCGGCCGCATGGAGCGTGGCTGCGAGGCGCGCGTGATCGATCCGGACACCGGTGCGGTGCTCGACACCGGCGCCGTGGGGTTGCTGGAAGTGCGTGGCGAGTACATCACCGCGGGGCAATGGGTGCGAACCACCGATCTCGCGCACCTGGACGGCGACGGGTTCGTGTTCCTGCACGGGCGCGCGGACGACGCTATCATCCGCGGCGGCTTCAAGGTCCTGCCCGAGGACGTCGCGCGCGTGCTGCGCGATCATCCCGCGGTCGCGGACGCCGCAGTGGTCGGCCTGCCCGATCCGCGCCTGGGCGCGGTGCCGGTGGCGGCGGTGGAACTGCACGCGGACGCCGCTGCGGTGACTGAAGCCGAACTGCAGCAATGGCTGCGCGAACGGCTGACGGCCTACCAGGTCCCGGTCCAGTTGCGGATCCTGGCCGAACTGCCGCGCACGCCGTCGCTCAAGGTGAGCCGCCCGGAATTGCGCGCGCTGTTCGCCGCGCGATCCTGACCGGGCGCGCGCAATGCAACCGCAGCAGGCGTTCTGGTCCGCGTCGGAATCCTTCAGGCTGGCGGGTGCGAGCTTCGCGCGCAACTTCGGCTCGCCGTTCCTGGAGAATTTCTACGCGACGGTGGCGGCGGATCCGGCACTGGTGGAACTGGCGAGCCACGCGCGCCCGGGGCAGCACGTGCACTTCCTGTTCCACGCCGTGCTGCACTACCTGCTGCTGCGGCAGCCGGACGCGGCGCTCGCCGCCTTCTACCCCTCGATCGCGCCGCATCCCGCGCCAGCGGATGCGATGGGTCCCGCCCTGCGTACCTTCTGCCTGGAAAATGCGGACGCGATCCGTACGGAACTCGCGCAGCGCACGATCCAGACCACGGTGGTCAACCGCGCCGCGTACTACCTGCTCGCGGTTGCGCACGCCAGTGCCGCGGCGGCAGGCGCGCCCCTGGCGCTGGTGGAACTCGGCCCGAGCGCAGGCCTGAACCTGCTGTTCGATCGCTACCGCTACGATTTCGGCACCGGATCCGCATTCGGCGATGCCGGCGCCCCGCTGACCGTGACGCCGAACTTCCGCGGCGCCGTGCCGACGCCACCGGCCGAAATGCCAAGGCTGTCGGCGCGGATCGGCATCGATTTGAACGTCATCGATCTCGCGCGCGAGGCGGATCGGCTCTGGCTGCTCGCCGTGCTGCCGCCGGACTGGTCCGATGAACGGTGCATGGTGCAGGCGGCGATGGACTACCGCGTGGCGCAGCCCCTGGACATCCGCCAGGGCGACGCCGTGGCGCTGCTTCCACGGGTGAGCGCGGAACTCGACGGCGATCTCTGCATCCTGCACTCGGCCTGCATCAACTACTGGCCAATACCGGCCCGCGAGCAATTCGAGCTCTGGCTGCGCGATACCAGCCGCATCCGCACGGTGCACCGCCTGAGCATGGAGCAGCCCAGCCCCATCCCGGCACAGGATCGCGCGAAGGTCGAGCGCGGCGAGGTGCTGCCCTACGAGATCGCCCACTCGGTCTATCGCGCCGGCAGCCTGGAGCGCCGCGATCTGCTCGGTCGCTGCGACAGCTTCGCGCGCTGGATCGAGTGGTACGGATAGCGCCATTCGCCGCGACTACGCGGATCGAGTCGAGGGCGCACCGGAGTGTCTGGTGCCCCGAGCCGGAATCGAACCGACGACAGCTGCTTACAAGGCAGCAGTTATGCCATTTAACTATCGGGGCTTCGGCCGCGGCGCAGGCCGCGCCGGTGCAGTTTATTGAGCAGGGGCGGCCTGCGCAATTTGCGCGCAGTCCGCGGCGACGGCCGGCACGCGCAGCTTCGCCGCGCCGATCGCGGCGGCGAGATCCCCGGCGTTCGCGGCGCCGGCATCGACCCAGTGCAGGCGCACCGCGTCGCTGCGCGGGACGACGATCGGCTTGTAGCCCTTGCCGGACATCTCCGCCAGGCGCTTGTTCACCGAGTCCTGCGAGCTGAACACCCCGAGCGAGATCGCGTTGCCCACGCCCTCGCGCTTGATGAGCAGGTAGTCCTGCACGCCCTTGCGCTTCAGGTCGGCGATTTGCGACTTGGCCTCGTCGGCGCTGGCCGGCTCCAGGTAGACCCAGAACCGCTGGCGCCGGGCGCCATCCTCGGAGTAGCGGCGGTGTGCGAGGCCGCGCCGGGCGAGAAAGCGATCGAACGCATCCGCCGCGCCCGCCTTGTCGAACGGGCCGACGCGCTGGCAGGCCGCCGCCTGATCGAACGCGAGCGCCGGTATCGGCGCTGGCGATTCCGCGACCGACGCGGTCGCGACAGGCTCGGGTGCGGTGGGCGAATCCGATGCCGGCGCGGCGGTCGTCGGGTCCTGTGCCGAGGCGCCTGAGGCCTCGGCGGCTGCCGTCGCGGCACCCGCGGCGGCGGCATCGGCCGGTACGGTCGCCTCGCCGGCCGGCTCGGCTGGCACCGCTTCCCCGGCGGGCTCGGCGACCACGCGTTCCGCCAGCGGCGCTTTCAACTCGCCGACGAGCTGCAATCGCAGCGGCCCTTCGTGCGCGGGCAACGCGCCGGGCGGCGGCGGCTCGGCCAGGCGCAGGTTGAAGAACCAGGCGAACAACGCCACGTTCGCCGCCAGCAGCGCGATCGCGGCCCACCTCACGGCAGCGGCACCGGCATGCCGGCGCTCACCAGCACCCCGCGCAGCACCAGATCCGGCACGCGCCGGAAGGCCGGATCCAGGTGCGGCGCGAGCAGTTCGGATTCGCCGCCGGTGAGCAGCAGTTTCAGCCCCGCGCCCGCCTCCGCGCGCAACGCACGCAGCGCGCGCTCGATGCCGCCGGCCACCGCGTTCAGGCTCCCGGCACTGATCGCATCCGCCGTGGTGCGCGCGGGCCATTGCGGCGGCGTGTAGCCGGGCGCGAAAAGCTGCGCGGTGTTGCTCGCCAGGGCGCGCTGCATGAGATTGAATCCGGGCGCGATGATCCCGCCGCGGAATTCGCCGTCCGCGCCGAGCACGTTGACCGTGGTCGCGGTGCCGCAGTCGACCACGCACGCGGGGCCGCCGACCAGGTTCCACGCGGCAATCGCGCCGAGCCACCGGTCCACGCCCAATTCCCGCGGCCGCAGGTAGCCATTGCGAACGCCACAGGCCGCGCCGGACACCTGCAGCATCTCCGCTGCGCGCGCATTCCGCGCCCGCGACCACGCATCGAGTTGTTCGGCAGCGGCGCTTCCCGCGACGCTCGACGCCACGATGCGCGCCGGCGCGGGGTCGGTGCCGATTGCCGCGTCGAGCAGCGGGGCGATGCCGCCGTCGCGCCAGGGGCCCGCGCCGGAGCGCAGGATGGCACCGCCATCGGCCAATGCCCACTTCAGGCGGCTGTTGCCGATGTCGATGGCAAGGATCACGGCGTCAGCCGCACGCTCACGTCGCCGGAGAAGAAGCGCTCGCGGCGGCCGTCGATTTCCACCACCAGGGATCCGTCGGCGGCGACGCCGCGTGCGACGCCGGTGACGGTCGCGTGCGGTTGCTGGATGTCCACGGCGCGGTCGCGCAGCACGTCCAGCCGTGACCACTCGTCTTCGAGCGTCGCAAATCCGTCGGAGTCGAACGCCTCCATCACGCCGATCAGCTCGCCGATGAGCGCGGCGGCGGCGCCATTGCGCGAGACGTAGCGGCCGGCGGCGCCGGCGATGTCGGTCCACGGCTGGCGGAAATCCCCGGCGAGATGGCGCGGAAAACTCACGTTCGCGCCCACTCCGACCACCACCGTGCACGGGCCGTCCGACTCGCCGCTCATCTCGATCAGGATCCCGGCGAGCTTGTGGCCGTCGTGCATGACGTCGTTGGGCCACTTCAGGCCGATGTCCTGCACGCCCAGGCGGGTCATCGCGCGCGCGCAGCCGATGCCGATCGCCAGGCCGAGCGCGGTCAGTGCCGCCGCCGGTCGCTGGAAACGCCAGCCGATGGACAGGCAGATGCCGGTGCCCAGCGGCGCCTCCCAGCGCCGACCGCGCCGGCCGCGCCCGGAGCGCTGGAATTCGGCCAGGCAGGCGCGGCCGGTGATGTCGCCGCCGCGCGCGGCTTCCAAAAGGCGGGTGTTGGTCGAATCGGTCTCGAAGTGCAGGTCCAGCGCCGTCAGGCGCGGCTGGCGGGCGGGATCGATCGCAGCACGGATCGCGCCCGCGTCGAGCAGTTCGATCGGCATCGGCAGGCGGTAGCCGCGGCCGCGTATCGCCTCCACGGCCAGGCCGTAGTCGGCGAGGTGGCGCACGTGCTTCCACACCGCGGTGCGGGTGACACCGAGTGCCGCGGCGAGATCGGCGCCGGAGTGGAACCGGCCGTCGGCCAGCGTGGACAGGACCTGGAGGCGATCTGGCATCCGCCGGGATTCTAGCAGGATGCGAAAAAAGCGGGATTTCAGCGGCCCGGCAACCGGCCGGCTCGCACGCCCCTCTGCGATGTCGCTACCTTACCGGGGGCGAAGCCCCGGCGGCTCGACGGAACCGGCCGCCGCGCAGGGCGAAGCGCCGCGGCGGCCGATGCCGCGCCGGTATTCGGCGCGGCATGGGTCGCCACGACAGCGTCGCCGCCGCGCGGCAGCGCGGAAATCAGCGTTGGGACAGGACCGTCGCCGAGGCGCCACCGGTGCAGGACGCGGCCGAGGCAATGCCCTCGGTATAGGCGGTGCCGTAGTCCTGGGCGGTTTCCTGCGCCATCACCGGCATCAGGCCGATCGAGTAGGACGCCTTGAGCATGCCCATGCCGTCCTGCGCACCGCTGCCGGACATGAGTTCCATGCGCATGTGATCGTTCAGCACCTGGTCATACGGCCCCCAGAGCTTGGGGCTGGTGAACGGACCGCCACCGACCAGCACGTCGAGGATGACCTTGCGGCCCTGGTAATAGCCCAGCGCGGCGAAGCCGTCGCCCTGGTAGTAGCTGAACCGACCGCCGCCGCAATTGGCCGGGAAAGTGTAGTCGTAGCGATCGACGAACTGGTTCGAGCCCGGGTCGGGGATCTTCATGCGCCGCGTGCTGATCCGGTGGTGGTTGCCCTGGGCCTGCACCCGCGAGGCGACGCCGAGGATCGCCTCGACTTCGCCGTACGGCCCGGCGACATAGCGCTTGCCGGCTTCGATGAGGTAGGGCCGGCCTGCGGATTCGCGCCGCTCCAACACCTGGATCTCCTCGATGTCCTCGCCGGCTGCCGGCGCCGCGGCGGGCCCGGACGTGGTCTCGGCGTGCAATGCCGGCGCCGCCAGCCCGGTGCCGAGCACCAGCATCGGCAGGAAGCGCGTGCGCCGGTCCGCCGGTACGGGGCGGTCGCCGCGGCGTTGATCCTCCTTGAGCCTGAAGCCGTTGGCCTGCGCGTAGCGTTCCAGCTCGGCGAACGCCTTGGGCGAGTGCGCACGCAGGCCGGCGGGATAGACCAGGTGACGCTCGCCGCCGATCACGCACGGGTGCACCTGGGTCGTCGGCCGCATCGGGCCGCGCACGCGTGCGCGGCCGAGCGCGTCGCGTACGGCACTCAGCCATGAGCCATCGGGCGGGGTTTGGGTCGCGAGTTCGGGTACGGGACGCGTGACTGCGGACATGGGGCTCCTCTCCGTTTGCCGGTGCATCGTGTGGCGTTCGCCGTCCCGGATGGACACCGGGTTGGCTGACGGGGGTCATCGGCCGCAGGACGGCGGACTTGAGTCCGCCGTAGTGGATCGGTTCGAAACCGTGCGCGGGTTGGCAACCCGCCGCGGCGGCGCGCTCAGCGCTTGGGCGGTGGGTCCTGCACCTGCGAGGGCATCAGGGTCCGGTCCGGATCGTCCTGCTCCGGATCCGGAAACTCCTGCGAACCGGGGCGGGGTTGCACGCGGGTCCGGTCGTCCTCGGGGCGGGGTTGGAGCCGCGTACCCTCGTCCTGTGCAGTGCCAGGGTAGACCGAGGCGTTCACGAACTCGTCCAGCGTCATCTCGTCCTCGACGCTTGCGCCGGCGCCGAAGCCGGGCGCGACTGTGACGTCCTCGGCGAGGTCGATGGAGGCGGCGGGCGCGGCCGGGGGCACCGGCGCAGCGGCCGAGGGCAGCACGGTCGGATCCTCGGAGGTGTCGCGCTCGGGCGCCGCCGCAAGCGGGCTGTCCAGGACGACGGTGCCGCCGTCGTGATAGTCACCGGCGCCGCCCGGCCCGTGCGGGGCCAGCACCGTGCGATCGGATTCGCCGGCGACCGGGGCGTCGGGACCGCGCTCGAACACCGAGGTGCTCATGAATTCGTCCAGCGACACCTCCGGGCCATCTTCCCGTTCGGCGGGCGCGCCACCACGCACCAGGGTCTGCAATTCGGCGAACTCGCCGGTCAGCGACGCCGGGGAACCGGGCGACGCCGCGGCGTCGGAGTCGTCTATGTCCATGAACGCATCGAGCGAGACGTCATCGCCGGCCCCGGCCAGCGGCTCGTTGCGCGCAAAGGTCTCCAGCTCGTTGAAATCCGGCGCAGGGGCGGCCGGGGCCGCAGCGGGGGCTCCGCCGTAGGCGCGCAACAGGGTGTCGCTCTGTGCCGGCTCCGCCGCCGGGACCGGCTCGCGCATCTCGGTCGGGCCCTCGTGGAAATCCTCGGCGGCCTGTTCCGCCAGCATCTGCGTATCGTCGCTTTCGTCCTCCTCGCGCTCGGAGGTGATGTCGAGGAACTCGTCGTCCTGCGCCGGATCGTATGCGGACTGCGCCGGTGCGTGGTCAACGGCCTGCGCCGCCCCCATCGCCGCCAGGCCCGCCGCGGATGCGGCAACCACGGTCTTCTCCGCGAGCTGCTGGTCGGCATTGCCGACGAACAGGGTCTTGCCGCCCTCGTCGAGTTCTGGCAGCACGAACTCGAATTCGAAATTGTGCAGCCGGATCCGATCGCCGTGCCGCAGGCGGCGTTCGCCCTCCACGCGCTCGGCGTTCACGAACGTGCCGTTGGTGCTGCCCTGGTCGATGATCCAGTAGGAAAAGTCCTTGTACTCGATGATGGCGTGCCTGCGCCCGACGGTCGCCTGGTTGACGACGATGTAGTCGAGCGCGCGATCGGTGCCGGCGACCCGACCGAGCATCACCGGCTTGGCGCCGATCTCGTAGGCCGGATCGCGGGTGATTCCGTGCAGATCGTTCAGATAGGCACATGGTGCGTCCGCCGCGTCGGCCGCAGCCACGCCGGCCGCCGATGCCGGACGGCGCTTGAGGTACAGCACCAGCGCCACGACCGGCCCGACCAGCACCAGCCCGCCGACCGCGATGATGATCAGGGCGGCCCAGCTCTCGCTCTCGGAGGGCTTCTGCACCACGACCGCGCCGGGTGGCAGGTTCTGGAATTCCGGCGGCAGTTCTTCCG
>JBFXBD010000073.1:0-30268 GCA_050183625.1 Gammaproteobacteria bacterium
GGCGAGGCGGTGCAGGCGGCGACGGGTTCCGATCGCGAGCAGCGCATCTGCCTGCGTGCCGATCGGACCATCACCTACGACACGTTCATGGACGCCATGAACGCGCTGCGTTCGGCCGGGTACCTGCACGTGGCGCTGGTCGGCGCCGAAGCGGGAAGCGCGCCATGAGCGCCGCGGCTGCCGCGGCGCCGGTGCAGCCGCCGTGGGCGGTCGCGGCCGCAACCGCCCTGCTCGCGCACGGAATGTTCTGCGCACTGCTGCTGCTCTGGTCGCGCCCGGCCGAAGTGGTGGTGCCCGAGCCGGTGGTACTGGTCAACCTGCCGCCGGCGGACGAGCCCGCGCCCGCGCTGTCGATCCCCAGGCTCGCGGTAGCTCCGCTGCCGATCCGCATCCCGCTGCCGGCGCTGGATCCCGTGATCGATGCGCCGCCCGTGACCGCGCCGCTGCCGCGCGATCCGGTCACATTGCCGCCGCACCCGCCGGTGGAACAGCCGGTGCAGCAGGCGCAGGAACCAGCCGCCGAATCCGCGCCCGCACCCCGGCAGCCGGCAGACGCACCGGCCGATCGCGATGCCTCCGCCGCCGATCCGAAGGCGCAGCGGCAGGCCGCCGACTACTTCGCACGCCTGAGCGCGCACCTGAACCGCCGCAAGTCCTATCCCCCGAGCGCGAAGAAGGCGCGCCAGCAGGGCGTGGTGACGGTGCGCTTCACGGTCGACCGCGACGGCAACGTATCGGAGGTCTCGATCAAGGCATCCAGCGGCCACGCGATCCTCGACCAGGCCACGCTCGAACTGCTCCAGCGCGTCGCGCCCCTGCCGCGCATGCCGGACTCCATGCAGCGCGACCGCATCACGCTGTCGCTGCCCATCGACTACTCGCTTAGAACAAGCTGAAAGAGGGGACTGATCGTGACGCAGAAGCTCGAGAACACGACCGAATGTGATTCCGGTGCCCGTGGCACGCGCGGCGTGCTGCGCCCGGTGAGCCTGCGCGAAAAGCGCACGGCCGTGGCGATCGGCGTGACCGCCGCGCTGCTCGGCACGCCGGCGCTGGCGCAGGAGAAGGCCTCCGAAGAGGTCGCGCTCGACACGCTGCGCATCGAGGACAAGGCCGCCGACGTCAATCCCTACACGGAAAAAGGCGCGCCCTACAAGGCACGCGTGTCCGGCGATCCGCGCCGCGTGAAGCCGATTGCCGAAACGCCCGCGACCATCCAGGTGCTGACCGCGACCCAGATCGAGGAGTCCGGCGAAACCGATCTGCGCGACATACTCGACGGCGTGCCGGGCGTGACCGTCGGCACCGGCGAGAACGGCAACGCCTTCGGCGACCGCTACGTCATCCGCGGCCAGGAAGCGCGCAGCGACGTGTTCGTCGACGGCCTGCGCGACCCGGGCATGACCACCCGCGAGAGCTTCGCGGTCGAGCAGATCGAGATCACCAAGGGCCCGAGCGCGAGTTTCGGCGGCCGCGGCACGACCGGCGGCGCGGTGAACTCAATCACCAAGCAGGCCAGCACGGACTACAACTTCAACCGCATCGACGCGGGCGGCGGCACCGACGACTTCTGGCGGGTGACGGTCGACTCCAACCTGCGCCTGACCGACGCGCTGGCGGTGCGCGCGAACCTGCTGTACGCCAGCGAGGACGTGCCGAACCGCGCACCGTCCGATCGCGAGCGCCTCGGCGCCGCGCTGTCGCTGAGCTTCCAGGCCACCGACACCCTGCGCGCGCTGGTCGACTACTACCACCTCACGGCCGAGGACACGCCGGATCTGGGCGGCTACATCCCGGCGCCGACCGGCACCGTCGGCAACGTCACGATCCACAAGCCCTGGGATGACGTGCCCGCCTACGCGCAGGAAGAGGACTTCCTGGAGTCGACGGTCGACACCTTCACCGGCCGGATCTTCTTCGAACCCACGGAGAAATTCCGCATCATCAACAGCATGCGCTACGGCATGACCGACAACGGCTATGTCGTCACCGGCCTGCGCGGCGGCGCCTTCAACACGACGACGGGCGTCTTCGCGCCGCTCACGCTCAGCAGCCACCAGGGCTGGCAGGACGTGAACTATTTCGTCAACCAATTGAACGCATTCGTGGACTTCGAAACCGGCAGCTTCAAGCACGCGCTGATCGCGGGCCTGGAGTATTCAGACCTGCAGGTGCGCAACGGCGTCTTCCGGCTGACGAACACCGGCACCCCGAACTGCGGCACGGCCTTCTGCCTCACCGGCGACAACCGTGTCGTCGTTCCCGGCGACATCAACAACATCCTTCGGCGGACGATCGTCAGGGGCACCTGGGACAGCGACTGGCAGGTGCAGACCTGGTCGTTCTACCTCATGGACACGATCGACCTGACGCCCTGGCTCACGCTGCACGGCGGCGTGCGCGCCGACTCGTTCGACTACGAAAACATCATCCAGAACACCAACACGCTGGCGCAGACTCCTTTCACCTACAGCGACACGCTGTGGAACGGTCACGTCGGGCTGGTGGCCAGGCCGCGCGAGAACGGCACCGTGTACTTCACCTGGGGCACCTCGAAGGAGATCAACGGCGGCGAATCCGATCTCGGCAGCAACTGCGGCTATGGCGGCATCTGCATCGTCAACGGCGTGACCGACGTGGGCGACGGCGCGCCGGAGTCGGCGACCAGCTACGAGATCGGCACGAAGTGGGATCTGTTCGGCAACAAGCTGCTGCTGCAGGCGGCCGCGTTCCAGTTGACCAAGGACGACGTGTTCGAATCCGGCACCGCCGACAGCTATTCGATCTTCGGCTCGCTAAACACCGGCGAGCATCGGATCCGGGGCGTGGAACTGGGGCTGGCCGGCAACCTCACCGACAGGCTCAGCGGCCAGCTGAGCGCGACGTTCATGGAATCGGAGGTCCTGGCGACCAACCTCGTGGCGCCCGCGGGCTCCTCGTACGTCGGCAAGGCGCTGTCGAACTTCGCCGACAACCACTTCCAGGGCCAGTTGAAGTACCAGGCGACGCCCGCGCTCAGTTTCGGCGGCACCGCGACCTACAAGGACGTGATGTACACCGGCCAGCCCGATACGCCGGCGGGGTACGATTTCGCTCGCGGCGTCTACACTTTCGAGGTGCCGTCCTACTGGGTGTTCGACGCCTTCGTGAACTACCGCTTCAACGAGCGGATTTCGGCGCGGGTCAACCTCAACAACATCGCCGACGAGGATTACTACATTGCCGGCTACCGCAGCGGGCATTTCCTCTACAAGGGCGATGAACGCCGTGCTACCGTGACGGTAACGATGCGGTTCTGACGCGGTATCGGGTCGGGCGCCGGGGAACAGCATGCTGGTCGTGATCGACGAAGTGCTCGACGCCGCCGAAGTGCGCCGGTTCCGCGACCGGCTGGCCGCCGCGGCGTGGGTCGACGGTGCCCGGACCGCGGGTTCGCGCTCGGTCGCGGTCAAGCAGAACCTGCAGCTAGACCGCACGGATCCGCTCGCCATGGAACTCGGCAAGCGGATCCTGCACAAGCTCGGCCACCATCAGCTGTTCATCTCGGCGTCGCTCGCCGAAAAAATCTGGCCGCCGGTGTTCAACCTGTATCGCGATGGCGGCCACTACGGCACGCACGTGGATTCCGCGCTGATGCGGCTGACCGAAGCCAACCTCACCATCCGCAGCGATCTGTCGGCGACCCTGTACCTGAGCGATCCGGACGAGTACGACGGCGGCGAACTGATCATCGAGGAGCAGTACGGCGGCCAGGCGGTGAAACTCGCGGCCGGCGACATGGTGCTGTATCCGTCTTCGAGCCTGCATCAGGTCGCGCCGGTCACGCGCGGTGAGCGGATGTGCGCGATCACGTGGATTCAGAGTGCGGTGGCGGACGCATCGGCCCGCTTGATGCTGTTCGATCTCGACCAGTCAATCCAGTCGCTTACGCGCGGCCGCGCCAGGGACGACCCGGACATCGACCGGCTGATCCACGTCTACCACAACTTGATCCGGCGCTGGGCGCAGGTCTAGGCGCGCCAGCGGGACGATGGCACTGCGCCCTTGGCATCGCCACGGCGACACGAGAGGCCATGACCCGCTCCGTCATTGCGAGGCCGAACCGGGCCAGGCTCCGGCCGATTCAAGCCATGAACCACCCCTACGTCGTCGCGAGCGCAGCGAAGCGACCCACGCGGCCACGATGCCACCGGCAGCACGTGGATTGCTTCGTCGCTTCGCTCCTCGCAATGACGGCGTGCGGTTCAAGGATAGCCCGCGCAGCGGGCGCGGCAACCCACGCGGCCTGGACCAGATTGGCGCCGACCGGGTCGAGTCGCTGCGCTCGCGACGACGATGGTTCATGGCCGCGATCGGCCGGAGCCTGGCCCGGTTCGGGCTCGCAACGACGGCGCGGTTCATGAATGGCCGGGTGCGTGCCGCATCACTGCGACGCCCGTCCGGCACCGCGTGGAAGAACACTGCCTGCCGGAGCCGGCGTTCAGGGCGGTGCAGCACTGATTTCCAGATCCACCTGCTCGGCCAGGCGCAGCAGGGCGGGGTCGATGTCGACCGGTGGTGGTTCGGGTTCGGCGAGGCGCCGCGCGGCCTGGGGCAACGCGGCGATCTGCGCCGCCGCCCGTGCACGGATCGCCGCCAGCGGCTCCGGGCGCTGCAGGCGCCGGCCGCCGTGCATCACGGGGATCAGCAGCGGGGCGCCGTCGTGGCTTGCGGACGCCGGCGCGAGCGTATCGCCCAGCAGCGCCCCACCTGCGTCGAGCCGGCGCCAGACCTGCTTGCTGCCGGGCCAGGTCGCCTTGCCCTCGGACCGCTTGCGGCGTGCGTGGCCCGCGTACGACTGCAGCTTGTAGGCGCAATCCAGCGCCGGTGCATCGGCGGAGGTGTCCAGCGCGGTGCCGACGCCGAAGCCGTCGATCGGCGCGCCGGCCCGGCGCAGGTCGGCGAGCCGGTACTCGTCCAGGTTGCCGCTGGCGAAAATGCCGATCTCGCGCAGACCGGCGCCGTCGAGAATGGCGCGCACGGCGCGCGCATGCGCGGCCAGGTCGCCGCTGTCGATCCGCACCGCGCGGATGCGGATCCCGCGGGCGGCCAGGCGCGGCGCGAGCGCCGCGACCTTGCGTGCGCCGGCCTCGGTGTCGTAGGTGTCGATGAGCAGGGTGACGTTGCCCGGATGGGAAGCGGCGAAGTGCTCGAAGGCCTCGGTCTCCCCGGCGTGCGCCTGAATGAACGAATGCGCCATGGTCCCGAACACCGGCAGCCCGAAGCGCTGGCCGGCGAGCGCGGTGGCGGTGCCGCCGAAGCCGGCGATCCAGGCTGCGCGCGCGGCCAGCAGGGCGGCCTCGGCGCCGTGCGCGCGGCGCATGCCGAAGTCCACCAGCAGTCGATCCGGGGCGGCCATCACGCAGCGCGCCGCCTTCGATGCGATCAGGGTCTGGAAGTGCACGAGGTTGATCAGGCGGCTTTCGACCAGTTGGGCCTGCGGCAGCGGCGCCGTTACCCGCAGGATCGGCTCGTCGGCGAAGAACGCCGTGCCCTCGGGCAGCGCGTGCACGGATCCGGTGAAGCGCAGCCCGGCCAGCCGATCGGCGAAGTCCGCGGCGAACAGGCCGCAGCCGCGGATCCACTCCAGTTCCCCGGCGCCGAAGCGCAGCGCTTCGAGGTAGTCGAGCGCCTGATCGAGCCCTGCTGCGAGCAGGAAGCCGCGATTGGCGGGCAGGCGGCGCACGAACAGCTCGAACTCCGCCTCGCCGGTCATGCCGCGTTCGAAGTACGCCTGCAGCATGGTGAGCTGGTACAGGTCGGTCAGCAGCGCGGAGTGCTCCAGATCGATCACGGGCGCAGGTCCGCGAACCGGATCGCCGTCGCACCGGCGGCGGTCATGCGCGCGACCGCGGCTGCACCGTCGCCGGGTACCGCCTCGACGGCGCGGATCGCATCGACCAGGAGAAACACGCGAAAGCCCAGGTGCAGCGCGTCCAGCACGGTGCGCAGCACGCAGTACTCGGTGGCCAGGCCGCCGACGAACAGGTGCCGGACACCGCGTGCGCGCAGCCTGGGCTCCAGGTCGGTGCCCTCGAAGCCCGAGTAGGCGTCGCGGTCCGGCGCGGCCGCCTTGGCGATCTGCCCGGCGTCGCCGGGCAGGGCCAGGTCGGCGGCGAATGCGGCACCGGCGGTGCCGGCCACGCAGTGGACCGGCCACGGCCCGCCCTGGAGGTGGAACGAGCAGTGATCCGGCGGGTGCTGATCGCGCGTGGCGAACACCGGCAGCGCGCGGGCCGCGAACGCGCCGATGTAGCGGTTCAGGATTGGCACCACGGCATCTCCGTGCGGCACCGCGAGGCTGCCGCCGGGCAGGAAGTCGCGCTGCACGTCGACCAGGATCAGGGCATCGCCCGGGGACAGGTTCACGCTCATCGTACCCTCCGTTCGGGACTTGGCCGCGGCCGCGGATCTTCGCGCCATGCCGTGCGGCCCGGCGCGCGATTGCGGTGCCGGGCCCGCGTGGGCATCGCGCGCGAACCGCGTCGTGTTCGAAGTCTGGCCGACGCCGCGCGCGTCGTCATTGACGACGGGCAACCGCGCCGGCGCGTCATTGCGGCCCCCGGGGCGATTGCATGAAAATGCGGCAGGCCCGCCCGCCTGCGGGCGCAACCACCGGAACAGACGATGGATTTCGAACTTTCAGAAGAACAGCGCGCGTTCGCCGACTCGGTGCGCCGCTTCGGTGCCGATCGGCTCGCTCCCGGTGCGCTCGCGCGCGCGCACGATCCGAACTACCCGTGGGAGACGGCGCAGGAGATCGCCGCCCAGGGCCTGCTCGGGATCACGGTTCCGGAGGCCGACGGCGGCCAGGGTGGCACGCTCATGGACGCGGTGATCGCCATCCAGGAGATCGCGCAGCACTGCCCCAAGAGCGCCGACGTGGTCCAGGCCGGCAATTTCGGCGCCATCCGCACCTTCGCCGAGTACGCCAATGCCGAGCAGAAGCAGCGCTTCCTGCCCGATCTGCTCGCCGGCCGCAAGCTGCTCGGGCTGGGCATGAGCGAGCCGGAGGCAGGCTCGGCCGTCACCGAGCTGCGCACCGGCGCGCGCCAGGATGGCGCGGACTACGTCGTCAACGGCACCAAGGTGTTCTCGACCCACAGCGTGGACGCCACCGTGTTCCTGATCTACGTCCGCTACGGGCCGGGCGTGGGCGGGATCGGCTCGGTACTGGTCGAGCGCGGCACGCCGGGGTTCACGGTCGGCAAGCCGTCGATGTTCATGAGCGGGGAACAATGGTGCCAGCTCTATTTCGAGGACTGCCGCATTCCGGCCGCCAACGTGCTGCTCGGCCCCGGCGGCTTCAAGAAGCAGATCGAGGGTTTCAACGTCGAGCGTATCGGCAATGCGTCGCGCGCGCTGGCGCTGGGCCGCTACGCCTTCGGCAAGGCCCGCGACCACGCGCTCACGCGCGAGCAGTTCGGCCGCCCGCTGTGCGAGTTCCAGGGCCTGCAGTGGAAGTTCGCCGACATGGCGATCAAGCTCGATGCCGCGCAACTGCTGCTGTACCGGGCCGCGATCAACGCCGATAGGGGCCTGCCCTCGGCGTACGAGACCTCGGTCGCCAAGGCGATCTGCAACAGCGCCGGGTTCGAGGTCGCCAACGAGGCCATGCAGGTGATGGGCGCGCTCGGCTACAGCCAGGAGACGCTGGTGGAGTACTGCGTACGCCGCACCCGGGGCTGGATGATCGCCGGCGGTTCCACCGAGATCCTCAAGAACCGCATCGCCGAGTCGGTGTTCGGGCGCCGCTTCGAGCAGCGCAAGTGACGTGAGCGCCGCGGACGCCGATCCGCGCCTGCCCGGGCCGGTGGCGTCCGCGCTGCTCGCACCGCGCAGCATCGCGCTCGTCGGTGTCTCGGGCGAAGCGGGCAGCGCCTCGGCGCGTCCGCTCGCGTTCCTGCGCGCCGCTGGCTACGCCGGGCGCATCTACCCCGTTCACCGCAGCCGGGCCGAAGTCCACGGCGTGCGCGCCTGGCCGGCGATCGAGGCGCTGCCGGAGGTGCCGGAGCACGCCTTCATCATGACCCGTGCCGACGCCGCGGTGGCGGCGGTGCAGGCCTGCGGCCGGGCCGGCGTGCGGGTGGCCACGATCATGGCCGGTGGCTTCGCGGACGCCGGCCGCGCGGGATGCGAACGCCAGCGCCGGCTGGTCGAAGCCGCCGCGGTGCACGGCATCCGCGTGCTCGGGCCGAGCAGCATCGGCGTGATCAACGTGCACGAGCAAATGCCACTCACCGCGAACGCGGCATTCGCCGAAGCCGGCATTCCCGCGGGCGGGTTGTTCGTCGCCTCCCAGAGCGGCAGCATCGTCGGTGCGCTGGTTTCGCGCGGCCGCGCGCGCGGCATCGGCTTCGCGGCGCTGGTGTCGGTCGGAGGCGAGGCGGATCTCGGCCTGGCGCAGATCCTGGCGTCCACGCTCGACGACCCGGCCGTGCGCGGCTACGCGCTGTTCCTGGAGACCATCCGCCGCGCCGGCGAACTGCGCGCATTCGCGCGCCTGGCCGCCGCGCGCGGCAAGCCGGTGGCGGCCTACATGCTCGGCCGCACGCCGGCGGCGGCCGCGCTGGCGCAATCGCATACCGGCGCGCTTACCGGTGCCGACGACGCCGCCGAAGCGTTCCTGCGCGACTGCGGCATCGCGCGCGTGGACACCTTCGATGCACTGCTGGATGCACCTGCGCTGCTCGGGCGCGTGCCGGCCGCAGCCGATCGCCCGCGTGCGCCCGCGGTCGGCGTGCTGACCACGACCGGCGGCGGCGCGGCGATGGTGGTGGATCGGCTCGGCCTGGCCGGCATCGAGACCGTGGCGCCCGGCCCCGACACCCATGCACGCCTGGCGCGCGCCGGCGTGGCGGTGGAGCCGGGGCGGATCGTGGATCTCACCCTCGCCGGCACCCGCTACGACACGATCGCCGCGGCACTGGAAGTGATGCGGACGGCGCCGGAGTTCGATCTCGTCCTGGCGACCATCGGTTCCTCGGCGCGGCTCACGCCCCAGGTGTCGGTGCAGCCGATGATCGATGCGCCGGCCGGAGGGACGCCGATTGCAGTGTACGTCGTACCCGATGCGCCGGAGGCGATGCAGCGCCTGCACGCGGCCGGGATCGCGTGCTTCAACGCGCCCGAGACCTGCGCGGACGCGCTGGCCGCCGCATTCGCGCGCCGGCCGCCGCGCACGGCCACGCCCGCGGTGGCAGAGGTCGCGCCGGGCGGGCGTTCGCCCCTCGACGAGGCGCAGGGCTACGCGCGGCTGGCGCAGGCCGGCATCGCCTGTGCGCCGCACGCCGTGCTGCCGATTGACGGCCCGCATGCGCACGGTCTGGCGTACCCGCTGGCGCTGAAGGTGCTCGATGCCGGCATCGCCCACAAGTCCGACCTGGGCGGGGTGGTGCTGGACGTTCCCGACGAAGGCGCCCTGGCGCAGGCGGCGCAAGCGATCCGCGCGGCGGTCCAGGGCCGGCGCCCCGGCACGCGCGTGCAGCGCCTGCTGGCACAGGAGATGGTGCGCGGGGTGGGCGAATTCCTGCTCGGCATGCGCCGCGATCGCGATGTGGGGCCGCTGGTGGTCCTCGGCGCGGGCGGGGTGCTCACCGAATTGCTGCAGGATCGCAGCGTGCGGATCGCGCCGGTGGATCCGGCCGAAGCGCGCGCGATGATTGCCGAGGTGCGCGCCTGCCGCGTGCTGGACGGTCATCGCGGCCGCCCGCCGGGCGACGTCGACGCCCTGGCGGACGCGATTGTGGCCCTGTCGCGCCTGGCGTTGGATCCGGCGATCATCGAGGCCGAGATCAATCCGCTGGTGGTGCGCGCGCGCGGGCAGGGCGTCGCCGCGGTCGATGCGGTAGTGCGCCTGCGCTGACGATCCCGCCGCGACCGCGCCGGCCCGGGCGTGATACCGTTCGGCGGCCGGCGGCGCGGCTTCCGATCGCCATCGAAGACGGAGGAACCATGGACCCCATTGGAGTCGTAGACGAATTCCTGCATTCCTATTGGCACCAGCAGCACGAACGAACCCTGGCACTTGCGGCCGAGGACTTCCTCTGGCTGAACGTGCCGTACCCGAAATTATGCGTGCAAGGGCGCGAGGCGCTGCGCCAGTTGCTGTACTCGGCCAACATGGGTTTCCCGGTGCCGGTGGAGGAAGGCCACCACGTGGTCGGGCTCGTCATGGCGCGCGGCGAGGAGGTGATGCAGGAGCGCGTGGATCGGTTCCGGATCCGCGGCACGTGGATGGAAATCCCCTGCAACGGCGTCTGGCGCGTGCGCGACGGGCAGGTGGCGCTGTGGAAGGACTACTTCGACGGCGAGACCTACTGCCGGCAGATGGCCGCGGTCGGCCTGCCGATCGACGTCTCGCCCTGGTTGTGAGGCTGCGCGCGCCCCCCCGACCGGCCATCAATCTCTTCCTGAACCCGGAGTCCGACGCATGACCCTGAAAATCTACGGCAGTCCCGCCAGCCCGTTCGTGCGCAAGGTGCGCATCGTGCTCGTGGAGAAGTCCATCGCCCATGAATTCGTCGAGGACTCGCCGTCGCAGCCCGGCAGCCGCGTTCCGGCGTTGAATCCGCTGGGCAAGATCCCGGTGGTCGAACCCGACGACGGCGCGGTGCTGTTCGACTCCCCGCTCATCGTCGAGTACCTCGAACTCGTGAAGCCTTCGCCGGCGCTGCTCGGCAGCGGCATGGAGCGCATCGCCATCAAGCGCTGGGAGGCGCTCGCCGACGGCATCTGCGACGCGGCGGTGCTGACCATGGCCGAGCGCCGGCGCCCGGATCCGGCGCTGCGCAGCCAGGCATGGATGGATCTGCAGCGCGGCAAGATCGAGCGCGCCATCGGCGCGATGGCGCGCGAACTCGGCACGCGCGGATCCTGCCACGGCACGCAGTTCTCGCTCGCCGACATCGCCGCGTGCGTGGCGCTCGGCTATGTCGACTTCCGCCTGCCGGAGATCCCCTGGCGCGCGCAACACGCCAACCTCGTCGATCTGATGGCACGGCACGCCGCGCGCGCCGCGTTCGTCGCGACCGCGCCCACGGGCTGACGCCGCCCGGCCCGACCGCGGTACGGGCACGGGCGCCGCCAGCCCGTACCGCGCATCAGCGCGCCGTGTTCGCGGCGTCCGGCGGCATCCGCGCCATGGCGCGCATCGCCAGCAGGAAGTGCAGCGCCGCCAGCGCGCAGCCGATGCCGGCGACGATCATGATCGCCATCCGCAGCCCGTTCACGCCGTGCTGCGGCATCAGGTGGTCGCTCAGCATGCCCACGACCAGCGGCGCGAGCCCCACGCCGATCATGTTCATCACCAGCACGATGATCCCGGCGGCGGTGGCGCGCATCCGGTTCGGCACCAGGCCCTGGTTTATCGAATGCACCGGCCCGAGCCAGAGCGACATGAGCAAGCCCGGGACGAGATACAGGGCCAGGGCGGTGCGGCCGTCGTCCACCATCAGCGTCGCGAAGATGAACGGTGCGGCGAGGAAGACGCCCAGGGTCGGGATCAGCAGGCGACGGCGCGGATCGCGCCGGGCGGTCCAGTCGCTCAGGTAGCCGCCGGCGACCGTGCCGATGCCGGCGAGCACGCCGCTGGCCAGTGCGAGCCGCAGGCCGATTTCCGCCGTGCCCATGCCGTGGGCGCGGATCAGGTAGGAAGGCAGCCAGTTCACCATCGCCGTGGTGGCGAAGGCGCTGAATGCCGGCCCGAGCGCGAGGTGGCGGAACACCGGGTGGTGGTACAGCGTTGCGGCGACCTCGGCCAGGGGCGGCGCGGGTTCCACCGCGGCCGCGGGACCGCCGGTGCGCCGCGGCTCCGCGATGCTGAAGCGGAACAGCGGTGCGAGCAGCAGCCCAGCCGCGCCCATCACCAGGAAGGTGTTGCGCCAGCCAATCTGCTCGTTCAGCCAGCCGCCCAGCGCCAGCCCGAACAGGGTGCCCAGCGGCACGCCTGACATATAGATGCCGATGGCGGACGCACGTTGCTGCGGCGGGTACATGTCGGTGAGCATCGACAGCGAAGCCGGGCTTGCGCCGCCTTCGCCGATGCCGACGCCGCAGCGCGCCAGGAAGATCTGCGCGAAATCGCGCGCCATGCCGGTGGCCGCCGTCATCAGGCTCCACACCGCGATGCTCCAGGCGACGATGCTGCGCCGCACGCCGCGATCCGCCCAGCGCGCGATCACCACGCCGAATCCGGCGTAGAAGATCACGAACGCGAACCCGGTCAGCAGGCCGAGCTGGGTGTCGGTGAGCTTGAGTTCGTTCTTGATCGGTTCCTGCAGGATCGCGACCAGGAACCGATCCAGCGAACTGAACAGGTACCCCAGCGTGAGCATGGCCAGTACATAGGTGCGGTAGCGGGGCGCGTCGTAGCGGGTGCGCGTGTCGTCGCAGGAGGAGCTCATCGTCGCGTCATCGAATCCCGGGTCGTGGGCAGGGGCGCGCATCGGTGCGCCGCATCGCGGCACGCCGGATGCCCGCCGGTGCCGTTCAAAGGTGGGTGCGCAGGAACGCGATCGTGCGGTCCCAGGCCAGGGCCGCAGCGCGTGGGTCGTGGACGCCCGCGCGCTGCTCGTTGAAGAATCCGTGTGCCGCGTCGTAGCGGTGGATCTCGTGCGGTACGCTCAGGCCGGCGATCGCCGCCTGCAGTGCGTCCGCCGCTGCCGGCGTGCACCAGTCGTCGCGATTGGCGAAGTGACCCTGGAAGGGTACCCGGATCGCCGCCGGATCCGCCTGTTCCGCGGGCGGCAGCCCGTACCAGCAGACGGCGGCGTCGGCCTCCGGCACGTCGACCGCCGCAATCACGGTCAGGGCGCCGCCCATGCAGAATCCGGTGACCCCGCAGCGGCCGCCCGCGGACTTCTGGTACCGCACCGCGCCGCGCACGTCCTGGCGGGTGGCGCCCACCCAGTCCAGGCCGTTCATCAGGTGGCCGGCCTCGTCGGGCGCTTCGGTGCTGCGGCCCGCGTACAGATCCGGCGCCAGCGCGTTGAAGCCGGCGGCCGCGAAGCGTTCGCAGACGCCGCGGATCTGCGCGTTCAGCCCCCACCATTCCTGCAGCACGACGATGTGCCGGGACGAGCCGGGCGCCCGTGCCAGCCAGCCTTCGACGGTGCCGCCGGCCGGGGTCGTGAACCGGATCGTTTCTCCCATGGGCCTGTCCTCGCGTAGAGTTGCCGTGCCCGGGGCACCGGAGTGCCGCGCGCAATGCATGATAGCCGAGAGCGCCGATCGACCATGAGCGAACCCGCAATCCTTCTCGAACGCGACGCCGGCATCGCGCGCGTCGTCCTGAACCGCCCGCAGGCGATGAACGCCCTGACGGGTGCGCACTGGATCGAACTGGCCGAGATGCTCGACGCGCTGCGCGAGGACGAAGATGCGCGCGTGGTGGTCATCACCGGCCGCGGGCGCGGGTTCTGTGCCGGCGCCGATCTGGCCCAGGGCGGGGACCCGCCGGCACGGAAGCGTTCCTCGCGCGCGATCATGGGCGCTTCGCTGACCCCGCTGGTGAAGGCGATCGTGCACATGCCCAAGCCGGTGATCGCCGCCGTCAACGGCGTGGCGGCCGGCGGCGGCGCCGGGCTCGCGCTGGCCTGCGATGTCGTCATCGCCGCCCGCTCGGCGCGCTTCGTGTTTACCTTCACGCCGCGGCTCGGGCTGGTGCCCGACGTCGGCACGAGCTGGACGCTGCCGCGCCTGGTCGGCCGCGCGCGGGCGCGGGCGATGGTGATGTTCGGCGAGCCGGTCGGCGCCGAGCAGGCGGCCGAGTGGGGCATGATCTGGAAATGCTGCGACGACCAGGCGTTCGCCGCCGAAGTGGACGCGGCGGCGCGCGCACTCGCGTCCGGGCCGACGCGGGGCTTCGGGCTGGCCAAGAAGGTGCTAGCCATCGGCGAGACCGGCACGATCGAGGCGGCGCTGGATGCCGAAGCCGAGGCGCAGTCGCTGGCATCGCGGACCGAGGATTTCGCCGAGGGCGTGCTTGCCTTCCGCGAGCGGCGCGCGCCGCGATTCCCAGGCCGCTGATGCCGGTTTCGACGCCGGGTTATGATGCGGCGCAGACGGCCATGAGTTCCCCGGAGAAGGCATCGATGTCCCGGTTCGTTCCCTGCATCGTCGGCGTCGGCGGTACCACGCGGCCGGATTCGTCCACTGAAAAGGCGCTGCGGCTGGCGCTGGCCGCCTGCGAGCGCGCTGGCGCGAACACGGTCATGCTCGGTGCCGCCGACATCGACCTGCCGATGTACGCGCCCGAGCGCCCGGAGCGCAGCACGCAGGCACGCCGCCTGGTCGAAGCGCTGCGCGCGGCCGACGGTGTCGTGATCGCTTCGCCCGGCTACCACGGTTCGTTGTCCGGCCTGCTGAAGAACGCGCTCGACTACGTCGAGGACCTGCGCACCGACGCGCGCCCGTACCTGGAAGGGCGCGCGGTCGGCTGCATCGTCACCGCCGCCGGCTGGCAGGCGACGGCCACCACGCTGGTCGCGTTGCGATCGGTGGTGCACGCACTGCGCGGCTGGCCGACGCCGCTGGGCGTGACGGTGAACACCGCCGAGGCGCCGTTCGGCGCGGACGGATCCTGCGCTTCCCCGGCGCTCGCGCAGCAGATGGACATCCTCGGCGGGCAGGTGGTCGGCTTCGCCCTGCAGGGCGGTCCCCGCCGCGAGTCGAAGGGTTGAACGGCCGAGTGCCGCGGCGCCGCTGGCGTTCCGCCGGAACTTGACTATTATCAATTTACCGTCGGGACGACCTCTTTGATTCGAGGTGGACCGCATCCACCTCATTCAACATGAGGTTATTGCAGTACCGGGGCCGTGCTTGACTGGATGAGCGCCTTGGTGCCGGTTCGCGGATAGCGAACCCCTGGTGTCGGTGGACACAGCAGCAATCACCTTCCGTGCACATGCGCGTGCGCGGAACCAGACATGGGACCAAGGAGAGCACAATGGCCAGAGCGGGGATTTCCGCCGTCGCGACCAAGCCGTCGCAGGTGGCATGCATCGAATGTCCGGTGCAGGGAAATTGCGGACTGATGCGTGGCATCGTCAGCAGCGACAACCGGGCGGCGAACGCCGTTCATCCCAGGGTGCAGCGCGTGGCGCACGGCGAGCGCCTGTACCGCAACGGTGCACCGGCGAACACCATGTTCGTCATCCGCTCCGGATCCTACAAGACGGTCATCAGCACGGCGGTGGGCCACGAGCAGGTGATCGACTTCATGGGCAGCGGCGATCTGCTCGGCCTGGACGGCGTGGGCAGCGGTGCCTATCGGCTCGATGCGGTCGCACTCGAAGACGGCCATGTCTGCGCATTGCCCTGGTTCACCCTGCTCAAGCTGGCGCGCGAAGTACCCGCGTTGCAGGAACGGTTGTTCGCGCTCCTGGCCGACCAGGGAGTGCGTGAGCGCGAGGCGCTCGCCATCCTGGGCTCCCTGGGCGCCAAGGAACGCGTATCGGCCTTCCTGCTGCAGCAATCGGAAGGCCACGCGCGGCGCGGCTACTCCAGCCGGCGCTTCGTGATGCGGATGTCGCGCAACGAGATCGCCAGCTACCTGGGGCTGACCCTGGAAACCGTGTGCCGCAAGCTCGCCTGTCTCGCCGCCGAGGGTACGATCCGGCTTGCCGGCCGCGAGCTTGAAATCGTGGACTTCGATCGGCTGAACTCGCACTGCAGCGGCGCGATGCGCCGACCGGCGGCGGTGCCGGCATCGCCGGAAGCGGCCACGGCCAGCGCCTGAGCGCCGGCCGCGGATGCGCGGCATCAGCGCCGCGCGCCGTCCAGGTGGAACTGGATGCCGCCGATCCGCAACGCGCCGCCGGGGGCGGCGCATCCCGCGGCCGCGGCGGCTTTTTCGATCGCGGCGCTGTCGCGGCACTCCAGCACGATGCCCTGCATGGTCTCACCGCGATCGTCGCCGGCCTGGATGAATTCGATCCCGGCGTTGTCGAGCGCGATCGCCCAGTGGTCCGGGCGGTGAACTGCAGGACGGCCGAGGATTTCGCCCCAGCGCGAGGCGAGGCCGGCCGGGTTCCCTGATTGCAGCACCACGCCGCGGATCGCGCCGACGCGCGCCGTGCGCACGTGCGCGTGCCAGCCCTCGCCGCCCGGGTGCCAGGCACCGTGCAGATCGGCGCCGTGGGCGTCGTGATCGATCGACAGCAGCGACGCCCCCACGTCCTTGGGGTGCAGGTGCAGGGCCCGGTAGCCGGCCTGCGGATAGTGGGCGGTGTAGGGCACGCGCACGCCGACGCGCGCCAGATGCGCCTCGCGTTCGCCGAGATCGTCGCAGTCCAGGATCACCATGTAGCCGCCGTCGCCGCCGATCCGGTCCAGGTAGCGGCCGGCGGTGGTATCCGGCCGGAAGGGCGAGACCACCTCCAGGAACGTGCCGTCGAGCGGCATGACGACGTTCTCCAGGCCGTGCTTGCCGACGTTCGGGTCGCGGATGCACACCGAGAGACCCAGCACCTCGGCGAGCGTGCGGGCGACCGGTTCGAGCTCCCGCGCCACCAGGCAGATCTGCCGCAGCCTCAGGTACATGCGTGTGATCCTCCGGGTGCCCCGAGCCGCATTGAGGCGCGCGTCACGGGGCGTGCGCCATGCAGCGCGAGACGTGGTGCTCGATGTCACCGTAGGTCTTTTCGATCAGCATCAGCCGGCGCAGGTAATGGCCGACCTCGTACTCGTCGGTCATGCCGTTGCCGCCGTGCAGGTGCACCGCCTCGCCGCCGACGAAGCCGCCGGCCTGGCCGATGGAGACCTTGGCGGCCGACACCGCCCAGCGGCGCGCGCGGGCATCGGCATCGAGCGCGCCGATGGCCTGGTAGAGCATCGAGCGCGCCTGATCCAGCGCCACGAACATGTCCGCGCAGCGGTGCTGCAGGACCTGGAACGCAGCCAGCGGCTGGCCGAACTGGCGCCGCGTCTTGATGTAGTCCGCCGCCAGCGCCAGCGCGCGATCCATGGCGCCGACCGCTTCGGCGCACAGCCCGACGCAGGCATGGTCCAGGCCATCCTCGAGCAGCGGCCAGGCCGCGCCGGGCTCGGCCAGCACCTGTTCCGGCGGCACGCGCACGCCGTCGAGCGTGATGTCGGCGGCGCGGCGCCCATCGAGCGTGCGGTACGGGCGCAGCGCCACGCCCGGAGCGTCGGACGGGATCAGGAACAGGCCGATGCCGTCCGGATCGTCGGTGGCGCCGCGCACGCGCGCGCTGACCACGAGCCAGTGCGCCGCGGCGCCGTCGTGCACCAGGCACTTGGCGCCATCGATGGTCCAGCCGGCGGTGCCGAAGCCGGCATGCGTCGACACGAACGCCGGATCGAAGCGGCCGGCCGGCTCGTGGGCGGCGAGCGCCACGCGCGCGTCGCCGGTGGCAATTCGCGCGAGCACCTCGTCGCGCGTCGCGCCGCTGCCGCCGGCGAGCAGCCGCGCGCCGAGCACGACGGTGGACAGGTAGGGCTCCAGGACCAGGGCCGAACCGAAGGTTTCGAGCACCAGCGCGATCTCGGCCATGCTCCCGCCCAGGCCGCCGGCGGACTCCGGCACGCCCACCGCCAGCCAGCCGTTGTCGGCGAAGGTGCGCCAGTGCCCCGGGTCGAAGCCCTCGGGCGTATCGAGCAGCCTGCGGCGGGCGGTGAAGGCGTACTGCTCGCGCACGAAGCGCTGCACGCTGTCGACGAGCAGGCGCTGTTCCTCGTTCGGCTGGAAGTCCATCGGTCAGTTCCTGAACAGGGTGTTCCAGATGATGCCGCGCTGGATCTCGTTGCTGCCGGAATAGATCCGCGATGCGCGCCAGTACACGTGCTCGGCGAACAGGCCCACGGCGTGCTCGGGGGCGAACGAGGGCAGGTCCGCGGGCGGCCGATCGCCGTGCGGGTGGTCGTAGCGGGGGAAGGCGTGCGGGCCTGCCAGTTCCAGCTCCAGCTCGGTGGCGCGCAGCATGAGCTCCGAGCCGCGGATCTTCAGCGCCGAGGCCGAGGCGCCCAGCACCGCGTGGTTCACGCCGGTCGCCGCGCACAGCACCCGCAGCACCGCCCACTCCTGGGCGCGCACGTCGATTTCCAGGCGGGTGAGCTTGCGTTCGAACTCGGGTGTCATCGCCCGTACGCCCAGGCGTTGCTCCTGATCGGCGGCCATGCGCCGGATCTTCTTCACGTAGCGCTTCAGGCGCCCGTACTGGGCGTTGAAGGTGCGTTCGTTGTCGAGCAGGAACTTGGCATAGCTCCAGGCCTTGTTCTCCTCGCCGATGAGGTTTTCCGCCGGCACGCGCACGTCGTCCAGGAACACCTCGTTCAGGTGGTGGTCGTACTCGAGCGAGACGATCGGCCGGATCCGCACCCCGGGCGCGTGCATGTCGAGCAGGATCATCGACAGCCCGGCCTGCGGCTTGGCGTCCGGATCGGTGCGGCACAGGCAGAACATCATGTCGGACTCGTGCGCGTGCGAGGTCCAGATCTTGCCGCCGTTGATCACGTAGTGGTCGCCGTCGCGCACCGCCCGGGTCTTCAGGTGCGCGAGATCGGAGCCGGCCTGGGGCTCGGAGAAGCCCTGCGCGAAGAACAGGTCGCCGCGTGCGATCGGGTCGAGGTAGCGCGCCTTCATGGCGTCGGTGCCGAAGTGCGCGATCACCGGCCCGACCAGGTGCAGCCCGGCGGTGCTCACGTAGGGGGCGTCCGCCTCGGCGTACTCGTCCTCGAAGATGAAGCGCTGCACCGCAGACCAGTCCGTCCCGCCATGCTGCACCGGCCATTCCGGCACCGCCCAGCCCTTGTCGTACAGGGCCCGATGCAGATCCCGGCACAGGTGGCGCTCGACGATCCAGCCCTGGCGCTGCGCGCGCGCGGCCTGCTCCGGCACGGCGCCGCGCAGGAATGCGCGCACCTCCTGGCGGAACGCCTCCTCGGCGGGCGAAAAGGTCAGCTGCATACGCGTATCCCTCGAAAATGCGATCGCAACGATAACCGAAACCACGCCGATGCGGCGACACGGACCTGCCCGCGCCGCCGGCGCACGCCACTTGATCAATGTCACGGCGGCGACACCGGCCGCGGATTACTTTTCATCGAAGAACCGCCATCGGACAGGCGCCGCCGCGATGAACCACCCAGAGATCATCCGAAAGGATCCCGCCGCCTGGCGCGTGGCGCCGAACCTGGGCGATCGCGAACGCGCGCAGTTCTCGTGGGCGCAGGTCCGCGCGGGATTGTCCGGGCTGCCGGGCGGCGCGCTCAACATCGCGCACGAGGCCGTGGATCGGTACGCCGCGACAGATGCGGTCGCGTTCCGCTTTCTCGCCCGCGGCGAGCCGGCCTGTGAACTCACCTACGCGCAGCTCGCGTGCCGCACCAGCCGCTTCGCGAACGTCCTGGCCGGCCTGGGCGTCGGCCGCGGCGACCGGGTGTTCGTGCTCACCGGGCGGATCCCCGAGTTGTACGTGGCGGTGCTGGGCGCGCTCAAGCTCGGCGCGGTGGTGTCGCCGCTGTTCTCGGCGTTTGGCCCCGAGCCAATCGCGACCCGCATCGGCCTGGGCGAGGGCCGGGTGCTGGTCACGACCGCGGCGCTGTACGCGCGCAAGGTAGCGCCGGTGCGGGCGCGGCTGCCGTCTCTGCAACACGTGCTGGCGGTGTGCGGGACGGGCGAGGACCCGCCGCCGGGTACGCTGGATTTCTCCGCGCTCGAAGCCGCGGCCCCGGATCGCTTCGCGGTGGCGCCCACGCGGCCCGAGGATCCCGCCCTGCTGCACTTCACCAGCGGCACCACCGGCACGCCCAAGGGCGCGCTGCACGTGCACGACGCCGTGGCGATGCACTGGGCCACCGGGCTGTACGCCCTGGACCTGCATCCCGGCGACGTATTCTGGTGTACCGCCGACCCGGGCTGGGTCACCGGCACGTCCTACGGCATCGTCGCGCCGCTGGTGCACGGCGTCACTTCCATCGTCGACCGCGAGGAGTTCGACGCCGAGCGCTGGTACGCCATCCTCGAAGCCGAACGGGTGAGCGTGTGGTACACCGCGCCGACCGCGGTGCGAATGCTGATGAAGGCCGGCGACGAACTGGCGCGGCGCCACGCCCGCCCGGCGCTGCGCTTCGTCGCCAGCGTCGGCGAGCCACTCAATCCGCAGGCGGTGTGGTGGGGCAGCGAAGTACTCGGCCTGCCGATCCACGACAACTGGTGGCAGACCGAGACCGGCGGCATCGTCATCGCCAATGCGGTCGCGGACGACATCAAGCCCGGCTCGATGGGCAGGCCGCTGCCGGGCGTGGAGGTGGGGATCGTGCAGCGCTCGGCGGATGGAACGGTCGCGCAGGTGACCGAGCCGGATGTCGCGGGCGAACTCGCCATCCGCCGCGGCTGGCCGTCGATGTTCCGCGCCTACCTGAACGACGAGGAACGCTACCGCAAATGCTTCAGCGGCCAGTGGTACCTGAGCGGCGATCTGGCCCGCCGCGACGCCGACGGCTACTACTGGTTCGTCGGCCGCGCGGATGATGTCATCAAGTCCGCCGGCCACCTGATCGGACCCTTCGAGGTGGAGAACGCGCTCATGTCACATCCGGCGGTGGCCGAGGCCGGCGTCATCGGCAAGCCCGATCCGGTGCTCGGGGAGATGGTCAAGGCGTTCGTATCGCTCAAGGGCGGCCATGCGTGGAGCGAGGCGCTGCGGCGCGAACTGCTCGGCCATGCGCGCAAGCGGCTCGGAGCCGCGGTGGCGCCAAAGGAGATCGACTGCCTGCCGTCGCTGCCGCGCACGCGCAGCGGCAAGATCATGCGCCGGCTGCTCAAGGCGCGCGAACTGGGCCTGCCCGAGGGCGACCTGTCGACGCTGGAGGGTGGCGCATGATCCCCGAGCCGCCGGCCGGGCCGGTACCGTACGATCGCGCGTTCGCGCACGCGCTGCTGACCGACATGGTGCGGATCCGGCGCATGGAGGAGAAGTCGGCGCAGATGTACGGCGCGGGGAAGATCCGCGGCTTCCTGCACCTGTACATCGGCGAGGAGGCGTGCGCGGTCGGCACGCTGCACGCATTCCGGCCCACGGACAACGTCGTCGCCACCTACCGCGAGCACGGCCACGCGCTGGTACGCGGGGTGCCGATGGACGCGATCATGGCGGAGATGTACGGCAAGCGCGAGGGCTGCTCGCGCGGCCGCGGCGGCTCGATGCACCTGTTCGACGCCTGCGCGCGCCTGTACGGCGGCAACGCGATCGTCGGCGGCGGATTGCCGATCGCGGTCGGCCTGGCGCTGGCGGATCGCATGCGCGAGGAGCCGCGGGTGACGGTGTGCGTGTTCGGCGAAGGGGCGATGGCCGAGGGCGCGTTCCACGAGTCGCTGAATCTCGCCGCGCTCTGGCATCTGCCGGTGCTGTTCTGCTGCGAGAACAATCTCTACGCGATGGGGACCGCGCTCGCGCGCTCGCAGGCGCAGATCGATCTGTGCGCCAAGGCGGCGGTGTACGGCATGCCGGCGCTGTCGGCCGACGGCATGGACATCGTCGCCGTGCACGATGCCGCGCGCGCCGCAGAGCGCAGCCTGCGCGCTGGCGGCGGGCCGTTCTTCCTGGAGCTGAAAACCTACCGCTTCCGCCCGCACTCGATGTTCGACGCCGAGCTCTACCGCGACAAGGCCGAAGTCGAGGCCTGGAAGACGCGCGGGCCGATCCACACCTTCAGCGCGCGCATGAAGGCGCAGGGCCTGCTCACCGAGGAGGAGTTCCTGGCGATCGACGCCCAGGCGGTCGCCGAAGTCGAGCGCGCGGTGGCGTTCGCGGAGGCGGGCACGTGGGAGCCGGTCGAGGATCTGCTCACCGATCTGTACACGCCCGGGCAGGCGCGGCCATGAGCGCACGCATGAGCTTCCGCGACGCGCTGCGCCAGGCCCACCGCGAGGCACTCGGGAGGGACGCGCGCGTGTTCCTGATGGGCGAGGACGTCGGTCGCTACGGTGGCACCTACGCGGTGTCCAAGGGGCTGCTGGACGAGTTCGGCGCGGATCGGGTCCGCGACACGCCGCTGTCGGAGCTGGCGTTCGTCGGTGCGGGGATCGGCGCGGCGCTGGGCGGCCTGCGGCCGATCGTCGAGGTCATGACGGTCAATTTCAGCCTGCTGGCGCTGGATCAGATCGTCAATTCCGCGGCGCTGTACCGGCACATGTCCGGGGGCCAGTTCTCGGTGCCGCTGGTGATCCGCATGGCCACCGGCGCCGGGCGGCAGGTGGCGGCCCAGCATTCGCACAGCCTGGAGGGCTGGTACGCGCACGTGCCGGGGATCAAGGTGCTGGCGCCGGGCACGGTCGCGGACGCGCGCTGGATGCTCGGCCAGGCGCTGGAGGATCCGGATCCGGTCGTGATGTTCGAGCACGTCGGGTTGTACAACCTGGAGGACGATCCCGGGCCGGCGCCGGGGATGCCGATGGAAGCGGCCTGCGTGCGCCGCGCCGGCAGCGACATCACCATCGTCGCCTGGAGCGGCTGCCTGCCCAAGGCGCTGCAGGCGGCCGAGGATCTGGCCGCCGCGGGCATCGAAGCCGAAGTCTTGGACCTGCGCGCGCTGCGGCCGTTCGACGAGGCCGCGGTACTCGCCTCGGTGCGGCGCACGCGGCGCGCGCTCGTGGTCGACGAGGGCTGGCGCAGCGGCAGCTTCGCCGCCGAGATCGTCGCCCGCATCGCCGAGCAGGCGTTCTTCGATCTCGACGCCCCGCCGGCGCGGCTGTGCTCCCAGGAAGTGCCCATTCCGTATCCGAAGCACCTGGAGGATGCGGCACTGCCGCAGCGCGGGACGATCGTCGAGGCGGTGCGGACTTTGCTGGGCCGGTAGCGCCGATGATCGAATTCAAGCTGCCCTCGCTGGGCGCGGACATGGACGACGGCACGCTGCTGGAGTGGAAGGTGGCGCCGGGGGATCGCGTCGCGCGCGGCCAGGTCGTCGCCGTCGTCGATACCTCCAAGGCCGCGGTCGACATCGAGAGCTGGCAGGAGGGCACGGTGGTCGAGCTCGTGGTGGAGCCCGGCCGCAGGATCCCGGTGGGCGAGGTGATGGCGGTGCTCGCCGGGCCCGGCGAGGCGCCGGAGCAGGCCGCACGGCAGTGGGCCGAGTTGCGCGCCGCCCGGCCGGCGGCCGCGGTGCCCGCCGCCGCCGCGTCGGTTCCGATCCCGGCTGCGGCCCCATCGCCGGCGGCGCAGGTGCCGGCCGGCCGCCGGGCGGTATCGCCGGCGGCGCGTCGCCGGGCACGGGAGATCGGCGTGGATCCGGAAACGCTGGCCGGGACCGGGCCGCACGGCGCCGTGACCGTCGAGGACGTCGAACGCGCCGCGTCGGCACCCGCTCCGGCATCCACTACGGCGACGTCCGCACCGGCGCCCGATCGCGCCGCGGCGATGCGGGCCGCGATCGCCGCGGCGATGAGCCGTTCCAAGCGCGAGATCCCGCATTACTACCTTGCCGAGACCGTGCCGATGGCCGCCGCGCTCGCGCACCTGTCCGCGCTGAACGCGACGCGCGGGCTGCGCGATCGCATCCTGCCGGCGGTGCTGGTGATCAAGGCCGTGGCGCTCGGCCTGCGCCGCTATCGCGAGTTCAACGGCACCTGGCAGGGCGGCGCGTTCCGCGCGGCGGACGCAGTGCATGTCGGGGTGGCGATCTCGCTGCGTGGCGGCGGGCTCATCGCCCCGGCGCTGCATGACGCGGACAGGCGCGATCCGGGCGAGCTGATGAAGGCGCTGGACGACCTCATCCGCCGTACCCGGGCCGGCTCGCTGCGCAGTTCGGAGCTGTCGGATCCGACGATCACCATCACCAACCTGGGCGACCAGGGCGTGGAGAGCGTGCACCCGGTGATCTATCCGCCGCAGGTGGCCATCGTCGGCGTCGGCCGGATCGCGGACCGGGTGCTCGCGCTGGACGGCCAGCCGCGGGTGCTGCCGGCACTGACGATGACGCTGGCCGCGGATCACCGCGTCTCCGACGGGCACCGCGGCGCGCTGCTGCTGCGGCACGTGCGCGAACTGCTCCAGCACCCGGACGAGCTCTGAAGGCAATCGCGAGGCGAACACCATGGCCGCGGACCGCGCGCAACTCACGACCACGATCTACTCGGTACTCGGCGGCATCGCGCCGGAGGTCGAGGCGGGCAGCCTGCGCCCGGATCGCCCGCTGCGCGATCAGGTCGACATCGACTCCTACGACTGGCTCACCTTCCTGGTGGGGCTGCACGACGCGCTCGGCGTGGAGATCCCGGAGGCCGACTACGCCGGGCTGGTGACGCTGGACAACCTGCTCGACTACCTCGCCGCGCGCCTGCCCTGACAACCACCCCGGAGGCAACGCAGGGTGCGCGGCCCGGGCGCCGGCCTCATCGCGCCAGCAGCAGGCCGGCAAGCCAGACGCTTGCGGCGCCCGCGACGACGAAGACCCCGGCGCCGATCCACGTGGATCGCTGGTAGTCGCGCACGAGCTGCTCCTGGCTCTTCGCGGAGATGAGGAACGGGCGGTCCTTTTCCGCCGGCCGGCGCACGGTGTCGATCGGCGCGGCGGCCGGCGCGGCGATGCCGTCCGCGAACGCCTGCGCCTGCGCGGCCTCGCGGGCCGACTCCCACTCCTGCGCGTCGACGCTGCCGTCGCCGTCGCGGTCGAAGCGGCGCACCAGCGTGCCGCGATCGCGCTTCCAGTCGCGCAGCAGTTCCGTAGCCCGGGCGCTCGTGTCCGGCGCGCCGCCGGCGGTCAGCAGCGCGCCGAGCACGTACAACGGCTCGCCGGCCAGCAGACGGCGCTCGAAATAGCGAAAGCGCCTGGACTGGAACCAGCGCTGCGCCTGGCCCGGCCCGGACCGGGGCCAGCGCTCCGCGCCGTACCAGGTGTTCTGGATCGCGGCGATCACCTCGGCGCCGGCCGGATCGACCACGCACGTGCCGGTGTCGTCGCGCAGCCCGAACTGATCCTCGCTCCGGCCGCGCTCGACGGTGACCCAGCGCGTGCGGTTCTTGTTGCCGCGGCGGCGTTCCTCGATCCGGAACTCGAACCAGACGCACGGCTCGCCGGTCAGGCGCGCGACGATGGCGCGGTCCTGCATGGCCTCGGCGCGCCCGTGCAGTTCGACGTAGCCCTGCGCGGCCGAGCGCAGGCGCGAGGCGGGCGTGTTCTGCACCGCCCGCAGCCGGCGCATCGAACGTACGAAGCCGACCAGCCCGCCGCCGGCCGCCGCCGCGCACAGCACCGCCCCGAACGCCAGTTGCGGGTCGAGCGAACTCATGCGTGCGCCACCGTATCGGGGCGCGGCGCACCGCGGCGGGTGTGCGCGCACGCAAGCCTCATCGGCACGGCAGGCGCCTCAGCCGAACAGCGCCTTCACGTCGACATCGCGCGTTTCCTCGGCGCTGAACTGCAGCAGCTCGCGCGGCCTGGCGCCGGCGCGCGCGGCGAGCAGGGTGTCGGGGAACTGCTCGATGCGCACGTTGTTGATGTTGACGCTTTCGTTGTAGAGCTCGCGCCGATCGGCGATGGCCGACTCCAGGCCGGAGATGCGCTGCTGCAGATGGCGGAAGGTGTCGTCGGCCTTCAGATCGGGATAGTTCTCGGCGAGCGCGAACAGCCGCCCCAGCCCGCCACGCAGCTCGGTCTCGGCGGCGCCCAGGGCCTTCACGTCCCCGGCCGATTGTGCGGTCGCGACCGAACTGCGCGCCTGGATGACCTTCTCCAGCGTCTCCTGCTCGTACTTCATGTACTGCCGGCAGGTTTCGATGAGCTTGGGCAACTCATCGTGGCGCTGCCGCAGCAGGACGTCGATGTTGGCCCAGGCCTTGTCGACATTGTGCTTGACCGCCACCAGGCCGTTGTAGAGGGAGATGGCATAGATGCCGGCCACCAGCGCCAGCGCCAGGATCACGAACGAAGCCACAGTCATCGGGTCCATCCTCGACGCGCGCGGCGGCGTGCCGGCGCTTGCACAGCGGATGATACCCCCTGCCGGGGCGGCCGTGGCCTTCGGGGCGGGCTCGGGCCGGATCGCGGCGTGTCAGCGCAGCCAGTCGGCCACCAGCCGCAGGCATTCGCGCCGCCACTCGCAGTCGTAGTCCTCGCAGGCGTTTCGGGCCTCGGTGCGGAAGCACTGGGATACCCCGGCGGCGCCCTGGATGGCGCGGACGATGCTCGTCTCGCCGGTGGCGGGGCCGAACAGGTGGATCGGGACGCCGGCACGGTGTGCGCGATCGCGCAGTACGGGAATGTTCATCATGGCGACTACCTCCCCTGCAGCGCTCCTGTGCAGGCTGTCGCGTAACGTTGCGGGTCCAGGAGAAACAGGTTCCCCGTACTTGACAGGCTAGTCCGCCGCTGCGCGCCCGGCGTTGATCGGAATCAAGGGCCGGCACGGGCGCGCGGTGCCGTCGCGCGTACCCGGCGCCGGGCCGGTTGACAACCGTCAATGCCCGGGAGCGTCGCCCGCCCATAATTCCACCCACGCCGGCCGCCCACCGCGCCCCACGCAGGACCGTCGTGCGGCCCGATCGCGCCGGCCAAGGTCAATCACCGTCAGGAGGCAACGATGAGCAAGAATGAGGAGTCCGCTCAGCAGGCCCAGGCGCCGGCCGAGGGCGGCAAGCAGGCGGCCGCCGGCCGCACCGGCCTGATACCGTTCGACGATCTCGAGCGCTGGTTCGAACACCGGTTCGGCGGCCTGTGGCCGCGCGAGTTCGGCAAGCGCTGGCTGGACCTGCCGGCGCAGTTCGAATGGCCATCCATGCCCGACCTGAAGCCACCGTTCGAGGGCCGCTGGCCCAAGGTGGACGTCGTGGAGCGCGACGGGGACATCCTTGTGCGCGCCGAGTTGCCGGGCGTGACCAAGGAGGATCTCGACATCTCAGTGACCGATCGCTCGGTCACCCTGAAGGCGCGCACGCGCAGCGAAACCAAGGAGGAGCGCGAGCACTACCACCGGCGGGAGATCCGCAGCGGGGAGTTCGAGCGCACGCTTACGCTGCCCGAGGAGGTCGACCCGGCGCAGGCCAGCGCCACCCTCAAGGAAGGCGTGCTCGAACTCGTCCTGCGCAAGACCGGCAAGAGCGCGCGTCGGTCCGTGCCCGTTCAATGATCGCCGGCCCCCTCCCGCCCCGTGCGGGAGGGGGTAAGATTCCCGCATGACCTCCACCGACGAACTGCGCCTGGACGCGGCGGTCCTCCGGCGCCCCTGCCGGCTGCCCGCCGATGCATTCACCACCACGGCCGATCTCGACGATCTGTCCGGCATGATCGGGCAGACCCGTGCGAGCGAGGCGATCGCGTTCGGGATCGGCACCCGCAGGGCCGGCTACAACCTGTTCGTGATGGGCCCGCCTGGCTTCGGCAAGCGCAGCCTGGCGCTGGATCTGCTGCGCGCGCGCGCCAAGGGCGAGCCGGCGCCGCCGGACTGGTGCTACGTCAACAACTTCACCGAGCCGCACAAGCCCTGCGCCCTGAAGCTGCCCAGCGGCAGGGCGCACCGGCTGCGCGCCGACATGCAGCAGCTCGTCGAGGATCTGCGGGCCTCGATCCCGGCGCTGTTCGAGAGCGAGGAATACCGTTCGCGTGCCGAGCAGACCGAGACGGCGATCAACGAGCAGACCGAGCGCCTGTTCTTCGACCTCGGGCAGAAGGCGATGAACGCCGGCGTGGCGCTGGTGCACACGCCGGGCGGGTTCACGCTCGCGCCGCTCGCGCACGGCGAGGTGATGGACGGCAAGGCGTTCGAGCGCCTGAGCGAGGCCGAGCGCGAGGCAATCAAGAACAAGATCGCCGGTTTCCAGGACGAATTGCAGAAGACGATCCGCCAGGCGCAGCGCCTGCAGAAGGAAAAGCGCGAGAAGATCAAGGCGCTGAACCGCGAGATGACCCTGAGCACGGTCGGCGGCCACATCGAGGAACTGCGCGAACGCTACGCCGGGCTGGACGAAGTGCTGCGCTACATCGAGTCCGTCAGCGCCGCGGTGCTGGAGAACATCGACGACTTCCGCAAGGGCGGCGACGGGCAGACCAACAGCGTCGGCCAGCGTACCGGGGACGGCGCCGACTTCCGCCAGTACGCGGTCAACGTCGTGGTCGGCAACCAGGGCGACGCGGACGGCGCGCCGGTGGTGGTGGAGGAATACCCGAGCTATCCGAACGTCGTCGGCCGCAGCGAGCACGTGGCCATGTACGGTGCGCTGCTGACCGACTTCACGCTCATCAAGCCCGGCGCGCTGCACCGCGCCAACGGCGGCTACCTGCTGGTGGACGCGCAGCGGCTGCTGACCCAGCCGTACGCCTGGGAGGGACTCAAGCGCGCGTTGGCCAGCGGCGAAATCCGCATCGAATCGCTGGAGCATTCCTTCGGCTTCATGAGCACGGTGGCCCTGGAGCCGCAGCCGATTCCGCTGGACGTGAAGCTGGTGCTGTTCGGCGAGCGCCACATCTACTACCTGCTGCTCGCCTACGATCCGGCGTTCGCCGAACTGTTCAAGGTCGCGGCCGATTTCGAGGACGACATCGGCCGCGGTGCGCAGGCCGAGCTGACGTTCGCGCGGCTGGTGGCGACGCTGGCCCGCCGCGGCGGGCTGCTGCCGTTCAGCCGGGCGGCGGTGGAGCGGCTGATCGAGCAGACCGGGCGCTGGGCCGGAGACGCCGAGCGCCTGTCGATGCACGTGCAGCGCCTGGAGGATCTGCTCTGCGAGGCCGAGCGCTGGGCGCGCGCCGCGTCCGCGCCGATCACCGGTGCCGAGCACGTCGATCGCGCAGTGCAGGCGCAACTGCACCGTGCGGGGCGGATCCGCGATCGCACCCGCGAGGAGATGCTGCGCGGGGTGCTGTTCATCGCCACCGACGGCGAGGCGGTCGGGCAGGTCAACGGATTGTCGGTCATGATGCTCGGCGAGCATGCGTTCGCGCATCCGACCCGCATCACCGCCACGACCCGGGTCGGCGGCGGCGAGGTGATGGACATCCAGCGCGAGGTGGATCTCGGCGGGCCGATCCACAGCAAGGGCGTGCTCATCCTGTCCGCGTTCCTGGCGGCGCGGTACTCGCAGGCCCGGCCGCACGCGCTGGCCGCCAGCCTGTCGTTCGAGCAGACCTACGGTGCCATCGACGGCGACAGCGCCTCGGTCGCCGAACTCGCGGCCCTGGTGTCGTCGGTGGGCCGCTTTGCGCTGCGGCAGTCGCTGGCGGTGACCGGCTCGGTGAACCAGCACGGCGCGGTGCAGCCGATCGGGGCGGTGAACGAGAAGATCGAGGGCTTCTTCGACCTGTGCGCCGCCCGCGGCCTGAACGGGGAGCAGGGCGTCATCATCCCGTACGCGAACCGCCTGCACCTGATGCTGCGCGAGGACATCGTACAGGCGGTGGCCGAAGGCCGCTTCCACGTCTATGCGGTGCGCACGGTGGACGAGGCGTTCGAACTGCTGTCCGGGCTGCCGGCCGGTCAGCCCGACGCCGGCGGCCGCTATCCGCCGGGCAGCGTCAACGGCCGTGTCGCCGAGCGTCTTGCCGCCTTCGGCGACGTGCGCCGCGAGGCGCTCGGCGGCGGGCGCGCGCGGCGCTACGCGCGCGAGCCGCAATCGGCTTCGGCGCCGCGGCGCGGGCCGCGCGGACGGGACTGACGTGGCCGGAGAGACGCCTTCCACGCCCGCGCGCCGGCTCGCACTCGCGCTGTGCTCGCCGGCGCTGGGCCCGGACGCCGAAGCGCTGGTGCGCGAACTGGCGCGTGCCCTGCGCGCCGAACTCGCCGGCGTGTTCGTCGAGGACGCCGATCTGGTGCGGCTGGCCGAGTTGCCCGTGACCGTGGAGGTCGGCCACGCTTCCGGGGCCGTCTGGCCGTTGAGCGTGGAGTCGCTGCAATCGGATCTGCGCCGCCAGGCGGACCAGGCACGCCGGAGCCTGGCCGCGCTCGCCGAGGAACTGCTGCTGCCGTGGACCTTCGAGGTCGCGCGCGGGCGGATCTGCGAGCGGGCGCTGGACCTGGCTTACGAGGCGACCATCGTCGTGCTCGCCGCGCGCCCCGCGCCACCGGCGGCGCGCGCCGTCCGCCAGGGTGCGCGGCCGCTCGCGGTGCTCGTCGACGCCGCGGCGGGCGCGCGCGCGGTCGGGCCGGCGTTGCAGTATGCGCTCGCGGGGGGCGATGGGGTGCTGGCGCTCGTCGCGCCGCCGGCGCAGGCGCACCGGGAGGCGATCCGCGCCGCGGCAGGCGATGCGGCCGGGCGCGTGCGGATCGCCGAGCTCCCGG
>JBFXBD010000074.1:0-29259 GCA_050183625.1 Gammaproteobacteria bacterium
ATCGGCATCGCGCGCGGTCGCCACGGCCCGCTCGTACTCGCCTGGATCGGACATTGCCGCACCTGCGCCGGTGATGGATGTGGGATTCAGGTTACCAATTTGCGCCGGCCGCGGGGCGATCGCCGCGGCGCGGGTTGCGTGAGATCAGGGTGCCGGCGCCCGGCAGCGGCTATTGTGCGGGCCAGGGGGATGGCATGCGGATCCACCAACTCGAACCCCAGGATGTCGGCGCGCGCCTGCGCAGCGGGCCCGGCGGGCTGAGCAGCGCCGAAGCACGCGCGCGCCTGGCCGAGTACGGTCCCAACACGCTGGAATCCGTCCGGCCGACGCCGGTCCGGTTGCTGCTCGCGCACCAGTTCACGCACTTCTTCGCCATCGTGCTGTGGTTCGCAGCGGCATTGGCGGGCTGGTCGGCGCTGCGCGATCCCGGCTCGGGCATGGGCACGCTGGCAATCGCGATCGCGGGCGTCATCGCCATCAACGGCCTGTTCTCGTTCTGGCAGGAGTTCCGCGCCGAGCGCACCGCGGCCGCGCTGCGCCGGCTGCTGCCGCACACCGTCGCGGTGCTGCGCGACGGCGCGCTGTGCACGGTTCCGGCCCGCGATCTGGTGCCCGGGGATGTGATCGAACTCGCCGCGGGGGATCAGGTGCCGGCGGACTGCCGGCTGATCTCGGGCGAGGGCCTGCGCGTGGACGCCTCCTGCCTGACCGGCGAGTCGGTACCGCAGCCGAAGTCCGCGCTGGCTTGCCCGGCCGAGGACGGCGACTGGAGTCCCAACCTGCTGCTGGCCGGCACCAACGTGGCGACCGGCTCCGGACGGGCGCTGGTGTACGCCACCGGGGTGCAGGCCCGGTTCGGGCGGCTGGCGCGGCTCACCGAGACCACGCAGAAGGCGCGCTCGCCGCTGGCGCGCGAGATCGCCCGGCTCGCGCGCATCATCGCCGTCGTCGCCACCCTGCTCGGAGCGGCCTTCTTCGCGATCGGCGCCGCGGTCGGCATCGACCTGCGCGACAACCTCATGTTCGCGATCGGGATCATCGTCGCCAACGTGCCCGAGGGGCTCCTGCCGACCTTCACGCTCGCGCTGGCGATGGGCGCGCAGCGCATGGCGCGCCGCAACGCCCTCATCCGCCACCTGCCGTCGGTGGAAACGCTGGGCTCGACCACCGTGATCTGCACCGACAAGACCGGCACGCTGACGCAGAACCGGATGCAGGTGCGCGCGCTCCTGCTCGGCGGGCGCGAGTACGGCATGGAAGCGGTGGCGGCGGATCCTGCGCATGTCGAGCGCTACCGCGAACTGTTCGACGCCCTGCGGCTATGCCACGGCCTGCGCCGGCGCGCCGACGGCACCTGGCTCGGCGACCCGATGGAAGTGGCGCTGCTGGAGGCCGGCACGCATGCCTGCGGCCGCGTGCAGGCCGCCGAGCGGATCGGCGAGGCGCCGTTCGATGCCGCGCGCATGCGCGTCGGCACGCTGGATCGGCTCGGCACGACCGTGCGCCTGCACGTGAAAGGTGCCGTGGAGACCGTGCTGCCGTTGTGCGATCGAATGCGCGCCGATGGCGAGAGCCTGCCGATCCACGCCCGCCTGCGGCGCGAAATCGAGGATGCCCAGGCGCACCTGGCCACGCGCGGGCTGCGGGTGCTGGCGGTGGCGGCGCGCGCCGCGCGCGCCGATCTCGCGCCCGAGGCCCAGGAGTCGGCGCTGGAACTGCTCGGGCTCGTTGCGCTGGAGGATCCACCGCGGCCGGAAGTGCCCGAAGCGGTAAGCCGCTGCCGGCAGGCCGGCATCCGGGTAATCATGGTCACCGGCGATCACCCGCAGACGGCGCTGGCGATCGCGCGCCAGGTCGGCATCGTCACCGGGTCCGAGCCGGCACTCGTCACCGGTGAACGCCTGCGGCGCATGCGTCCCACCGAACTGCAGCTCGCGCTGGATGCGCCGGAGATCGTGTTCGCGCGCCTGGAGCCTGAGCAGAAGCTGCTCATCGTCCAGGCGTTGCAGCGCAAGGGGCACGTGGTCGCCGTGACCGGCGACGGGGTCAACGATGCGCCGGCCCTGAAGCAGGCGGACATCGGCATCGCCATGGGTGCCTCGGGTACGGACGTCGCGCGCGAGGCCGCGGACATGGTGCTGCTGGACGACAATTTCGCATCGATCGTCGCCGCGGTGGAGGAAGGGCGGACGGTGTACGCCAACATCCGCCGCTTCCTCACCTACATCCTCGCGTCGAACGTCCCGGAGGTGGTGCCGTACCTGGGCTTCGCGCTGTTCGCGATCCCGCTGCCGCTGACCGTGATCCAGATCCTGGCGATCGATCTGGGTACCGACATGCTGCCGGCGCTCGCGCTCGGCGCCGATCCGCCCCGGGCGGACGCGATGCGCACGCCGCCCGCGCGGCGGCGCCTGCTGGATGCCGCCCTGCTGGCGCGTGCCTACCTCTGGCTTGGCGTCTGGGAAGCAGCCGCCGCCATGACCGCCTATTTCGCGCTCCTGCACCGCGGCGGCTGGAGCTACGGCGAGGTGCTGGCTCCGGGCTCGGTGCTGTACAGGCAGGCGACCACCGTGTGCCTGGGCGCCATCGTCATCATGCAGGTGGCGAACGTGTTCGTCTGCCGCGCCGATCGCACGGGTTTCGCCGCCACCGGCCTCACCACCAACCGGCTGCTGTTCGCCGGCATCGCGCTGGAAATCGCCCTGCTCGGCGCGATCGCCTGGTCAGGCTGGGGGCATGCGATATTCGGTACCGCGACACCGCCGGCGTCTGCATGGTGGCCGGTCCTGCCCTTCGCCCTCGCCCTGCTCGTCGCCGAGCGCGCGCCGCGCGCCCGCTGACTTATCCACGACTTATCCACGTGCCTGGCACCGGATTCGTTCCCGAACGGATCGGGATTCCGGCAGGTGCCAGGCACCGGGATAAGTCAGCGCGGGCGCTGGTCGTGGGCGCGGTGGATGACGGCTTCGCGCCGCGCGGCGATGTCGGAACCACGCTTTTCCTCGCCGCCGGCGAGCCGGGAGTATTCATCGTAGACGCGCTGCGCGTCGCCGAATGGCACGTCCGTGGTGGCCTTCCAGGCCTGGCGCATGAGGCGGATGAGTTTCGGATCGCCCTCGGCGATGTCGCGCGCCAGCGCCAGGGCCCGCGGCAGCAGGTCCGCCTGCGGGACGAGTTGATTGAGGATGCCGATCCGCAGCGCGGTCTGGGCATCGACGAAATTGCCCGTCATGGACATCTCGCGCGCCCTGGCCATGCCGATCCGGCGCGGCAGGTCCAGCAGCACGGGGCCGGGGAATACGCCCACGCGCACGTGGGTGTCGGCGAACGCCGCCTTCTCCGAGCCGATGAGGAAGTCGCAGGCGAGCGCCAGTTCGAAGCCACCGGTCACCGCCGCGCCGTTGACCGCGCCGATCACCGGCACCTGCGAATCACGCACGCAGAAGATGAACGGCGGCATCTCGAACAGGCGTTCCACGCCGAGGTTCTTGAGATCCAGGCCGGCGCAGAACGCCGGGCCGGCACCGGTGAGCACGATCGCGCCGGCGTCCTGGCAGGCCGCGACCGCGTCCACCAGCGACTGGGCCAGATCACGGTTCATCGCGTTGCGCCGCTCCGGGCGGTTCAGGGTCAGCAACGCCACCCGGCCGTCGCGTTCAATCCTCACCAATTCATCGCTCATGCACCCGCCCTCCGCGGCTCGTCGTCGAAAGCCGGTATCATGCCGCGCGGCCGCACGCGCCGCCACCGCTCTACCGTCTTTGCGAGGAGCGAAGCGACGAAGCAATCCACGCGCTGCAGGCGGCATCGAGGCCGCGTGGGTCGCTTCGCTGCGCTCGCGACGACGTAGGGGTGGTTCATGGCTTCAATCTGCCGGAGCCTGGGCCGGTTCGGGCTCGCGACGACGAAGGGGCGGTTCGTGGCCGTCATCGTGCCGGGCCCAGGTCCGCTTCGGGCTCGCGACGACGATGGCCCCGCGCGGCCGGAGCCATGCGCGGTCGGCAATGACGTTCGCGCGGGCGCGCCGCTACAGCGGCGGCTTGTAGACCCAGATGTCGCCGCGCTCGTAATGGTAGACGCCCATGAACACGTCGTTGTTGGGATCGTAGACCCACTTGCCGAGCGTGCCCTTCCAGGACGAACCGATCTCGGCGACCGCGTGCGGCAGCACGGGGGAATTCAGGTCCAGGTACCGTGTGATGACCCAGCCTGACAGCCCGTCGTCGGTACCGGGCGTGAGCGTGTAGACCTCCTGCTCGCCCTCCCAGATCCAGTACAGGTCGCGGCCGATGTCGTATTGGATGCCCATCCGGCGCCACAGGCGCGAGGTGAAGAAGCCATCCGGGTCCTGCACCACGCACTTGACGTTCTTGGACGGCACGCCGGGCACGTAGGCCGCGGCGTTGTAGAGCACGAGATTGCGCACGGTGCCGGTATTGTTGCCGGCGATCTGGACGAAGCGCTGGCGGGTGGGATCCCAGGCGCCCGCGCCCTGTCCCGCGGTGGTCACCGCGCCGGGCTTGACGACGCGGGTGATGACGTCCTCGGCGGAGGTCTCACCGAGTTCGTAGCGGTACAGCGAGCCGGAGATCGCCGCGCCCGCGCTCCAGGCCAGGTAGATCACGTCGCGGCCGTTCTCGACGGCGGCATCGCACACGCCGTTGCCGCCGCCGAGTTTCACTCCGGCGCGGCTGTGGAAGGTGTCGCGGTTGTCCCAGGCGTACAGCCCCGGATTGCCGCCAACCTGGCCGTTGAACCAGTTCGAGCCGTCCCAGCCGCCGGCAGCGTACGGATCGCACTTGTCCACGTCCCACAGGTACGGGCCGGTGGCGTCGGCGCTCGGATACGGCCGGCGCCAGATCCCGGCGCGCCCGTACATGTTGCCGCCGCCGACGAAGACCCGGTTGGCCTGCGGCAGGTAGGTCATCATGTCGTACGCATGGCTGGATACCGGCGCGGAGAAGACGCCGCCGACCGTCGGCTCCCAGGTCTTCGGGGCGACCTCGGTCATGTGCGAGGGCAGCGAGCAGCGCTCCCACAGGCGGTTGGCGGTGCGCCAGCGGTACATCTCGTTGCCGTTGTAGTTGGCGTGCCCGCCGCCCCAGAAATACCAGTCGCCGTGCACGTCATCGAACGCCGAGGCGGACCACGCCCGCAGCACGCCGCGCGGCGTGCCCTGTCCCTTGGCCGGCGGCTCGTAGCCGCCGGAGGGCCAGACGCTCTTCATCGTGTTCACGTTCGCCTTGGCCCACTGGCCGGGCAGGATCGAAGCGCACAGTTCCTCGAAGGTCGCTTCCGGCCCGACCGCGGCTTCGAGCAGGCCGGCACGGCCGAGCAGCAGGCCGGCGGTGCCCGCGGACACGGTACGCATGAAGCCGCGACGGCTCAGGCGTGACAGGGGATTGAGATGGATGTCTCGCGAACGCATGGCTGACCCCCTCTGGTGGGTGGCTTGGACCGGACCCGCGCACCGCCCGTTGGAGGTTCGGTGCACTTGCCCAGCATCTTCCGCGTGATGTGAAGCCGCAACGAATTTTAACAATCGTTCACACGCAGGATTTGAACTGTTTGAGCCCGGTCACACGTCACGCCCTTCCCAGGTCGAGCCTGGCGATGCGGCCCTCCAGCCCCGGCCCGGCGGCCGGATACAGCGCCAGCACGAGCGGGTCGTGCCCTGGGACGATCGCCGCCGGGTCGTCCGCGAGCGCGGCCAGGCGCGACCAGCCGTCGAACATGTCCGCCACGCTGTGAACGATCGGAAACGGCCGCCCGCCCTGGATGTTCTCGTAGAAATGCGCGGCGTCGGAGGCCAGCACCAGCCAGCCGCTGCGCGTGAAGACCCGCACCGCCTGCAGGCCGTGGGTATGCCCGCCGATCAGGTGCACCGACAGGCCCGGCGCGAGTTCCGCGTCGCCATCGTGGAACGCGACCCGGCCGGCGAACACCTGCCGGACCATGCCGGCGATGTGGTCCGGCTCGTAGGCCCAGCCGAAGAACGGCCGGGCCATGTGGCGCCCGGTGGCGTACTGCATCTCGCGATCCTGCAGGTGCAGGCGCGCGTTCGGAAACTGTTCGAAGCCGCCGACGTGGTCGTAGTGCAGGTGGCTGAGGATCACGTCCTGCACCCGGGTCGCGTCCACCCCCACCAGCGCCAGCCCCTGTGCCGCCGTGCGCAGCAGCGTGCGGCCGCGCGCGGCTGCATCCGCCTGCATGAACCCCGTGTCGAGCACGAACGTGCGGCCGGCGCCGACGATCGCCCAGCAGAAATAGTCCATCGGCATCGGCCCGTCGTGCGGATCGCCGCCGATGAAATTCGCCGCGCGCGTGCCCTGCCGCTCGGCGTACTTGATGGCATGGACTTCCCACGGTTGCATGTGCAATCTCCCGGCCGCCAGGCCGGCGGCAACGCCGATGTTAGACTGCCCCGCTCCCCCCATCGATACGGCAGGAGCCCATGAGCCAGGAATTGCACGACGCCGGCCTCGGCAAGCGCCGCCAGGTGCTCGGAGACGAATACGTCGACCGGGCGCTGGCGGGCGTGGACGCATTGACCGCCGACTTCCAGAAGATCGTCAACGAATACTGCTGGGGCGCGGTCTGGACCCGCGGCGCGCTCAGCGATCGCCAGCGCAGCCTGAACAACCTGTGCATCCTGGCGGCGCTGAACCGCCAGCACGAATTCAGGCTGCACCTGCACGGCGCCCTGCGCAACGGCTGCACGGTGGAGGAGATCCGCGACACCCTGCTGCAGATCGCCGTGTACTGCGGCATCCCCGCCGGCGTGGAAGCATTCCGGATCGCGCGCGAGGTCCTGGCCGAGAAAGGAATCACGCCCGGGCCGGCCGCGTGAGCGCAGCCATCGGGTTCGTCGGCCTGGGCAGCATGGGCGCGCCCATGGCCGCCAATCTCGCCGCCGCCGGACACGCCCTGCACTGCCACGACGCGGCCGGCAGCGCGGCGCGCATGCCGCCCGGGGCGCAATCGCACGAGGCCCCGCGCACGCTCGCCGCCGCGGCCGACACGGTGTTCCTCAGCCTGCCCGACGGCCACGCCTGCGCCGCGGTCATGGAATCGCTGATTGCAGCACCCGCACGCCGGGTACGCACCGTGATCGATCTCTCCACGGTCGGCGTCGCCGCGGCGCAGCGACTGAGTGCCGATGCCGCGGCGGCGGGCATCGACTACGTGGATGCACCGGTGTCCGGCGGACATGCCGGCGCCGTCGCCGGCACGCTGACGCTGATGTGGGCCGGCAGCGCGACTGCGTTCGCGGCACACGCACCGCTGCTGGAGCGGATCGCGCGGCGCTTGTTCCGCGTCGGCGATCGTCCGGGGCAGGCCCAGGCGCTGAAGCTGCTGAACAATTTCCTGTCCGCCACGGCCCTGGCCGCGACCTCGGAAGCGGTGTGCTTCGGCCTGTCGCAGGGCCTGTCGATGCAGGCCATCATCGAGGTGCTGAACGTGTCGACCGGGTGCAACACCGCCACCAGCGACAAGTTCCCCAATCGTATCCTCACCGGCAGCTACGATGCCGGCTTCCACACCGCACTCATGGCCAAGGATCTGGCGCTGTACGATGCCGGCGTGCGCGCGGCGGGCAGCGCGCACGCGATCGGCGCGCTGATGGCCGGGATCTGGGCCGACGCAGACGCGGCGCTCCCGGGCAGCGACTTCACCCGGATCTTCGACTTCGTGCGTCAGGCGTACGAGCCGCGCCAGAGTTCCACGAACTCATCCCGGCCTTCGGATTCGATCGAGGGTGCCGGAGCGAGCGTCAGCGCCGGGCGACGATCGAGCGAATAACCGGGCCAGGCGCCGGTAGCGGCGGTGGCCGGATCGCCATGGCGGGCGAACGTAAGCCAGACGTCCTGCACCAGCGCGGACATCGCCTCGGCCTGCGGTCCGTTGCCGGTCAGGCGCGCCGCGGCGGCGGTGGTGCCGAACACCAGCGGCACGTCGATGCCGTGGCACGCGCCCATGCCGGGCGCGGGCGAGCGCCAGTCGAGCACGTACTGCCATGCCGCGCCCCCGCGCGCCGCGTGGCCGGCGGCGAACAGTTCGGCCGGCACGCGGAAATGGAAGTCCGTGAGCAGCGCGGCGGCGATCGCGCGCAGATCGCCAGGGCGTCCCGCGGCCGCGCGCGCGGCACGGTAGCGCCCGATGACCGCGTCGGGATCCGCGCCCGCGCCCAGCAGGCGCCGCACCCGGCCGCGCACCATGTCCAATGTGAAGGACTCGTCCGGAAATGCGGCATCCATGGCGCGCCACTCGTCCGCAGTGGTGCCACACAGCAACGGCACCGGCGCGCACTGCCCTGCGCGCGCGCCAGCCAGCGGATGCAGCGGCGGGGTGTCGCCGTCGATCGATGGATGGAACTCGCCCAGCGGCGGAATGAGGCGGCGGTGCTCGAGCGTGCGTGCCTCGGCCTGGAGGATGCGTTCGAGCGGCAGGGCGCGCGGATCCTCGCCTGCACCGAGATCCAGGTGATCGAGGAAGCGCGCGGTGATCGCGCGCGCAACGGGCTCGGCCAGGACGCGTTCCAGGCCGCCGCTCTGCAGGATGAGCTTGTCGAACAGATCGTGCATCCGCGGCGTCACCGCCAGGCAGGCCAGGCTGACCGCGCCGGAGGACTGGCCGATCGCGGTGATGTTGCGATCGTCGCCGCCGAACGCGGCAATCGATACGCGCACCCAGCGCAGCGCGGCGGCGATGTCGTGCAGTGTCAGGCTCGTGGCCGGCTCGCCGGGCCGGCCAAGCACTTCCGGCGCGAACGGTGCACCGAGCGCACCCAGGCGGTAATTGATGGTCACGACGACCGCGTCGCCGCGCGCGGCCAGCGCGTGGCCGTGCGTGAAGCGGTGCGAGCCTGATCCCGAGGTGTTGCCGCCGCCGTGCACGAACACCAGCACCGGGCGCCGGGCGGCATCGAGCGCGGGCGTCCAGATATTGAGCGAGAGGCAATCCTCGCCCATCGACACGCCGCCGCGCGCGAGCACGGCCGGGTCGATCACCTGCGGCGCCATCGGGCCGAAGGCCAATGCGTCGCGCACGCCGGCCCACGGTGGCGCAGGCTGCGGGCGGCACCAGCGCAACGCGCCGATCGGCGCCGCGGCATAGGCGATGCCGCGAAAGACCACCACCCCCTGCTCGACCGCGCCGCGCACGCGGCCGCAAGCGGACTCGACGATGCAATTCACAGGCGGTAGCGCCGGCGGATGGCGTGGAAACGCTCCAGCATCTGCGCCTGGCGCTCCGGTGGCGAGACCGTGCGCGTGGCCGGCGGCAGGTGCAGCGGGATGTCCCCGTGCGGCACGACCCGCGTGTGCAGCTTCGGCACGTGCCGGCTCAGCACGTTGCGGAAGGTGAGCACGCCGGCGGAATATCCCTGCGTGTCGATCCAATTGTGGACGCCGGGGTCGCGATGCGCCATCACCAGACGTATGCGCCCGTCGCCGTCGACGGCGGTGCGCGCTGGCGTCCAGCTCACCGGCCGGTAGAGGTAATCCATGCTGTTGCCGAACATGCCTTCGTTGGTGAACATCCAGAACGCATCGAAGTTCTCAAACTCGACGATCAGCGCCTCGTCTGTGCCGAGCGCCCAGCGCATCTGGGTGAGGATGCGACCGCGGCGCACGTCCTGGTCGTCCTCGTCCTGATCCAGCGAGGTGCGGTCAAGCCGCGTGGCCAACCCGTTGAAGCGGTTCAAAGCCAGCGGGTCGATGAGTTCGGTGTGCTCCCAGAGGAAGTCCGGCCAGTAGTCGACCACGTCGTAGACGAAGTTGCCGGCCCAGCCCATGGCATCGATCATCGTCGCGTGGGTCGGCACCGGGCGCGGGCCGTCCATGCCCAGGCGCTCGATTCGGTATGCCGCCGGCGCCTCGTCCCAGCGGTCGAAGTACTGGCGGAAGAAAATCTTGCGGCTGCCCGGGGTGGTCGGCAGCCAGTTCGGCCCGCGCCGTTCGCCGCCCACGTACAGGACGAAGCTGCCGTCCCATTCGGCGTGCAGTTGCCCGCCGACGAGATTCGCCTCGGGCGTGTCGCCGAACGGATCGTGCAGCGTCCCCGACGGCGGCCGCGGCCCCTGGATGGTGATGTTCCAGAACCGCGCCGAGCCCTTGTTGCCGGAGATCCGGTAGGCCGATTGCCCGTCGATCCAGGCCTGCAGGTAGATGCAGTCGGCATTGTCCGAGCCGAGCTTGCGGGTCGGCGAGCAGAACGCATGCACGGCCGGAAAACGCGTGTCGCGGGTCTCCAGCGCGAGATCGAACGCCTGGCTGAGGTTCTGGGTGAGGTAGCGGAAGCCGTCCGCGCGCTGCAGGGAGGTGGGCGGGTTGACGTCCTTGAATACCAGATCCCCTGCCGCCTTCAGTCGCTCGCAGAACGCATGCCATGCCGTGCGCAGCGCCTCGTCGTGCGGACCGTCTCCGTAAGCCATCGTGCTCCTCTCGTGCGCACCGGCACGGATCGGCGAGAATGCCGGCGCCGCTTCGCGCGCAGCCGCGTATATGACACAGGCCGCGGGCCGGCACAAGCACGCCCCAGCACGGAAACGCCCGAGCGATGGACGAGATCCAGGTCACCGAAATGCGCTTTCCCGCCGCCGGCATCGAGCTGTCCGGCATCATCGCCGCCCCGCGCGACGGCGCGCCGCGCGCCGTGGTGTTCGGCCTGCCCGGCGGCGGCATGCGGGCCGGGTTCTTCCACTCGCGCGCCGAACCGCGCCTGTCGCTGGTGAGCCTGGGTGCGGCACTGGGTTTCACCGTGATCGCGCTCGATCGTCCCGGTTACGGCGCATCGGCGAATGCGCTCGGGGGCCGGATCACGATGCCGGATCAGGCGCGCATCCTGTACGCGATGTACGACGAATACGCACGCGCGCACCCGGTGGGCGCCGGGCTGTGCCTGGTCGCGCACTCGTTCGGAATGGAAGTGACCCTGCAGATGGCCGCCCTGGAACGCGGCGCGGAACTCGTCGGCATCGACTGCTCGGGCGTCGGCATCCGCTTCGGCCCGGAACTGGCCGCCATGCGCGCCGGCGTACCGCCGGAGCGGGCCATCGCCAGCCGCGAACGCCAGCGTGAACTGTTCTGGGGCCCGGATGCGCTCTACCCGCCCGGGACGATCTCGGCCGCCAACCTGCCGGTGGCCGACGTCCCGCCGGTGGAGGCCCTCGAAACGCAGCAGTGGCCCGACGTGTATCCGGCGCTGGCCCGCGAGGTGCGGGTGCCGATCCGAATTTCGATGGCCGACCACGAGCAATGGTGGCCCATCGATCCGCAGACGCTGGCGCAGACGCGCGCGCTGTTCGTGAATTCCCCGCGCGTGGAGGTCGCAATCCAGCCGCACGCCGGCCACAACATCAGCCTGGGGCGGGTGGCCCGCGCCTACCACCTGAAGGCCTTCGCCTTCTTCGAGGAGTGCCTGCTCGCGCGCGAACTCGGCCTGCGTGCCTGAAGCCGGGAGGATGCCTCAGGGGCCCAGGCCGCGGCTGCGATAGACCCCGAAGTGCACGAACGGCGCCGGCGCCTTCGTGCCCTCGGCGACACCGGCAGGAACCGCGTGCTCGATGGGCGCCAGCGTACGCAGGTAGGCAACGATTGCGCGGGTGTCGTCTTCGGACATGCGCGCGAACGCCGGCCACGGCATCACGGACAGGTGCCGCCGGCCGCCCGGATCCAGCCCGGTGCGGATGAAGCGGAAGACCTGCTCGTCGCTCCAGCGTCCCAGGCCGGTGCGGGTATCCGGGGTGAGATTTGGCGGGTACAACACCCCGGGGTTGGCGTTTACGAGTGGATTGGTATAGGCGATGCCGATGCGCGAACCGGCGAGCGTGCGCGCGGGATCCGGCTTGCCGACCAGCGCGCCGTCGGTATGGCAGACCGCGCAGCCGAGCAGTTCCACGAGGTAGCGCCCGCGCGCGACGCGCGCCGGATCCTGCGCCGCCGCGGCATTGTCCGGCGGCACCACGTTCACGTCCGGCCGGACTTCCTCGTACTGATCGAGCGGGTTGGGCTGGTGCGCGCAGGCGGCGAGCGCGGCTGCAAGTGCGATCACGAGGGCTGGTTTCATTGCGGATCTCCGCGCGCCCGGCACGGTGCGCGCGCGAAGTGCATGCGCCGGCCGTGCGGAACTGGCGCGCAATTCTAGCGCCGATGGCCCGATCCGGAGCGGATCCGGATCAAGCCACCGGCGCCGGTGCGAAGGATCAGGCCGCGGCGCGCACCTTCTCCACGTCCAGCCGCAGATGCCTGGCGAGGTTGCCGCCGACGATCCTGCGCGTGGCCTCGAGCGGTACGCCGTCGAACATGCGATCCAGCAACGCATGGGAATGCGGCCAGTCGCTCGCCACATGCGGAAAATCCGTGCCCCAGGTCAGGGCGTCCACGCCGATGACGTCGCGCAATTCGCGCACGGCCAGGAAGTCGTCCTGCACGCCGAACAGGAAATGGCGCTTGACGTACCAGCTCGGCTCGTGCGGCAGGTTGACCCTGGCCCAGTGGTGATGGCGCATGTAGTTGGAGTCCGCGGCCTCCATGAACGGGGCGACCCAACCGGCACCGCACTCCGCCATCGACAGGCGCAGCGTGGGGAAGCGATCGAAGATGCCCTCGGTGATCATCTGGATGACGCAGAAGCCGACGTTCACCACGCCCGGCGAACCCGCGCCGACGCGGGTCAGCAGGCGGTTGATCGGGCACCAGTTCAGCGGCTGGCCGGAAGGGGTCGTGACGTTCGCGGCCTTGGCCGCGGTCTCGGCCTCGTGGCCGCCGCCGAAGGCGAAGTGCGTGGTGAGCGGCATGTCGTGCTCGACCGCAACCTTCCAGAATCTGTCGTCCTCGGGCATCGGCGTCGGGCCGCCGTTCGGCCACATCTGCAGGCTGACGCCGCGGATGCCGGGCATGCCCTTCAGGCGGATCAGCTCGGCGATGTTGTCTTCCACCGAGGTGTTGGGCAGCACCGCCAGCCCGAGCAGGCGATCAGGATCGGCGGCGCAATACTCCTTGGAAAGGAAATCGTTGTAGCCCATCGCCACCGCGGCCTGCGCTTGCCTGGGCAGGTTGCCGTAGCGCGATCCGAGCGCCGCGACCGGCGCGTAGATCACCTCGGCATCGACACCGTCGCGATCCATCTCGCGCAGGCGCTGGCGGCCGTCGCCGGCGCCGACCAGATCCTTGTCCGAATAGGAAATGCCGCTGAGCTTGAGGTTCTCCCAGCCGCGGCCCATCGCCAGGTTCAGCCCGAGCGGTACCGGCTCCTCGCGCCCGAACAACTTCCATGCGTTGCCGCCGCCGGGCAGTTCGATGACCTCGGGGACGTACTTGCGGAACTCGGGCGCCACGTAGCCACGCCATTGATCCGGGCTGCCCTCGAAATGACTATCGTCGGAAATCAGCTTGATTCCACGCCACATGGCTCGCTCCTCGTCTGTTGGTGGGTCCCCCGTCGGTACAGCGATTCAACGCGCGCCGCCGGGCAAGGCCCTTGATCCACGTCAACCGACCGCCGCCGCCCGCTGGCGACACCCGGGCCGCCCGGCGGCGGCCGGTATCGCACGTTCGTCAGCCTCGCCGCGGGGGTACGCGCCATCACGATTCGCCGGACTGTCAACAGTGCCCGCGCCTGAGTCTCGACTACGCATTCGCTCCGGCGCCGCGCGACACGGGGCCGCGATTCGGTACGCTGTGTTATGGTGCGTCGCGGACCCGACCACCGCGTCATGAACTCCCCCATCGTGCAGCCACAACCGCCACCCGGCCATCCGCGCACGCTCGGATGGCTTGGAACGAGCGCGCTCGCCATGGGCGGGAGCAATCAGAGCCTGTTCCTGATCACGGCATTGTTCGTCGGCCAGGGCGCGATCCCGGGCCAGGGCAGCGCGGCGGTACCGCTGCTCATCGCCGGCCTCATCCTGGCGTGGATGGCGGCGCCGGCCTGGACCGAGCTGGTATCGATGTACCCGAACCGGGTCGGCGGCATTGCGGCGAGCTGTTCGGAAGCGTTCCAGCCCTACAGTCCCGTGCTCGCCAACCTCACCGGCGTGTGCTACTGGTGGGGCTGGGTGCCGACCTGCGGCCTGACCGCGATCCTCTCGGCCTCGGCAATCCACGCCTGGTACCTGCCGGAGATCCCGATACCGGCGATTGCGTGCGCGCTGGTACTCGCGTTCACGGCCGTCAACCTGCTCGGCGTGCATTGGGCGGCGCGGGTGGCGATCCCGATCGCCACCGCATCGGCCCTGCTGGCGCTGCTTTCCGGCCTGATCCCGATTTTCACCGGCTGCGTCGACTGGCAGCGCGCGACCGACTTCGATCTCACCGTGCCGTTCGAGGGCCTGTTCGGCCAGATCACCAGCGCCATGGCCGGGCTGTATCTCATCGGTTTCGCTGCACCGGCGTTCGAGGCCGCCGCCTGCCACGTCGGCGAAACGGTCCATCCCGAGCGCAATGTCCCCAGGGCGATGTTCGCCAGTGCGGCGATGGCATCGATCTACTTCGTGCTCCTGCCGGTGGTGTGGCTCGGCACGCTTGGTCCGGTGGAGCTGGGCAGGGATCTGATCCGCTCGCTCGGCCCCACGTACGAGCCGCTGCTCGGCGCCGGTGCCCGGGCCGCCGCCATCTGGTTCATGATGTTCAACATGTTCCACGGCACGCTGCAGCCGCTGGCCGGGGCATCGCGTACGATCGCGCAGCTCTCCGAGGACGGCCTGCTGCCGCGCACGCTCGCCCGCCGTTCGCGGCGCGACGTGCCCTGGGTGGCCACCGCCCTCACCGCGGCTATGGCCATCCTGTTCCTGCTCATCGGCGATCCGATCTGGCTCATCGCCGCGGCCAACTTCACCTACCTCATCGGCATCTGCCTGCCGAACGTCGCCGTCTGGCTGCTGCGCAAGGACGCGCCCGAGCGCCATCGGCCATATACCGCCCCGCGCGGCTTCATCGGCGCGGGCCTGGCCGCTGCGGCCATCTGGGGTGTCTCGGCCGTGCTCGGCTTCCAGCAGTTCGGCATGCAGACGGTGGTGTTCGGCATCTTCTTCGCCTACTCGGGCTCGATGCTTTACGCCTGGCGCAAGTACCGGGACCGCAGGGAGCAGGGCCTGCCGGGCGTGGCCCAGACCCTGCACATCAAGCTCACCGGGGCGATGCTGCTGGTGCTGGCGCTCGACGGCGCCGGCTACCTGATTGCCGTGAGCCACATCTCGCGCGAGCACGTGACGCTCATCACCATCCTGGAGGACATCTTCGTCGTCGTGGCGATCCTCAGCATCACCGTCGGCCTGGTGCTGCCCGGGATGATCGCGCACTCGGCGGTCGCCGTGGCCGATGCCGCCACCCGCATCGCCCGCGGCACCATCGCGGACTTCTCCGCCGCGATGCGCGCCCTCGGCCGCGGCGATCTGGACGCCGTGTTCGCGCGCCCGGACTTCATCCCGATCAAGGTGTATTCGCGCGACGAGATGGGCGCGATGGCGGTGAGTTTCAACGCCCTGCAGGAGGAAATCGGCCGGGCCGTGGAAAGCCTCGACGGTGCCAGGCGCGAGCTTGCGCACCAGGCGCGCCACGATTCGCTCACCGGCCTGGTGAACCGGCGCGAGTTCGAACGCCGCCTGGACCTGTGCTGGCAGCGCGATCCGTCCGCGACCGGCGACCATGCGGTGCTGTTCATGGACCTGGACCAGTTCAAGGTCGTGAACGACACCTGCGGCCACGTCGCCGGCGACGAGATGCTGCGCCAGATCGGCAGCGTACTGCGCACGGTGGTGCGCACCCAGGACGTGCTGGCCCGCCTGGGCGGGGACGAGTTCGCGGTGCTGCTGGTGGGCTGCGGCGTCGGCGAGGCGCAGACGATCGCAGAGCGCTTCATCCGCGCGATCCAGGACTTCAGCTTCCTATGGCAGTCGCACGTATTCCGGGTCAGCGTCAGCGTCGGGCTGGTCGCCTTCTCCAGCGGGACGATGCGGCCGCTGGACGTGCTGCGGGCGGCGGACCAGGCGTGCTACCTCGCCAAGGATCGCGGCCGCAACCGCCTGCACGTCTACCAGCCGAGCGATGCCGAGGCACGCGGGCGCCTGGACGAGGTGACCTGGGTCGGCGAGTTGCACAAGGCGCTGGACGAGGGCCGGTTCTGCCTGTACGCGCAGGACATCCTGCCGGTCGCACCGGAATCCGGGCGCCATGGCGCGCACCGTGAGATCCTGCTGCGCATCCTGGCCGAGGACGGCCGCGTCGTCGAACCGATGGCCTTCATCCCCTCGGCCGAGCGCTATGGCCTGATGGGCCGGATCGACCGCTGGGTGATCTCCACCGCCTTCGCGCACCTGGTCACGCGCCTGCGCGACGATCCGGACGCCGCCGGCTCGGTGTGGGCGATCAACCTCTCCGGCGCCTCCATCGGCGAGCCCGCCATGCTCGACTTCATCCGCGGCGCCTTCCATGACCACGGCCTGCCTGCGGCGGCAATCTGCTTCGAGATCACCGAAACCGTCGCGATCGCCAACCTCGCCGACGCGGGCCACTTCGTCAAGTCCCTCAAGGAACTCGGCTGCCGCTTCGCGCTCGACGACTTCGGCAGCGGCATGTCCTCGTTCGCATACCTGAAGTACCTGCCGGTCGACTACCTCAAGGTCGACGGCGCCTTCGTCCGCGACATCGCGTCAGATCCGATCGACCGGGCGATGGTCGAGGCCATCAACCGCGTCGGCCACGTCATGGGCATCGAGACGATCGCCGAGTTCGTCGATCGCGAACCCACTCTGGAGGTGCTGCGCGAAATCGGCGTGGACCATGCCCAGGGATACGCACTGGCCGAGCCGGAGCTCCTGGTACCGGCGCGGGCGCGCGATCCCGCGCAAGCCGGGCTCCGGGCCTGAATCCGCGCGTGCGCGGCGGCGCGTGGCGCCGGCCAAGTGGCAATGCGCGCGCGGCCGCGTAGAATCGAGCCCGCCACGGCGCCCAACCCCGTCGACCCGACGAACACGGAGAACCATCAGCGATGTCGTCCATCACCGAACTGTTCCGGGCCGCCGCACGCGTGCACGGCATCGAGGGCGTGGATTTCTCCCCGCCCTCCGAGCACTTCGTCGAACTGAACAGCGTGCGCCTGCACTACGTGGACTGGGGCGGCAGCGGGACGCCGATCCTGTTCCTGCACGGCGGCGGGCAGACCTGCCGCACCTGGGACCTGCTGGCCGTGCAGTTGCGCAACCGGTTTCGCTGCATCGCGCTCGACCAGCGCAATCACGGCGACAGCGGGCGCGATCCGCAGACCGGGCCGTTCGACAACTTCGTCATGGCCTCGGACGCGCGCGCCCTGCTCGACAAGCTGAAGATCAAGCGCTTCATCCTCGTCGGCATGTCCATGGGCGGCATGAACACCCTGGCATTCGCGAGCCGGTATCACGATGGGCTGGCGGCGATATCGGTGGTGGACGTGACGCCCACCGTGCGGCCGGCCGGCACGCGCAGCGTCGCGAACTTCTCGGCGCCCAAGCAGTGGGATTCGATCGAAGCGGCACTGGCGGACGCGGTGAAATTCAACCCGCTGCGCGCGCCCGAGCACCTGCACTACAGCCTGGTGCACGCGCTGCGCCGGCGCGAGGACGGCCAATGGGTGTGGAAGCACGAATTCGGCGGGCAGCCCCCGCCGGCGGCCGACGCACCGGAACGCAACGCGGCGCTGTCGGAGCGGTTGTGGGAAGAAGTGCCGAAGATCACCTGCCCGGCGCTGATCCTGCGCGGCGGGGAGAGCAAGGTCATCACCCACGAGGATGCCGAACGGCTGACGAAGCTCATCGCGAACGCGCAGATGCACACCATCGCCGGCGCCGGGCATACGGTGCAGGGCGACAAGCCGGTGGATTTCTACCGCACCTTCATCGATTTCCTCGACCGGCACGGCCTGTAGCCGTCGTCATTGCGAGGCCGAACCGGACCTGGGTCCGGCCGATTGCGGCCATGAACCGCCCCTTCGTCGTCGCGAGCGCACGCGAAGCGACCCACGCGGCCTCGATGCCGCCGGCAGCGCGTGGATTGCTTCGTCGCTTCGCTCCTCGCAATGACGGGGTGCGGTTCATGGATAGGCCGAACCGGGGCGGGTCCGGTCAGTTGTGGGCGATGGGGATGACCTCCTCGGCCAGGCGCCGGGTCTGCTCCATGAGGTCGGCCATGTCCGCCGCCATCGGCCGCAGCACGAACTTGGTCACGCCCATGCGCACGTAGTCCTGCACCTGTTGCAGGATCTCCTGCGCGCCGCCGACGATGAAATACTTCTGCGCGTCCAGCCCCGGGCGGAATGCCTGCAGGGACTTCACCGCGCGATCCACGATCGGGTCGGAGCGGGTGCCGAAACGGTAGGAGAAGCTGGCGCCGTAGTGGTCCGGATCGATCCAGCGCCCGAGCCGCTCGGCTTCGCGCTTGATGCCCTCCACCACCGGCGCGACCTCGTCCGCAGTCTGGATGCCACCGATCCAGCCGGTGCCGAAGCGGGCAGTGCGGCGGATGGCCGCGGCGCTGTTGCCGCCGATCCAGAGCGGCAACTGCTTCTGCACCGGCTTGGGCGAAATCGTGACCCGTTCGTAGTGATAGTGCTCGCCGGCGAAGCTGACATCCTCCTCGCTCCACAGGCGCGTGAGCAGTTCCAGCGCCTCGTCTGCCTGCCTGGCGCTGGACTTGGGCGAACGACCCACGGCCTTCCACTCCGGAAGCTGCGGCGCACCCAGGCCGAAGGCCGGCAGGAAGCGGCCACCGGAGAGGAAGTCGATCGTGGCGCATTCCTTGGCCAGCACCAGCGGATCGCGGAAGGAAATCGCTACCACGCTCATGCCGAACTTCAGGCGCCTCGTGCGCCCGGCGAGCGCCGCCATCAGGCTCATCGCCTCGATGTGCGGCTCGCGGCCGATCAGCCGGTCGCTCTGCCAGAGCGAATCCACCCGGCTGGCCTCGCAGGCGTCCACCCAGGTCCAGACATCCGCGGCCGAATCGAACTTCATGCCGCTCATCGTCAGGCCGATGCGTACCTTCATCGCGGCGGCTCCGCGTCCATCGCGCGGGCGACGTCGCCCAGCAGGCGCACGGTGCGCGCGTGGCTGGCCGCGGGATCGCGCCCTGCCGGCACCGTGGTCACCAGCACCTCGGTGGCGCCCGTCGCGAACAGGCCTTCGATGCGGCGCGCCACGGTATCCTCGGCGCCGTGCAGCACGGTCGCGTCGATCATGGCGTCGGACCACTGTCCGGACTCGGCCTCGGGGAATCCGGCCGCGACCATCATGCGGCGGTAGAACGGCAGCATCAGGTTCATGATGGTCGCCCGCACCGCCGCGCGTGCCTCGCCGGCGTCGTCGTGTACGCACACCGGCGCATGCGCCACGAGCGGCGGCACCGCCCGCCCCGCCTTCGCCGCGCCCGCCTGCATCGCCGGCAGGCCGACGTCGCGCAGGTAGGGCTGCGGGCAGATCCAGGTGATGACGCCGTCGGCGATCTCCCCGCCCAGTTCGAACGAGCCGCGCTGCAGCGCCGAAGTCATCACCGGCACGTCGATCGGTGCCGGGATCGCGTCGTGGGCGCGGTAATGCCGGCCGTCGAAGTCGACCTTGCCGGTCGTGTGCAGCGCCTTGACGACGTGCACGTACTCGCGCAGGTGCGCAAGCGGGGCGTCGAAGGCGATGCCCATGGACTCTATCATCGGCCGATGGCTCGGCCCGAGGCCGAGGCGAAACCGCCCCGGGGCCAGATCGTTCAGCACCCGGCTCTGCTGCACGGCCACCAGCGGATGGCGCGGGAAGGTCGGCACGATCGCGGTGCCGAGCAGGATGCGCCGCGTGCGCATCGCCGCCGCGGCGAGCGTGGTGATGTTGTCCAGCCGCGCGCCGGCCGTCGTCATCCACGCGGCGTGGATGCCGAGGTGCTCGGCCTGTTCGATCTGCTCCACCGCCCCGGCGGCGTTGTCGTCGAATACCGCGAGCCCCAGCCTGCGCATGCTTCCCCCTTCGATCAGCCTGTAAACCGGCGCACGGAGCGCGCGCCCGATGCCGCAATGTAGCCAAACGCGGCCGGGAACGCGATGTGCACCGCGGCCGGTAGCGGCCCGAACGCGGATTTTGCGACAATCCCCGGCGCGCGTTCGCGCTCAACGCTGCCCGGGACCGTACCAATGCAATTCCAGCACCGCTTCAAGGTCACCCTGCCGATCGAGGCAGCGTGGGATCTCCTGCTCGACATCGAACGCATTGCGCCCTGCGTGCCGGGCGCCACGCTGGAGGGGATCCAGGGCGAGGAATGCAAGGGCTCGGTCAAGGTCAAGCTCGGGCCAATCACTTCCCAGTACAAGGGCACGGTGACGTTCACGGAGAAGAACCCGGCCGAGCGGCGCCTGGTGGCGCAGGCCAAGGGCCGGGACGTCCACGGCCAGGGCAGCGCCAACTCCACCGTGACCATGCGCCTGCAGGACGAGGGCGACGCCACCCTCGTGCAGCTCGACACCGACCTTCAGATCACTGGCAAGGCGGCGCAGCTCGGCAAGGGAGTGATGCAGGAGGTCTCCGGCCGCATCATCGACCAGTTCGCGCGCAACCTGGAACGCGAGGTCGCCGAGGCGGTGCGTGCGGTCGAGGCGGCTGCCGGGTCGGACCCGGGCGAGGTTGCGACCGTCGAAGCCAGCGAAGCACCGACGCTGGAGGCGAGCGAAGCGCCGACGGTAGAGGTCAAGCCCGCTGCGCCCGCCGCCGACGAAGCCGGGGCCGCGCAGGCACCCGCGTCACGCGCCGCGCCGGCGGTCGAAAACGCGCCGATCGATCTCATGGAGGTGGCCCGCGCCTCCATCCTCAAGCGCGCCGGGATCGCCGCGGCCGTGATCGCTGCGCTTGCGGCACTGGCCTGGCTCATCTGACGGCCCGGGTCGATCGCGCCTCAGGCCCGCCAGTCGATCCAGCGGGCGTAGCCCTCGACCCAACCCAGGTGTGACGTATCCGCCCGGCCGCCTTCGTAGCGGGTATGGGTGTAGTCGCAGGCGCTGGTGGTAATCGCTTCCGGATAGTTCGGCAGCATCGCCGGCTGCTTGGACCAGTCCGGCTCGATCGCAAGGCAGTGAATGCGCCGCGTGCGGCCGTGCTCGCGCATGATCGCTTCCAGATCCGAGCGTACCGCCGCCGGCCACTGGTACACGCAGCAGGAGTGGAACACGCACAGCGGCCCCGGGCCAGCCTGCGCCAGCACCTCGGGCAGTACCTTCACCGCGTCGCCCTGCAGGATCCGCGGCGGATCCTCGGCCAGCAGCCCGAACGCCGTGCGCATGCGGTCGATGAGGCGGTGGTTGTCCGGCTGCATCATCGCCAGCGTCCAGTTGCGCCGGGACGGATCGCGGTAATCCACCGGGTACAGGTCGATGCCGATGCGCTCGGCGATGCGCGGTACCTGCGCCGGGATCGGCGCGCGGTTGCCGTACACGACCACGTCGATCGCCACCGGCGCCGTGGCCTCGCCGCAGGCATCCACGCTGCCGGAGGCTTCGTGCCTGAAGCGGTAGGCATGGCGCCCCACCAGCAGGTTGAAGCCGGCGCTGCAGCCCAGTTCGATCAGCGTCAGCGGCGCGCCGCCCTCCTCGGCCTGCACGCGCGCGAAACCCGGCAGCAACGTCGCCGCGCGCTCGACCATGGTGGTCTGGATGGTACGCGTGGCGAGCAGCGGGATGAGCTTGTCGCGATTGTCGAGGCAGAATTGCCGGAACACCGGCCAGGCGTCCTCGATCGCGCCCGGCTCGGGCGTGACCGAGGCGAAATAGCGCGCCACCGGCAGCCTGGGATCCTCCAGCGCCAGGTAGTGCACCACGCTGATGAGCAGCGGGGGCATCGGCTGGCCGGGCTGAACGTAGGAAGCCAGTTCCAGCATATCCTCGTCGGCGAGCGTGCGGCGCGCGAGCAGCGGCGCCAAGCGCGAGCCCGAGCGGTAGAGCTGCTCGGAATGCAGCGCGAACTCGCGCTCGCAGGCTTCACGGGGCTGGCGTGGATAGTGGGTGCTCGTAGTCATGGTTGTCCTTCCGAAATATGCGATTGCGCCGGTGCTGCGGGATCCGGCGCGATTCAGGGCGCCGGCGATTCGAGGTCTGCCAGCATCGCCTCGCGGCGGTCGTGGAAATCGCGGCTGGCACCGCGTACGCGCAGGGCGCGATCGGCGACCCCGGCCTGGTACACGGAACAGGCACCGAGGATGCGCTCGGAGCCGGGCACGTCCGCGGCGGTCGCAGCCAGGTCGAGGTCGAGTTCGCGCGACTGGGAGATGTAGATCGCCCGGCGCAGCACCACCATGGCTTCGTAGTCGTCCAGTGCCATGGCGTCGAGCGGATTGCCCTCGAGCAGACGCCGCAGGTTGCGCCCGGCCAGCGCGGGCGGCGCGGTGAGCACGTCCCCGTGCACGGCCCACTCCAGGATCCGCAGGCCGTTGCGTTCCAGCCGTGCGGGCCTGGGCGCATCGCCTGGGAGCAGCACGATCTCGGCGTCGTACTGCCGGCGCGGCGTCCCGCGTGCGGCGTGCGCGATCGCGAACGCCGCCATGTCGAACATGTGTGTGCACTGCCGGCGGCCATTGGTGAAGGCATAAGCCGCGAGCGGATCGGGGGACAGTTCCATGCCGGCCAGCGCGTGCAGGTGATCCGCGGCGGCACCACAAAGCGACCACGGCGTGCGGATCGCAACGCCCTCCACGGCCGTCACGCGCCGGCCGTCGTGGCGGACGATCGCGCCGTAGCGATGCATGTCGTCTTCCAGATCCGCGCGCGCCATCGCCGGCGAGGTGACGATCCGGATGCGGCGCCGGAACGCGCCCATGCGCGGCTGCCCGAGCCCCGGCGGACGCGCGGACGGCACGCTCATTCGCGGATCGGGCGCAGGGCGAGGCTCCGCCGGCCGGTATTCACGGCCAGGCGGCGCCTGCAACGGGTTAACCGGGATGGCGGCAGCCTGTACGCGGCCCCCGCCAGCGTGTAAATATCCATCCGGGCGAGTGTATGTGGGCACCCCGGGTGCAGCAACCCCGCCGCTTCGTCACCGTTCGAGGAACCCATGCAGGACTGGAAGGACGAACACTGGCCACCGCCGTCGCACACGCCCGGCGAACCCTGCGTCTTCTGCGAAATCGTCGCCGGCACCCGTACCTGTCACAAGGTCCACGAGGACGAATTGACGCTGACGTTCATGGACATCTTTCCGGTGTCCACAGGCCACACGCTCATCATTCCCAAGCGCCATTTCACCAATCTGTTCGAGATGGAACCCGCGGTGATCGGGCCGCTGGCAATGCACTCGGTGCGGATGGCGAACGCGATCCGCCGGGCGCTGGTGCCCGAGGGCATCGGCGTGCACCAGTTGAACGGTCGTGCCGCCGGCCAGACCGTTTTCCACTACCACATGCACCTCATTCCCAGGACGCACGGCGAGCACGTGCACCTGAGCCCGCGGGTGCGCGCCGCGCCGCCGGCGCTGGAGGCGGTGGCTGAAAGACTGCGCGCCGCGCTCGGGTAGCCACACGTGTCGGCCGCGACGGTGCCGGCCTCAATATCGAAGCTCCGCGGCCGATAACGGCTCCACTGGAGGGCTACCGGCTTGAACGCACCCGCAGATTCCCAGATTGCCGCAGCGACCCGCCAGCTCACCGGCCAGCGCAATCACCGCGCCGCGACCGCCGCGTACCTGGACATCCTCGCGCACCTGCCGGGCGTGAAGCGGGCGCGATTCTTCGAAATACACCGTCCCGAAGGCGTGCCGGTACAGGATCAGCGCCGCCTGTCGGCCGCCGAGGTCCTCGAATTCGATCGCCACGACGAGTGCATGGTGCCTTGCGAGGACCGGCGCCTGGCGCGGATGCTGGTGCGTGCCCTGCAGCGCCAGGACTGGCGCGGGTTCGGGCCGATCAAGGTGACCGGCATCGCGCCGCGGCCGGGCGTGGACCGCCTGGTGCTGGTCGAGTACGCCGGGCCGGGCACCGGCGCCGTGGCGCTCGACCACGTCACCAGCGTATTCCAGGACGTGCTGATCCTCATCGAACGCGCCGAACTCGATCCGCTGACGATGCTGCTGAACCGGCAGGCGTTCACCGACCGCTTCATCCCGCTGCTGGAAGCCGAGCGCCGCCCGTCCGCCGCTGCGCGCACCAGGACGCTGTGGCTGGCCCTGTGCGACGTGGATTATTTCAAGCGCATCAACGACACCTACGGCCACCTGTACGGCGACGAGATCCTGCTGCTGTTCGCGCAGCTCATGCGCCGCACCTTCCGCGCCACCGATCTGCTGTTCCGCTATGGCGGCGAGGAGTTCCTGGCGGTGTTCGGCACGGATTCGCGCGCCGGAGCGATCGCTGCGCTGGAACGCTTCCGTGCCGGCGTGCAGGCGCATCCCTTCCCGCACGGCAAGCCGGTCACCGTCAGCATCGGCGCAATCCAGGCCGACCCCCAGCAAATGCCGTCGACCCTGATTGACCATGCCGACAAGGCGCTGTACGAGGCCAAGGCCCGCGGCCGCAACCAGGTGATCGTGAGCGACGGCGCGTCCGCCCTGCCCGCCGACGGCGACGCGAGCGCGGTCGAGTTGTTCGGCACCTGATCCGCGGCGCGGGCGACGCGTGCGCTCAGGGCGCGCGCGCCTGCCGGCGGTTGCGCGCCTGGAGTTCCGCAATGAGGCCGTCCAGGCCGCTGCGTGCGGCAGTGCCGGCGAATTCGCTCCGATAGCTCACCACCATGCTCACGCCGGCGACGCTGACGTCGACCACCTTCCAGCCGTCGCGCCACAACATCCGGTAGTCCACCGGCACGCTGCCGCTGTCCGGCTGCCGTACCTGCGAGTGCACGACCGCCTCGCGCTCGCCGGCGGCGGTGACCGCGGGATCGAAGGACATCATGTCGTGCGGCACCTCGCGCGACTGCAGGAAGGTTCCCAGCACACCGGTGTAGAAGGTCACCAGCAACTCGCGGAACTCGTACACGAAGGCATCGCGCTGCGCCTGCGTGGCATCGCGCCAGCGCGGGCCCAGGACCATGCGTGAACAGACCTGGAAGTCCACCTGCGGCACGAGATGGGCGTCGACCAGGCCGCGAAGGCGATCTGCGTCATGCCGTGCCGCGGGATCCTGCAGGGCATCGACCATCCGGCGCGCGGTCTGCTCGACCAGCACGCGCGCAGCCTGCGGATCCGGAGCCGCGACGCAGGGCGTGAACGCCATCGAGACGAACAGCACGAACGCCGCGACGAGGCGGCTGGCCAGGGCAGTGGGCTTGAACATCGCGGCAAAGGGCTCCGGGCGTGGTTGCATGGCGACCAGGGCAGACCGGCCGGCGGGCCCGGAATGCCTCGCCGGGTGGACCGCGCGGCACGACCTGGAGTTCCCGCGGCCCCGCCGCCCTGGGTGCTATCCATGAACCGCGCCCGTCATTGCGAGCGAAGCGACGAAGCAATCCACGCGCTGCTGCAGGCGGCATCGAGGCCGCGTGGGTCGCTTCGCCGCGCTCGCGACGACGAAGGGGCGGTTCATGGCCGCAATCGGCCGGACCCAGGTCCGGTTTGGTCTCGCAATGACGGGGTGACGGTTCGTGGATGGCGCAGTGCCGTCGATGGCGGGTCACCGGGGCTTGGGGATCTCCGGCCACTCGGGCAGGCCGCATTCGGCCCGGGTCGCGCACACGCGCGAATTCACGAATCGCGTCGTGCCGCCGGCCGCGTTGCGTTCCTCGCCGTTGGCCTTCGCCCTGGTGTTGACGAAGGTCACGCGCTCGAAGATCACGTCGTGGCTGGAGTGATTGGCGATCCGGCACGGACGCTTGCGCTGGTCGCAGACGACGATGGAGTCGCGGATGACGAGGTTGCCGGGGTGCTCGACCCGGCAATAGTCCCACGGCGGTTCCTTCACCGCCGCCGGGTCGGCGACGCAGAACTTCTTGTCGGTCCGGTTGCGGCAGATGATGCTGCCGTCGCGGCAGCGTGCCTCCTGGCCGTAGGCGATGATCACGTCCGATTCGGCCGCCGGCCCCTGCAGCAGGACGCTGTGCGTGACCAGCCCCTCGCCGGCCTGGGTGAAACTGAGCGCGCGATCGCAACGCGCCTGCTCCTGGACGCCGCCGGCGATCACGCGGTCCAGGCGCAGGCGGCCACCGCGGGTCTTGATCGCCTCGCCGAATTGACGCGTGTTCCAGCGGCAGTCGATCACGCTCGACCGCTCGATGGTGAGGCTGCCCTGGCCCGGCTCGCAGCCGGCCGAGCAATGGTAGATGCCGTGGCCCTCGTTGCGGCCGCCACCGGTCCTCTCGATGACGGAGTCGGTAATCTTCCAGTCGCCCGAATCGCGGCCGGAGAGGATGCCGTCCCCGCACGGCTCGCCGATGCGGACGCGATCCAGGGTGAGATTGCGGCCCTGCGGCCGGATGCAGGCGCGGTTGTCGGCGAACTGGGTCTCGTCGCCGAGGGAAAGCCGGATATTGCGGATGGTCACATCGTCCGCGCCGGCGCGGATCCAGATCGTGCCCATCTTGCGCGTCTGTTCCAGTCCCTTGAGTTCCACGCACCCCTTGCCGTCGATCACGGTGCCGCTCTTCTCGACCGCGATGCCGCCGAACCGGGTGCCGCAGGCAAGTGGGCTGCCGGCATCGAACTGATCCTGTGCCGTCGCCGCCCCGGGCTCGACGCCGCCCGCGACGGTCGGGCGGTAGGCCCACACGCCGTCCGGGCGCGGCAGGCCGACGAATACGCCGTATTCGGGCAGCCACTTCCAGCGCTCGTGCACGTTGCGGCCCTGCGGCCCGCTGCCCGGATCGACCACCCGCGCCGCGCAGGTCTGCGGATCCAGGTACACCAGCCGGCTGCTGCCCGACCAGAACACGATTTCACCGGTCTGCGGCCAGCGATCCGCCCCGGCGAACGAATTGATCGGCACGCCTTTCAGGTTGCAGCGCGGCATCGGCTTGCCGTCGGCGCGATCCCATTCAATCTGGCGGTTCGACAGCAGCATCAGCCCCAGGCCGTCGAACCAGTGTGCCGAGCGCGTCTTGCGCGGCAGCGGGCCGCACTGCTCGTAGCGAAAATCGCCGTCGTGGCGGAACGTGCAGATGCGATCGTCATCCACCACCGCAATCGATCCGTCGGGCAGCAGCGCGGTTCCGGTCCAGCGCGGCGGCTCCCAACCCTTGATGCGGCCGGTGATGTCGTCCCATTTCGCGCTGGCGGGATCGAATACCCAGGTGTGCCGGTAGCCCGGTGCGTTCCAGTCGCAGCGATTGGTCACATAGCCGTTGGACTGCCAGTACATCATCTTGCCGTCCAGGCGCGGATCGCCGGTGCCGTGCACCCAGACCAGCCCGTCGTAGGTATGGCCCGCGGCCGGCCCTTCGATCGGATTGCGGCAGCCGCTGTCCGGCTCGATGCGGTCCGACAGCGGCCGGGCGGGATAGATCACCTCCCAGGCCAGGGTGGGCACGGTGAAGCGCAGTACGGCGTTGTGGCCGCCGTCGACGTGACCGCCGCCGTGCAGGTAGAACTGGCGCCGGGCCGGATCGAACGCGGCCGAGTTCCACGCGCTCCAGATCGACTTCATCGACTTGCGCTCGTCCGGTGGCGGCACCTTGTACGGGGCGCCGACCATGCGCCACTCGCCTTCGTGCATGCCGGCGACAGCCGCGCCGAAGGCATCCGCCGCCGCCACCGCGCGGCACGCGAGCAGCAGGAGGATTGCCGAGAGCCGCATTGCAGTTCGATTCATGTGGGGTGCCCTGGTTTACGCCGGGCATCGCTCCGGCCAGAGGTTGGAGCGACCCGCGACGGGGGAAAGTTCCAGCTTATCGGCCGTGGCCGCGGCCGGATTCAGTACGCCATCGCCCAGGGCACGAGGACGTAGCAGCCCGTCGCGACGACCAGGATCCCGACCAGATCGACCGCGACGCCGCTCCTGGCCATCTGCGTCACGCCGATGTAGCCGCTGGAGAACGCGATCGCGTTGGGTGGCGTGCCCGCCGGCAGCATGAATCCGAACGAGGCGGCGACGGTCGCGGCGAACATCAGGCGCGCAGCGTCCACGCCGAGGTCGCCGGCGCCCGCGGCGACGACCGGCACCAGGATGCTGGCGGTGGCGGCATTGGAAGCGACCTCCGACAGCACCACGGCGAGCGCACACACCGCCAGCAGCACCAGGAACGGGCTCAGCGCGCCGAACCCGGCGAGTTGCGCGCCGATCCACTCCGACAGGCCGGTGCGCTGGATCCCGAACGCCATCGCGAACCCGCCGCCGAGCAGCGCCAGCAGCCCCCACGGTACCGCCAGCGCGCCGCGCGCGTCGAGGGCGAACCGCAACGGCCGCAGGTGAACCGGCACCAGCAGCAGCAGGGTGCCGATCGTCATCGCGACCGCGGCGTCGCCGACATCCTGCTGCAGCAGCCTGGCCAGCGGCTCGGGCAGCGACGCAAGCGGACGGCCGAGCACGTCGGGCCAGCCGAAGCTCACATGGCGCCACCAGCCCGGGATCGTCGCCACGCCGATGTCGATGTCCTTGCGGAAGATCCACAGCGCGGCGGCGCCGAGAAACGCGCATAGGGCGACGCGCTCGCCGCGGTTCATCGGCCCGGCGCCGGCACGCTCGGTCGCGACCACCGACGCGCTGGCCTCGAAACCGCGCGCCGGCAGCGGCGCCGCTATCCGCACCAGGTACCACCACACCGCGGGCAGCATCAGGGCGACGATTGGCAGGCCGATCTTCAGCCAGGTCAGGAAATCGATGTCATGGCCCAGGAACACCTGCGCGTTCTTGACCATGATGAGGTTGGGCGCGGTGCCGATCTTGGTGCCGATGCCGCCGATACTCGCGGCGTAGGCGATGCCGAGCATCAGTGCGGCACCGAATCGGCGCAGCAGCGGATCGGCGCCGCCGGCGCCTTCGCGAAGCTTGAGCAGCAGCGCCATGCCGATCGGGAACATCATCATGGCGGTGGCGGTGTTGGATATCCACATGCTGATGAAGCCGGTGGCGAGCATGAAGCCGAGCACGATCCGACGCGGGCTTGCGCCCAGCGCGGCGACGATCGTCAGCGCGATGCGCCTGTGCAAACCCCATTGCTGCATGGACGCGGCGATCCACATGCCGCCCAGGAACAGGAAATTCGCCGGATCGAAGTACTGCAGCGCGGTCGCGAACGGGCCGGCGATGCCGAGCAGCGGGAATGCCACCAGCGGAACCAGCGCGGTGGCCCACAGCGGCAGTGGCTCGGTGATCCACCAGGTTGCCATCAGCAGCACGGTGGCCG
>JBFXBD010000075.1:0-28503 GCA_050183625.1 Gammaproteobacteria bacterium
CGAGATCGACGACGAGCACGACGTCGGCGAGGACAACTTCATCCGCCCGCACGGACGCAACCGCTACACCATACGCGCGCGCACTCCGCTGGTCGATTTCAACGAATACTTCGGCACGGCCTTCGAGACCCGCGAGTACGACACCATCGGCGGCCTGGTATTGCGCGAGTTCGGGCGCGTGCCGGCCCGCGGCGAGGAGATCGACCACGCCGGGTTCAACTTCAAGGTGCTGCGCGCGGATCAGCGTCGCATCCACCTGCTGCGCGTGGTGCGCCAGTCCGCCGTGGACGAGGTGGTCGCTGCGCAGGCCGAAGACTGAACCCGCCGGCCAGGATGCGCCTGCTGCCCGAGTCGCCGCGCGCGCGCGCGATTGTTGCGCTGGCGGCGGGCGCCGTCTGGCCGCTCGGCTTCGCGCCCTTCGGCATGGTTCCGGTGCCGATCGTCTCGCTCGCGATGCTGATGCTCTGCCTGCGCGGACAGCCGGCGCGGCGCGCGACGTTCATCGGCTGGCTGTTCGGCGCCGGGATGTTCGGTACCGGCGTGTCCTGGATCCAGATCAGCGTTCACCAGTTCGGGATTCCGTACCTGGCGTTCTCCGTGGGAGTGACGATCCTGCTGATCGCCTACCTGGCGCTGTATCCGGCGCTGTTCGCCTGGGCCGGCGCGAGATGTTTTGCCGGCGACGGGGCACTGCGCTCGATCCTGTGGCTGCCGGGGCTGTGGACGGTCACCGAATGGCTGCGCGAGGTGCTGCTCACCGGGTTCCCGTGGCTGGCGATCGGCTACAGCCAGATCGACTCGCCCCTCGCCGGGCTGGCGCCGATCGCAGGGGTGCACGCGTCGGGGTTCGCCGCCGCCGTGAGCGCGGGTCTGCTGGCGTTGCTGGTGGCGCGTGGGCGCGTCGTGCGCCGGCAGGTGCTCGCCGGGTTTTTGGCGATCTGGGTGGCAGGCTTGATTGCGGGCCTGCACGAGTGGACCCGCGCCGACGGCAAGCCGATGAGCGTGAGCATCGTCCAGGGCAACATCGAGCAGTCGGTGAAGTGGAGTCGCGAACTGCGCGAGTTCACGATCGAGCGCTATCGAACGATCACCCGGATCCACTGGGGGCGCGATCTCATCGTATGGCCCGAGACTGCAATCCCGGCGTTCCACACCGACGTGCGCCCGGAACTCGATGCACTGCAACAGCAGGCCGAGCGGACCGGCACCACGCTCATGGTCGGCGTGCCGGTGATGAAGGACGACCGGCAGTACTTCAATGGCGTGCTGGCGCTCGGCACCGAGCCGGGGCTGTACCTGAAGCGGCATCTGGTGCCGTTCGGGGAGTACATGCCGCTGCAACCGCTGCTCGGGCGCTTGATCGACGTGCTGCGGATCCCGATGTCTTCCTTCAGCGCGGGGGATTCGGAGCAGGACCTGCTGGTGGCGGCCGGGCGCAAGGTCGGCGTGTCGATCTGCTACGAGGATGCGTTCGGTTCGCTGATCCGCGCCGCGTTGCCGCAGGCGGCGTTGCTGGTGAACGTGAGCAACGACGCCTGGTTCGGCAATTCCCTGGCGCCGCACCAGCACCTGGAGATCGCGCGAATGCGCGCACTGGAAGCCGGGCGCTGGCTGCTGCGGGCGACCAATACCGGCATCTCGGCGGTCATCGATCCGCGCGGCCGGGTCGCGACCCGCTCGCCGCAGTTCGAGGCCTGGGCCCTGACCGCCGAAATAGAGCCCCGCACCGGTGCGACGCCCTACGTGAAATACGGCGATCTGCCGCTCGTGATCGCGTGCGCCCTGCTCTGCGTAGCGGGTGCGGTGCTCACCCGACGTACCTGAATCCGGAAAAATCGGGGCGGATTTACCCGGCGCAGCGCCGAAGTTGAATCCGCCCCGGTTTTCGAGCGCCTGGCTCAGGCGCGCAGGCGCATCTTCGCGAGCCGGGCGTCGACGATTTCCTCGGCTTCGCGGATGATGCGGTCGATCAGCTCCCTGCAGGTCGGGATGTCGTGGATCAGGCCCTGGACCATGCCGGCCCAGAAGATCCCGCGCGACATATCCCCGCTCTGGAGCAGTTCCCGGCCCTTGGCGCCACTGACCAGTTCGGCCACGTCCTCGAACTTCGCGCCGGGCTTGGCCAGGCGCCGCACGACCTCGTCCGAAACGTCGCTCTTGCCCACGCGCGCCGTGTTCTTCAGGCTGCGGAAGATCACGTTGGTGCCGCGTTCGTCGTTCTCGATCATCTTCTGCTTGACGTTGTCGTGGATCGGCGCCTCCCTGGTGGCGCAGAAGCGCGTTCCCATGTTGATGCCCTCGGCGCCCAGCGACAGCGCCGCGACCAGCCCCCGGCCGTCGCCGAAGCCGCCGGAAGCCAGCATCGGGATCTTCACCTGGTCTGCCGCGCAGGGAATGAGGATGAGGCCGGGGATGTCGTCCTCGCCCGGGTGGCCGGCGCACTCGAAGCCGTCGATCGAAATGATGTCCACGCCCTTGCGCTCGGCCGACACCGCATGCCTGACCGCGGTGCACTTGTGCAGGATGGTGATCCCGTGCGGTTTCATCATGGCCCAGATCTCGGCGATCGCCGGCGTGCCGGCGGTCTCGACGATCTTCACGCCGCTGTCGATGATGGCCTGGGCATAGCCCTTGTAGTCGGGCGGGGTGACCGTCGGCAGCACGGTCATGTTCACCGCGAAGGGCTTCTTCGTCATCGAGCGGCAGCGCTCGATTTCCTCGCGCAGTGCGCCCGGCGAGGGCTGCGTGAGCGCGGTGAGGATGCCCAGGCCGCCGGCGTTGGAGACGGCCGAAGCGAGCTCGGCGTAGCCGACGGACTGCATGCCGCCCTGGACGATCGGGTGTTCGATGCCGAGCATTTCGGTGATGCGGGTCTTGAATGCCATGTACGTGCGCCTTCCTCGAATCGGGTGGTGGTTGGCTTGGATGCGGGCCGCCGATCAGCGGTGGTACTGGGGGCTCGCGCGGTGGATCGCCTCGATCATGGCGTGCACCGCATCGGGATCGATGTCGGGCGTGATGCCGTGGCCGAGGTTGAAAACGTGGCCGGGGCCGGGGCCGTAGTCGGCGAGCACGGCCTCGACCTGGGCTTGTATCGTCGCCGGTGCGCAGCGCAGCACGGCGGGGTCGAGGTTGCCCTGCAGGGCGACGCGGCCGCCGGTGCGGCGGCGTGCGTCGCCCAGGCTGGCGGTCCAGTCCAGGCCGAGCGCGTCGCAGCCGGTGGCTGCGATCGATTCCAGCCAGCCGCCGCCGCCCTTGGTGAACAGGATGACCGGGATCTCGCCGGCCGTGCCGCGATGCAGGCCCTGGACGATGCGCTGCATGTAGTCGAGCGAATAGCGCCGATAGCCGTCCCAGGACAGCGCCCCGCCCCAGGTGTCGAAGATCATCACGGCCTGCGCGCCGGCGCTGATCTGCGCGTTCAGATAGGCCGTGACCGCGTCCGCGATTTTGCCGAGCAGCGCATGCGCGGCGCCGGCCTCGTCGTAGATGAATTTCTTGGCGCGCTCGAATTCATGGCCGCTGCCGCCCTCGATCATGTAGGTCGCCAGCGTCCAGGGACTGCCGGCGAAGCCGATGAGCGGCACCCGGCCGGACAGTTCACGGCGGATGACGCGCACCGCGTCCATGACGTATCGCAGTTCGCCCTCCGGATCGGGCGCCGGCAGCGCGGCCACGTCGGCGGCCGACTCGATGCGGCGCGAGAAGCGCGGCCCGACGCCCTCGTCGATCCGCAGGCCCAGGCCCATCGCGTCCGGGATGGTCAGGATGTCGGAAAACAGGATGGCTGCGTCGAGCCGATAGCGCGCCAGCGGTTGCAGCGTCACCTCGCAGGCGAGTTCCGGCGTTTTGCACAACGCGAGAAAGTCGCCGGCGCGGGCGCGCGTGGCCCGGTACTCGGGCAGGTAACGACCCGCCTGCCGCATGATCCACACCGGTGTGCGGTCCACGGGCTGGCGGCGCAGCGCGCGCAGCAACCGATCGTTCAAGTGACATCCCCCCTCATGCCGTCATTTTCCAGCCGGCCGCCGCCGGGGCCGCGCGGAGCATCCCGCCGCGGCGAATCGGGTCCTGCACGAAATCCGAACCGGGTCCGCTGCGCGGGACAGGGCGACGATCAGGACAGTGGAGCGGGCAGATCGGTGCTTCCGGCCAGGAAGCGATCCACTGCGGCGGCGCAGGAACGGCCCTCGGCAATCGCCCAGACGATCAGCGACTGGCCGCGCTGCATGTCGCCGGCCGCGAACACGCCGTCGACGCTGGTCATCCAGTTCGCGTCGCGCGCGACATTGCCACGTTCGGTGAGCCGCACGCCCAGCTCGTCCAGCATGCCCGCCTTCTCCGGGCCGACGAAGCCCATCGCGAGCAGAACGAGATCCGCGGGAACGACTTCGGCGCTACCGGGCACTTCCTCGAAGCCCACCCGCCCGTCGGCGGACTTCATCTCCACACGCACCAGCTCCAGTGACTTCACATGGCCATTGCCGTCGTCGATGAAGCGCCTGGTGGATACCGAGTACAGCCGCTCGCCGCCTTCCTCGTGCGCGGAAGCGGTGCGGAAGATCAGCGGCCACTGCGGCCAGGGGTTGTTCGCCGCGCGGCTTGCCGGCGGCTTGGGCATGATCTCGAGCGAGGTCACGGACTTCGCGCCCTGGCGATGCGAGGTGCCGATGCAGTCCGCGCCGGTGTCGCCGCCGCCGATGACGATCACGTGCTTGTCCTTCGCGGTGATCTCCTCGGCGGCCGGGATCGCATCGCCCTCGCAGCGCCGGTTCTGCTGCGGAAGGAAGGTCATCGCCTGGTGGATGCCCTTCAGTTCGCGGCCCGGGATCGACAGGTCGCGCGCGTGGCAGGCTCCACCGGCCAGGACGATTGCGTCGAAATCCTTGCGCAGCGTGGCGACCGGAACGTTGCGGCCGACTTCGCTGCCGGGGCGGAAGACCACGCCCTCGGCCTGCATCTGCGCCACGCGCCGGTCGAGCACCCGCTTTTCCATCTTGAACTCGGGGATCCCATAGCGCAGCAGGCCGCCGATGCGGTCCGCGCGCTCGAACACGGTCACGGCGTGGCCGGCGCGCCGCAGTTGCTGCGCGGCGGCCAGGCCCGCGGGGCCGGAGCCGACGACGGCGACTTTCCTGCCGGTCTGCTTCGGCGGCGGCTGCGGTTTCACCCAACCCTGCGCAAAGGCGTGGTCGATGATCGCCAGCTCGACGGCCTTGATCGTGACCGGATCGTCGTTGATGCCGAGCACGCACGAGCCTTCGCAGGGCGCCGGGCACAGCGTGCCGGTGAACTCGGGAAAGTTGTTGGTGGCGTGCAGGCGATCGATCGCCTCGCGCCAATGGCCGCGGTAGACCAGATCGTTCCAGTCCGGGATGAGGTTGCCCAGGGGGCAGCCCTGGTGGCAGAACGGAATGCCGCAGTCCATGCAACGCGCGGCCTGGACGGTGAGCTCCTCCGTCTTCCAGGGAGCCATGACCTGGTGATAGTCGCGCAGCCGCTCGGCCACCGGCCGGTACGGCTGCTTGGAACGGCGGGCTTCGAGAAACCCCGTCGGCTTACCCATGAGCGGCCTCCATCACGGCCTGATCTTCCGGCACGCCGGTCCTGCGCGCCTTCTCCTTCGCGGCCAGCACCCGCTTGTAATCCCTAGGCATGACCATCACGAACTGCTTCTGCGCGCGGTCCCAGTGGTCGAGCAGATCCCTGGCCACCGCGCTGTCGGTGAAGCGGTGGTGGCGCTCGATGAGATCCCGCAGTTCGCGCAGGTCCGCCGCGGCCGGCTGTTCCAGGTCCACCATGTCGGTGTTGCAGCGGCTCTTGAACGTGCCGTCGACATCCAGCACGTAGGCGATGCCGCCCGACATGCCGGCGCCGAAGTTGCGCCCCGTGGCGCCCAGGATCACGGCGCGGCCGCCGGTCATGTACTCGCAGCCGTGGTCGCCCACCCCCTCCACCACCGCGGTCGCGCCGGAATTTCGCACGCAGAAGCGCTCGCCTGCGATGCCGCGGAAGTAACCCTCGCCGGCGGTGGCGCCATACAGCACCACGTTGCCGACCAGGATGTTCTTCTCGGCGACGTAGGTCGCGTGGCGCGGCGGGTAGACCACGATGCGCGCGCCGGACAGCCCCTTGCCGACGTAGTCGTTGGCATCGCCCTCAAGGGTAAAGCTGATGCCGCGCGGCATGAATGCGCCGAAGCTCTGCCCGGCCGAGCCGGTGAAGTGCACGCGGATGGTGTCGTCCGGCAGGCCCTGCCCGCCGTGGCGCCGGGTGAGCTCGTAGCCCAGGATGGTGCCGACCGTCCGGTTGACGTTGCGGATGGGCAGGATGATGTCCACCGCCTTGCGATCTTCCAGCGCCGGCCGTGCCAGCGGCACCAGGGTGGTGACGTCCAGCGACTTGTCCAGGCCGTGGTCCTGCGAACGCACGCATCGGATCGCGGTGCCCTGTGGCGGGGCCGGAGGCTTGAGGATGGCGCTGAAGTCCAGGCCCTTCGCCTTCCAGTGATCCACCGCCTCGTCCACGTCGAGCATGTCGATGCGGCCGATCATTTCGTCGATGGTGCGGAAGCCGAGCTCGGCCATCAGTTCGCGCACTTCCTGGGCGATGAAACGGAAGAAGTTCTCGACGAACTCTGGCTTGCCGGAGAACTTCGCCCGCAGCGCCGGGTTCTGGGTCGCCACGCCCACGGGACAGGTGTCCATGTGACACACCCGCATCATGATGCAGCCCATCACCACCAGCGGCGCGGTGGCGAAGCCGTATTCCTCCGCCCCGAGCAGCGCGGCGATGACCACGTCGCGGCCGGTCTTCAGCTGGCCGTCGGTCTGTACCACGATGCGATCGCGCAGCTTGTTCGCGACCAGCACCTGCTGGGTCTCGGCCAGGCCGAGTTCCCAGGGCATGCCGGCGTGCTTGAGCGAGGTGATCGGCGAGGCGCCGGTGCCACCGTCATAGCCCGAGATCAGCACGACGTCCGAGTGCGCCTTGGCCACGCCGGCGGCGACCGTGCCGACGCCGACCTCGGCGACCAGCTTCACGTGCACGCGCGCCTGCGGGTTGGAGTTCTTCAGATCGTGGATGAGCTGGGCGAGATCCTCGATCGAGTAGATGTCGTGGTGCGGTGGCGGCGAGATCAGGCCGACCGCGGGCGTGGAATGCCGGGTCCTGGCAATCCACGGGTAGACCTTCTTGCCGGGGAGCTGGCCGCCCTCGCCGGGCTTGGCGCCCTGCGCCATCTTGATTTGCAGATCGTCGGCGTTGGCCAGGTATTCGCTGGTGACGCCGAAACGCCCGGAGGCTACCTGCTTGATCGCGCTTCTCCTGGAATCGCCGTTCGGCAGCGGGATGTAGCGTTCCGGATCCTCGCCACCCTCGCCGGTGTTGGACTTGCCCCCCAGGCGGTTCATGGCGATCGCCAGCGTCTCGTGCGCCTCCTGGCTGATCGAGCCGTAGGACATGGCGCCGGTGGCGAAGCGCTTGAACAGGCTCTGCGCCGATTCGACCTCGTCGATCGGCACCGGCGGGCGCAGCTTCCGGAACCGGAGCAGCCCACGCAGGGTCGCGCGGTTGCGGCTCTGGTCGTCGACCAGGTGGGTGTATTCCTTGAAGATATTGAACTGCCCTGTGCGCGTGGCGTGCTGCAGGCGGAACACCGTCTCCGGATTGAAGAGGTGGTACTCGCCGTCGCGTCGCCACTGGTACTCGCCGCCCCAGGCAAGCTCGGCCTTGGGCAGGGGCCGGCCGGGGAAACCCGCGTGATGGCGCATGGCCACCTCGCGCGCGACCACGTCGATGCCGATGCCGCCGATACGCGAGGCGGTCCACGTGAAGTACTTGTCCACGAAGGCCTTGTCGAGGCCGATCGCCTCGAAGATCTGCGCGCCGCGGTAGGACTGCACGGTGGAGATGCCCATCTTGGACATCACCTTCACCAGGCCCTTGTTCACCGCCTTGATGTAGTTGTGTATCGAGGCGTCACTGTCGGACTCGCCGGGCTGCTTCTTCCCGGCGTCGAGCGCGAGGGTGCCCTCTTCGAGCATGTCGTCCAGCGTTTCGAACGCCAGGTAGGGGTTGATCGCGCCGGCACCGAAGCCGAGCAGCATGGCGAAGTGATGCACTTCGCGCGGCTCGCCCGATTCGACCACCAGGCCGACCTTCACGCGCGTTCCGCGCCGCACCAGGTGATGGTGCACGCCGGCGGTGGCGAGCAACGCCGGAATCGGTGCCAACGTGCCGGTCACGCCTCGATCGGACAGGATGATGTATGTGTAACCGGCCGCGACCGCGGCGTCGGCGCGCTTGCAGACGTCCTCCAGCGCGCGCGCCAGCCCCGGGCCGTCCTCGCCCACCGGGTAGAGGATCGGGATCGTGGTGCTCTTGAACCCGGGCTTGTCCATGTAGCGGATCCGCGCCAGGGCTTCGTTGTCGAGGATCGGCGAAGCCAGCCAGAGCTGGCGGCAGCTTTCGGGACCGGGATTGAGCAGGTTGCCTTCCGGGCCGATGGAGGTCGAAACCTGCGTGACCAGTTCCTCGCGGATGCCGTCCAGGGGCGGGTTGGTGACCTGCGCGAAGAGCTGCTTGAAATAGTCGTAGATCAGGCGCGGGCGGTCCGAGAGCACCGCGAGCGCGGCGTCCGTGCCCATGGAACCGATTGGTTCCTCGCCGGATTTCGCCATCGGCGCCATGAGGATGCGCAGGTCCTCGTGCGTGTAGCCGAACACCTGCTGGCGCTGGCGCACCGTCTCGTGATCCGGCTCGTGCACCTGCGGCGGCGCCGGCAGCTCTTCGAGCGGGACGAGGTTCTCCCGCAGCCACTGGGCGTAGGGCTGCGCGCGCGCGAACTCGCTCTTGAGTTCGGCGTCGTCGATGATGCGGCCCTGCACCGTGTCGACCAGGAAGATGCGGCCCGGGTGCAGGCGCTCCTTGATGAGCACGTTCTCGGGCGGAATGTCGAGCACGCCGACCTCGGAGGCCATCACCACGAGATCGTCCTTGGTGACGTAGTAGCGCGAGGGGCGCAGGCCGTTGCGGTCGAGCACCGCGCCGATTACCCGGCCGTCGGTGAAGGCGATCGAGGCCGGCCCGTCCCAGGGCTCCATCAGGCAGGCGTGGTACTCGTAGAAGGCGCGCCGCTCGGCGTCCATCGACTCGTGCTTGGCCCAGGCCTCGGGGATCATCATCAGCACGGCGTGTGGCAGTGGCCGCCCGGCCATGTGCAGGAACTCGAGCACGTTGTCGAACACGGCCGAGTCCGACAGGCCCTCGATCACGATCGGCAGGACTTTCTTCAGATCGTCGCCGAACAGCGGCGATGCGCACAAAGCCTCGCGCGCGCGCATCCAATTGATATTGCCGCGCAGGGTGTTGATTTCACCGTTGTGGGCCAGGAACCGGAATGGATGCGCGAGCGGCCAGGACGGGAAGGTGTTGGTCGAGAAGCGCTGGTGCACGAGCGCCAGGGCGGACTCGAAATCCGGGTGGTTCAGGTCCGGAAACATCGAGTCCATCTGCGTGGCGATCAGCATGCCCTTGTAGATGAGCGTGCGTGCCGACAGGCTCGGGACGTAGAACAGCGAGCGTTCGGTCAGGTCCGAATTCCAGATCGTGTGCTCGACGCGCTTGCGGATGACGTACAGCCGGCGCTCGAAGGCGTCGTCGTCGGTCAGCGCCTCGGACCGGGCGATGAAGATCTGCCGGAAGGACGGCTCGCAGGACTGCGCCGTCGGGCCGAGGGAGGAGTCGTCCGCGGGCACGTCGCGCCAGCCGATGACCCGCAGGCCTTCCTCGGCGGCGATCGTCGAGAACGTTTCCTCGCAGCGCCGGGCCTGCTGCGGATCGCGCGGCAGGAAGACCAGGCCGGCGCCGTAGTACCCGGCCGGCGGCAGCGGAATGCCCAGGCGCGAGGCTTCGCGTGCCAGGAAGCGGTGCGGCATCTGGACGAGGATGCCGGCGCCGTCGCCGGTGTTCTCCTCGCAGCCGCAGGCGCCGCGATGCTGGAGGTTCTTCAGCACGGTCAGCGCCTGCCGCACGATCTGGTGGGATTTGCGGCCCTTGACGTTGACGACGAAGCCGACGCCGCAGGCGTCGTGCTCGTGGGCCGGGTCGTACAGCCCGCCTTCGGGAAGGCCGGCGGCAGGGTAATGTGTCAGCGCAGACATGGACTTGCAGTCACCGCTCGTTGTGGTCCTGACGTTGCGTTTCGGACGGCCAAAGGGCCGCGAGTATATCGCCGTGTGTGACGGCTGTCACCGCAGCGCGGCAATGTCATGTGCTGGTGCAAAACCGGCTCGCGTGCACCGGCGCCGATGGCCGGCGCCGCTGCTCTAATCGGCCGAGCGCAGGTCGGCGATGGAGCGCGGAAAGGGCTTGAGGGCCTTGATTTTGGGGGGCAGCGACGGCACCGCGGCTGCCGCGGCGGTGCGGCTCGAATACAGGCCGTACACCACGACGTACCACGACCGGCCCTTGTGCACCGTCTTGTACCACGCACCTTCGTCGCCGACCTTGTAGTCGCGGATGAACTTCATCGCCGCCGCCTGCTCGTAGGTGCCGAACAATTGCAGCACCCAGCGGCCGGGCTTCTGGTCCTGGATCCAGCGCGGTCCCTTGGTGCCGGCAGGCTCCTTGCCGAGGCGCCCGGAGCCGTCCGCGTAGGGTTTGCGCGCGATGCTTTCGGCGACAGTCGCCGCGGCGGTGCGGGGCGGGGCGATTCGCGCCGCCGGCTTCTCCGCGGGCGCTGCCGCCACTGCCGGCGGCGTGACCTGATCCGCGGCGGGTGCCGGTGCCGGGCCGGACGGCTGCCCCGTTGCGGTTGCCGACACCGAACCGCCGGCCTGCACCTGCGGCGCCGGTACGAAGAGCGGCTGTCCGCTGGGGGCAGGCTCGGTCCGAGGCGGTGGCGCTTCCGCTGGACCGACAGCGTCGGTCGCCAGCGGCTCGGGCCCGGGCACCTGCCCGGCGGGTGCGACGGCGTCCGCGGAGGGCACCGGCAGCTTGATCGATACCATGGCCGGCGCCGCCACCTTTGCCGGCCGCGATACCAGCCAGCCGACCACGCCCGCCAGCACCAGGACCAGCACTCCGGCGACCAGATGCAGCGGCCGCACCGCGGGCAAGGCGGGCAGCGCAGGCATCCGCGGCAGGTCCGGCATTGGCGGCAGCCTCAGCCGGCCGGCGCCGAAACCGCGTTGCGGAGCTTCCAGCGCCGCGAGGATCCGCGCCGGTACGCCGTCGCTCGCGGCGAAGATCTCGCGCACGCGGTCCGGCGGCAGTTCCAGTTCGCCCGCGTACCGGGCGGCGAGCCACTCGGCCGTCTGCACCTCCGTGAACGGCGGCAGATCCAGCGTGTGGACGATGTCCGCGTCGGACCCCTCGGGAAGGAACTCGGCGACCCGATCCCCCAGCGCCGGCCGTCCGAGCAGCACCGCATGCCCGCGCCGGCCCCGGTCGCCGCTGCCGACCAGCCCGAGCAGCGTGCCGAGGGCATCGTCGGAGAGCCGGTCGGCGTCGTCGATCAGTACCACCGGCACCAGCGACGCCCGCGCGAACACCTCGAACTGCGCGCCGATGGCGGCACCGAGCCTGCCCGGGTCGCTCTCGCGGCTGTCCAGCCCGAGGGCGGCGGCAATCTCGCGCAGCAGGGCGCAGGCGTCCATGTCCGATTCCGCGCCGACCGCGGCCACCCGCCAATGATCCGGGGCGCGCTCGACCAGGGCGTCGCAGAAAGCGGTCTTGCCCGCGCCTTCGCCGCCCTGGATCAGCAGGAGCTGATCGGAGAACTCCAGCAGGTGCTGCGCCAGCTCGTGGCGCTGCAGGAGCTGCGGGGTCAGGAAGTAGGGCGGTGCGTCGGCGAGCGCAATCGACTCGCCCGCGGCATCGTCGTCGGGATCTTCGCTGCGCGGGTTCATGCGTTGGCGGCCATCGGCAATGCAACTATCGTATCGCCGCGGCGGGTGCGCGTCACGGCCGGAAGCCGCCCGCGTCCCGCAGCGCCGGCGCGCCGGCGATGCGCTCGTACTCGGCGAACGCGAACCGATCCGTCATGCCGGCGATGTAATCCGCGATCCGGCGCGCGATGCCGGTCGGCGGTTCCGCCTCGGCATGCGCGCGGGCGACCGGGATGCGCGCGGGATCGTCCATGTACGCGGCGAACAGCGCCCGGACCACGTTCGAGGCGACGTGCGTCATGTGCTCCACGCGCGCGTGCCGGTACAGATGCGCGTGCAGGAAGCGCTTGAGCGCCAGGTGCACCGACCGCACCGGCGCGGAGAACTCCACCAGCGGAGCGTGCCGCACGCGCACGTCGCCGACGTCGCCGATACCGGCCGCCCGGATCCGCTCGCGCGTGGTTTCGATGAGATCGGTGACTTCGGCGTGGATGACACGCCGGATCGCCTCGGCCGCCAGTCGCTTGAGGTATTCGCGATCCTGCCCGTGGGCAGGCAACCCCGCGAGCGCGGCGCGAAACGGTTCCAGATCGGCGATGACGTCGAACTGCAACAGGCCCGAGCGCAGGCCGTCGTCGACATCGTGGGCGTTGTAGGCGATTTCGTCGGCGACATTGGCGATCTGCGCCTCCAGGCCCGGTTGGGTGCCGGCGAGGAAGCGCGAGGCCACCTCGCCTATCAGGGCCGCCTTGGCGCGGCTGCACTTCTTCAGGATTCCTTCGCGGGCCTCGAAGGTGAGGTTCAGCCCGGCGAAACCCAGGTACCGGTCCTCCAGCAGGTCGACCACGCGCAGGCTCTGCAGGTTGTGCTCGAATCCGCCGTGCGCGCGCATGCATTCGTCGAGTGCGTCCTGGCCGGCGTGGCCGAACGGGGTGTGGCCGAGATCGTGTGCCAGGGCGATTGCCTCCACGAGATCCTCGTTCACGCCCAGCGCGCGGGCGATGGTGCGGCCGATCTGCGCCACCTCCAGCGAGTGCGTCAGCCGGGTGCGGAACATGTCGCCCTCGTGGTTGAGGAAAACCTGGGTCTTGTACTCCAGGCGGCGGAACGCCGTGCAGTGGATGACGCGGTCGCGATCGCGCTGGAACTCGTTGCGGTACGCGGCGCGCGGCTCGGCGTGGCGCCGGCCGCGCGAATTGCCCTCGGTTACCGCGCCGGGCAGCATCCGGACGTCGCCGCCGCCATGGCGGTGCCGGCGCCGGGGCGATCAGGCCGCGGCGCGGCCATGGTGGTCTTCGAGCGTGGCACGCAGAGCGGCCTCCTCGTAGTCGGCGCTGAGCACCGCCCGGCCGATGCCGGCTAGCAGCACGAGCCGGATCCGACCGGCGCGGGACTTCTTGTCCAGTGCCATGAGTTCGAGGAATCGTGCCGGCGCGATTTGCGCCGGTGCGCTCGTCGGCAGCCCGGCGCAGCCGACGATTCGTGCCACGCGCGCGGCATCGGCGGCGCCGAGCCAGCCCAGCCGGGCGGACATCTCCGCCGCCATGCACATGCCGGCGCCGACCGCCTCGCCATGCAGCCAGCGGCCGTAGCCCATTGCGGTCTCGATGGCGTGGCCGAAGGTATGGCCGAGGTTGAGCAGGGCGCGGTCCGCGGCTTCGCGCTCGTCCGCGCCGACGACTTCGGCCTTGTTGCGGCAGGAGCGCAGCACCGCCTCGGTGAGCAGCGCCGGATCGCGCGCGCGCAGGCCGTCCAGGCTGGATTCGATCCAGTCCAGGAAACCGGGGTCGCGGATGAGGCCGTACTTGATCACCTCCGCCAGCCCGGCGGAAAGCTCGCGCGGCGGCAGCGTGGCGAGCGCGGCGACATCGGCGATCACGGCGCTGGGCTGGTGAAAGGCCCCGATCATGTTCTTGCCCAGGGCGTGGTTGACGCCGGTCTTGCCGCCGACCGAGGAATCGACCTGCGCGAGCAGGGTGGTGGGAAGCTGCACGAAATCCACCCCGCGCTGGTAGCTCGCGGCCGCGAAGCCGGTCAGGTCGCCGACCACGCCGCCGCCGAGCGCGACGAAGCTGCAGTCGCGATCGAAACGCGCATCGAGCGCGGCGGTGCAGATGGCCTCGAACGCAGCCAGGGTCTTGTGCTCCTCGCCGTCGGGCAGCTCGATCGTGCGCAGGTCGCGGTCGGCAAGCGCCGCACTGACCCTGGCCAGGTAGAGGGGGGCGACGGTGGTGTTGGTGACCAGCAGCACCTGGCGGCCGCGGACGGCGCGGCTGAGCAGCGCGGCGTCGTCCAGCAGTCCCGGGCCGATGTGGATCGGGTAGGACCGCGGACCCAGATCGACGGTCAGCGTTGGCATAGGCGTTGGCGCTCGGCGCGGATGTGCTCGACGAGCTGTCGTACTGTACGGCGCGAGGTGTTCACGATCAAATCGGCGCATGCCAGGTACATCGGTTCGCGCTGCTCCAGCAGCGCCGCCAGCCGGGCGCGAGGATCGCCGGTCTGCAGCAGCGGCCTGCGCTTGTCCCCGCGCGTACGCGCGTGCAGAAGATCCACCGATGCCTGCAGATAGACCACGAAGCCGCGCTCGGCGAGGTGCCGGCGGTTCTGCGGGTCGATCACGGCGCCGCCGCCGGTGGCGAGCACCTGCCCGGTGTCGCGGGTCAGTTCGTCGATGAGCCTGGCTTCGCGCGCGCGGAAGCCGGGCTCGCCCTCGACGTCGAAGATGAGCGCGACGGTGGCCCCGGTGCGGCGCTCGATTTCATGGTCGACGTCCAGGAAGCGCAGTTTCAGGACCTCCGCCAGGCGCCGGCCTATCGTGGTCTTGCCGGCGCCCATCAGGCCGATCAGGAAGATGTTGTCGGTGGGTTCGGTGGTCATGGCGTCCGGCGAGCCAAAAAAAAAGGGTGCGCGACGCGCACCCTTTCGGAAGGCCGGCCCGGCGTGTCAGCGCAGGGCGAGGTTCTCCTTGAGGATCCTCGGCGTCACGAAGATGAGCAGCTCCTGCTTGTTGAGCCGCACCGACGTATTCTTGAACAGCCAGTTGAGGTACGGCAACTCGCCGAAGAACGGCACCCGCCGCACGTCGTTGCGGTTCTCCTGCTCGTAGACGCCGCCGAGCACCACCGTCTCGCCGTTGTCCACCAGGACCTGGGTGGCGATGTTGTTGGTGTCGATGCTGGGCACGCCGGCGAACACCTGGCCGATCGCGTCCTTGTTCACCTTCAGATCCATGATGATCCGATCGTCGGGCGTGATGTGCGGAGTGGCTCGCAGGCTGAGCACCGCCTTCTTGAAGGACACCGAGGTCGCCCCGGAGGACGACGCTTCCTGGTACGGGATTTCGGTACCGGACTCGATGATGGCCTCCTTCTGGTTGGCCGTAATCACCCGCGGACTGGAGATGACCTCGCCGCGCCCCTCGGCCTGCAGGGCCGAGAGCTCGAGCTGGATCAGGTAGCTGCCGATCTTGCCGACCGCCATGCCCAGCGCCGCCGCCGGAGAACCGGTCACCGGCACGTTGACGATGAAATTCTCCTTGTTGTCGGTGAAGAACGAGGTGTTGCCTGCCTGGAACTCGGTATCGCCCTCGATCTTGCCGCCCAGGCTCAGGAACCGGCCACTGTTGCCGGAGCGCGCCAGCGAGTAGCCGAACTTCACGCCGAGATCGCGGGAAAAGTCCTCGTTGGCGATGACGACGCGCGATTCGATGAGCACCTGGCGCACCGGGATGTCGAGCGTCGAAACCAGCTTGCGGATCTCGCCGATCTTCTCGGCGGTCTCCTGGATGAGCAGCGTGTTGGTACGCTCGTCGACCGACACGTTGCCGCGCTCGGACACCAGCTTGTTGGCCTCGGTCTTGATGAGCGTGGCGATGTCGGATGCCTTGGCGTAGTTGACCTGCACGAACTCGGTCCGCAGCGGCGCGAGCTCCTGGAGCTGCTGCTGGGCCTCGAGCTCGAGCTTCTCGCGGGCGGCGATTTCCTCCTGCGGGGCCACCATGATCACGTTGCCGGTCTGGCGCATCCCCAGGCCCTTGGACTTCAGGATGATGTCCAGCGCCTGGTCCCACGGCACGTTCTTCAGCCGCAGGGTGACGTTGCCGCCGACGGTGTCGCTGGCGACCATGTTCAGGCCGGTGAAGTCGGCGATGAGCTGCAGCACCGCCCTGACCTCGATATTCTGGAAGTTCAGCGACAGGCGCTCGCCGGTGTAGCCGAACTTCTCCCTCTTGGCCTGCTCCTGCTCGGCCTTGGTCAGCGGCCGCACCTCCAGGGTGAAGATGTTGTCGGACTGGTAGGCGAGGTGTTCGTACGAGCCGGTGGGCTTGACGATCATGCGCACGCCGTTGCCGACCTTGCGGGTGTCGATCTCGCGCACGGGAGTGGCGAAGTCGGACACGTCGAGCTTGCGGTCCAGGCTCTCCGGCAGCCTGGCGTTGATGAAGTCGACCAGGATCTTGTCGCCTTCCTGCTGGATGTTCACGCCGATGCCCGGGTCGGACAGGTTCACGATCACCTGGCCCTCGCCGCTCTTGCCGCGGCGGAAATCCACGCCCCGCAGCGATGCGCCCTCGGCGGCGGTGCCGGGCATGGTGGCCTTGCTCGCATCGGCCGGCACGGGTGCGGCGGCGACCGGTCGGGGTTCGTCGGTCACCGAGGCGGGGGAGCCCTCGAGGGTGACGACCACCGAGTTTCCGTCGACCTTCACGTCGTAGGGGACGAGCTGGGTCAGGTTCAGCACCACGCGGGTACGGCCATTGGCCTCCACCGCGCTGACGCTGTGTGCCGCGCCGACGCCGATCGTCTGGCTCTTCTGCGCGACCTTGAGCTCCGCGCCCGGGAAGTCGAACGCCACCCGCGCCGGATTGTCGATGGTGAACGACAGCGGCGGCGCGGCGGGCGGTTCGGACAGTTCCATGCGCAACTGGACGCGGTCGCCCGGCAGCGCGCTGAAGCTCACGTTGTCCAGGCTTGCCGCGGCGGCTGCGCCGCAGAACGCGAGCGCGAACAGCGTCGCGGCGGCGCCGCGTGCGGTTGCGGTGATGACGGCGAGTATCGAGCGTGTCATTTTCATACCCCCTCGTGGATTCATTCCTCGGCCAGCGCAAGCGACGCCGGGCGTTCTTCCCAATTGCCGTTGGCGTTCTTGATGATTTCGCGCAACTCGATGCGATCCTCGGCGATATTGAGGATTTTCCCGAAGTTGCGGCCGATGTAGTTGCCGACCTGGACGCGGTGCACCGTGCCCGTGGAGTCGCGCACGATGGCCCACAGCTCGTCGGGGCGCTGCATCGTACCGACCATGCGCAGGCTGTCGAGCTCGAAGCCTTCCAGTTCCTCGGGATTGTGCGTCTGGATCTCGAGGTTGTACTTGGCCTGCTCGACGTCCGCGGTCTGCGTGGTCGCGGTCGGCTCGGTGCGCGCGTCCTCGAACGTCGCGAACGGATCGGGCTTGTTCGCCTCCGCGGCCTGGTACAGGTAGCGCTCGTATGGCTTGATCTCGGGCAGCGGATCGATGTGGCCGCCCTTCCTTGCGAGCGTCTCGGAGACGTACGACTCCAGATCGGACATGTCGTGCGACACGCAGCCCGCCAGTGCGAGCATTGCGGCCACCGAAGTCGCGGCCGCCAGCCGGCGCGATCGGATGGGAGTGATCATTTGTTCGCCGCCTCCTCTTCCTCGTCGACGTACCGATACGTCTTGGCCGTCGTTTCCATGACGAGTGTTCCGGACCTTTCGTCACGGGTCTTGATCTTGATGTCGTGGTTGGTGACGATGCGCGGCAGGTCCGACACGCCGCTGATGAACGCGCCGAACTCGTGGTAGTTGCCCACGACGCGGATCTGGATCGGCAGTTCCGCGTAGAACTCCGCCGGGCGCTCGGTGCCGGGCTTGAAGAGTTCGAATTCCAGTCCGGCGCCCAGGCCCTGCTGTGAGATGTCCACCAGCAACTCGGCCACCTGCGTCCGGTTCGGCAGGCGCCGCAGCATGTCGCCGAACGACTCCTTCATGTCGGCCATCTGCTGCTTTAGCGCTTCCAGATTGGCGGCCTTGCGCTGCTTGTTCTCGAACGTCTGGCGCAGTTCCTGCTCCCGATCCTCGGCGGTCTTGAGTTCCTCCAGCCGGGGAATCATGTACATGTAGTGCAGGCCGGCCAGCAGCGCGACGCAGGCGATGCCGACCGCCGCGCCCTTGACCGGCAGCGGCCAGCTGCCGACGTTGTCGAGGGTAAGGTTCTGAAGATCCGACATCTTCATGACGTCTTGCCTCCCGTGCCCTTGGCTGCCGCCTCGTCATCGACGGGCTTTTGCGCCTTCTGCTTCACGGTCAGCGTGAAGTCGCTGATCCGGCGGCCCTGGACCTCCTTGGTCTCGATGATCGAGACCTGGGGGTTGGTGAGCCATTGCGACTGATCGATGTTGCGCATGAAGTTGGACACCCTGGCGTTGGAACGGGCGACGCCGCGGATGGTGATGACGTCCGCCTGCTGATTGAGTTCCTTGATGTAGACGCCGTCCGGGAGGGTGTTGACGATCTCGTCGAACAGGTGGACGACCACCGGGCGCGACGTCTGCAGCTCCTCGATGGCGCGCATGCGGGCCAGCAGCCGCGCCTTTTCCTTCTCGAGTTCGTCGATTTCCTTGATCTTCTTGTCGAGCTGCGAGATCTGGCTTTCGAGGAAGGCGTTGCGCTCTCCCTGATAGTCGATGCGCTGGCCGTAGTAGAAGTACACCAGCAGCCACAGCAGGCCCGTGCCGAGCAGCGCCAGGCCAATCGCGGCGCCGAACTCCTGGCGGCGCTGCTTGCGCAGTTCCTCGCGCCAGGGAAGCAGGTTTATGCGTGCCATCAGTCGAAGCTCCTCAGTGCCAGTCCGCAGGCGATCATCATCGCGGGCGCGTCGTTCGTGAGCGCCTCCGCGCGGATGCCGGCGGTGACCGCCATGTTCGCGAACGGGTTCGCCACGCGCACCGTCGTGCCGGTCTTCTCCTGGATCATGTCCGCCACGCCGTGAATCGAAGCGCAGCCCCCCGCGAGGATGATGCTGTCGACCGCGCCGTACTTGCTCGAGGAGAAGAAGAACTGCAACGCGCGGTTGACCTCCTGCACCATCGAATACTTGAACGGCTGCAGGACTTCCGGTTCGTAGTTGTCCGGGAGCCCGCCCTGGCGCTTGGCCAGGCCGGCCTCCTCGTAGGACAGGCCGTACCGGCGCATGATTTCCTCGGTGAGCTGGCGCCCGCCGAACATCTGCTCGCGGGTGTAGATGATGTTGAAGTCCTCGAGGATCGACAGCGTCGTCATGGTCGCGCCGATGTCGGCGACCGCGATCAGCGAGCCGTAGTCCTTGGGGTTGTCGCGGGCGATGAGGCCGACCGAGTTCTCCAGCGCGAAGGCCTCCACGTCCACGACCTTGGCCTGCAACCCGGCGAGTTCGAGCGCCGCGACCCTCACGTCGACGTTGTCGCTGCGCGAGGCGGCGAGCAGGACATCGACCTTGTCCGGTTCGGTCTTGGAGGGATGCAGCACCTCGAAATCGAGATTAATCTCCTCCAGGGGGTATGGAATATACTGGTCCGCCTCGACCTGGATCTGGCTTTCCATCTCCTCTTCGGTCAGGTCGGCCGGCATGGCGATGACCTTGGTGATGACAGCGGACCCGGCCACTGCACAGGCTGCGGTTTTCAGGCGCGAGCCGGACTTCTTGACGGCGCGGGCGATGGCTTCGCCCACCGGTTCGGCCTCGGTGATGTTCTTCTCGACCACCGAGTTCGGCGGCAGCGGCTCGACTGCGTACGATTCGACCCGGTAACGACTGCCGCTCTTACTTAATTCGAGGATCTTGATGGACGTTGAACTGATGTCCACCCCGAGCAATGGCGTCTTTTTTCGTACGAAGAGTGCCACGGTTTTTTCCTTTGAAAGTACGAGGTTATACGTACTATATACATTTCACATTAAATGGCAGGCTCAAATATAGTCCATGATTTATTGAAAAACAAATACTTTTTTCGATTCCGTACCCTACAAAACCATCCTTGCAGCCGGATTTTGTGGCATAAACTCCAACTGTAGTGGTCTGACCCGGACACCCGCCCCAGATGTTGCGCATCGCCTTTTACTGCCTGTTCGCCCTGGTGCTGGCTGCTGCTGCCACGATCGGCGGCATCGTCGTGTATTTCGGCCCCACCCTGCCGTCGATCGATACGCTCAAGGACGTTCGCCTGCAGGTGCCGCTGCGCATCTACAGCGCCGACGGGCAGCTGCTGGGCGAGTTCGGCGAGCAGCGCAGGAAGCCGGTCAGCCTGGAGCAGGTGCCGCCGCGGTTGATCCACGCGCTGCTGGACACCGAGGACCAGCGTTTCTATCGCCATCACGGCATCGATCCCCAGGCGGTGCTGCGGGCGGTGGTGGCGCTGGTGCGCACCGGCGAGAAGACGCAGGGCGCGAGCACGATCACCATGCAGGTCGCACGCGAGTACTTCCTCTCGCGCGAGAAGAAGTATTCGCGCAAGGTCCGCGAAATGCTGCTGGCGCTGAAAATCGAGCGTGAACTCGACAAGGGCCAGATCCTGCAGCTCTACATGAATACCGTGTTCCTGGGCCAGCGCGCCTACGGCTTCGCCGCCGCGGCGCAGGTGTACTACGGCAAGGAACTGGACGAGCTCACGCTGCCGGAAATGGCGATGCTGGCCGGCCTTCCGCAGCGGCCCTCGCGCCTGAATCCGATCGCCGACCCGCAGGCTTCGCTGGCCCGGCGCGAATACGTACTGCGCCGCATGGCCAAGCACAAGCACATCACCGCGCAGGAGTTCGCGGCCGCGGTCGACGCGCCCGAAACCGCGACCCTGCACGGGCAGGTGGTCGACCTGGACGCACCCTGGGTCGGGGAGATGGCGCGTGCCGAGATCGTCGCGCGCTACGGCGAGGAGGCGTACACCGGCGGCCTGAAGGCATACACGACGATCGACTCGCGGTTGCAGATCGCCGCCAACACGGCGTTGCGCAACGCCGCGCTCGCCTACGATCGCCGCCACGGCTGGCGCGGCGCCGAGCGCAAGGTCGCGCTGCCCGCGGGTGCTGGCGAGGACCAATGGCGGACCGCGCTCGCGGGGTCCAGGGAACTCCAGACGCTGGTGCCGGCCCTGGTCACCGCCATCGACGACCAGGGCGCGGACCTGTACACCCTGAGCCAGGGACCCGTGCGCCTGGGCATGGAAGGTATCGCGGGCCTGGCGCCGTACATCAGCGTCACCCATCGCGGCGCCCCGGCTCGCAAGCCGGGCGACTTGATCGCGGTCGGGGACATCGTGCGGTTGCAGCCGGTGCCGGCGGCGGACGGGCAGCCGGCCGGCGGCTGGCGCCTGGCCCAGATCCCCGAGGTCGAAGGGGCGCTGGTCGCCCTGGATCCCTCCACCGGCGCGGTGCGTGCGCTGGTCGGCGGTTTCGATTTTTCGCGCAGCAAATTCAACCGCGTAACCCAGGCGCTGCGGCAGCCGGGTTCGAATTTCAAGCCTTTCGTCTATTCCGCGGCGCTGGATGCGGGGTATACCCCGGCCAGCTTCATCAACGACGCGCCGATCGTGTTCGATACGCCCGGTCTGGACAACGCATGGCGCCCGGAGAATTTCACCGGCCGCTACTACGGGCCGACGCGCCTGCGCGAGGCGCTGGCGCATTCGCGCAATCTGGTCTCCATCCGGCTGTTGCGCGCCATCGGCATCAAGGCGGGGATCGAACGCGCCGCGCAGTGCGGTTTCCCCGCCGGACGGCTGCCGCACAATCTGTCGCTCGCGCTGGGCAGCGGGGAGAGCACGCCGATGGAGGTGGTGCGCGGCTATGCCGTATTCGCCAACGGCGGCTTCCTCGTCACTCCGCACGTCGTCGAGCGGATCGAGACCGATCGAGGCCAGGTCCTGTGGAAGAACCGCCCCAAGGTCGCCTGCCGGGGTTGCGAACGGCCGCTCCAGGAAGAAGCCGCGACCGAAGCGGAGCCCGAGAACATCGAGGAACTGCAGGCTCGGGCAGCGCCGCCGGCGGCCGGTACGCTGGCCCAGCGGGCCATCAGCGCCGAGAACGCCTGGTTGATGACCTCGATGCTGCGCGATGTGATCCGGGTCGGCACCGGCCGGCGTGCGCTCGCGCTCGGCCGCGACGATCTGGCGGGCAAGACCGGCACGACCAACGAACAGCGCGATGCCTGGTTCTCCGGCTTCAATGCCGACATGGTCGCCACGGCATGGCTCGGCTTCGACCAGTTGCAGTCGCTCGGCCGGGACGAGACCGGCGGCCGCGCGGCGCTGCCGATGTGGATGGATTTCATGCGCGTGGCGCTCGAGGGTACTCCGCCAGCCATTCTGGAGCAGCCCCAGGGGCTGGTCACGGTGCGCATCAATCCGGCCACCGGGGCGCTCGCCGGAGCGGGCGATGCACGCGTCATCTACGAGACCTTCCGCGCCGACAACGTGCCGCGCGGGGGCGGCGGCGAGGCGCCGACCGGCCCGGGCGGTGCCGCCCCCGTCTTCGACCAGTTGTTTTGAGGGACCGCCGCGATGAGCCGTGGCGGCCGCGATTCCTCCCGCAGTTCCGCCGTGCGCATCGCTGCGGAAGCTGCGCGCATCATGGCCGAGGAAGGGATGCGCAGCCACGAGGCCGCGCGCGACAAGGCCGCCCGGCGCCTGGGGGTCGCCAATCGCCGCGAGTGGCCCACCAATGCCCAGATCGAGGAGGCGCTCCTCGAGTACCAGCGCCTGTTCCGGCGGCCCGAGGATGACGCCGCGCTCGACACGCTGCGCCGACACGCGGCGCAGGCGATGCGTATGCTCGAGCGGTTCTCCCCGCGCCTGGTCGGGCGCGTTCTCGACGGCAGCGCGGACGTTCACACGGCCGTGACGCTGCACCTGTTCGCCGACGCGGCCGAGGAGGTCGGCTTTGCGCTCACGGATCGCGGGATTCCGCACCGGCTCGGCAGTGCGCGGGTGATCGATCCGCGGCGCGGTCCGCAGAGCCGGCCCTGCTTCCGTTTCGTCGCCGGCTCGGCCGACATCGAACTGGTGGTGTTTCCGCTGCTTGGGTTGCGGACGGCGCCGCAGGATCCGGTGGACGGCCGTTCGATGGCGCGGGCCGGCCTTGCGCAGGTCGAGGCCATGCTCGGCGACAGCCGGCCCGGCGGTTGAGGCCGCCGATGGCCACGGACGCCGGTGCGCCGGTGGCGGTCCTGCGCGTGGCCCTGGACGTACCCCTGCGCCGCACTTTCGACTACCTGCCGCCGGCCGCACTGACCGGCCCCCTGGTGCCTGGCACGCGCGTGCGCGTTCCGTTCGGGCGCGGTACCCGCGTCGGGGTGGTGCTCGAGGGCCAGGCCGACACGAGCATCGATCCGTCGCGCCTGCGCAGGATCGCCGCCGTGCTGGACGACGCGCCGTTGTGGCCCGGGTCGCTGCTGGGAGTCATCGAATGGGCGGCGCGGTATTACGAGCATCCCGTCGGCGAGGTCGTCAGCGTCGCAATGCCGGCGGGGCTGCGTGCCGGGCGGGTGGCCGCGCCGGCACAGCCGGCGTATTGGCGCGTCGTACCCGGCGCCGACGCGCCCAGGCGCGCGCCGCGCCAGGCGGCGTTGCTGGCGTGGATGCGGGCGCACGGTGCGGCGGCGGTAGCCGAGGAAGCGATGCGCGCCGCGGCCGGGGCCGACGCCGGGCCGATCATCGCGCGATTGCGGGACCGCGGGCTGATCGAACCTGCAACGGCACGGGAGCCGTTCGCGCGTGATCCGGCGCATGGTTCCGGAACATCGGACCGGACGCTGACCGCTGCGCAGGGTGCGGCGGTCGAGTCGATCGAGGCTGCGCGGGGGCGCTTCGAAACCTTCCTGCTGGAAGGCGTCACCGGCAGCGGCAAGACCGAGGTCTATCTCGCCGCCGCCCTTGCCGCCGCGGCGCGCGGCGCGCAGACGCTGGTGCTCGTGCCCGAGATCGGCCTGACCGCGCAGATGCTGTCCCGCTGCCGCGAGCTGTTCGGGACCGGGCGCGTCGCGGTGCTGCATTCGGGGTTGCCCGACGGCGAGCGCCTGCGGGCGTGGGCGGCGGCGCGATCCGGCACGGCGGCGGTGGTGGTCGGCACCCGGTCGGCGGTCTGGGTGCCGCTCGCGCGACCGGGACTCATCGTCGTCGACGAAGAGCACGATCTGTCCTACAAGCAGCAGGACGGGCTGCGCTATTCGGCGCGCGACGTGGCGGTGATGAGGGCGCAGCGCGAAGCGGTCCCCGTGGTCCTGGGTTCGGCAACGCCGGCGCTGGAGACGTTGTACAACGCCGTGAGTGGTCGCTACCGCCACCTGCAGCTGCCGGCGAGGGTCGGCGGCGGTACCCTGCCGGCCGTGCGCTACGTCGACGTCGCCGGCCAGCGGCTCGAGCATGGCCTGGCGCCGCAACTGGTGGCCGCCGCGCGCGCGCATCTGGACCAGGGCGCCCAGGTGCTGCTATTCATCAACCGGCGCGGATACTCGCACGCCGCGGTGTGCACCTCCTGCGGCGAAGCGCGGCGCTGCGAGCGCTGCGACGCCCGACTGGTCTATCACAAGGCCGAGGACGCGCTGCGCTGTCACCACTGCGGCGCGCAGCGGCCGTTCCAGGCCGGCTGCCCGGGTTGCGGCCTTCCCCTGCTGCCACTGGGCCACGGCACCGAACGGATAGAGGAAGCATTGCGCGCCTCGTTTCCGGGCCGGAGGATCGTGCGCATCGATCGTGATTCCACCCGGCGCCGGGGCGAGCTGGAGGCGCAGTTGGCGCTGGCGCGCGATGGAACCGCCCAGGTGCTCGTCGGCACGCAGATGCTCTCCAAGGGGCATCACTTTCCCGGCGTATCGCTGGTCGGGGTGGTCGATACCGACCAGCGCCTGTACGGCGTCGACTTCCGCGCCGCAGAGCGCCTGGCGCAGCTGCTGCTGCAGGTGGCCGGCCGCGCCGGCCGCGCCGGGCGGCCCGGCGAAGTGTTGATCCAGACCCGCTTCCCGGGCCACCCGCTGTTCCGGACGTTGTTTGATCGTGGCTACCACGCGCTGTGCAGCGTGCTGATCGACGAGCGGCGCGAGGCCGGTCTGCCGCCGTTCCGGCATCTGGCGGTGCTGCGCGCGGAAGCCAAGCTCGAAGCCCCCGTCACCGCGTTCCTGGAACACGCCGCAGCCCAGGCGCGCGTGCTCGCCGACGGCGGGATCAGGCTGTTCGGGCCGGTGCCTGCGACGATGACCCGGCGCGCCGGCAACCATCGGGCCCAGCTGCTGCTCGATGCCCCGGATCGCGCCTCCCGGGCGCGCCTGCTGCACGCGTGGATCGGGCCCCTGGAGGCGGCGCCGCAGGGGCGGCGCGTGCGCTGGTCGATCGACGTGGATCCGCAGGAACTGGGTTGATCGGCGCTGGCCCGCGCCGGCATCTGCCGCTAGAATCCGTGACCCTTCCGCCGCCCGGCGCCGCACGCGGGAATCCTGCTTCATCGTGAAACAGCTCATCGTCGAACTGGTCCAGCGCGCGTTGCTGGCCGCGGATCTTCCGGCCGTCGCCGGCGTACAGGTGCACGTGGAGCGCACCCGCGACCCGAGCCACGGCGACTTCGCCACCAACGTCGCGCTGGTGCTGGCGAAGCCGGCGGGCATGCCGCCGCGCGCGCTGGCCGAGCGGATCCGCGCCGCGCTGCCGGCCGACCGCGCCGTGACCCGCACGGAGATCGCCGGGCCCGGATTCATCAACTTCTTCCTCGCCCCGGAGGCCGCCGCCGGTGTCGTGCTGGAGGTGCTCGAACGCGGCGAGCGCTACGGCGCCAGCGATCTGGGCGCGGGCAGGCGGCTGCAGGTGGAGTACGTCTCGGCCAACCCCACCGGGCCGCTGCACGTGGGCCATGGCCGCGGTGCTGCGTACGGCTCCGTGCTCTCCGCCCTGCTCGTTGAGATCGGCTATGACGTGCAGAAGGAGTACTACGTCAACGACGCCGGCCGCCAGGTCGACATCCTTGGCATCAGCGTCTGGCTGCGCTACCTGGAGGACAATGGCGCGGTGCTGGAGTTTCCCGCGCGCGCCTACCAGGGCGACTATGTCCGCGCGCGCGCGCGCGATCTGGCCGCGGCGGTGGGAACACGCTGCGTGCGCGATGTCGCCGAGGTGTTCGCGGGCGTGCCGCGCCCGGTCCACTCCGGAACCGAGGAGGAAATCGAGAATTCGCACGAGGCCGAGCTCGACGGCCTCATCGCCGCGGCACGCCGCCTGCTCGGTATCGATTTCGACGCGATGATCGCCAACGTGCTCGAGCGCCAGCTCGGGGAGATCCGTGCCGTGCTGGACAAGTTCCGGGTCGGCTTCGACCGTTGGTATTCCGAGCGTGCGTTGCACGGCTCCGGCCTCATCGAGCAAGCCATCGCGGCACTGGAGCGCGGCGGGCACCTGTACGGCAAGGACGGAGCGTTGTGGTTCCGCTCCACCGCGTTCGGCGACGACAAGGACCGGGTGATCCGGCGCGAGAACGGCGCCTATACGTATTTCGCCTCCGACATCGCCTACCACCACGACAAGTTCGGGCGTGGCTTCGACGCAGTGATCGACGTCTGGGGCGCCGACCATCACGGCTACATCCCGCGCGTGCGCGCCGCGCTGACCGCGCTCGGTCACGACGCCGCCAAGCTCGACGTGCCGCTGATGCAGCTCGTCGCCCTGTTCCGGGGCGGCGAGCCCGTGCGCATGGGCAAGCGCAGCGGCAGCTTCGTCACCCTGGAGGAACTGGTCGACGAGGTCGGCGTCGACGCCGCGCGCTTCTTCTATGTCGCACGCAAGGCCGACCAGCATTTCGAGTTCGACCTCGACCTCGCCAAGTCGCAGTCGGCGGACAACCCCGTGTACTACGTTCAGATGGCGCATGCGCGGGTGTGCAGCGTATGGCGCCAGCTCGCCGAGCGCGGCCTGACCTGGGATGCCGTCAACGCGCGCGCGAACCTCGGCCGGCTCGTCGAGCGCGAGGAGCATGCGCTGCTGGCCACGCTGGAACGCTATCCGACGGTGGTGCGGTCCGCCGCCCTGGATCGCGAGCCCCACCAGCTCGCCCAGTACGTGCGAGAGCTGGCCACCGACCTGCACGCCTGCTACAACGCCCACAAGTTCATCGTCGACGACTCCGCGTTGCGCGACGCGCGCCTGGCGCTGGTCGCCGCGGTGCGGCAAGTGCTGGCCAACGGCTTGCGGCTGCTGGGCGTGACGGCGCCGGAGTCGATGTAGTGGCAAAGAAGGCCGCCCCCGCGAAGGCTTCGCCGAGCGCGACCCTGGCGACGTTCGTCGCCTTCGTGGCCGGGTTGGCCCTGGGCTTGTTCGTGGCTTTCGCGGTGTACCTGCGTGGGCCGGTGGCGCCGTCGCTGGCGGGCAAGGATCCGGCGCCGTCCCGGGTCGAGGCTCCGGCGGCACCGGGTTCGTCGCAGGCGCCCGCTGCGGGCGGCACCGCCAAGCCGAAGTTCGATTTCTACACCATCCTGCCGGAGATGGAGGTCAAGGTTCCGGAGGCGCAGGCAGCTCGCAACGAGCCTGCCCCGGCGCAGCCTGCGGCCGTCGCTGCCTACCAGCTCCAGGTCGGGAGCTTCCAACGCATGGAGGAAGCCGATCGGGCCAAGGCACAGCTCGCACTGCTCGGCCTGTCGGCCACCATCGACAAGGTACAGGTGAACAACCGCGACACCTGGTACCGGGTCCGGCTCGGGCCCTGGACCGATGCCAGCCAGATGGAACAGGCGCGCCAGCGGCTGCAGGAAGCGCGCATCGAATACACCCTGCTCAGGCTCAAGGGCGCCGGCACGACCTGAGCCGGCGGCGCGGTCAGCTGGCGCGGATGTCGCCGCCCGATTCCGCGCGGATCCGCTCGACGTTGCTCCGCGCGCGCTGGTGGAAGACCGATTCTCCGTTCGTGTCGGAGAAGTAGGACGTCAGCCGGATCTCCTGGCTCAGGTAGAACCGCAGCACCTCGATCACCTTGGGCACCCATTCCACCCACGACAGGTGCTTGCCGGTGAGCAGGTTGTGTTCCAGGCGCAGGTTTTCGCTGTTGTTACGGAAGCGGGGGAAGTCGTAGGCCAGGCCGGCCAGGTCGGCGGCCCGCACCGCCTTTTCCTCAGGGGTCTTGAACGTGCCGTACAGGTAGGTGGCCAGGATGGCCCGTTCGACCTTCCCGATGGTCCGCTGCGGCACGCCGCGGGCGGCCAGGGCGGTCGCGGCCAGGTGCGCGGACAGCGCCTCCTTGGTGGGGAAGCCGCGGGCGAGGTGATCCTCGTGGTAGCCCGCATCATGGAAGAGCAGGCCGTAGTAGACCACCTGCTCGTCGATGCGGATCCCTTCGGCGCGGCAGCGTTCGATGATTTCCCGGCCGTTGCGAATCGTCTCCAGGGCGTGGTCGAAATTGTGGTAGGGCAGGTCGGCCCGGTACAAGGGCCGCGCGGCCTGCTCCATCGCCTCGTCTCGGAATGCCTCGCCTGCCGTGTTCGCACTCATCGGCGCCGGTCTGCCGTCTCCGGGCCGCGCGTCGTGCACGGGGGCGCCGGCACCTTTGGAGCGGGTGATGGGAACAGCACCCGGTCGCTAACTCGTTTATTA
>JBFXBD010000076.1:0-28014 GCA_050183625.1 Gammaproteobacteria bacterium
CGAGCTGGGCCTGCATGTACTGCGTGTCCAGCGCCTTGACGGTATGCCAGTCCAGCAGCAGCTCCTCGGCCACCGTCTTGATGCTCTCGTTGCGGCAACGCCGCCCGACGTACCAGGCGAAGCGTCGTGTGTAGCCGGGGTTGCTGGCCAGCCAGTCCAGTCCCTCGCGCTTCACCGAACCGCACCGGCGGCACTGGACGCGTCGGATCTCGACCTGCAGGTATACGCGGGTGTCGCCCACCGGCAGGTCGCGCACGAAGCGGGTCTTGCGGTCGTACCAGCCCTGATGGACCGTGTCGCAGACCCCGCAGCGAGTTTTTTTGAGCGCCGATCGAGCGTGACGACCCGGGCGTACGGGTCGCCGAACACGCCCTTGACGAGCTGCCGTGGACGAAAGCCCTTGAAGGTATATGCATCGGTCAACCGCCGAGCCGGGGTGCATTTTCTGGCCATTGGAAAAGCATGCCAGAAACCGCGGGCGCCCAGACAGCAACGAAACCCTGGAAATTCCAGGCTCGTAGCGCTCTCAAGGGCGTAAAATCACCCACACGGTTTCACGAAGACCCCGTTTTCTGTTGTATCCCTGCCGCACCCTGCCTCGCCCCCGACGGGCGGCCGGCCGCGCGGCGCGGCGTTGTCCGTGCGCCCGGTGTCCACCCCCGAAAAAGGGGACGTTCATCATTGTGTGCACTGGTACCGGCGGCCACAATGAAGAATGTCCCCAATTCATGAAGGGTTGATATGACTCGCCAGTCGAACTCCCCTGAATTCGCCGGCAAGGTGGCGCTGGTGACCGGCGCCGCCTCCGGGATCGGCCAGGCCTCGGCGCGTGCCTTCGCGGCGGCGGGCGCGGCCGTCGTCGTCTGCGATATCGACGAGGCCGGCGGCAGCGCGCTCGCGCAGGAGCTCGAGCGCGGCGGCACCCAGGCGATGTTCCTGCGCACCGATGCCACCCTCGCGCGCGACAACGAGGCCATGGTGCACGCCGCGGTGGAGCGGTTCGGGCGCCTGGACTTTGCCCACAACAATGCCGGCCACGGCCTGCCGCACACCACGGTGGTCACCACCACCGAGGAGGAGTGGGACTACACCCTGAACCTCACCCTGAAGAGCGCCTGGCTGGGCATGAAGTACGAGATCCCGCAGATGATTGCCCAGGGCGGCGGGGCGATCGTGAACACCGCCTCGATGGCCGGGGTGCTGGTGTCGCTGACCGCTTCGCCAAGCTACTCGGCGGCCAAGGCCGCCGTGATCCACATGACGAAGCATGCCGCGGTGACCTACGCCACCCAGGGCGTGCGCATCAACGCGGTCGCGCCCGGCCTCACCGCCACCCGCGCGGTCACCTCCATCATGACGACCGCGCAGCAGAACGAACTGGCGGCCCGGTCGCACGCCATCCCGCGCATCGTGCAGCCGGAGGAGATTGCCGACGCGGTAATCTGGCTGTGCTCGTCCCGCGCGGCGATGGTGACCGGCCTGACCGTCCCCGTGGACGGCGGCCACCACGCCAATTCGAAGTGATCAGCCCGCGTTGCGCGCCATCTCCCCGGCCTTGGCCGCCAGGCGCACCACGAGCGCGCCGATGACCTCGCCGTGCTCGCGGGTCTGGCGCCCGGTGAGCATGCGCGCGTAGTGGCGCTCCAGGATGCATGCGGACTTGAACTGCGCCAGCACGTTGTAATAGACAAGGTTGCTCACGTCGCGCCCGGTGCGCTCGGCGTAGTACTCGGCCAGTTCCTCGCGGTACGGGAAGTCGGTGGGGTCGAAGTAGGCCGCGGTCGGCGTCTTCTCGTGGCGGCCGTTGAAGCCGTAGGTGACCCAGCCCAGGTCGAGCAGCGGATCGCCGATGGTGGACAGTTCCCAGTCGATCATCGCCGCCGCGCGCGTGGGCGTGTCATAGGCGAACAGGCAGTTGCCGAAGCTGAAGTCGCCGTGCAGGATGCCCGGCGGCGACATCTGTGGCGTGTTCGCCGCGAGCCAGTCGCCCGCGTACTGCAGGCCCGGGAGATCGCGCCCGGCGTAGCCTTCCTCATGCTTGTAGGATTCGAGCTGGCTGCGCCAGCGGTCGACCTGGCGGCCGAGGAAGTTGTCCGGCTTGCCGAAGCCCTCCAGCCCGAGCTTGCGATAATCCTGGTTTGCCAGCCGCGCGATCGCGTCCACGAGCGCGAACGCCATGTTGCGGCGATGCTCGCCGGGCTTGTCGAAGGGCGGCGGTGCCGGTGGCCCCCAGCCCAGCCAGCCGTTGACCATGTCCATCACGTAGAACGGCGCGCCGAGCACGGACTTGTCGTCGCAGAAGCCGTGGAAGCGCGGATGCGGCACGTCGGTGCCGCCCAGCGCCTTCAGGACCCGGGCCTCGCGCGCGATCTGCTTCTCGCTGTCCGCGCGCGGCACCTTGGGCGGGCGGCGCAGCACCAGCCCATGCCGGCCGCGATCCATCCGGAACACCGCGTTCGCGGTGCCGCCGGCGAGCAGTTCGGCCTGCAGCGGGCCGTCGCCGAAATCCGGCAGGTGGGCGTCGAACCAGGCGGTCAGGCGCGGGTAGTCGATCAGGTCGGTGTACGGTTTCGGATCGCTCATCGTCGTGCATCCATCGTTGTCGTTCGGGCGCGCCGGTGGCGCCGCCGCCGGGCTACCAGGTGTCGATATAGGGCCGCTTCTTGCCGGCGCGCGGCGCCGGTGGCGGCGCGGCGGCCAGCGCCGCGGCGATCCAGCGCCGCGATTCGGCCGGGTCGATCACGTCGTCGATGTCGAACAGCGTGGCGATGTTGAGTGCCTTGCCGCGCTGGTACTGCTTCTCCACCAGTTTATCGTACAGTGCCTTGCGCTCGGCCGGATCGGCGGCGGCCTCCAGTTCCCTGCGGTAGCCGAGCTTCACCGCGCCTTCCAGGCCCATCGGACCGAACTCGCCGGTGGGCCAGGCGACGGTGAACAGCGGCACCTTGAAGCTGCCGCCGGCCATGGCGAGCATGCCCAGGCCGTAGGCCTTGCGCAGGATGACGGTGCAGAACGGCACGTCCAGGTTGGCGCTCACCGTCAGCGCCCGCGAGCTGTGCCGCACCAGCGCGGTCTTCTCGGCCTCGGGGCCGACCATGATCCCCGGCGTATCGCACAGGAACACCACCGGGATGTCGAAGGCGTCGCACAGTTGCAGGAAGCGCGCGGACTTGTCCGCGCCGTCGCTGTCGATTGCGCCGGCCAGGTGCATCGGGTTGTTGGCGACGATGCCGACCGGCCGACCCTCGATGCGCGCCAGTGCCGTGATCATCCCGCGGCCGAAATCGCGACGCAGTTCCAGCACCGAGCCGGTGTCGGCCAGGAGGTCGATGATCCTGCGCACGTCGTACACGCGCATGCGGTTCTCGGGCACCGCGCCGCGCAGCCGGCGCTGGTCCGCGCAGGTCCACTCGCGCACGGGCCCCTGGAAGTAGGACAGGTACTGGCGCGCGGCGCGCACCGCCTCGGCCTCGTCCGCGACGGCGATGTCCACCACGCCGTTTGCGCTCTGCACGTCGATCGGGCCGATCTCCTCGGGCCTGAAAACCCCGAGGCCGCCGCCCTCGATCATCGCCGGGCCGCCCATGCCGATGTTGGAATTGGCGGTGGCGATGATGACGTCGCACATGCCCAGCAGCGCGGCGTTGCCGGCGTAGCAGCGCCCGGAGACGATGCCGACCAGCGGCACCAGCCCGGACAGGCGCGCGAAATAGTGGAATGCGCGCGCGTCGCCGAAATGGCCGTCGTCTCCCGGCCGCCCGCCGCCGCCCTCGGCGAACATCACCAGCGGCAGGCGCAGGCGCTCGGCGAGCGTGAACAGCCGATCCTTCTTGTGGTGGTTGGCATTGCCCTGCGTGCCGGCGAACACGGTGTAGTCATAGGACATCGCCACGCAGCGCGCGCGATCCTCGCCCACCCGATCGCGGTTCACCGTGCCCAGGCCCATCACCAGGCCGTCCGCGGGCGTGGTGGCGATCAGATCCGGTACCGAACGGCGCCTGCGCTGGTTGGCGATCACCAGCGGGCCGTATTCGACGAACGAACCCGGGTCGCACAGATCCTCGATGTTCTCGCGCGCGGTGCGCTGGCCGGTGCGGCGCCGGCGCGCAACCGCCTCCGGGCGTGCCGCGTCGAGCGTGCGTGCGTGCCGTTCGAGCACCTCGGCCAGATCCGGGCGGATCGCATCCGGATCCTCCTCGACGCCGGATGCGGCCGCATCGCCGGCCGCCTCGCCCGGGGCGAGCCAGAGCAGCCCGTGCCCTTCGATCACCGCGTCGCCTGCGCCGACGTCGATGCGGGTCACGGTGCCCGCCACCGGCGCCGCGACCTCGTGCTCCATCTTCATCGCTTCCATCACCAGCAACGCCTGGCCGGCGGCGACCGCCGCGCCCGGCTCCACCTGGATGGCGATGACGGTGCCCTGCATCGGCGCGCGCACGGCGAGGCCGTCGCCTTGTTCCGGTGGTGGCGAGCCGCCGGCATCGGCTGCTGCTGCGTCCGCGGCGCGGCGGCCGTAGTCCAGCACCGCGAGCGGATCGCTGTGATCGATCGCCGCCCCGGCCCGCCCGCGCGCGGATGCGGGCCCAGCACCGAAGTGCAGCGCCGGCGCGGTCGGCGTGCCCACCAGTGCATCGACGTGCGCCTCGACGAACCCGGCGTGGATGCGGTTTGCGCGCACGTCGTCGTGGCGCAGCAACGCCTGCAGGAAGGCGATGTTGGTGTCCACGCCCTGGACGCGGAACTCGGCCAGCGCCCGGGCGGCGCGATCCAGCAGCCGGCCGTAGTCGCCGCCGGGCTCGTGCAGGATCACCTTGGCGAGCAGCGAGTCGAAGTGCGGGCTGGTGGTGTAGCCCGCATAGCCGAAGGAATCCACGCGCACGCCGGGGCCGGCCGGCGGCTCGAACACGGCGAGCGTGCCGCCGGCCGGGCGGGCGCTGCCGTCGGGTTGCATGCGTTCCATGTTCACCCGCAGTTGCACCGCCAGGCCGCGCGGGGTGCCGATCGCCGCCTGGGTGAGGGCGAGATCGGCGAAGGTCGCGCCCGCGGCGATCGATAGCTGCAGTTCCACCAGATCGCGGCCGAGCACGGCTTCCGTCACGGTGTGCTCGACCTGCAGTCGCGGGTTGGCCTCGATGAAGGCGAAGTCCGGCTCGCCCGTGCCGTGCCCCGCGGCGACCAGGAACTCGAAGGTCCCCAGCCCGCGGTACTGCAGGCGCGCGGCCATGCGCAGCGCGGCGTCGACCAGGCGCGCGCGCAGCGCCGCGGGCAGGCCCGGTGCGGGCGCGAACTCCACCAGCTTCTGGTGCCGGCGCTGCAGGGTGCATTCGCGTTCGAACAGGTGCAGCACGGCGCCCGTGCCGTCTCCGGCCACCTGCACTTCGACGTGCCGGGCATCGGGCAGGAAGCGCTCGGCGTAGAGTGCTCCGTCGCCGAACGCCGCGCGTGCCTCGGAGGTGCAGCGTTCATGTGCCCGATCGATCGCGCCGGCCTCGTGCACCACGCGCATGCCGCGGCCGCCGCCGCCGTGCACGGCCTTGAGCACCATCGCGCCGCCGTTCAGCGCCGCGAAGAAGGCCCGGGCCTCGTCCGCGGTGACCGGTCCGTCGCTCGCCTCCAGCACCGGTACGCCGCTGCCGGCCGCCAGTGCGCGCGCCTCGCACTTGTCCCCCAGTGCCGCGAGCGTGCGCGTACGCGGGCCGACGAACACGATGCCGGCGTCCTCGCAGCGCTGCGCGAACGCGGCGTTCTCGCTCAGCAGCCCGTAGCCCGGGTGGATCGCGTCGCAGCCGGTGCGCCGGGCGAGCGCGACGATCTGCTCGATGTCCAGGAACGGCGCGACGCCGCGGCCATCCAGGACGTGCCACTCGTCGGCGAGTTTCAGGTGCAGGGCGCGGGCATCGTCCGCGGTGGCGATTGCGACGGTACGCAGGCCGAGCGCCGCCGCGGTGCGCAGGATGCGCACGGCGATCTCGCCGCGGTTGGCCACCAGCAACCGGCGCGGCGGTGCCGTGGATGTATCGGGATGTTCCATGCGCGAGTGCCCGCGTCGTTTCGGTGGCCGAAGCGGGCAATCATACCGTAGCGCGTTCGATGGCCGGTGGCGCGCGCAGCCGCCGACCATTGCGGTACTCGAACGTTCTGCGACCGCGGCGCCGGGAGCCGGCGCCGGCTTACCGTCTCCGGCGCATCCAGCGGATGAGGCCGGTCGCGAACAGCACGGCCGGCAGAAGCCCGGCGACGGCAACGGGCACCCGCGTGACCATGCCTCCCACCGAGGCGTCGTGCAGCGGATGCAGCCAGTTGTTGATGGTCGTCGCGGTGTTCGCCTTTCGCGCATCGTGAACGTCGATGACCGCACCGGTGTACTGGTCGATGCTGACGTAGCTGTGCGGAAAGCGGTAACTCGGATCGCCCGGCTGCCGCATCCGCAGGCGAAACACGCCGGGGCCCGGCCCCGGCACCTCGATCCAGGCCAGGCGCGCGTCAGGTAGCATCGCGCGGGCCGCCTGAATGGCGCGCTCGACCGAAATCTGCCGGTCGCCGGAGCGCGACCCGGCCGGCGTGCCTGGTTTGGATGGCGGCGCCATGACGGCCGCGAGCACGGCGTCGCTCTGCGCCGGCAACGCGAGCATCACGCCGGTGCCCGTGGCGATCAGCAGCAGCGGCAGGCCGGCCAGGCCCGCGAGCTTGTGGATGTCGCGCAGACGTCGCAACGGATGGGCAGGTCGCTTGAAGCGCAAGGCCTTGGACAAGCGGCCGCGCGGCCACCACGTGAGCAGGCCGGTGACGAACAGCAGGCAAAGACCGATGCCGGCGTAGCCGAGAATGGCCTGTCCACGCTTGTCCAGCCTGAGCTGGTAGTGCAGATCGTAGATCCAGGTCATCGCGTAGTCGCCCCAGAAGTCGCGGCGAAGGATGCGTGCGCCGTCAGGGGAAACCCAGACCATCATGGGCGCGAAACTGCGTCCTGCCGTTTCCGGCGGGTTGTAGTAGCGGGCGGGGATGGCGTTCGGCCGGCCGGTCACTTCGAAGCGCCAGGCGCCGGACTTTTCGGGGTACTGCCGGCGCAGCGTGCGCAGTGCCGCGTCGTAGGATCCGGCACCCGGCAGGCCGGCTTCCTGGATCTGCGGGTGAAGCAGGCGGTCGATCTCGATGTAGAAGACCAGCAGCGATCCGGTCACGCCCGCGAGCGCCATCAGCCCTCCCAGGCCGAGGCCGAGCCAGAGATGGGTGAGTCCTATCGCACGGCGCAGGCCGCGCACAATCAGAATCGGACCCGCGCGCCGGCAGTGAATCCGACGCCGTCGGCCGGGCTGTGCAGTGTCTGCGTGCCGTCCCACCAGACGTACTCGTAGTAGGCGTCGGTCAGGTTCTTCAGTGCCAGCGACAGCTCGACGTTGCCGGTGAGCCGGTACGCGATCTCGGCGTTGATTGCCGCAAATTCTCCGAACTTCCCCTGCGCCAGGCTATTGGCGGTGGTCAGCCAGTAGTCCGACTGACCGCTGGCCCACACCGAAAATCGCGTGCGCTCGATTCCCGTGTAGTCGATGCCGCCCGACCACAGCCAGCGCGGGATGTGGTCGATCTCGTTGCCCTTGAACTGCGGCGTGGCCGGATCGGGCGTGGTGATCTCCGATGTCTGCCATGCGACCGCTGCCCATGCCGAAATGACCTGCGACGGCCGCAGGCTCACCTGAAGGTCGGCGCCGCGCCGGCGGGTCGCGCCGACGTTCTCGCTGTCTCCCAGCGGGTCATTGAGCTTGCGCTTGATCTCGCCGGTGGCGGTCTGCTCCCAGGCGGCGAGGCGCGCTTCGAACAACGTGCTGGGCGCGTACTTCACGCCGACTTCCCAGCCTTCGTTGATCGAGGGCTCGAGGTCCGTCCTGCGCGGCGGGATCAGGTAGGCGCCGGAGGCCAGGCCGATCTGGAAGCTCCTGCCGTAGTTGCCGTAGATCGTCATGCCGGGCCCGGGCGTGATCGCCACGGACAGCTTCGGCTGGCTGATCGTGCCGTAGTCGTTGATGGGTGCGGTGGTGGAACTCAGGCGATCCCGGTAATTCCCGTCGACCCAGTCGAGGCGCCAGGCCGGGGTGAGCGTCAGCCAGGGGGCCGGCTGCAGGACCGCCTGCGCGTACACGCCGCCGATGTCGAGCCGGAACCGCTGGTCGCGCGTCTGCGCGGTCGGAACCCGGTTGACCGCGGTGAAGCGCAGCGACTCGTTGTTCTGCCACTGCATGTCGCCGCCGATCTCGGCGCCCACCGGCATGCCCGCGATTTGCGTGTCGTAGTCGAGCGCCGCCAGTACGCCCCAATGGTCCTCTTCGGTCACGCGCCGCTGCTGCGCCGCGGCCGCGGAGAACTTGACGAAGCGATCGTCGCTCAGGCGGTTGTAGTAGGCCTTGGCCGCCAGGTTGAGCCGATCGACCAGGGCGGCGTCGACATGAAGGCTGTACTGCTGGATTTCGCGCGCATCGCCGTCGGTCGCGTTGTAGGCGTTCGTCATCCGGGGCCGGGCGCGGGCGTCGGCGCGCGTGAGATAGCCCGGTTCCTGCGCGTCGGTGTCGTAGTACCTCGCGATGGCGCCGACGCGCACGTCCTGCGACAGGTCGTAGAACCACTTGCCGGCGAGGCTGACGCGTTCGAGCCCGGCGTGGCTTCGATAGCCGTCCGACTCGCGATACGCGAGCAGGTAGTTCTGGCTGAACGAGCCGGATTCGAGGCCGGCGGACACTTGGCCTTCGTAGGTGCCGAAGCTGCCGCCCGAGGCCCTGGCGTCGGCATAGGTTCCGCCGATGCGGGTCTGGATGTTCGCGCTGCCGGCGATGGCGTGCAGCCCGTGGCGCGGATCCGATGTGCCACGGACCACCTCGATGCCGGCGACGTCCAGGGGGAAGACCTGATCGATGAACGGCATGTTGCCGTCGTTGCTGTTCGAAGGTACGCCGTCGATCAGCAGCTTCACGGCGTTGATTTCGCCCTCGCCGTTGAAGCCGCGAAACGAGAACTTGCCGCTGACGGCACCCTGGTTGAAGTTGGTGAGCAGCACCCCCGGCAGGCGCCCGACCAGTTCCCAGGCGTAGTTGACGTTGGCGGCCTGCGCCACGTCCGCGCCGAGGCGGTCGACGGACGTGATGACCCGGCCGGACGCGCCCGAAAGGCGTGTCGCGGTGACCACGACCTCGCCGATGCGGAAATCGACGTCGGTGCCGGGCCGCGCCTCGTCGGCGCGGGCGCCGGCCTGGGCGCCCAGCGCATGCACGGCAAAGGCGATGACGGTGAGGGCGGGGCCTCCTGGCTGGCGTGGCATCGGTTCGGTGTTCCCCATGAGCGGATGGATGCGCGTGTCGTGCGGCAACGCGCACGAAACGCCGGCGCATGGTAGCGAACCGCGGCCCGCGCGACCCTGCGGCCAATTGTCGCAGTGGGGGAACGGCGGCCGTGCGGGGTGGTACGCCGCGCGCCCGCGGCGCCGGCGTCGGGCGATCAGACCGCCAGTGCGGTGGCGCCGAGGTTTGTGAACCCCCATTCGGTCGGGGATTCCCAGCGCTTGATCTTGTCGCGCGCGCTTTCGGCGGCGAGATCGACGATTGCGGGCATGATCGGGCTGCGGCTGCGCGCGCAGTAGAACACCTTCACCACGGGCGCGAGCAGCGCATGCGGGTGCTGTTCCACCACCACCGCGAGGCGGTCGGACTGCAGCCGCACCAGCGAGCCGATGGGGTAGATGCCGATGCACTTCACGAATGCATGGAACACCTGCATGTCGAAGTGGCCGTTGGCCCACTCGGTCATCTTTCGGATCGCTTCTCCCGGATCCCAGCCCTGCTTGTAGGGGCGGTCCGAGGTGATCGCATCGTAGACGTCGCAGATCGCCCCCATCTTCGCGTACAGGCTGATCGCCTCCGCGCTCAGCCGGTGCGGATAGCCCGAGCCGTCGACCTTCTCGTGATGGTGCAGGCACACGTCGAGCGGGATGTCGCCGACCGCGCCGCCCTCGACCAGCATCCGGTGGCCTTCCTCCGGATGGGACTTGACGCGCGCGAACTCCGCGTCGGTGAGCTTGCCGGGCTTGTTGAGGATCTTGTCCGGGATCCGCGCCTTGCCCAGGTCGTGCAGCAGCCCGGCCATGCCGAGATCGCGGACCACGTCCCCGGCCAGGCCAAGCTGGCGGGCCAGGGCGATCATCAGCCCGCACACCGCCACCGAGTGCATGTAGGTGTAGTCGTCCTTGGTCTTCAGCCGCGCCAAGCTCACCAGTGCGCCGGGGTTGCGCATCACCGAGCCAGAGATCTCCTCCACCAGCGGCTCGGCCTCCTGCAGCGAAACGGCGGTGCCCATGCGGGCCTCGCGGAACATCGCCACCACGGCGGTCCTGGCCTTGGCGCAGATCTTCGCCGCGCGTGCCACCTCCACGTCGATGGCCACCCGCTGCGGCTTCGGATCCGGAGCGGTCACGGCGGTGATCAGCGCCGCCTCGGTGCGCTGCTCGACCTCGGCGCGCGCCTCGGTGGTCTCGCCGACCGGGACATCGGCGCCCTGGCTGGTGTCGATCCAGACCTCGCGGATGCCGCAGGAGCGGATGCGCTCGACGTCACCGGGCTTCTTGAGCAGGAAGCGGGTCTTCCAGAACGGGTGTTCCATCCACGAGCCGCACAGCTCGTTCAGGAACATGCCGGTGGTGAGCTGATCGACCGAAATCTTCTTCAGCATGGCGCGACGCCCGGGAAGCGGCTTGTAGGGGAATCACGATTGTTTCGGCCGCCGGCGCCTCGACTTGAGCCCGCAGCCGGCCCAGGGTGCCCGGGGCGCACGCCGTGCCGGCAGCGCCTATGTTCCGCCCAACTCCCCGAGCACCGCCCGGCACTCGGCCATCATGCCGGCGACGATATCCGCCGCCGGCCGCACCGCCTGCATCCGCCCGACGTTCTGCCCCACCGGGATTGTGGTGAGATCCGCCCGGCCGTGGCGATGGATGCGTTCCTCGGCGTCCGCGGTCAGCAGGTGCTGGGTGGGCATGGGCAGCGTCGGCGGCGCTTCGGGCTCGGCCCAGGCGTCCGCCCAGGCCGAGCGTAGTTGCCGCAACGGCTTGCCGGTACGGCAGCTCGAACGGACGGTATCGGCGCTCGACGCCGCGAGCATGCGCTCGATGACTTCGGGCGGCTCGTCGCTCTCGGCGCAGGCGAGCCAGATCGAACCGGTCCAGGCGCCCTGGGCGCCGAGCGCGAACGCCGCGGCGAGCTGTCGCCCGCTGCCGATCCCGCCCGCCGCGAGCACTGGGATGGGCGCAACCGCCTCGACGATTTCCGGCACCAGCACCATGGTGGCGATGTCTCCGGTATGGGCCGCAGCCTCGGTACCCTGGGCGATGATCACATCCACGCCGGCGGCGACGTGCTGGCGCGCGTGGCGCGCCGCGCCGACCAGCGCGCCGAGCTTTACATTGCGCGCGCGCGCCGCGGCCACCACCTGCGGCGGTGGCGGTCCGAGCGCGGTCACCAGGAAGGCGATCGGGTGGCGCAGCGCCACTTCGACGTGCAACTGGCCCTCCACCGCCCCGAGCCGGAACTGGTTCCAGGCGCTGCGCCAGCCGCGACCCCCGGGGCGATCGTCGGCGGGCGGCGGCGGGGCGGCGGTAAGCGGGCCGACGCCGAATCGATCCAGCAACCCGTCGACGAACCGCCGGTGGCCTTCGGGGAGCCCGGATTCGAGCGAGGCTTCCACGGCTGCGACATCGCCGGTGATCTCCTGGCCCAGCCACTTCACCGGGATCATGACGTCCACGCCGAACGGCCGGCCGTCGCAATTGCGTGCAATCCAGGCCAGGTCGGCATCGACCCGTTGCGGGGGAAAGGTCGAGGCACCGTACACGCCCATGCCGCCGGCGCGGCTCACCGCGGCGACCACCTCGCGCGCGTGCGTGAAGGCGAAGATCGGATGCTCGATGCCGAACATCCGCGTGATGCGATCCGGAATGGCCATTGGGTACCCTCCGCGGCCGTTGCCGCCGGGAACGGCGAACGATCAACCGACCATCACGGCCGCGGCTGCGCCGGCGGCGGCGAGGGCGCCGGCGATCGGCGCCATCGTCCGGCGCATGGTGGCCGCGCCCAGCGCGATCGCCATGCCGCTCTTGACGATGGTATTGGAGATCACCGCGATCACGATAGTGCGTGCGGCCGGGCCGGCGCTGGCCGGATCCTGGGCCGCGAGATTCGCCATCGACAGGCTGATCGCGTCGACGTCGGTCAGGCCCGCGAGCGCGCCGGCAAAGTACAGCCCGGTATCCCCGAAATACACCTGCGCGGCGCGCGCTGCGAAGATCACCACGCCGAACAGCAGGCCGAACTTCACCGCCTCGCCGAGTTCGAACGGATTGGCGCCGGCCTCCACGCGCGCCGTCTGCCCGGATCGTCCGCGCCGCCACAGGAACCAGCAGGCGCCGAGGCTGACCGCGCCCATGAGCAGCATGCCGGGAGCCAGTTGCAGGGCCAGCGTGCGGTTGACCACGGCGACCTCCACCACGACGCGGAAGAACATCACCGTCCAGGCCAGCAGGATGCCGAAGGCGAACACCGGCGCCAGCGCCGGCTCGTCGCGGCTGCGCTGGGAGAAACCGAGCGTGACCGCGGTGCTGGACACCAGCCCGCCGAGCAGGCCGGTCAGGCCCAGGCCGTGCTCGTTGCCGACCACCTTCACCAGGATGTAGCCGGCGAAGTTCAGCCCGGCGATCAGCACCACCATGAGCCAGGTCTTGTGCGGGTTGATGACTTCCAGGCCGGGAGGGCCGTAGTTCACGTCCGGCACCAATGGCAGCACGATGAGCGTGATGATCGCGAACTGCAGCGTTGCCTGGACGTCCGCGGTCTCGATCCTGCGCGCCAGCTTGTGCAGCCAGTTCTTCAGCGCCAGCAGCAGCATGCTCGCCACGGCCACCGCGCCGGCGACGCTGACCTCGCCCCAACTGCACAGCGCACCAATGAAGAACGTGAGCATCGCGCTCACCTCGGTGGTCAGGCCGGCATCGTCGGGGCGGGAGGTGATGCCGTAGGCCGCGACCACCAGCGCCGCGACCGCGACGAACACCACCGCGATCAGCCACGGCACGCCGATGCGCTGGCCGGCATAGGCCACCGTGGCGCCGAACAGCGCGATCAGGGCGAAGGTGCGCACGCCGGCGAAGGAGCCGGCCTCGGCCTGGGTGCGCTCGCGCTCCAGGCCGAGCAGGATCCCCAGCCCGAGCGCGGCGGCGAACTGCCATGCGGTGTGCAGGTCGATCATGTACGGATTCTAAGCCGCGGCCGATGCGCGCGCAGTTGCGGAAGGTCAAGCCGGCCCGGGGCGGTATCGGATTGCGCTACAGTGCCGGTCCATGCTCGCCGAGTTCCGGGTCGTCTTCGACATCGTCCTGCCGATCCTGGTCCTTGGCCTCGCCGGCTACGCCGGTGCACGGGCCGGGTACCTGTCCCCGGCGCTGGCGAACGGCCTGTCCGCCTACGTATTCGATATCGCGATGCCGGTGGTGCTGCTGCGCACCTTCGCCAACATGGACATGCCCGCCGACCCGCCGTGGGCATTGCTCGCCAGCTTCTACCTGCCCGGCTATGCGGTGTTCCTGGGCACGATGCTGGTTGCCCGGCGCTGGCATCCGGCGGATCGCGCCGGGCGGGTGCTGACCGCCTATGGCTGCTGCGCCGGCAACGCGGTACTCATCGGCCTGCCGCTCATCTCGCGCGCGGCCGGGGACGCCGGGCTGGTGCCGTACTTCATCCTCATGACCATCCACACCCTGGCCTACCTGACGCCCGGGACCATCCTCATCGAACTCTCGCGCAATCGATCCGGCTCCCCGCGCGCGCTGCCGCGCGAGGTGCTGCGGGCGGTCGGCACCAATCCGATTATCGTCGCCACCGTCGTCGGCCTGGCGATGAATGCCCTGTCGCTGCGGCTGCCGGCGGCGTTGGACGACGCGGCGCAGTACCTGTCGGAATCGGTGACCCCCTGCGCGCTGATCGCGCTCGGCGCGGCGCTGTCGCGCTACCACCTGCGCGGCGGCGGCTGGCAGACCGCCTACGTGGCCACGGTGAAGCTGTTCGCGCTGCCGGCCCTGGTCGCTCTGCTGGCGCTGTACGTGTTCGAGCTTGACCGCACCTGGGCCATGGTCGCGGTGCTGCTGTCGGCGCAGCCGAGCGCGATCATGTTCCAGGTGCTCGCCGAGCGTTACCAGGCGGCGCAGGCCGCGGCTGCGAGCGCGGTGCTGATCACCACGGTCGCGAGCATCGTCTGGATGCCGGTGCTGCTGTTCCTGTTTCACCGCTGATCGGTCGATTGTCGCGTCGCACAAATGCTCCGTGCTGCCGGCCGGCGGCGGCGCGATCGCGCGAATGACCTGCGTACGTTGCCGCAGGATCCGCGGCCACCTCGAGCAGCGCCAACGTGGTTGACGCGCTTCCGGCCCCGGGAGAGTATTCCCGACGGCGGCCCGCGCCTGCCCGGCGACGCCCGGCACGATGAAATGCCAACCCTCGGAGGATCTGACATGGCCACGTACGACGTCGTGATTCGCGGCGGCTCCCTGATCGACGGCACCGGCGCGACCGCGCGCAGCGCGGACATCGGCATTCGTGCCGACCGAATCGTCCAGATTGGCAATATCGACAGCAGTGGCGAGCGCGAGATCGACGCCGCCGGCCGGGTGGTTGCGCCCGGGTTCGTCGATATCCATACCCATTACGACGCCCAGGTGTTCTGGGACGGCATGCTCTCGCCCAGCCCGTACCACGGCGTGACCAGCGTCGTCGGCGGCAACTGCGGTTTTTCCATCGCGCCGCTGTCGGCCGAAGCGGCGGATTACCTGGTGCACATGCTGGCGCGCGTGGAGGGCATGCCGCTGGAAAGCCTGCTCGCCGGCGTACCGTGGAACTGGCGCAGCTTCGGCGAGTACCTCGCGCGCATCGACGGCAAGGTGGCGGTCAACGCCGGCTTCATGGTCGGGCACTCCGCGCTGCGGCGCGTGGTGATGGGCGAGCGTGCGGTCGGCGAGCGCGCGACCGACGCCGAACTCGCCGCGATGGTGGAACTGCTGCGGCGCTCGCTCGGCGAGGGCGGGCTGGGCTTTTCCTCGACGATCTCGATTTCGCACAACGATGCCGACGGCCGGCCCGTGCCCTCGCGCCACGCCTCGCGCGAGGAACTGATCGCCCTGGCACGCGCGGTGCGCGACTACCCGGGCACGACACTCGAGTTCCTGCCGGGGGTGGAGCCCTTCGACGAGGAGCGCATGGCGTTGATGACGGATCTGTCCCTCGCCGCGCGCCGGCCGCTGAACTGGAATGCCCTGGGCGTCACTGCCGACAACGGCGACTACGTGCGCCAGCAGCTCGGCGCTTCGGACTACGCGCGCGAACGCGGCGCACGCGTGGTCGCGCTCACCACGCCGCAGTCCGGCGGGCTGCGGGTGAATTTTGTTTCCGGCTTCGTCCTCGACATGCTGCCGGGCTGGGACGCACTGTTCCGCCTGCCGCTCGCCGAGCGCAGGCGCGAGCTGTCCGACCCCGCCGGCCGGCGCCGGTTGCAGGAGGGTGCGGCGATCGGCCTGCCCGGCCCGATGTCCGACCTGAGCAGGTTCGATCGGATCGAGATCCGCGAGACCTTCGCGCCCGCCAACGCCCGGTTCCAGGGCCGCACCTGCGGCGACGTCGCCGCCGAGCTCGGCAAGCCGGCGCTCGACGTCATGCTCGACGTCGCGCTCGCCGACGATCTGCGCACCTCCTTCCTGCTGCACATCGGCAGCTCGGCCGGGGGAACGCCGGCCGACTGGCAGGCCCGCGGGCGGGTGTGGGCGGACGAGCGGGTGCTGATCGGCGCTTCGGACGCCGGTGCGCACCTGGACATGATCGACAGTTTCGCGATCCCGACCCGCGTGCTGGCCAACGGCGTGCGCGAGCACCGGCTGCTCGGCCTGGAGCAGGCGGTGCACCTGCTCACCGACCGGCCGGCCCGGCTCATCGGCCTGCGCGAGCGCGGCCGCATCGCGCCCGGCTGGAAGGCCGACGTCGTGGTGTTCGATCCGGCCACCGTGGACTGCGAGCCGGTGCACACGCGCGCGGATCTGCCCGGGGGGGGCTCGCGGTTGTATGCCGGGGCGGCCGGCATCTGCCACGTGCTGGTCAACGGCGTGGAGATCGTGCGCGACGGCGCCGACACCGGCGCGCGGCCGGGCACTGTCCTGCGCTCGGGCCGCGACACCGAAACCGTGGAGGTCGGGGCGCGGTGAGCGGCGCGGAACGACGGCCGTCATGCTATCCGGGCCGGGGGAACGAACGACGATGACGGCCGACGGGAAATACTTCGAGCCCGCGATCGAGACCCTGCCGCGCGCGCAACTGGAGGCGTTGCAGGAGGAGCGGTTGCTCGAAATCCTGCCGTACGTGTACGAGCGCTCGCGGCTGTACCGGGAGAAATGGGACGCCGCCGGGGTGCACCCGCGCGATATCCGCACCATCGAGGACTTTCGGAACCGCATCCCGTTCCTGACCAAGGACGATCTGCGTGATTGGCGTGCCCGGCACGACGACTACACCAACGGCCTGTTGTGCGTGGATCCGAAGGAAGTCTCGATCGTCACCAGCAGCACCGGCAGCACTGGCGAGCCCACCTACTTCTTCGAGCGCTGGGACTACGGCTGGGAGCGGATGTGGACCTGCATGGCCCGCGATCTGTGGCACATGGGCATCCGCCCGGGCGACGTGGTGATTGCCGCCAGCAGCTATCGCGGCCCGACCCATCACACTGCGCAGTTGCTCGGCGCGGTGCCCTTCTTCATGCCGGGCGGCATGGGCAACTGGCCGGAATTGTTCTCGCTCTTCCGCGAGCTGCGCCCGGCCTACATGCAGCTCGGCGGCCCGCAGGTGGTGGAGCTGAACCAACTCTCCGACCGGTTCGATCTGCGCGCCGAGTTCGCCTCCTTCAAGGCGGTGAGCTTCGCCGGCGAACCGATCGGATCGCGCATGCGCGAGCGGGCGGTGCGGGACTGGGGACTGAACTTCTTCGTCTGGTCGAGCGCCGGCGATACCGGCCTGGCCTTCGAGTGCAATCGCCACGACGGCTTTCACCTGTGGGAGGACACGGTGCTGGTCGAGCACCTGGATCCGGGGACCGGCAGGCCGGTCGAGGACGGCGCGCTCGGGGAACTGGTGGTCACGGCCATCGACAACCGCATCGCGCCGCTCATTCGCTTTCGCGCCGAGGACCTGATCCGCTTCGATCGCACGCCCTGCGGCTGCGGGCGCACACATGCTCGCATGTGGCTGCGCGGCCGTGCCGGTGACGAACTGCGGGTCGGGCCGCGCACCGTGATGCCGATGGACGTGTGGAGTGCGATCGAGGTGCTGCCCGAGACCGAGGGCGGCGTGTTCCAGATCGTCGCGCCGGGCCGCACGCTCTCCGAACTGCGCGTGCGCGTCGGCTACGATCCCGCCCGGACCGGCGATCTGGCCGACCTGAGCCACCGCGTCGGCGCAGCCATCGAGGCTGCCACCGGCGTCGCGCCGGTGCTGGAGATGCATCCGAACGAAGTGCTGCTGGCGCGGGCGCTGTCGTCGAAGCTCCCGCGGGTGGTGAAGTCATGACGCTGCGCAGTTCGTCCGAGCGTGCCGCGCTCATAGCGCGCGCGCCGACCTGGGGCATCGGCACCTGCGTGCTGGATGGCGTGCGGCGCACCTGCGCGATGTCCTGGGACGACTTCGAATGCGACGTGCGATGGGCGCAACGGGTGCTGGTCGCGCACGGGGTCGGGCCCGGCGCGGTGGTGATGACATCATCGGCGCCCGAGGAGACGCACTGGTTCGCGCCGTTCGAACTGGCTGCGATCCGGCTCGGCGCCGCCTACGCACCCTGCGACGCGCGGCCCTGGGACGTCACCCGCAACCTGTCCTACCTGCGGCGCCTGCCGGTGAAGGTCTACCTCGGCGCGAACGCCGTGCTCGTGGCCGCGTTCGCCGCCCAGGGGCCGCTCGCGGAAATCGTCCGCGGCGCGGCGGTGCTGGCACGCCCGGATGCATTGGCGCCGCTGCGCGCGGCCGGGCTCTCGCCCTTCACGCTGGCCCTGCTCGGCCCGGCGATCGGTGCCGAGCTGCCGGCGCGCGACGGCGTGTGCGTGAACGCTGCGCAGTGGCGCGTGGAGTCCGTGGAAGGCGCTCTGCATCTTTCCACCGTCGATCCGGCGCGCGCCTGCCAGGTACGGCGCGCAGCGCTGGGCCTGCGCGGCCGCGTGACGGGCAGCGCCGCCGACGGCGACCAGCGCATCGCCCTGGACGTCGCAACCTAGAACCCGGCCTGGCTCCGCCCCTTCGTCGTCGCGAGCGCAGCGAAGCGACCCATGCGGCGCCGAATTCCTCCGGGCCGCATGGATTGCCGCGGCCGCTGCGCGGCCTGTCCATGAACCGCACCCGTCATTGCGAGGAGCGAAGCGACGAAGCAATCCACGCGCCGCCGGCTGCTTCGAGGCCGCGTGGGTCGCTTCGCTGCGCTCGCGACGACGTAGGGGTGGTTCATGGCTTCAATCTGCCGGAGCCCGGGCCGGTTCGGCTCGCAAAGACGGGGAGCGGCGCTCGCCGCCGGTCAATTGCGCAGGTACCCGGTAATCCCCGCGTCCACGTTCAGGATCTGCGCCGTTATCCAGCGCGCCTCGTCGCTGCACAGGAACAGCGCGGCGTAGGCCACGTCCCAGCCGGTGCCGCTGGTCTTGAGCATGGAGGCATCGCGGCGTTTGGCCATGGTCTCTGGCGAGGGATCGCGCATGCCCAGCGGCGTCTCCACCATGCCGGGGCAGATGCAGTTCACCCGGATGCCCTGGTCGGCGTGATCCAGGGCCATGGCGCGCGTCATGTTGAGGATCGCGCCCTTGGAGGTCGAGTACAGGATGAGGCCCGGGCAGGCGAACTGGCCGCCGATCGAGGAGATGTTGACGATCGCCCCGCCACCGCCCGCGGCCATCGGCGGCACCGCGTGCTTGGCCATCGACACCATCGAGGTCACGTTCACGCTCATGCTGTGCTCGAAGGCGGGGATGTCGACCTCGGTGGCCTTGCCGGGCGGGTTGATGATGCCGACGACGTTGATGAGCGTGTCGAGCCTGCCGAACCGATCCATCACCGCCTGCACCGCGCGCTTGCAGTCCGCCTCGCGTGCGACATCGGCCGTGACCACCACGCCTTCGCCGCCTTCCTCGCGGATCATGCGCAGCGTGTCGTTGGCGGCCGCCTCGTCGATGTCGACCACGCCCACGCGCGCGCCCTCGCGCGCGAACAGCACCGCGCACGCCCGGCCGTTGCCGATCCCGGGCCCGCACGAGCCGGCGCCAGACACCAGCACCACCTTGCCCTGCATCCGATTCAACCCGCCCATCGCGCACCCCCGGAATAATGGCGACATTCATCATTTCCGTCCGAAAATGATGAATGTCCCCTTTTTGTCAGACGCCCATCATCTGCCGCCACAGGTCGATGTCGCGCACGCGCAGGTAGGCGTTGTGGCGCTTGACCTCGCCCATGGTCGCGTTCGGCACCGAGGAGTAGTTGTGACCCGGCAGCAGTATCGTCTGGTCCGGCAGCGCGCGCAGCTTGTCCAGGCTGCGGTACATCTGCTCCGGATCCGAGCCGGGCAGATCCACCCGCCCGCAGCCCTGGATGAACAGCGTGTCGCCGGAAACCAGGGTGTCGCGGATGCGGAAGCACTGCGAACCCGGCGTGTGTCCGGGCGTGTGCAGGAACTCGATCTCGATGCCGCCGAGACTGAGCGTGTCGCCCGAGTCCACGCGGGCGAGATCGCTGTCCGACAGGCCGGTGACTTTCTTCAGCCCGTCCGCCTCGGCCTTGTTCACGTACACCTTCACCGGGCTGGCGGCCATCAGCTCTCGCAGGCCGGCGATGGCCATGCCGCGGATCGCGCCGCCGACGTGGTCCTGGTGGTAGTGGGTAACGAGCGCGGCGGTGAGCTTGTAGTCGCGCTCGGCCAGGTGCGCGAGCAGCCCGTCGATGTCCCAGGCCGGGTCGACCAGGGCCACCTCGCGCGAGTGCGCCGAGCCGACCACGTAGACGTAGTTCTGCATCGGCCCGATCTCGAGCTGCTCGACGATGAGTTCGGTCGCCGCGTTCATGGCCGTGCCTCCTGTCAGACTGCCTTGCGTTCGTGCAGGCCGGCGATGTCGGCGGCGCCATAGCCGATCTCGCGCAGCACCTCGTCGGTGTGCTGGCCCAGGCCCGGGGCCGGATGGGAGTTCTCGTACGTCTGGCCCGCCACCTGCGCCGGCCAGGCGACATAGGTGAACGGCCCCGCGCCCGGATGCACCTCGTCGAACAGCATCCCGCGCGCCTGCAGGTGCGGATCCTGCGGCAGGTCGTGCACGCCATAGGCCGGGCCCATGGCGATGTCGTGCCTGGCCGCGATCTCGATCCATTCGGCCTGGGTGTGGGTGTGGAAGATCTTCTGCAACTCGCGCCGCAGCGCCAACTCGCCGCCGCCGAAGTCCACCGGCGCGCGCTCGTCCTTGCTCGCCAGCAGATCCTCGCGCCCGGCGGCGCGGCAGAAGTTGTCCCAGAACTTGTGCTCGATGCCGCAGAACAGGATGAACCTGCCGTCGCTGGTTTCGTAGAACTGGTACTTGGCGCTGCCGGCGTCGGCATCGCCCTTGGTCGAGGGCAGCGTGCGCTTGTCGGCGATGCGGTCGTAGTTCAGCGCGAAGGTGGGGCCGAACCAGCCGCCGTACATCACCGCGTCCGAGCCGGCGACGTCGATGTACGCGCCCTGGCCGGTGCGGCTGCGCTGCGCCAGCGCCGCGAGCGCGGTGATGATGGCGTGGTTGGCGCAGGCGACCGTGCCGTCCCCGGCGGCCGCGGTGGTCATCAGCCCCTCGGTGGGCGCCCGTTGCACGAGCCCGTCCGCCCCCATGACGCAGGGCGTCGCGCCGCCGAGCGCGTTCATCATCTGGCCGTGGGTGGGGATGTTCGCGTACGGGCCGGAGGCGCCGTAGCCGGTGCACTGCACGTAGATGATGTCCGGCTTGACCTTGCGCTGGGCGTCGTAGTCGATGCCGAGCTTGCGGCAGGCGTCGCCGGCGAAGCCATCGACGAAGATGTCCGCGGTGGCGAGGAGCTTGAAGAACACCGCGCGGCCTTCCTCCGAGCGCAGGTTGATGGTGATGCTGCGCTTGTTGCGGTTCGACATCAGGTGCGCGGGGCTGTGGTGCGGGGTGATCTGGCCCAGGAAATCGCGCAGGTAGTCGCCGGCGCCGGGCGACTCGACCTTGATCACGTCGGCGCCCAGGTCGCCGAGGATGCGCCCGGCCGTGTCGCCATTGAACAATACCGCAGCCTCGACGACCCGGATCCCCTCGAGCAACTTCAGCATGATTGTCTCCCGCAATGCGTAATCGAGCCCCCAGTGTAAACACATTGCCGGGCGGCCGGGAACGCGAGGCCGGCGGCTCAGAATTGCAGGAGTTCGGAGTTGATGCGGTCGTTGAACGTCCGTGCGGCGCGGCCGGCCGTCTGCGCGTAGTCGGTGCCGAAGGAGGTGTGGATCACGTCGCGGCCGAGCGAGAGGATGAAGTTCGGCCCGTCGCGTCCACGGCCGACCTCGACGACGGCGGCGGCGTCCTCGCCGCGCTCGCCCATCCCAAGGATCAGCAGCGGCAGCTGCGGCACGTGCTGGCGCACCCGGCGCAGCGCGGTGAGGTTGTCGGTGCCCATCACCAGCCCGCAGTTGCCGCGCCGGTTCCAGTCCCGCCCCACCGCCCGGGCCATGCGCAGGTACAGCGGCAGGCCCTCGACCGGATAGTCCTGGAACTCGTTCGCGCCCGCGCCGCTGGTGCGGCACACCGCGAGCACGCCCAGGCCGGGCTGATCGAGCAGCGCGGCGAAGGCGTCGCGGCCGGCGATCGCCATCACCGTGATCGCATCGACGTAGCGCAGGCATTCGCGGACGAAGGTCCAGGCGGCCTCGTTCGTCCGGCTCACGCCGGTGAGCTGGGCATCGAGGATCACCGCCTTTTCCGGCGCGACCGAGCGCAGATGCTGGAGGGTGTTCGTGAGCGCGGCCAGGCCCTCCGCGCCGTGCCGCAGGTAGAACACGGGGTTGAACTTGTACCCGCAGACGAACTCGCGCGTGGCCTCGATGATGTCGGCATTGAAAACGAACAGCGCGCGTTCGGGCGGGTAGCGGCGGTTCAGGTCGGGCGGCAGGCCGCTGTAGACGGCATCCAGGCCGACGCACAGGAAGTTGCCGGCTGCCCACTGGTTGCGGATGAGATCGAGGAAGTCGCGTCGCGCGGACATGAAGTTGAACCCCCGGCGCCGGATCCACCGCCCGCGCCGCCCTTCGGGCCCGCGGCCGATCCATCGGCCAGGCCTCATTCTACTGCGTGCCGCCGCGTTACGTGCGAACGACGGGCGCGAGCGCGTCCTGGACGGGCCGGCGCGGAAGCCTGCCGCCGCGCGTCCCCGCGTTCAAAGCCAGCCGAGGCCGCGCATCATGACGATCGCGATGACGAGCGGAACCACGGCTCGCATCGCGCTGAGCCAGATCGTGCCGGCGCGCGAATCGCCGAGCCCCGCGGCGGCGCGTGCGGTGCCCGCGCGCCAGCCCCAGCCGGCCAGCAGCGCCACGCACAGGCTGCTCGCCGGCAGGAGCAGGTCCGAAGCGATGTGATCCACCCGGTCGAGCAGGGTCGGGCTGCCGGCCGGGTCCGGCGCCAGCAATCCAAAACCCAGCGCGACCGGTATCCCGCAGGCCAGGGCGAGCGCGCCGATGCCCGTGCTCGCCCGCGACCGCGGCCAGCCCATCCGTGCCACCGCCAGGGCCACCGGCACTTCCAGCAACGATACCGCCGAAGTGAGCGCGGCGATGGCGAGCAGCAGGAAGAATGCGATGGCGATTACCCGCCCCGCCGGCATTGCGGCGAACACCTCGGGCAGGGCCGCGAACGCGAGCGCAGGCCCACCGGCGGGATCGAGCCCGTGCGTGAACACCGCGGGAAATATCGTCAGACCCGCGAGCAGGCTGACCAGCGTATCGCCGAGCACGATGACCAGCGCCGCCTGCGGCAGCCGCACCCCGGCGCCCGCGTAGGCGCCGTAGGTGACCAGGACGCCCATCCCCAGGCCGATGGAGAAGAATGCCTGGCCGATGGCGGCCAGCCAGGTACGGGGCCGCCCGAGCGCGCTCCAGTCCGGAGCGAACAGGAAGGCCAGCGCCCGATCCGCGCCATCCAGGCTGAGCCCGTATCCGGCCAGCAGCACGAGCAGGATCATGAACAGCGGCATCAGCACCGTGCACAGCCGTTCGATGCCCCGCTGCACGCCGGCCGCGACGGTGGCCACGGTCGCGGCCATCGCGATTGCCGTCCAGGACAATGCCCGCGCCGGGTCGGCGATGTTCGCGTCGAATCGTTCGGCGTGCGTGCCGGTTTCCGGCAGCATCGGCCCGCCGCTCGCGTAGTGCCACAGGTACTGTGCCACCCAGCCGGCGACGACCGGGTAGTAGACCAGGATCGCGAACGCACCGGCGACGCCGAGCCACCCCGTCCAGCACCACGGACGGCGTGGCGCAATCGCCGCGCATGCGCTGACCGCGTCCGAGCGGGCGTGGCGCCCGATGGCCAGCTCGGCGATCAGCAGCGGCCATCCGACCAGCAGCACCGCGCACAGGTAGACCAGGACGAACGCGCCGCCGCCGTTCTCGCCGGCGACATAGGAAAAGCGCCAGATGTTTCCCAGGCCCACCGCGGCTCCGAGCGCGGCGAGCAGGAAGCCGCGCCTCGAAGACCACTGGGGCGACGCAGGAACGGCGCTGGATGTCATCGGGCGGATCCGTACGCGGCGCCCGTGCCGGCGCCGATGCGGATCCCGACGATGCACATGGCGACGATGTAGCACGGCCGCAGGCCGCGGACAAGGCAGGCGCGGCGTCCGGCGCCGCGCGCGATCCCGCGCCATGCCGCAACGTGCGCCTGCGCGGGATCAAGCAGCGCGCTTTACCGGGCGCAAGCGCAGGGTCATCATCCGCCCGAACCAAACCCGGAGCGTGGTCATGCCGCATGCGCACGTCAACGACGCCGAGATCTACTACGAATGCCATGGCGAGGGTCCGCCGCTGGTGCTGATCCACGGCGGCGGCGGCAACCACCTGAGCTGGTGGCAGCAGGTGCCGGCGTTTTCGCGGCGCTACACCTGCGTCGTCTACGATCAACGCGGATACGGCCGATCCTCGCCGGGCGCCATCTACCCGGTGCGCCTCGCCGAGGATCTGGTCGCGCTCATGGATCACCTGAAGATCGACCGCGCCTTCCTGGTGGCGCAGTCGCTCGGCGGCTGGCCGGCCTGGGGCGTGACCGCGACCGAGCCGCAGCGCGTGCGCGGCCTGGTCATGGCCGGTACCGTGGGCGGCATTCCGGTGGAGGGCATCGACGCCTGGGCCGCCGGGATGCGCGAGCGCGCCACGCGCACCGGCCGCGGCGGCCTGGCCAATGCGGTGTCGCCGCGCCTGAAGCAGGAGCGGCCGGACCTCGACTTCCTGTATTGGCAGATCCAGGGGTTGAACCCGCCGCAGCCCGGCGGCGGCGAGCCCGCGCTCGACGAGCGGCTGCGCCAGCGCGTGCCGGTGCAATGGAGCCGGTTCGGCACGCCGGCGCTGTTCGTGGTCGGCGATGAGGACGAGCTCATGCCGCCCGCGCTGGTGCAGGCAGCGCACCGCACCGTCCCGGGCTCGCAACTGCTCGTCATGCCCGGCGCCGGGCACTCGACCTACTTCGAGAAGCCGGAGATCTTCAACCGCGCCGTGCTGGATTTCCTCGCCGCCATCCCCTGAGCAGGTTTCAGGCGCCGGGCATCGGCGCGGGCGGCGCGGGTGGCTTCAAGAGCGCGTCCAGGTCGATGTCCCCGCGCTGCTCGAAGGGGATGGGCACCAGGCCGTCCAGCCCGCGGCCGACCCGAAGCGTACCGTGCACGCGGTAGCGCAATGCGCGCGTGCCGCCGCGCGACATCGCGCCGAGCTGCTGCAGGACGGCCCCGAGCGAGGTGACCGCGCGTACGTCCGCAAAGGTTTCCCCGAGCGCCGGCAGCGTCACCGGGCGTTCGCTCGCCCCGGTGGCCACCTGCGTGCCGTTGATCTCGACCGCGCAGTCCAGGGCTCGCACCGGCACGTCGAAGGGGTTCGGATTGCGCACCCGCAGCTTCACGGCGAAGGTCTGCTCGATCAGGGTCATGTCGACGAGGCGCAGATCCGACAGCGCCACCGACGGCGGATCGATCCGTTCCGGAACCCGGGCGCAGCCGGCGATCGCGAACAGGGCCAGGGCGAACAGGAATCGGGGCAGGGCTGGCATCGTCGTTCTCCTCGAATCGCGGCGGGTATCATCGTCATTGCGAGGAGCGAAGCGACGAAGCAATCCACGCGCTGCCGCTGGCATCGAGGCCGCGTGGGTCGCTTCGCGTGCGCTCGCGACGACGAAGGGGCGTTTCATGGCTTCAATCGGCCGGACCCAGGTCCGGTTCGGCCTCGCGATGACGCTGGCGAGGTACAGTCGACAGGTGCCGGCAAACGGCCGATGATCGCCGGCCCGGGGCTGCATCCCGGGTTCGATGTTACCCGTCCGGAGGACCCATGGAAAACCAGATTCTGGCCCGTATCGAGGCTTCGATTGCCGCCCTGGCGAACGAAGTCGCCCGTATCAGCGCGCGCGTGGACGCCCTGCAGGGCACCAAGGGTACCGATCGCCGCGCACAGACCCTGCAGTTCCTGGATGAATACCGCGCCGCCGAGACCGGCGGCGCGCAGGCCTTCGGCGCCTGGGCGGCGTCCTGCACCATCGACTGCCTGCGCGGTGGCCTGCGCATGATCGAACTGCGCGAGGCGGCGCATGCCCAGCTCCTGGAGGCGCGGCTGCGCGAGCTCGGCGGGGTGCCGACCTGCCCGACCGTGACCGAGGCCAACCGCGAGTTCCTGGAGACGATGTGCTCGGCCACCGTCAGCGACGTGGACAAGCTCCGGTACTTCGGCCGCATCGCATCCCCGGAGGCCGTGATCCGCTCGCTCTCGGAAAAAGCCGACCGGATCGACGACGAGGAGACGCAGTTCATCGTGCGCGCGATCATCGACGACGAGCGTACCACGCTGACCTTCCTGGAACAGGCCTGCCGGCAGCTCGCGGCATGACGAGAATCGGGATGGATCCGATCGAGGCGCGCGTCATCGGCTGCCTCCTGGAAAAGGAAATCACCACGCCGGATCAGTACCCGCTGTCGCTCAACGCGCTGACCCTGGCCTGCAACCAGAAGACCAACCGCGAGCCGGTGATGGATCTGGGCGAGGCCGAGGTGCAGCGCGCGCTGGACGCGCTGCTGCGCCGCAACCTGGTGAGCGACAAGTCCGGCTACGGCGGCCGCGTGGCGAAGTACCGGCACCGCTTCTGCAATACCGAGTTCGGCGATCTGAAATTCACGCCGCAGGAACTCGGCGTAGTCTGCGTGCTGCTGCTGCGCGGCGCGCAGACGCCGGGCGAACTGCGCCAGCGCGCGCACCGGCTGTGCGAATTCTCCGGCGTGGAAGAGGTCGAGTCCGTGCTGGAAGGGCTGGAAAAGCGCCCCGACGGCCCGTTCGTCGTACGCCTGGCGCGCGCGCCGGGCGAGCGCGAAACGCGCTACGCGCATCTGTTCTGCGGTGCGCCCGCGGCACCGGTGCAGGCCGCACCGGCGACGAGGCCGGCAGCGGCGCCCGTCATGGCCGCGCCCGCACCACTGGCGCCGGCGCGCGGCCGCGAACTCGAGGGCCGGGTTGCCATCGTCACCGGCGCGGGCCGGATGCGCGGCATCGGCCATGCCGCCGCGGTGGTGCTGGCCGAGCTCGGCGCGGACGTGGTGATCACGGGCACCGGCCGCGATCCGGCCACCTTCCCGCCGGACGAGCAGGCTGCCGGCTGGCGCGACATCGAATCGGTCGCACAGGCGGTGCGCGCGCAGGGCGTGCGTGCCGTGCCGCTGGTGGTGGACATCTCCGATCCGGCGCAGGTGCGTGCCATGGTGGAACGCACCGTGGCCGAACTCGGGCGCGTGGACATCCTGGTCAACAACGCCGCCGCGCCCTATGGCGCGGACCGGGTGCCGGTGGTCGACCTGGACGAGGGCCTGTTCATGCAGGTGATCCGCGTGAAGCTGTTCGGCGCGTTCCTGTGCTGCAAGGCCGTGATCCCGCAGATGCGGCGCCAGGGCCAGGGCGGGCGCATCATCAATATCTCCTCCGCGGCGGGCAAGCGCGGCAACCAGAATACCTCCGCCTACGCGGCGGCCAACTTCGGCCTGGACGGCTTTACCCAGTCGCTCGCGCGCGAGGTCGCCGCCGACGGCATCACCGCCAACTGTGTCTGCCCGGGGCTCATCGAGACCGCGCGCATGGATCCGGTGGGCCGCGACGCGGCCTGGAACGCGCGCCTGGCGCAGATCCCGATGCGCCGCGCCGGCACCGATCGCGAGGTCGCCGAGATGATCGCCTACCTCGCCAGCCCGCGTGCCGCCTACGTCACCGGCCAGGCCCTGAACATCAACGGCGGCACCGTCACCGAGCGTTGACGCCCGGCCGTATCGGATCAAGAAAACTTGAAATCCGCCTGCCGGCACGGACGCGGTTGCCGGCCGTGCGTGTAGGATGGCACACGGATCGCTACCGCGTGCCCGGGCACGGCCATGTCGCGCGTCATAGCCCCATCGTCGTCGCGAGGTCGAACCCGCGGCCATGAACGATCGTCGTCGCGAGCGCAGCGAAGCGACCCAAGGGGCGCCGAATTGGTCCAGGCCGCATGGATTGCCGCGGCCGCTACGCGGCCTGTCCATGAACCGCACCCCGTCATTGCGAGCCCCCAGTTTCGGTTTGAAACTGCACACGGACCCTGAACCGGCTAGAGTACAACCGGTCCCGCGGACAGCATGGCCGCTTTGCGCTCTGGCGCTTGGATGCCCGTTTGCGAGA
>JBFXBD010000077.1:0-27220 GCA_050183625.1 Gammaproteobacteria bacterium
CATCGTGACCGGCATTTCGGACGGGGCCGAAAATCGGTCACGATGGGCCGAAACACCGGTCACGATGGACCGGAATGGGCGGTCACGATTTACCGAAATCGCCGGTCACGACCGGCCGAAATACGCACCTCCAGAATATCGCGCAGTCGTTCGCTGGGGTCCCTCACAGGGGGACGGATTCCTGCAACACACGAACGCGCGTTCGGTGCTTCAGGCCACGCTCGGTCGTGACATCGACCGGTCGGCCGATGAGCGCCTCGAGTTCGATCTGCAGCCCGCCCATATCGAACAACGTGCGCCCCTGCTCCATGTCCACGAGCAGATCTATATCGCTGCGTTCGTCTGCTTCGCCACGGGCCACCGAGCCGAAGATCCGGATATTCTGCGCACCATGACGGGCGGCAACCGCGAGAATTTCCTCGCGACGCCGTCTCAGAACGTTCAGTAGGCTCGTCGCACCGTCGAGGCTATGATTTTCGTGCCTGGCCTCGGTGTCCAACGATGTCGACTGGTTGCTGGATCTGCGTTTGGTAACCATGTGCTCAATGGTTGCAGTTCAATGGCCTGCCGTCAAACCATGGCATCAGCCTGTGCTCTTGGAATGGGGTCAGTCCCCGACCGGCTCTCGCTCGCTGCGACGGTCTCCCGCAAGAATGTTCCAACTGCAGTGCCAGCGCCTCGGACTGCATTGCCGGGTTCGGCAGCTTCATCGGCGGTCGTCCTGCGCTGAATTCATCGATCGGTACGACGCTGAAATTCAGTCTCAGCGCCGGTGACCGCGTTACCTTCAATACGCTCTTCGAGGTGGTGTCGGCGGATACCAATCCGGTGCCCGTGCCGGCCGCCGTGTGGCTGCTGGGCAGCGCACTGCTCGGCCTGGCGGGCGCATCGCGCCGGCGTCGCTCCTGAGTCTTCCCTCCTGCGGTAACCCGCCGACGTGTTCGCACGCCGGTTCTCCTTTGCTCAGGAGCCGGGCGCACTGGCGCGCCCGGCTCCTGGCATCGGCGCTCACTTCGCGTCCAGAATGGACGAATAGAATTTCCTGAACACCATGTTGTCGGCGTTGGCCATATGGCAGCCGGCACATGCATCCACCGGCGCGGCCGCCGCGGTTTTCGCATACGGCGGCGCATGGTGACCAAAGTTGAAGAAGCCCCAGCCGTTGGTTTCCTTGAACCGCTTGCTGTCCTTCACCGCGACATCGATGCCGTTGCGAGCCGCGGGGAAGTAGCCGCGACCCGAGGCCTCGACACGCGAGCCATCGTCATTGGTCCCCGGCAGCGTCAGCTGCAGCTCTTTCAGCAGCACGGTGCCTTCGGGGAACTCGCCGGTATTGCGGTACGCCTCGAACGCCTCTGGATGAATGTAGACATTGTGGTACTCCGGGAAGCCGGCGCTGCCACCGTTCAGCGCGTTGGGTGTCAGCGGCGAGCCGAGAAATACCCAGGTGTGGTAATCGGTCGGCAATATCAGTTCGCCGTTCTCGGTCCACTTTGCAGCGGATGACATCGAGCCCGCGAGCGAATTGCCCGCCACGGCGCCACCCAGCAGCATTGCCGCGACCATCGCCTTCACGAGGCCGCTCGCATTGCGGCCGGACGATTTCGCTTCCGACACATCGTTGATCGGTTGATTGAGGTTCATGAGAAGTTCTCCCGGTATGGTTACAGGCCCGCACCGGGCGGCCTCGTCCCTGTGGGCGGGGCCGCCAGGCTGCATCAAGCCGCCGACTGGATCTCGACGACGGGAAAGTCGATCTCGGTTCCAGCCACCTTGTTGAGATAGTTGGTCATCACGTTGAGCGCGACGTTGGCGATGATCTCGACGATCAGGCCATCATCGAGTCCGCCCTGGCGCGCGGCGGCGAGATCGGCATCACTGAGCTCTGCGCGCGATTGCGCCACCTTCAGTGCGAAGGACGCCACCGCGTTGTCCGTGGCTTCGGTCGCGCCACCACGGCGTGCGAGCTGGATGTCATGAGCGCTGAGCCCGGCGCCCTGCCCGATGGCGACGTGTGCACTCAGGCAGTACTGGCAGGCGTTCTCCTGCGCGACGGCCAGCGCGATCTGCTCGCGTTGGCGAGCGGTGAGACGGCCGCCTGCCAGGCCTTCACCGAGTTGCACATAGGAGCTCAGCGCGGTCGGCGAGTGCGCGAAGGTGGTGAAGATGTTGGGCAGCACGCCGAGCTTCGTCCTCACTGCCTTCAGCGTCGCGGTGGTCCTGGCATCGACTTTCTCGGGGTTGACGGGTTTGATTCTGGGCATGGTCTTTCCTCGTTTTCGATAGATTCGACTGTGGGTTGACGTCCAGAGGACGTGAGGGAAGTGTGGCCCATCGGATGAAACGAGTGGTATCATTAAGTATCGTTTCCTTGACTCATCGTATCGTCGTGCAAGACAGGCTGGTTTCACTGCTGAAGAGGTTCGCACTGCACGCGCGCGTGTTTCAGGCGGGGGCGCTGTGCCGTTCGGCCGCGTTCGATGGTGGCGACGGTCTCGGCTACATCCATGTGCTGCGCAGTGGCAGGATGCGCGTCGTCACGGCCGGGCAGCGTTCGACGCTGCTCGATGCACCGAGCCTGGTTCTGCTCATGACGCCGACCTCGCATCGGCTCCGACCAATCGGCGACGGCGCCGATACCGTGTGTGCCTCGTTCGAGTTCGGCATTGGCCTGCACAATCCGTTGATCACGGCCCTGCCGGAGATGGTGACGGTCAGGCTGGCCGATATGCCGAACCTCGATGCAACGACCGGCCTGCTGTTCCGGGAGGCATCGGAGCAGCATTGCGGCCGCCAGGCGATCCTCGATCGGCTGACCGAGGTCCTGATCATCCAGTTGCTGCGCGAACTGATGGATCAGGGCCGCATGGAGTCAGGCCTGCTCGCCGGTTTGTCGAACCCGCGTCTCATCAAGGCGATCAATGCGATGCATGCCGACCCGCGAAGGGCCTGGACACTGGATGATCTCGCGGCGCTCGCCAACATGTCGCGCGCACGGTTCGCCGTTCATTTCCGCGACACGGTCGGCAGCACGCCGATGGCCTACCTCGCCGAATGGCGGCTCAGCGTCGCACGCTCGCTGCTGCGCCTGGGCAAGAGCGTGCACGCGGTGGCTGACGAGGTCGGCTACGGCAGCGCGAGCGCGCTGTCTCGAGCCTTCGCGGCACAGACGGGGATGTCGCCCAGTGAATGGCGGATGCACGAGCAGCGATGATGATTCACGAGATCAACTGCAAGCGGATCTACGTGGCGCCCGGAGCGAATGATGGCCTTCGCGTTCTGGTCGAGCGTTTGTGGCCACGTGGCATCCGCAAGGTCGATGGGGCGATCGACCTGTGGCTGAAGGATGTGGCGCCGTCGTCGGCGCTTCGCCAGTGGTTTGGTCATGATCCGGTTCGCTGGGATGAGTTTCAGGCTCGCTACCGGGAAGAGTTGGCCGCCAACCGCGGGCCGGTCGAAGAGTTGCTGCGGCTTGCCAGTGGAAACGACCTCACGCTGGTCCATGCCGCGCGCGACGAACCGGGCAACAGTGCCCAGGTACTGCGAGACTACCTGCGGCAGCGGAAAATGAGTGCGCAGTGATCCCCCGTGAATTGCGCTCCGCAACCAGCCACTTCATCCGCGGCGCGTCGGTGCCGAGCGCCTGGGCGGCGCGCTGGTGCAGATGGTGCTACTGCACCAGGCCGAGGGGCCGCTGGCGGTGGTGCAGAAGCTGTTCGAGGCCCAGCGCACCTCTACGAGATCGAAAACGGCCGCATCAAGGCCTGCCGCGAATACATGGATTCGCTCTACGCCAGCCAGGCACTCGCCCCCCGGCCGTGACGCCGGGGCGGCGGCGCCGGTTCAGTTCCAGCGGATGACGTACTCGGTGGCCAGCATGCTCTCCCCGCCGCCGACGAAACGGGCGACGTCGGCCGCGATTTCCTCCGCCGCGCGCGGTGTCAGCATCATGCGCTCGTGCAGATCCTCGGCGGTGGGGAAGTGCAGCGTCGCGATGCCGTCGAACTGCGGGGCCGGCGCGGGGGTGCGGCCCGGCGTGGTGCTGGTGACGGCGAGCACGGATTTGACCTCGTTCTGGACGTAGCGCGCCATTCCGTGGTGCAACAGCGCGAGCGGCGCGTGCCGCTCGTGCCAGTGGCGGACGAACTGCGCATGGTCGATCCCGGCCTTGCGCGTCACCGGAAAGATCGCATTCACGCCCTTGGACGGGCCGCCCGGCGCGCCGCGCGGCCACCAGTCCTTCACCACGTTTTCGCCGACGTGGTACATCCAGGCGCAGTCCCAGACCTGGCGGCCGTCCTCGGTGACCGCGCGCATGCCGGCGTCGTCATCCCAGAGCCGGTCCAGGTCGGTGAAATCCTCCAGCCGGTCGAACCAGAGTTCCTCGACCGCGTCCACGCGCAGGCCGGGCGCCGCCGGCGTGAGATCCGCGCCGGCGGCGCCCGGCCCGTCGACGATGCTGACCGCATAGCGGCGCAGGCGCGGCATGTGGCGCGCGGTGAGCGGGCCGTGCGCGTTCGCGCCGCCGACGTAGCGCTGCCGGAAGGCGTCGATGTCCAGGCTCGGATGGCGCGTCAGCAGGACGATGATTTTTTCCAAGGCGGGTCTCCCGGTGTGAGTGGACGATGTGGCATGGACGTTCGTGCGGGTGCGGCAGCCGGGCGAGGATCGCGGCGCGATCAGGCATGCACGGCCGGCCAGGCCTGGGCGAGCAGTTCGTAGGATCGCAGCCGATCGCGCAGGTCGTGGGTGATGGTGACGATGACCAGTTCGTCGGCGCCGAAGCGCCCGGCGATGGCGCGCAACTGCACGCAGACCTGCTCGGGCGTACCCACCGCGGCGCTGCGGCCGTTGTTGCGCAGGAACGCGAGTTCACGGGCGTCGAATGTGTAGGCGTCCGACTCCGACAGGCTCGGCACCGGCAATCCGTGCGCGGTCTGCGCGTAGCGCAGGTACATGAGATCGCGGCACTTCGACAGCCGCAGCGCGTGGGCCTCGGTGTCGGCGCAGAGCACGAACAGCCCCAGGCTGGTATGGGGCCGTTCGGCGACGGCGCTGGGCTGGAAGCGCTGCCGGTAGGTGCGGAAGATGTCCTCGGGCACGCGCGGGTTGATGAAGTGCGCGACGCTGTAGGGCAGGCCGAGGGCGGCCGCCAGGTGTGCGCTGTCCGGGCTCGAACCCAGCATCCACAGCACCGGCGGCACGGCCACGCTCGGGAACGCGCGCGCCTGCTCCAGGCCCGGCGTGGGCGGCGGCGCGTCGCGCAGCAGTGCTTCCAGGTCCTGCACCTTGTTCGGAAAATACTCCGCGCCCACGCGCGATCCGTACGCCAGCGCCGCGGCGGTGTACTGGTCGCTGCCGGGGGCACGGCCCACGCCCAGGTCGATGCGGCCGGGGTACATGGTCGCCAGCAGCTTGAATACCTCGGCGACCTTGTAGGGGCTGTAGTGGGGCAGCATGATGCCGCCGGATCCGAGGCGGATGGCGTGGGTCTCGGCGCCCAGCCGCGCGAGCAGGATTTCCGGCGCGCAGCCCACCAGCGAGCCGGAGGCGTGGTGCTCGGAGACCCAGAAGCGGCGATAGCCGAGCCGTTCGCAGTGGCGGGCGAGTGCAATCGTGTCGTTGACGGCATCCAGGGCGGTGCCGCCGCTGCGCACCGGCGACTGGTCCAGCACGGAAAGCGGGATCGGCTCGGTCATCTTCTATTCCATCGGCGGTTCGGACGCAGGGTCGCCCGTGTCCGGAGCCGCGACCGTCGCGCGGCCCGGATTGTAACCCGGCGCGCGCGGCGGTCTTGATCCGCACCCTGTGATCGGGTCAGATTCGGGCACTGGCGAAGCGGCGACGAGGTACGGGCCATGGGGCGTCTGGAAGGCATGAAGGCGATTGTCACCGGCTCGGGCGGCGGCATGGGCGGGGCGATCGCGGTGACGTATGCGCGCGAAGGCGCGGACGTTGTGCTCAACGATCGGCTGCCCGGGCTCACGGACGTGTACGAGCAGCAGGTCCGCGCGCTCGGGCGCGACGTGGTCAGCGTGCACGCGAACGTCACCCGGCGCGAGGAGGCCCGGCGCGTGGTGGATGCGGCGTTGCAGCGCTGGGGGCGCGTGGACATCCTCGCCAACGTGGTCGGTGGCATCAAGGGCCCGGTCGACAACCCGATCTGGAAGATTTCCGAAGAGGAGTGGGAGTTCGCGATGGGGCTGAACCTGCGCGGCACGTTCCACTGCACCCAGCTCGTGCTGCCGGGGATGATGGAACGGCGCTACGGCAAGATCCTGAACATCGCCTCCTCGTCCTGGGCCGGCGAGGCGATGCACGCGCACTACGCCGCCGCCAAGGCCGGCGTGGTCGCGGTGACGCGCTCGGCAGCGACCCAGCTCGGCCCGTACAACATCAACGTCAACGCGATCGCCCCCGGCGGCACGAACACGCGCATGACGCGCCAGGACGAGATCGCGGCCGAACGCGGCCGGTCCGCGGGATCGACGGTGCCGCTCGGGCGCATGAACGTCGCCCAGGACATCGCCGATGCCGCCCTGTTCCTGGTATCCGAGGAGGCCAGGAACATCAGCGGCCAGCTCCTGACCGTGGCCGGCGGCTGGAATCCCTCGTTGTAGGCCGGGCCCGAGCCGCCCGGCCGTACCGGTATGCTCGGCAACGGTGAACCGCTAGAATCCGAACGCCCGGTCTCCCGGCCGGGAACGAGCCACCCTCAATGGAGTGCCCAATGCAGGCCATCAGATACGAAGCGCCGCAGACGATTGCCCAGGCCGTCGGCCTGATCAAGGCCGACCCGACCGCCCGGGTCCTCGCCGGCGGCACGGACCTCCTGGTCCAGTTCCGCACCGGGCTGCGCCGCCCGAGCGCGTTCATCGACGTGAAGAAGATACCCGAACTCACGGGGCTCTCGATCGATGCTTCCGGCATGCGGCTGGGCGCGGCGACGCCGGCCATCGTGCTGTACGAACACCCCGAGGCGCGCAGGCTCTGGCCGGGCCTGGTCGAAGGCGCCCATCTCATCGGCTCGACCCAGGTCCAGGGCCGAGGCTCGGTGGGCGGCAACCTTTGCAACTCCTCGCCCGCGGCCGATTCGGTGTGCGGGCTGATCGTGAACCGCGCCACGTGCATCGTCGCCGGCCCCGGCGGCGAGCGCAGCGTGGCGGCGGAGGATTTCTGCACCGGCCCCGGCCGCAACGTGCTCGCGCCGGGCGAATTCCTGGTCGCCCTCTCGGTGCCGCGCCCGGCGCCGCGCACCGGCGACGCCTACCTGCGCCTCATCCCGCGCAGCGAGATGGACATCGCCGTGGCCGGTGCCGCCGTCAGCGTCACGCTCGACGCCGCCGGCACCTGCACCGCGGCCCGCGTGGCGATCGCCGCGGTCGCGCCGACCGCGCTGCTCGTCCCCGAGGCGGCGGCGGCCCTGGTCGGCTCCAGGCTCGATGCGGCGGCGCTCGATCGCGCGGCCGCGGCGGCCAGCGCGGCCTCCAGGCCGATCGACGACAAGCGCGGCACCGCCGCGTACCGGCGCCAGGTGGTGGGCGTACTCGTCAAGCGGGCGGCCAAGATCGCCGCCGAACGCGCGAAGGGAAACTGAAGTGAGCAAGCTGCACATCGAAACGAACATCAACGGCGCGCCGGCCGAGTTCCTGTGCGAGGCGCAGGACACCCTGCTCAATGCACTGCGCGACGGCTGCGGGCTGACCGGCACCAAGGAAGGCTGCGGCACCGGAGACTGCGGCGCCTGCTCGGTGCTGCTGGATGGGCGGCTGGTGCCGTCCTGCCTGGTGCTGGCGGCCGAGGCCCGGGGACGGCAGGTGACCACCATCGAAGGCATTGGCAGTGCCGAGAAACTCCACCCGCTGCAGCAGAAGTTCCTCGAGCACGCGGCCCTGCAGTGCGGGGTGTGCACGCCCGGGTTCATCGTCGCGGCCAAGGCGCTGCTCGACCGCAACCCGGATCCGACCGAGGAGGAGACCCGCTTCTGGCTCGCCGGCAACCTGTGCCGGTGCACCGGTTACGACAAGATCGTCCGCGCGGTGCTCGACGCCGCTGCTGAAATGAGGAGGGCCTGAACATGAACGCTCCCACGCAATTCAAGTACGTCGGCACGCGCCCGATCCGCCACGACGGCGTGGACAAGGTCACCGGCCGTGCCAACTATGGCGCCGACTACACCCTGCCGGGCATGTTGCACGCGGCGATCCTGCGCAGCCCGCATGCGCACGCGAAGATCCTCTCCATCGACACCAGCAGGGCCGAGCAGGTGCCGGGCGTGATGGCGGTGCTCACGGCCGCCGACATCCCGGAGACCGATCGCAAGATCCCGATCGGCGGCGAAGGCTTCTTCGACATGCACGACTGGAGCGACAACCTCATGGCGCGCCGGAAAGTGCTGTACAACGGCCATGCCGTGGCCGCGGTCGCCGCCACCACCTACGACATCGCCCGCGAGGCGTGCAAGCTCATCGAGGTGAAGTACGAGAAGCTGCCGGCGGTGATGAGCATCGAGGCCGCGATCGCCCCGGGTGCGCCGATCCTGCACGAGAACATGACCACCCAGGGCCAGCCGGCACCCGACGCGGGCAAGGGCCCGACCAACGTCGCCTCGCGCATGGAACTGATGCGTGGCGACGTCGCCAAGGGCTTCGCCGAGGCGGACATCGTCGTGGAACGCACCTTCCGCACCCGCATGGCGCACCAGGGCTACATCGAGCCGCACGCCTGCGTGGTGCGCTGGGGCCAGGACGGGCAGATCTTCATCTGGAGTTCCAGCCAGGGCCACTTCATGGTCCGCGACGCCACCGCCGGCGTGCTCGGCCTGGATGCCTCCAAGGTCAAGGCGGTGCCGGCGGAGATCGGCGGCGGCTTCGGCGGCAAGACCATCATCTACCTGGAGCCGGTTGCCGCGGCGCTGTCGCGCAAGTCGAACCGGCCGGTGAAGCTGGTCATGTCGCGCGAGGAGGTGCTGCGCGCCACCGGCCCGACCTCCGGCACGCTCATCAAGATGAAGATCGGCGCGAAGAAGGACGGCACCCTGGTCGCGGCCGAGTCCTCGATGTGGTACGAGGGCGGTGCCTATCGCGGCGCACCGGCCGCGCCCGGCGCGATGTGCTGCTGGGCGCCGTACCGGATCCCGAACTTCCGCGTCGAGGCCATGGACGTGGTGCTGAACATGACCCGCGTCGCCGCCTACCGCGCGCCGGGATCGCCGAATTCGGCCTATGCCACCGAGTCGCTGCTGGACGAGATCGCGCAGAAGCTGAACGTGGATCCAATCGACCTGCGCCTGAAGAACGCGGTGCAGGAGGGCGACGTCGCGCCCTACGGCGTGCCGTTCGGCCCGATCGGCTTGCGCCAGTGCCTGGAAGCGGCGAAGAAGCACCCGCACTGGAACGCGCCGCTGCCGCCGCACACCGGCCGCGGCATTGCCGCCGGCTTCTGGTTCAACGCCGGCATGAATTCCAGCGCCAGCGTCATGTTCAACAACGATGGCAGCGCGTCGGTGATCACCGGCAACCCGGACATCGGCGGCACGCGCGCCGCGCAGGCGCTGATGGTGGCCGAGGAACTCGGCGTGCCGGTGGAACGGGTGCGGCCGATGGTCGCCGACACCGACAGCACCGGCTTCTGCGACGTCACCGGCGGCAGCCGGGTGTGCTATGCCACCGGCATGGCCGTCATCAACGCCGCGCGCGACGTGCGCGATCAACTGCGCGAGCGCGCCGCGAAGATCTGGGACGTCGACGTCTCCAGCGTCGGCTGGGAGAACGGCTGTGCGGTCCCGCTCGAAGGCGCCGGCAACCGCCAGCCGCTGACGCTGGTGGAACTGGGCGAGCAGCTCTCCCACACCGGCGGGCCGATCGTCGGCCGCGCGAGCCTGAACCCGCCGATGGCCGGCCCCGGCTTCGCGGTCCACATCTGCGACATCGAGGTCGATCCGGAAACCGGCCGCAGCGTCGTCAAGCGCTACACCACCATCCAGGACGCCGGCAAGGCGGTGCACCCGAGCTACGTCGAGGGCCAGATGCAGGGCGGCGCTTCGCAGGGCATCGGCTGGGCGCTGAACGAGGAGTACATCTACAGCCAGGACGGCGTGATGGAGAACGCCAGCTTCCTCGACTACCGCATGCCGGTGTGCTCGGACCTGCCGATGATCGACACCGTCATCATCGAGGTGCCCAATCCCCTGCACCCGTACGGCGTGCGCGGCGTGGGCGAGGTGCCGATCGTGCCGCCGCTGGCGACGGTGAACAACGCCGTCAGCCGCGCCGCGGGCGTACGCTTCAATGAGCTGCCGCTATCGCCGCCGCGCGTGCTGGCCGGGATGAGTTCCGCCCAGGGCTGAGCGCTTGGCGATCGTGCACTTCATGAGCGGCCAGACCCAGTTCACCGGGGGTCTGGAAGCGGTCGAGATCGACGCGCCCCGCGTGCGCGAGCTTCGGCTCGCGCTCGCGGAGCGCTTTCCGGCGCTCGGCCCCCAGCTCCGGCAGGTGGCATTCGCGATTGACGGCCAGATCTACCACGACGCCGACTACCACAAGCTCACGGCAACCAGCGACATCCGCCTGCTTCCGCGCCTGGGCGGCGGCTGACGCGCCGGGCATTCACCGGCCGCCGGCACGTGCCGGCGCGCCTTCACAGACGACCGCACCAGAGATGACCAGACAAACCTTCAAGTTCGAACCCTGCGTCCTGCCGCAGTCGCTCGGCGAACTGCGCCGGCAGGTGCGCGAGTTCCTCGCCACCGAGCTCGCCAGCCGCGATCCGCGCACGCGGGTGCGTTCCTGGGAGCATTTCGACGCCGATTTCTCGCGCGCGTTCGCCGCGCGCGGCTGGATCGGCATGACCTGGCCGAAGCGCTACGGCGGCGGCGAGCGCAGCGCGCTGGAGCGCTACGTCGTCATCGAGGAACTGCTCGCCGGCGGCGCGCCGGTCGCCGCGCACTGGATCGCCGATCGGCAGAGCGGGCCCCTGCTGCTGCGCTTCGGCACCGAGGCGCAGCGCGAGCGCTACCTGCCGCGCATCGTGCGCGGCGAATGCTTCTTCTGTATCGGCATGAGCGAGCCGGACGCCGGCTCGGATCTGGCCAACCTGCGCACCCGCGCGGTGAAGGTCGACGGCGGCTGGCGCGTGAACGGCACCAAGGTCTGGACCTCCTTCGCGCACGTGTGCCACATGATGATCCTGCTGTGCCGCACGCGCGAGAAGAGCGACGAGCGCCACGCGGGCATGAGCCAGCTCCTGGTGGATCTGAAAACCCCGGGTGTCACCGTGCGCCCGATCATCAACATGATGGGCGGGCACAACTTCAACGAAGTCACCTTCACCGACGCCTTCATTCCCGACGACTGCCTGGTCGGCGAGGAGGGCAACGGCTGGCACCAGGTGACCAGCGAACTCGCCTTCGAGCGCAGCGGCCCGGAGCGGCTGCTGTCGACGTACGTGGTGCTGAGCGAAATGGTCGGGCGCCTGGGCCCGGCGGCCACGGACGCGCAGGCCGCGGCCATCGGCCGGCTCGTCGCGCATCTGTCCACGCTGCGGCAGATGTCGGTCGCGGTGGCGCAGAAGCTCGACGCCGGGCTGATGCCGAACCTGGAAGCGTCAATCGTCAAGGAACTCGGCAACGTGTTCGAGCAGGTGCTGCCTGAGGTCGCGCGCGAGATCGTCGAGGTCGACCTGGACATCGACAGCCCGGATGTCTTCGACGCCTCGCTCGCCTACGGCGTGACCCATGCACCTTCATTCAGCCTGCGCGGCGGCACGCGCGAGATCCTGCGCGGCATCATCGCGCGGGGGTTGGGACTGCGATGAGCGACACACAAATCATCACCGATACCCTGGCGCGGATCTTCGACGAGACGCTCGATCGCAAGGCTCGCCTGGCCGCCGAGAGCGGAACCTTCGCGCGTGCCGCCTGGCAGTCGCTGGCCGAGACCGGCATGCTGCATCCGGCCGTGCCCGATGCGCTTGGCGGGGCAGGCGGGACGCTCGCCGACGAATACGAGGTGCTGGTCGCCACCGGGCGCGCCGGCGCGCCTTTGCCGATCGCGGACACGATCCTGGCCGGCTGGCTGCTTTCGACTGCCGGGCGCGAGGTGCCGGCCGGGCCGCTGGCCGCGGTGGCCGCAGGCGCCGGGCTGCGCGCCGTGCGCCGCGGCGACACGCTCGTGCTCGAAGGCCGCGCGCGGCGCGTGCCGTGGGGCCGCGATCTGGCCGGCCTGGTGGTGCTGGCCGAGGACGCGGGGCGCACGCAGGTCGCGCTCGTGCCCATGCCGGCCGGCCGCGTCGAGAACGGCGCCAACCTCGCCGGCGAGCCGCGCGACACGCTGGTGTTCGAGGGTGCCGCGGTGTCCGCCGTGCCCGCGGATCTGCCGCCGGGCGTCGATGCCGGTGCGCTGCGCCGGCGCGGCGCGCTCGGTCGCGCTGCGCTGATGGCCGGGGCGATGGAGACCGCCGTGGATCTCGCGGTGCGCTATGCCAACGACCGCGTCCAGTTCGGCAAGCCGATCGGCAAGCAGCAGTCGGTGCAGCACGCGCTGGCAATCCTGGCCGTGGAGGCCGCCGCCGGCGCGATGGCGGCGGCGCGCGCCTACCGCGCGGTCGCTGACGCGGCCGCGGACGCCGATCTGCACTGCGCCGTGGCCAAGAGCCGCGCCGGCGAAGCGGCGGGCCGGGCGGCGGGGATCGCGCACCAGGTGCACGGCGCGATCGGCTTCACCCGCGAGCACACGCTGCACTTCGTCACCCGCCGCCTGTGGTCCTGGCGCGAGGAGTACGGCAACGAGAGCGCCTGGACCCTGGAGATTGGCCGGCTGGCCTGCGCCGCCGGCGGGCCGGGGCTCTGGCCCATGCTCGCGGGCTGAAGCCGGGCGCACGGCGGCGGGCGTGGTGGCGACGGCGGAACTGTTCGGCGATCTGATCGAGACGCTGCGCCACCACAGCGTCTCGATCCGGCAGAAGGGGGCGCCGATGTACGCCGGCCTTGCCGCCCTCATGGTGGACGATCCCGAACTGCTCGCGCTGATGGCGCACGCGCGCGCCGGCCAGCCGGCCGACTTCGCGCTGTTCACCGCGGTGAACCACCTGCTGCTCACCGATCCGGACGCGCCGCTGGCGCGCCTGCACCCGCTCACGACCCGCACGCCGATGGAGGCCGGGGCCATCTACCCGGCGCTGCGCGCCTACGCGCTGGAACACGCGGCCCGGATCCGCGCGCTCATCGCCACGCGCACGGTGCAGTACACCACCACGCTGCGCTCGTCCTATGTGCTGCCGGCGATGGACTACGTCGCGCACCAGGCGGGCGAGCCGCTGTCGCTGGTGGAGATCGGCTGCAGCGTGGGCCTGAATCTGCTGTTCGACCAGTGGAGCTACGACTACGGTACGGCAGGCCGGATCGACACCCCGGGCAGCCGGGTGAGGGTGCGCGGCGAATTCCGCGGTGCGGCTCCCAAGCTGCCGGCGCGCATGCCGCTGGTCGGCGCGCGCGTGGGCCTGGACCTGCATCGCATGCACTTCGACGACGAAGACGCGCAGCGCTGGATCCTCGCCAGCCTGTGGCCGGAGTGGATCGACGACGTCCAGGCGCTCGAGCAGGCCCTGCCGGTGCGGCGCACATTTCCGCTCGAGGTGGTCGAGGGCGATGCGCTGGAAACCCTGCCCGGCGTCATCGACCGCCTGCCGGATCCGGTGTGCGTGTTCCACAGCGCGGTGCTGTACCAATGGAACCGGGCGCAGATCGCGCGCCTGGAGGCGCTGCTGGATCGGATCGGCCGCGAACGGACCGTGCATCGGATCGCGATTGAGACCCTCTCGCTGACGATGACCACGGTCGAGGCCGAGCGCGTCTACCGCGAAGGCGGCTACGTGCCGGTGGAGATCCGTCATACGCGCTACGACGCGCGCGGGCCGCAATCCACGCTGCTCGGATACTGCGACGGCTTCGGCAAGTGGCTGGAGTGGAAGATCGGCGCGGCGTGACGCGCGCCGCGCCATGGCGCCGGGCGATTGGCGGCAACGTTGGAGATCGAATCGGGATGAAAGCCGTGATGTGCAGGAAGTTCGGCCCGCCGGAAATGCTGGCCCTGGAAGAGGTGCCCGATCCGGTGCCGCGGCCGGCCCAGGTCCTGGTCGCGGTGCACGCCTGCGGGATCAACTTTCCCGACGTGCTCATCGTCCAGGACAAGTACCAGTTCAAGCCCGCGCTGCCGTACTGCCCGGGCGCGGAGTTCGCCGGGGTGGTGCAGGCGGTCGGCGCCGAAGTGCGCGACTTCGCGCCGGGCGACCGGGTGTGCGGCTGGTCCAGTTCCGGGGCGCTTGCCGAGTTCGCGCTCACCGATGCCGATGCACTGGTGCCCGTGCCGGATGGGCTGGATCTGAAAATCGCCAGCGCGTTCATGACCACCTACGGCACCGGGCTGTACGCGCTGCGCATGCGCGCCGCGCTGCAACCCGGGCAGTCGCTGCTGGTGCTCGGCGCGGGCGGCGGCGTGGGCACCGCGGCGGTTGAGATCGGCAAGGCCCTGGGCGCGCGGGTGGTGGCCGCCGCGTCCAGCGACGACAAGCTCCAGGCCGCGCGGGCTCTGGGTGCCGATGCCACGATCCGCTACCCCGCCGGTCCGCTGGACCGCGACGCGCAGCGCAGGCTCGCAGACGAGTTCAAGGCGGCCGGCGGCAGCGCCGGCTTCGACGTCATCTACGATCCGTGCGGCGGCGACTACGCCGAGCCGGCGCTGCGCGCGATCGCGTGGGAGGGCAGGTACCTCGTCATCGGCTTCACCGCCGGCGACATCCCGCGCATCCCCCTGAACCTGCCGCTGCTCAAGGGCTGCCAGATCGTGGGCGTGTTCTACGGCGCCTGGCAGGCACGCACGCCGGGCGCGAAGGGCATGATTTCCACCGAGCTGATGCGCATGATCGAAGCCGGCGCGCTACGTCCGCGGGTGACCGCGGCGTATCCGCTCGCGCGCGCATCGCAGGCGCTGCGCGAGTTGATGGAACGGCGCGCGGTCGGCAAGGTCGTGGTCGTCACCGACCGCTACCGCGGCTGAGCGGCGTACCGGCCGCGTCGCCGCAACGGGCCTGAAGCGGTCCCGGCGTTTGCCGTCATGAAATGCGCCGCCCCGGCGGCACGAGGGAGAAGATCCATGCAATACAAGACGCTCGGACGGACCGGAGTCAAGGTCAGCCCGCTGTGCCTGGGGGCGATGATGTTCGGCGGCGAGGCCGATGCCGCAACCGCGGCTGAAGTCGTCGCGCGCGCGCTCGACGCCGGCATCAACTTCATCGACACCGCCAACGCCTACCATCGCGGGCGCAGCGAGGAGGTGCTCGGCGGAATCCTCGCCGCGGACGGCAGGCGTTCGAAGATCGTCCTGGCGACCAAGGTCTTCAATCGCATGAGCGATGATCCGAACGACGCGGGCCTGTCGCGGCGCCACGTCATCGAACAATGCGAGGCGAGCCTGCGGCGTCTGCGGACCGACTACATCGACCTGTACCAGTTGCACCGGCCGTCGCTGACGGTGCCGATCGACGAGACCCTGCGCGCGCTGGACGATCTGGTGCGCGCCGGCAAGGTGCGCTACCTCGGCACCAGCACCTTCGCCGCCTGGCAGATCGTCGAAGGGCTGTGGGCGTCCAAGGACTACGGGCTGAACCGCTTCGTCTGCGAGCAGCCGCCCTACAACATCCTCGACCGGCGCGTGGAGCGCGAGGTGCTGCCGATGGCGGCGACCTTCGGCCTGGGCGTGATCCCCTGGGGGCCGCTCGCCGGCGGCCTGCTCACCGGCAAGTACCGGCGCGGCGAACCCGCGCCGGTCGGCACGCGCTATGGCGATCTCGCCCCGGGCGATTTCCGCCTGAAGCGCTACGTGGGCGCCGCCTTCGACGTGGTCGACGCGCTCGCGCCGCTGGCGCGCGCCAAGGGCTGCACGCTGTCGCAGTTCGCGCTGGCCTGGGTGGCGCAGCAGCCGCACGTCAGCAGCGCCATCATCGGCCCGCGGCGCGTGGACCAGCTCGTCGACAACCTCGGCGCGCTGCAGGTGAAGATCGACGACGAGGACCGCAGGGCGGTCGACGCCGTCGTGCCGCCGGGCGAGGTCGTGGTCTCGCACTACAACACCGAACCCGGGCCCCATCGGCACCGGATCTGATCGCCGCGCCGCCATCGAACGTCGAACATCGGGAGGACAGGACATGCAAACGAGCGAAATCAAGGTCGAACGCGACGGCCACGTGGTCGTCATCACGCTGAACCGGCCGGAGGCGCTGAACGCGCTGACGATGACGTTGACCTCCGAGCTGTACGAGACCTGCGCGGAGCTGAACGACGACCCGGACTGTCGCGCGGTGGTGATCACCGGCGCGGGGCGCGGCTTCTGTTCCGGTTTCGATCTGAAGAAGGGCAACCTGGCCGATCCGCGCCGGTTCTCGGTCTTCAGCATGCTGCGCTACCACGAGCACAAGCTCGCCAGCCTGCGCATCTTCGCCAAGCCGACGATTGCCGCGGTGAACGGCGTGGCCGCGGGCGGCGGGCTGGGCCTGGCGCTGTCGTGCGATTTGCGCATCGCGGGTGCGTCGGCGCGTTTCTCGGCCATCTTCGCCAACATCGGCATGTCGGTGCAGGACGCGGTCGGAGCGTTCCTGCCGCAGGTGGTCGGCATCCCCAAGGCGCTGGAAATGATCTACACGGCGAAGATGGTGCACGCCGAGGAGGCGCTGAAGATCGGGCTGGTCAACGAAGCGGTGGCCGACGACCAGCTCATGCCGCGCGCCATGGAGCTGGCGCAGCAGATCGCCGCCGGGCCGCCGGTGGCGCTGGCGATGTCCAAGCAGGTGGTCTACCGCAGCTGGGGCAAGCCGATGGACGAGCAGCTGGCGATGCAGAACCTGGGCACCTTCCTCAACACCGCCTATGCATCCGAGGACGTGGCCGAGGCGATCGACGCCTTCCGCAACAAGCGCAAGCCGAAGTTCACCGGCCCGAAGGGCTGATCCGCGGCGCCGGTGCGCGGCGTCAGCCGCCGTGCACCACGCGCCACCCTTTCCCAAGCATCTTCACGTGGTCGCCGGCCCCCGGCAGGGCGTGATTGTCGCGCGACACGGTCCGCACCGCGACGTGCGAGGAGCCGATTTCCTGCCACGTCCGGCAATCATCGAGAAGATCCGCGCCGCGCGCGTTTGCGCACTGGTTGTAAACGTTCAACCTGGGGACAGGGCTTGTGCGATAGGAACCATCCGTGCTCATGCGCCCCTCGCCGGGCAGAAAAAATACGCGAAGGTTCAGGTGCTTGCCGGCGGAATCGGGCGGCCTGACCGGCGGCGCGGTTATTGCTGGACGTCGATGTTCGTGCATAACGCAATGGAAGCTTTTCCGAGCTGAATCAATTCAGGGACCAGGTGGGGGGACGAGGCATGATTTCAGTCATTCGAGTCGGACATCGCGGTGTTCTGGCCGCGGCGTGCTCAAGTGTTGCATTCAGCGGTGCGGCCTGCGGTGCATCGTCGAATTACCTTGAGGAAGTCGTGGTCACGGCGATGCGCGTGGAAAAAAGCCGGCTCAAGATTCCACTCGCGCTGGGTGCGGTGGAACAGGACGCCATTCAGAACACGCAGCAGATTGGAATTGACGAGTCGCTCAATCAGATCCCCGGGTTGTTCTTCCAGGACCGGTACAACTTCGCGCAGGACTTGCGCATTTCGATCCGCGGTTTCGGATCACGGGCCAACTTCGGCACGCGTGGAATCAAGCTGTTCATCGACGGAATTCCGGCGACGACCACGGATGGCCAGGGCGGGATTGACGAAGTCGACATCGGTTCCACCAAACGCATCGAGGTGATCCGGGGGCCGGCGTCGTCGCTGTACGGCTCAGCGTCCGGTGGCGTGATCAGCCTCTACAGCGAAGACGGGCCTGCAACGCCGTTCATCCAGGCCGGGATCGCCGTGGGCGAAGACAGCTTCCAGAAGTACAGCCTGAAAGGCGGTGGCCAGTCAGGAAAGCTGAACTACATGGTGAGCGCCTCGTACTTGAATTTCGGCGGCTACCGTCCGCAGTCCCATGCTCAAAGCGCGACCTTGAGCTCCAAATTCCGTTATGACATCGATTCCACGAGCGACCTCACCGTAATCGTGGGCGCGTTCGATTCCCCGCGCGCGCAGGATCCGGGCTCGCTGACAGCCGCGCAGGTCGCTGCCGATCGCCAGCGCGCATTCTGCGGCCTGAACGCCTTTACCGATGCGTGCATTTTTCAGTCCGGGGAAGCGATCGATCAGCAACGGCTCGGCTTCGTGTACAGGAAGTCGTTCGAAGGCGGCCATGAAATCAGCTTGCGAAATTACTACGTGTGGCGCGGGTTCGAGAGCAACCAGCCGTCGCAGGCGCTGGGGATCATCAATTTCGACCGCTTCTTCCTTGGCGGTGGCGCGCAATACACATGGACGGGGTCGCTGTTCGGGCACGACAACCGCTTCAGCGCCGGCTTCGAAATCGAAGCGCAGGAAGACGACCGCACCCGATTCGCCAATCTGCGCGGCACCAAGGGGGCGCAGACCATCGACCAGCTTGAGTCGGCGGATGGACGCGGACTGTTTTTCCAGAACGAGTTCGCGATCACCGACAATCTGGAACTGACCGTCGGTGGCCGCTACGACATGATCGATTTGAAAATCGACGATCGGCTGGTAACGGTCAATGGCGACAATTCGGGTCTGCTGGAGTTCGAGGAATTCAGTCCCATGGTCGGATTGACCTTCAGTCCGCGGCCCTGGTTGAACCTGTACGCCAACTATTCCACGGCGTTTGAAACGCCCACCTTCACCGAACTCGCGAACCTCGTCGCGCTGGTGCCGGTCGGAGGATTCAACCCCGACTTGACCGCGCAGACGGCGCAGAACTATGAAATCGGCGCGAAGGGAATCGTTGCCGGACGGTTCGGCTACGAACTGGCGTACTTCCACATCGACGTCGCCGATGAAGTGGTCAATGCGGTGACCACCGGGGGCTCAACCGCGGGATTCACCAACGCGGATCTCAGCCGCGACGGCGTGGAGGCTGCGCTTACCGTGAACTTGCTCGAGGGGCTCGATGCAACCTTCGTGTATACCTACTCCGACTTCACTTTCGACCGCTTCCCCGATCCGGCCGTCAACGGCAATCGTTTGCCAGGGGTGCCTCAGCACCAGTTCTATACGTCGCTGCAGTACCGGCATGCCTCCGGAATGAACGCCAGCTGGGACTATTTGTGGGTGGACGAGTTTTTTGCGGATAACGACAACACTGCGGCGAACCCCACCTATGGCGTCAGCAATCTGCGCGTGAGCCGGCCATTCCTCGTGGCTGGACTGCGAATCGAACCGAGTATCGGCATCAACAATCTGTTCGACGAGGAGTACAACGGCAACGTACGCCTGAACGCCTTCGGTGCGCGCTACTTCGAGCCGGCCCCGACTCGCAATGTCTACGGCGGCGTCACCGTGCGCTACGACTTCCAATAGCGAGCCGGTGGCGGTCGGACCGTGGTGGAGGGTGCATGCGCGACTGGCCGGCGCGGAAGTCGCGGGTTCCGTCGAACGATTGTCGGACGGTCCGGAGGGTCAGAAAGGCGGGTGGGTGGCGTCGGTCTCTCCGTGATGAGATGGCGGTGCGGCGAGCCTTCGCCGCCTGGCCGCCGGTGGCGTTGTCGACGTGCACGCAGGTGGTCTGTCGCAGCCTGGGGTAGGCGATGGACCAGCAGCTAGCGATGCGCAACCTGGGCACCTTTCTCAGCGGCGCGCATGCGTCGGACGACGTGGCCGCGGCGTCAGACGCCTTCCGCAACGAGCGCAAGCCGAAAATCGCCGGCCCGAAGGGCTGATCTGCGGCGCCGGTGCGCGGCGTCAGCCGCCGTGCACCGTGCGCCACCACTTCTCCAGCATCTTCACGTGATCGCCCGCCCCCGGCAGGGCGTGATCGTCGCGCGACATGGTCCGCACCACGACGTGCGACGCGCCCATCTCCCGCCACGTGTCGAGCTGGCCGGCCCACTTCGACGCGTCGGCGTGGACGGTGACGGCACCCTCGAAGCCGAACGTCGCCGGATCGCGCCCGGCTTCGGCGAGATAGCCGCGCATGCGCACCATCAGCTCCCGCACCTGGGCCATCTTCATGCCCGGCAGGATGAAGCCGTCGGCCAGGCGCGCGGCGCGCCGGTGGGCGACGTCGGCATAGCCGCCGAGCCAGATCGGGATCGGCTTGGCCGGCCGCGGCAGGATGCCGGCGCGGTCGATGCGGTGCCAGCGGCCGGTGTAGTCGATCACCGGCTCGGTCCACAGCCGGCGCAGCAGGTCGATCTGCTCCTCCTGGCGCTTGCCGCGGTCGGACCAGTTCTCGTTCAGGCCCTCGTATTCCACGTAGTTCCAGCCCACGCCCACGCCCATGCGGAAGCGATCGTTGGACAGGATGGCCAGCTCGGCAGCCTGCTTGGCGACCAGCACGGTCTGGCGCTGCGGCAGGATCAGGATCCCGGTGGTGAAGCCGATGCGGGTGGTGAGCGCCGCGAGGTACGCGAACAGCACGAACGGCTCGTGAAACGGCGTGTGCTCGGTATAGGGCCCTTCCAGCGGCGGCTCGCGGCCGGCGTGCACCGCGCCGAGCACGTGATCCGGCAGCAGCAGGTAGTCCAGGCCCAGTCCCTCGGCGGTCTGCGCGAAGTCGCGCAGCAGCGCCGGATCGTTGCCGATGTCGGTGGAGGGAAAGACGGCGCCGATTTTCATCCGGATCTCCTTGGGCCGCTAAGCCGTGGCGAGGCCGAACCGGACATGGGCCCGGTTCGGGCTCGCAATGACGGGTGCGGTTCCTGGATGGCAGGTACGGACGTTAGCGCGGGAACACCGGCATGCGCAATGGCGCGCCGCGCATGCGGGGCAACCTGCTATCATCCGCCACGCGCCGTGCGCGGGCGGATCGGTAGCTTCCGGGCGGCGCCGCACGCCATTTGCCACGTCGGGCCGCGGGGCCGGGACCGGATGACGACTGCATTCTCCAGGGATGGTGCACAGCTTCCCGGCGCCGCGTCGCGCTGGGAATCGCCTTCCGCCGCGCTGCTCACCGCGTTCTACGAGGCTTCCAGCGAGCTGTTCCTCGCCTTCCACGTCGGTACCGGCGAGGTGCTGCACGTGAACCCCGCGCTCGCCCGATGCACCGGCTACGTCGCCTCGGACCTGCGCGGACGCTGCCTGTTCGACTACGTGCCGGCCGAGGATCACGATGCGGTCCGCGATGCCGTGCGGGTCTCCAAGCAGGGCGGCATCCCGGTCGTGAGCGAGGTGCGCGTGCGGGCCGCCGACGGCACGCAGCGCACCCTGCGCTGGACCTCCATTCCGCTGCCGGGCGAAGACGCAATCGGTTGCGGCGTCGGCGCGGACGTCACCGCATTGCGGCACGCCAGGGACGCTGCGCAGGAACATCGCGCGCGTTTCGAGTTGCTGGCCCAGGCCGTGCCCTGCATCATCGCCGTGACCGACGCGGAGTGCCGCGCGCTGTCGTTCAACCGGGCGTGGTACGAATTCACCGGCGCAACGGTGGCCGAAAGCCTGGGCGACGGCTGGACGCGCTTCATCCATCCGGACGAAGTCGGCGCCCTGCGCGCCGCCATCGATCGTTTGCGCCGCCAGCCTGGCGACACGCGCAACGAGTTCCGCCTGCGGCGGCACGACGGCGTATATCGCACCATGCTGGTTGAGGCCACGCCCGCTGCCGGCGCAGGATCCGGCTTCATCGCCAGCATCGTCGACATCACCGATCGGTTGCAGTCCGAACGCGTCCTCCGGGCGCTGGTGACCGCCACCTCGGCGACCGGGCAGGCGTTCCTGGACGCGTTGGTCACCGAAATCTGCCGCGCGCTCGGCTTGCGCTATGCCGTGCTCACGCTTGCCGATCCGGAACGCGGCGACGCGCAGACGCTCGCGGTATCCTGCGCAGGCGAACTCATCGAGGGCTTCACGTTCGAATTGCGGCATGCGCCCTGCCTGCAGGTGCTCGACGGAGCCAGCGTGGCGCTGAACGGCGACGCAATGGGCCGATACCCGCATTTCCCGCTGTTCCATGCGCTCGACGTTCGGACCTATCTCGGCGTGCCTTTGCTCGGCATCGGCCGTCGCGCGATCGGGGTGCTGGCGGTGATGCACGACGGCGAGGTCGCCGATCCCGACTCCACGCTGCGGATCCTGGACATCTTCGCCGCCCGCGCCGCGGCCGAGATCGAGCGCGAAGCCAGCGAGCGGCGCCTGCGCCGCGTGCTTTCGGAACTGTCGCTGGTCGAGGAGCGCGAGCGCAAGCGCTTCTCGCAGGTGCTCCATGACACCATCGTGCAGGATCTGGCGCTGGCGAAGATGAAGCTCGCGGCGCTGCCGCGGATCGCGGGCACCGATGAAGCGGCCGCGCTGGAGGACCTGCGTGTCCTGCTCGACAAGATGGTGCACGAGTCGCGCACGCTGGTGTTCGAAATCAGCCCGCCGATCCTGTACGACCTCGGGCTGGCGCCGGCACTCGAGTGGCTGGGGGAGCGGGTCGCGCGCGAAGCGGGCCTGGTATGCGCCGTGCGTCTCGACGAGGCCGCGGCCGGGCTGCCGCGCACGCTGCAGGTCGTCGCCTTCCAGGCGGTGCGCGAGCTGCTTGCCAACGTGCGCAAGCACGCGCGCGCCGGGCGCGTGTCCGTGCACGGCATCGCCGACGGGGCCGATTACCTGATAGACGTGGAGGACGACGGCGAGGGCTTCGACCCGAACGCCGTGCCCGAGGGTGAGGAGCCGCGCTACGGGCTGTTCCACCTGCGCGATCGGATCGGGTTCCTCGGCGGCGACGTCACCGTCGATTCGCGATCCGGGCGCGGCACGCGGGTGCGGATCCGGATCCCGCGCGGCACCTGATCCTTCGCGCCCCGTCCATCATCGCGAGGCCGAACCGGGCCTGGCTCCGGCCGATTGAAGCGATGAACGATCGTCGTCGCGAGCCCGAACCGGCCCAGGCTCCGGCAGATTGAAGCCATGAACCACCCCTACGTCGTCGCGAGCGCAGCGAAGCGACCCACGCGGCCACGATGCCACCGGCAGCGCGTGGATTGCTTCGTCGCTTCGCTCCTCGCAATGACGGATTTGGGCCGAGCCGGCGCTGCGCGGATCGCTTCGCTGCGCGTGCGATGACGGCGACGATCAGGGAACGACGCCAGCCGCCCACGCGCCGATGTCGTCGAACAGGCGTGCCGCGGCGCGATTGGCCGCGGCGGCGCCGTGATCGGGGCCGTCGTCCCCCAGGGGTTCGACTACCTCGAACGTACGCGCGCCGGCCAGGCGCCGGGTCGCGGCGTCCGCGATCTCCGCCCGCACGCCGAGCCGGATCTGCCCTGGTGCCGTATCGACCTCCTGCTGCAGGCGCAGGCCCGACAATCGCAGTCGCCACTGCACCCGCGCGATCGCCGGCAGCGCGACCACCGCCTGCCAGCGCCCGCGCGCGGCCAGGGACTCCACCAGTGGCCCGAGCAGCATGCGTGCCGGCGTGTCGACCCAGCGATGGGCCGCGAACCGGCCAAGTTCGAGCGGCCGGGCGATGTAAAGCATGGCGGAGGTGTCGTAGCCGGGTGCGGCCTCGATCGGCTCCACGCCCAGCACGCCGGGCTCAACCGTCGCCGGTGCGGCGGCGGGGGGCAGCGGCGGCGCGAGGCTGAATTCTGACATCGGTACGCGCGCCGCCGCGCAGGCGCCGAGCGCCAGCACGAGCGCGAACAGGGACGCCGCGCGGCCCGCGCCCGCGCTCATTCGCCCGGCCCCCGCGGCGGCGGCGGGCGGCCGAAGACGGCGGCCTGCGGATGCCGGTCCAGTTCCTCGGCCAGGCGGTTGAGCGTGGCCGTCAGACGCCGCAGCTCGCCCACCAGCGCGGCGGCCTGCGGCAGGGTCTCCTGCGCGAACAATTCCACGTCCGGGCGCACGCCGCCGAGCATGCCCTCCGCGGCACCGGCGGTGCGATCCAGCTTCACCGCCGCCTGCTGCAGCGCCACGGCACCGGCATCGGCGTGATCCAGCACGCCGGGCAGGCGGGCCTGCAATGCGGCAGCCGTCCCGGCCAGATCCGCAGCGGCGGCCGCCAGATCGTCGATGCCGCGATCCAGCCGATCGCGGCGCGCGGCCAGCGTGTGGGTGACGGTCGCCAGATCAGCCAGGATGCGTTCGAGCCGTGCGCGGTTCTCCGCGCTGGCGAGCGCGCTGACGTCGCTCGCCATGGCGTCGATGCTGGCCAGCGCGTTGGTGACGTACTCTCCCGCCAGCAGCTTGGACAGGCCCTGGTCCACGCGCGCGAAAAGCGACGGGCCGGTGCGGATGACGGCGTATTCCTCGCCGGTGCGGGGCACGAGATCCGGCGAGCCGCGCGTGCCGCCGGTCAGGTTGATGGTCGCCAGGCCGGTCAGTCCCTGGGTCTCCAGCACGGCCACCGTGTCCTGCTTCACCGGCGTGCCGCGCTCGATCTCCAGCAGCAGCCGCACTTCCTCGGTGTTGGCGGGATTTAGCATGATCTCCTTCACCCGCCCGACCTCCACGCCGCGGTAGTCCACCGCCGCGTCCACGCTCAATCCGCTCACCGACTCGCGCATGTAGGCATAGTACCGATCGTAGAGATTGCGGTAGTCGCTCTTGCCGAGCCAGATCACGCCGGCGGCGAAGGCGAGCGCCAGCACCACGACGAAGGCGCCGACCAGGACGTAGTTCACCTTCGGTTCCATGCCTGCTCCCGTGCCGCGCGCCCGCGCGGCCCGCTGAAATACTCGGCGATTTCCGGCCGATCCGACTGCGCCAGCTCGTCCATCGTGCCCAGGCCGAGCACGCGGCCGTTGCCGAGCAGCGCCACCCGGTCGGCCACGTGCCAGAGCGAGTCCAGGTCGTGCGTCACCATGACGATCGTCAGCCCCAGCGCCGCGCGCAGGCCGACCACCAGCTCGTCGAAGACGTGGGCCGAGATCGGGTCCAGGCCGGCGGTGGGCTCGTCCAGGAACAGGATATCCGGATCCAGCGCGATTGCGCGCGCGAGCGCCGCGCGCCGTCGCATGCCGCCGGACAGCTCGTTCGGCAGCTTGTGGATGCTGGCGAAGGGGAACCCGGCGAGGCCGATCTTGACCGCGGCGATGTCGGCGATCAGCGGCCGCGACAGGCGGGTGTGCTCGATGAGCGGCGCGGCGACGTTCTCCAGTACCGTGAGCGAGCTGAACAGGGCGCCGTACTGGAACATCACCCCGCAGCGCCGGCGCATGCCGATGGTCGCGGCGGCGTCCATCCCGCGCAGATCGCGGCCGAACAGGCGGATCGTTCCGGCGGCCGGCTCGAGCAGGGCGACGATCTCGCGCAGCAGCGTCGACTTGCCGCAGCCATTGCCGCCGGCGATTGCGAAGATTTCCCCGCGGCGGATCGCCAGGCTCACGTCCTCGTGCACCACTGCCGCCCCGAACGCGGTGCGCACGTGCTCGACCTCGATGATCGGCTCGCCGCTCACAGGTCCCACCAGTTGAGCACGATGGAGCAGAAGGCGTCGAAGACGATGACCAGGAATATCGACTGCACCACGCTGATCGTGGTGCGCCGGCCGACGTCGTCCACGCCGCCGCGGATCCGGAACCCCTGGTGGCAGCCGACCAGGACGATGATGGCGGCAAACACCGGCGCCTTGGCCACGCCTATCAGCAGGTGCTTGAGCGCCACCGCCTCCTGGAACCGGGCCAGGAACTCCGGAAACGTCACCTTGAGCTGCACCAGCGCGACCAGCATTCCGCCGACTACGCCGACGGCGTCGGCGAGCACGGTGAGCAGCGGCAGCGCGATCGACAGCGCCAGGATCTTCGGCACCACCAGCAGATCCATCGGCACCAGGCCCAGCGTGCGCAGGGCATCGATCTCCTCGGTGACCTTCATCGTGCCGATCTGCGCCGCGTAGGCCGAGCCCGAGCGGCCGGCGACCAGGATCGCGGTCACCAGCGGCGAGATCTCCCGCAGCATCGAGATGCCCACCAGGTCGACGACGAAGATGTTGGTGCCGAAGCGCGCGAGCTGGGCCGCGCCCTGGTAGGCGATCACCACGCCCATCAGGAACGCCAGCAGGCCGATGATCGGGATGGCACGCACGCCGTCGATCTCCAGGCTCGACAGCACCGCGCGGGCGCGGATCGAACGCGGGCGCGACAGCGCGCCGAGCAGGGCGACCGTGCTTTCGCCGAGGAATCCCAGCGCGCCGGTGCCCTGGACCAGCCGGTCCCAGGCGGCAGTGCCGATGCGTTCGAGCGTTCCACCCGGCGGCGTGGGCGGGCCGATGCGGTTCTCGCGCCAGTGGCGGGCGGCGGTCTCGTACAGCGTCGCGTGCGCCGCTGGCAGGCCGATGAGGTCGGCGTGGCCCGGCTCCATGCCCAACACAGCGGCGAGGCGCGCGAGCACCACCGCGCCGGCGGTGTCCAGCGCGGTGATGCCGCCGGCATCGATCGCGGCGGCGGTGCGCGCGGCGCCGCCCTGCGCCCAGCGCGCCTCGACGGACGGCAGGTGGTCCAGGGTCCAGGCTCCGCGGCAACGCCAGGCGCCGCCGTCGGGGACGAGATCGGCGCCGCCATCGACGGCGCCCGGATTCGCGACCGGCATGGTCGCAGGTTCCTCCGCGGCGCCCGCGATTGCAAGCGCCGCCGGGGCGCCGCGGGATCAGACCCGCATCGAGACGAAGGTCGCGCGGCGGGCGGCGAACCAGCCGGTGAGCAGGCGCGCGTGCACGATCCGCAGCGCCTCCTGGCGCCGGACCTGGACCACCACCGCCACCAGGTCGAAATCCGGAGCGACCACCCGCACCGTGCTGCCGACGCTGACCGCGGCCGGGGTGAACAGGCTCAGGCCCGTGGGCGACAGATCCCGCAGCCGCGCGGCCGCCGGCGGCTGCCCGCGCGCCAGGTGCAGGCGCGCGCTGTCGGACTTGCGCACCCGCGTGCTGGCGCGTCTTCCGTGCTGTTCGCGGCCGGAACGCGCCGCCAGCACCGCCAGCGGCGCCAGGGGGCTGGCGCAGGCGCCGCAGCGCGTCTCGACATCGACCACGGCTGGTACCGGGTCGCCGCAGAAGGCGCAGCGGCCCCGGGTGCGTTCCGGCTCCGCCTGCGCGTTCGTGGCCGGGTTTGCCGCGCCGGCCCGGCCGCGCTGCGCCTGTGGCAGGCGCTCGCCCAGGCGC
>JBFXBD010000078.1:0-26641 GCA_050183625.1 Gammaproteobacteria bacterium
TGAACGCCATCGACTTCCTGGCGACAAACGCGCGCCGCGCGCATCCGGCGCGCGAGGCGAAGTCCGGTCGACTCAAGCTCGGGCTGCAGCACGTTTACGGCACCCCTTAAGAACTAACGTATGTGCAGCCACTTGTTACGTACTTGGCGTTGCGAATCGCCGACAGGGCTGCCTTGTCTTGAAAAGCCGCAGGCGGTCAATGCCTTGCGGCGCCTGCGGTGGCGGGCCGCCGGGGTACGCCCTGGCCTGCGGTCGCGGCGGACAGGCGTCGGCCGTGCGAACGCTCCGCAGGTCCCCGGCCATCGTTCGACTGGCGACGCTGAACGGCCGCGGGCGTTCCACGGCGGTCGACGACATCCTCAGGTGCCGGCAATGAGCTGCCGCGCCTTCGTGAACAGCCACACCGCATACGCATGCAGGCGCGTGCCGATGTCCATCGGCGCCTGCCCCGCCATGGCGCGGGCGTAGCTGCCTTCCAGGATGCAGCCGAGCTTGTAGCAGGCCAGCACGAAGAACCAGGGCATGGCGTCCATGTTGCGCCCGGTCCGCTCGCCGTACAGGCGCACGAGTTCGGCGCGCGGGACGAACCCATCCCAGGGTTCGACATTGGGCGTGCGGCCGGGCGGATCGCCTGGCTCCGCCCAGCTCGTCAGCACCCAGCCCAGGTCCAGCAGCGGGTCGCCGAGCGTCGACAGCTCCCAGTCGATGAGCCCGGTGATGCGCGGGGCCTCGTGCGAGAACATGACGTTCGGGAACTGGTAGTCGCCGTGGATGATGCCGATGCGGCCGTCGGCGGGCAGGTGGTCCGCGAGCCAGCGCCCGACCTCGTCGACATGCGGCAGGCTCGAACCCTGGTAGCCGGGCAGCTTCGCATAGCCTTCGAGCTGCGAACGCCAGCGGTCGACCTGGCGGGCGTGCCACTGGTCGGCCTTGCCGAAGCCTTCCAGCCCGGCGGCCTTGTAGTCCACCGCTGCGAGCGCGGCGGCGCCGCGCACGAATTCCGGCCCCATGGCTGCGCGCCACGCCGGGTCGGTGCCATAGCGGCCGGGCAAGGCGCCGATGGGCGAGAACCCCTCCAGCGGCGCCATGAGGTAGAAACAGGCACCGATCACGGATTCGTCCGCGCACGCCGCGTACAGGCGTGGATGGGGTACCTCGCTGCCGGCCAGGGCCTTCAGCACGCGCGCCTCGCGCAGCATCGTCTCGTTGCTGTTCGCGCGCAGGTGCTTGGGCGGGCGGCGCAGCACGATGCGCTCGCCGCCGCGCGTCAACACGAACAGGTTGTTTTGCGAGCCGCCGGTCAGGCGCTCGACGGCCGTGACCGGCCCGCTGCCCGGCACGGCCTGCAATTGCAGCCAGGCGTTCAGGCGTTCCCAGTGCAGCAATCCGTCGAAGTCCGGCAGTGCATTCATCTGACTCTCCAGCCTGTGTTCGTGGACGGAGTATATTCGTGCCCGCGCCGCCGCTGTACACACCTACGAACGAAACGGAGCCATTCCATGGGGATCCCCGAGCGCCTGGAACGCTACGCCGCCGAGTGCCGGCTGCACGAGGCCACGCTGGTGCACGCCGGCGCGCCGATGTATGCGGCGCTGTGCGGCCTGATGGCGCGCGACATCGACATGCTCGAACTCGCCGCGCACACCGCCCCGAACCAGATCCCGGACATCGCCGTGCTCGGCGCGGCCAACTACCTGCTGCTCGGCGAGCCGGACACGGCGCTGGCACGGCATCATCCGATCTGTACCGGCCGTCCGGCAGTGGCCGCGGATCTGTATCCCGGGCTGCGCGCGTTCTGCCTCGACCGCGCGCAGGCGATTGCCGAAATCGTCGCCACGCGCCCCATCCAGTACACGGCGCCGGGTCGCGCGGCGCTGGTGCTGCCGCCGATCGCGCTCGCGGCGCGCGATGCGGGGGCGCCGATGACGCTCGTCGAGGCCGGCTGCAGCGTCGGCTTCAACCTGATGTTCGGCCATTTCCACTACGACTATGGCGCGGCCGGGACGGTGGGTGATCCGCACTCCCCGGTGCACCTGAAATGCGAGGTCCAGGGCGCGCCCGAGGTGGTGCGCGCATCCATGCCGGCTGGCGTACCGGCCGTGGCCGCCCGCATCGGCATCGACCTGAACCTGATCGACGTCGACGACCCCGACCAGTACCGCTGGCTGCTGGCGAACCTGTGGCCGGAACAACTCGAGCGCCGGCGCAATTTCGAGGCGGCGATCGGACTGCTGCGATCCGACCCGCCGCGGTTCCTGCGCGGCAATGCGCTTGACCACCTGCCGGCGCTGCTGGCCGATGGCGGCGGGCCCCTGTGCCTGCTGCATTCGGTGGTCCTGTATTACTTCTCCGCCGAGGAGATGCAGCGCCTGGAGCAGATGCTGCTGGCGGCCTCGCGGCACCGGCTCATCCACCGGATCGGCATCGAGTACTGGTCCGCCCTCGACGCGCGCAGCCGCCAGGCCGAACTCGACCAGGGCAAGCGCGCACCGCCGGAGATCCGCCATTTCCGCTATGCGGGCGGCGAGGTGCAATCACGGGTCCTGGCGCGCTGCGACAACGACGGCGGCTTCATCAAGTGGCTCTGACCGGCCGACGCCGCGCACCCCGTCATTGCGAGGAGCGAAGCGACGAAGCAATCCACGCGCTGCCGGCGGCATCGAGGCCGCTTGGGTCGCTCCGCGCGCGCCAGCCATGAATCGCTCCGTCATTGCGAGGCCGCGCAGCGGCTGCGGCAATCCAGGCGGCCTGGACCAAATCGGCGCCGCTTGGGTCGCTTCGCTACGCTCGCGACGACGAACGACCCTCTGCCGGGCCCGGTTCCGGTTCGGCCTGGCAATGGCGGTGCTGGCGCTGGAACGGCAGGCGGATTGCTGCTAGCTTTCCGCTGCGGCGCAGGCCCGGCCGCCATTGCATCCAAATCCGCCGCCGGCAACCGGCGCGCGGTCCCGTCTCCAGCCATTTCGATGACCACCGAGGAGCGCCCGGAATGTACGTGAAGAAGGAAATCCGCGACGGCGTCTGCGTCATGTCGCTGAACAAGCCCGAAGTGCACAATGCCTTCGACGACGAGGCCAGTGCCGAGCTGATCCAGGCCCTGGCATGGGCGCGCGACTCGCGCGAGTTCAAGGTACTGCTGCTGCGCGGCGAAGGCCGGTCGTTCTGCACCGGCCGCGACGTGCGCAAGATGGGCGAGCGGCCACCGGGCATGAGCCACTACGAGTTCATGAAGGCCGGCCAGGCGCAGATCCGCGGCCTGCTGGACCTGGGCAAGCCCTACATCGCCGCGGTGCGCGGAGCGGCGATCGGCGGCGGCGCGGAGCTGGCGATGATCGCCGACTTCCGCATCGGCTCCACCGATCTGAAGTTCTCCCTGCCCGAGTGCAAGTACGGCCTGGCCGTGGACCAGGGTGGCTCGGCGCTGGCGGCGAGCCTCATCGGCCCGGCCCGCACCAAGTACCTGCTCATGTCCGGCGATTCGATCGACGGCAAGACCGCCTACGAGTGGGGACTCATCGACTTCCTGCTGCCGCCCGAGGAGGTCGACGCCAAGGCCTTCGAGATTGCGGCCCGCATCGCGAAGAATCCCGGCCGTGCCGTGCTGGCCGGCAAGGAACTGGTGGACGAGTTGTGGGCGGACGGGATCCGCGCCGCGATCCGGCGCGAGCTGACGCAGCAGCTTGCCCTGTTCGCCTCCGAGGACTTCCTCGAACTGCGCGAGAAGCGCCGCACGCAGGCCGCGGCGAAGTAGTTCGACGGCCGAACGACAACGGGAGACATCGCAACATGAAGGTCGGATTGGGCATCGGTTACGCGGCAGCCAAGCTGGAGCTGCCGATCAAGCGCATCCTGCGCGCAGAGGAACTCGGCTTCGATTCGGTGTGGACGGCGGAGACCTACAGCTCCGACGCCATCACCCCGCTCGCGTATCTCGCGGCGATCACCAAGCGCATCAGGCTCGGCACCGGCATCGTGCAGCTCGCCGCGCGCACGCCGGCCAACCTGGCCATGTGCGCGCAGACGATCGACGCGATGGCCGGCGGCAACCGCGTCATCATCGGCATCGGCGTGTCCGGGCCGCAGATCGTCGAGGGCTGGTACGGCCAGCCCTGGGGGCGGCCGAACTACCGCATGCGCGACTACGTCGCCATCATCAAGAAGATCTTCGCCCGCGAGGCGCCGGCCGCGCACGAGGGCAAGGAGATCTCCCTGCCCTACAACGGCCCCGGCGCGAGCGGCCTGGGCAAGCCGCTGAAGAACATCATGCACGGCAACCCGAACATCCCGGTCGTGCTGGGCACTGCCACCGAGCTGAACATCCGCATGACCGCCGAGGTGGCCGACGGCTGGATGTGCATGTCGAGCTGGCCGGGCTGCATGAAGGTCTACGAGCCGCTCATCCAGGAGGGCATGGCGCGGCGCAAGGACGGCAAGCAGCGCAAGGACTTCCAGGTCATCGGCTCGGTCAACGTGCAGGTGACCGACGACGTGCGCGCCGCGCTCGACGCGTCCAAGCCCAACATCGCCCTGTACGTCGGCGGCATGGGCGCCAAGGAGAAGAACTTCCACAACCAGGCCATGCGCAAGCGCGGCTACGTGGACGCGGCCGAGCGGATCCAGGAGCTGTTCCTGGCCGGGCGCAAGGACGAGGCCGCCGCGGCGGTGCCGGACGAGTACGTCGACGAGAGCGGCGTCATCGGCCCGCCCGAGCGCATCAAGGAACGCTGGAAGGCCTGGGCGGATACCGGCTTCGACTCCCTCATCCTCACCCGCGGCAACGATGCCGCGGTCGAGGCGGTCGGCAAGGTCATCAACGGCTGACGGCAGCGCCCCGCCGGGCACGCGCCCGGCGGGGTCCTATTCATTCGACACGGCGGCCGGGCTGCCGTGTTCCACACCGGAGCACCGCACATGAAACTCGGCATCGGCCTGGGCTACGCCGGCGCGACCCTGCATCTCCCAATCGAGCGTATCCAGCGCGCCGAGGCGCTCGGCTACGACGCGGTCTGGACCTCGGAGTCCTACAGCTCGGACGCCCTCACCCCGCTCGCCTTCATCGCCGCGCATACGAAGAAGATCAAGCTGGCCACCAACGTAGTCCAGCTCGCCGCGCGCACCGCGGCGAACCTGGCGATGTGCGCGCAGACCATCGACGCCATGGCCGGCGGCAACCGGGTGATCGTGGGCATCGGCGTGTCCGGCCCGCAGATCGTCGAGGGCTGGTACGGAGAGCCCTGGGGGCGGCCGAACTACCGCATCCGCGACTACGTGGCGATCGTGCGCAGGATCTTCAGGCGCGACGCGCCCGTGGCCTACGAGGGCAAGGAGATCTCCCTGCCCTGGCGCGGCCCCGGATCCACGGGCCTGGGCAAGCCGCTGAAGAACATCATGCACGGCAACCCCGACATCCCGATCTTCCTCGGCACCGCCACCGATCTGAACATCCGCATGACGGCCGAGATCGCCGACGGCTGGCTGCCGAACGCGCGCTGGCCGGGGTTCATGAAGGTGTATGGTCCGATCATCGACGAGGGACTCGCGCGCCGCACGGACGGCCGCACGCGCAAGGACTTCCAGATCCAGGGAGGCGTGGCGGTGTCCGTGGGCAACGACGTGAAGACCGCGCTCGACGCGCTGAAGCCGCACACGGCGCTGTACGTCGGCGGCATGGGCGCCAGGAACAAGAACTTCCACTACGACACCATGGTCAAGCGCGGCTATCCCGAGGCGGCGGCCAGGATCCAGGAGCTGTTCCTGGCCGGGCGCAAGGACGAGGCCGCCGCGGCGGTGCCGGACGAGTACATCGACGAAGGCTCGCTGGTCGGCCCGCCGGCGCGGATCCGGGAGCGCTGGAAGCCCTGGCTGGACTCGGGCTACACCGGCGTCACCATCGGGAACCCCACGGACGAGGTCCTCGAACTGATGGCCGGCCTGCCGCGCGGTTGAGATCCGTCGCCATGGACGCGAACCACCCAGGCCCGGCGGCCCGGGATGCCGGCGTATTCGCGCACGCACGTACCACCGTCACGCTGCGCGTGCGCGACGTGGCCGCGTCCGTGCAGTGGTACCGCCGGGTGTTCCGCATCGAGCCGTTCTTTCTCGGTCTGGACACCGGCCTGACCGGCTCGGAGCGCCCGGTGGCGGGTTTCCGGATGGCCGGCGTCAAGGTCTGGCTCACCGCATTGGATCATGGCGTCGAGCGCCGGCGCGAAGACAACGATCGCAATGCCTACGTGGCGTTCCTGACCGCGGCGGATCTCGGCGCCCTGCGGCGCGAACTGCAGGCGCGCGGGGCGATCTTCGACGACGCCGAGCCGGTCGAGGGGTGCCGGCTGCGCGAGGATGGCGTGCGGGTGAACGCCGACACGGAGATCCTGTGGCTGTACGATCCGGACTGGAACCGGATCGAATTCTGCCGCGTGATCCGGGACACGAACACGCTCGGGGCGCCGGCCACCCCGAGCGGTGCGAGCTGAATGCCCCGGCCGATCAGCGCGCCACTTCGATCGTCACCCGGTCGATGCCGCCGGTGAACTCGGGCCGGGCGGCATAGTCCGCCACCACGGGCGCGGCCCAGTCGGTGCCGACGTCCAGGGTCTCGGTGAGCGAGAACGCCATCGGGTTGACGCGGGGGATCGGTCCGCGCGCCACCTCGGTGCCGTCCACCGACAACGCGACCTCGCCCGCCGTGTCGCCGGTCTTGACGTACTTCGCCTCGACATGTCGCCTGCCGGGCGCAAGCGGCGCCGATGCCCGGACCTGGAACAGCTCGTCGCCGAAGTAGTTGTAGCTGTAGGTCAGGCGCCCGCCGGCCACATGCAGCGCCCAGCCGCCCATGTTGCCACCCTGGGCCACGATCGCGCCGTCGGTACCCTGCACCGGCACGTCGATATCGGCGCCGATGGTGTGGCCGCGGTTGAGGATGGGCGGCGCGGCGCGCTCGGGGATGCGCTGGCCGCCTTCGCGGGTGTAGACGTAGCGGCCGCCGTTGCTCGCCATCCGGTCCGCGATCAGCTTCGCGGCGTACTCGCGCGCGTCCGGCATGATGGGATACACGTGGTTGCGGCGCGCCTCGGCATCGAACAGCGCCACCATCTCGGCGAGCTTTTCCGGCCGGCGCGTAGCCAGGTCGTGCAGTTCGTTGAAGTCGGTCGCGAGATCGTAGAGTTCCCAGCCCTCCCAGCTCACATCGCGCCTGGGCGCCGTGATCTCCCACGCGCGCGGATTGTGCAGCAGCACGGCCTTCCAGCCGCCGGCCCAGATGGCGCGGTTGCCGAACATCTCGAAATACTGCACCTGCTTGGCGGTCGGCGCAGCGGGCTGGTCGAAGGAATAGGTCATGCTCACGCCGTCGATCGGCTGCTGCGCCACGCCGTCCACTTCCCCGGGCGGCTCGATGCCGATCGCGGCCATGAGCGTGGGCGAGATGTCGTTGATGTGGTGGAACTGGGTGCGCAGGGCACCAGCGTCCCGGATCCCCTTGGGCCAGTGCGCCACCAGCAGATCGCGCGTTCCACCCTCGTGGTTGGTCTGCTTCCAGAACTTGAACGGCGTGTTGCCCGCCATCGCCCAGCCGATCGGGTAGTGCGGGTAGGTGCCCGGCCCGCCCCATTTTTCCATGTAGCGCTGGTTGATCGCGTCGGGCGTGGTCATCGCGTTCATGAACCGGTACTCGGAATAGGTGCCGGTCGGCGACCCCTCGCCGCTGGCACCGTTGTCCGAGGTGATGAGGATGATCGTGTTCTCCAGTTCGCCGAGCCGGGCCAGGGTGTCGACGATGCGGCCGAACTCGTGATCGGCATGGGTCAACTGTGCCGCGAACACCTCCATTGCGCGGGCGTAGAGCTTCTTCTGATCCGCGCCGAGCGAGTTCCACGCGGCGATGAACTCCGGTCGCGGCGGCAGCTTTGCCGATCCAGGCACGATGCCGAGCTTCTTCTGCTGCGCGAGGATGATCCGGCGCGCCTCGTCCCAGCCCATGTCGAAGCGTCCCCGGTACTTTTCGATATAGGCGCGCGGCGCATGGTGCGGTGCGTGCACGGCGCCCGTGGCCCAGTACATGAAGAACGGTCGTTCCGGCGTCACCGACTGCAATTCCGAAATCCAGTCGATGGCGCGGTCGGCAAGATCGGCGGACAGGTGGTAGTCGTCGCGGCCGCGGGCCGGATCCACCGGCGCCTGGTCCAGCCACATGACCGGGCGGAAGTTGTCGGCGTCGGCGGCCAGGAAGCCGTAGAACCGATCGAATCCCTGCCCGGTCGGCCAATAGGTGTACGGGCCGGAGGTGGTCACGTGCTCCGACGGCAGGTGATCCCACTTGCCCAGCGCGTAGGTGGCGTAGCCGTGGGTCTGCAGCACGCGCGCAATCGTCGCCGCGCTGCGCGGGATGCGCGAGTCGTAGCCCGGATAGGCGGCAGTGGCGGCCGCGTGCGAGCCGACGCCGACCGCGTGCGAATTGCGCCCGGTGAGCAGGGACGCGCGCGTGGCGGAGCACAGCGCGGTGGTGTGGAAGTTGGTGTAGCGCAGGCCACCGGCGGCGAGCCGATCGATCGTCGGCGTGTCGACCAGGCCGCCGTAGGCGCGCGAGTGCGCGAAGCCGGCGTCGTCCTGCATCCAGATGAGCACGTTCGGCGCGCCGGCCGGCGGTACGACGCGCTGTGGCCAGCGCTTCTCACCCGCCCGCGGATCCGGCTCCGCGGATGCGCCCCCGGGCGCGACGAGCGCCACCGTCAATACCAGGTACCCGAGCCCCGCTGCGAGTGCGCGCATCCGCCTGCCCCCCGATAAGTCTGTTTCGAATACATCTTGGGGCAGTGCCCGCGGGTTGATCGGATTGTCCATCCGGGCCGTGCCGCTTACACTCCCCGGCGAGACTGTAGCGTCTCACCGGGGAAATTGACAACGCATCATTTGGCTGCCGGCGAGCCAACACGGGAGGCCAGACCCGCATGTCCATCCGCGCAAGCATTCCTTTCGCACTGCTTCTGGGGCTGTCCGCCGCCGCAGCCGGTGCCGATGGCCCGCCTTCCGCGGCGAGCTACAGCCCCTACGCCGGCGAACCCGTGCGGACCCATGTCCATTGGGGCGATCTGCACCTGCACACCAGCTACTCGATCGACGCGAACAGCTTCGGCAACCGGCTGCTGACGCCCGAGGACGCCTACCGGTTCGCGCGCGGCGAGACGATCCAGGCCCAGAACGGCATGCAGGTGCGGCTGGGCAGGCCTCTGGATTTCCTGATGGTATCCGACCACGCCGAGTTCCTCGGCCTGATGGCGAAGATCGACCGCGAGGATCCGCTGCTCATGCAGTCGGAGATCCTGCGCCGCTGGCGCTCGATGCGCAGCCAGGGGCGCTACATCGAGGTGCTGCGCGAATGGGCGCCCTACATCCAGGGCGGCGTGCGCGAGCAACTGCTGCCGGAGGCGTTCTCGCACTCGGTGTGGCAGGAATACGCGCAGACCGCGGACCGTTTCAACGACCCGGGCCGCTTCACCACGTTCATCGGCTACGAATGGACCTCGATGCCCGACGGCGACAACCTGCACCGCAACGTCCTGTTCCGCGACGCCGCGCCGACCGCCACCCGTGCGCTGCCGTTCAGCGCCGTGGACAGCCCCCGGCCCGAGGACCTGTGGAAATTCCTGGACGACTACGAGACCCGCCTGGGCGGGCACGCAATCGACATCCCGCACAACTCGAACATGAGCGGCGGGCTGATGTTCCGGCCGCTGGACTCGCACGGCAAGGCGATCACGCGCGAGTACGCGCGCACCCGCGCGCGCTGGGAGCCGCTGGTGGAAGCCACGCAGATCAAGGGCGACAGCGAATCGCACCCGTTCCTGTCGCCGAACGACGAATTCGCATCCTATGGCGACTGGGACTGGAGCAACCTGGGCGGTTCGAAGAAGCACGAGAGCGGTTGGTTCGCCGGCGAGTACGTGCGCGAAGCGCTCAAGACCGGGCTGGCGCTCGGCAGCCGCCTGGGCGAGAACCCGTTCAAGTTCGGCCTCGTCGGCAGCACCGACTCGCACACGGGGCTGTCCACCGCCGAGGAGGACAACTTCTGGGGCAAGACCAGCGACCGCGAGCCGAGCGCGGATCGCTACCTGAAAACCTGGATGTCGGCGGGCAGCGGCGGCCTGCACGAGCACCAGCTCACCCTGCGCGAACTGACTGCGGGCATGGCCGCGGTCTGGGCGCCCGACAACACCCGCGAGGCGCTGTTCGAGGCGATGAAGCGGCGCGAGACCTACGCCACCACCGGGCCGCGGATGGTGGTGCGCTTCTTCGGCGGCTGGCGCTTCTCCGCCCAGGATGCGGTCAACCCGGACCCTGCCCGGATTGGCAACCGCAAGGGCGTGCCGATGGGCGGGGATCTCACCCAGGCGCCCGCCGGCAAGGCGCCCTCGTTCCTGATCCACGTCGCCCGCGATCCGCAGGGCGCCAATCTCGACCGGGCCCAGGTGGTGAAGGGCTGGCTCGATGCGGATGGCGCCGTGCATGAACAGATCTACGACGTCGCCGTCTCCGGCGGCCGCGCCATCGACGCCGATGGCCGCGCGCGTACAGCGGTGGGCAATACGGTGGACGTGAAGAACGCCAGCTATACGAACGACATCGGCGCGCCCGAACTCGCGGTCGCCTGGACCGATCCGGACTTCGATCCGGCGCGGCCGGCGTTCTATTACCTGCGCGTGCTGGAGATCCCCACGCCGCGCTGGCCGGCCTACGACGCCGTGCGCTTCGGATTCGAATTGCCCGCCGAAGTGGACGCCGTGGAACAGGACCGCGCCTACACCTCGCCGATCTGGTACACGCCAGCGAACTGATTGGAACCGCGCCCCCTGGGACGCCTTGCCCGACGTGCTCGCACCCTCGGACCCGAATCCCCGCGCCGCGGCGGATGCCCCGCCCGCCGCGGGGCGGCGCTGGTGGCATGAGCCGCTGCTGCATTTCGCCGTCATCGGCGCGTTGCTGTTCGCGGTGCATGCCGTCCTCGCCCCCGCGCCGCCCGACGACGGCCGTACCATCGTCGTGGATCGGGAGCGCCTGCTCACGTTCCTGCAGTTCCGCCTGCGCCGGTTCGCCGACGACGACGTCGGCCGCCAGTTCGACGCCCTGTCGCAGTCGCAGCTCGACGCATTGGTGCAGGAGTACGTCCGCGACGAGGTCCTGTACCGCGAGGCGCGGCTGCTGGGCCTGGATCGGGACGACGACGTCATCCGCCAGCGGCTCATCCAGAAGGTCCGCTTCATCAACCGCGGCGTCGCCGCCGAGGCTGCCGTGCCCGGCGAGGACGACATCGCCCGTCACTATCAGGCGCATCCGGATCGTTACACCGAGCCCGCGGCGCTGACCTTCGCCCACATCTTCTTCCGCGCTGGCGACACCGGGATGCCCGCCGCGCTCGATCGCGCCCGTGCGCTGCAGCAGCGCATGGGCAATGCCCCGGCCGCTTTCGACGAGGGCCCCGGCCTTGGCGAGCGGTTCCTGTACCAGGTCAATTACGTCGACAGCGGCGAGCCGCTGCTCGCCGGCCATTTCGGCGCCGACATGGCCCGGGCGCTGTTCGCGCTCCCGGTGGACGGGCGGCGCTGGCAGGGGCCGCTGCAGTCGCAGTACGGCGCGCACCTGGTGATGCTGGTGCGGCATTCGCCGGCCAGGCTGATCCCGCTGGCGAAGGCGCGTGCCCGGGTCGAGGACGATCTGCGGCGCGAGCGCGCCCAGGACAACGAGCGCCGGCTGATCGACGAGGTCGTCGCCGGCTACCGGGTCGAACGGCGCCTGGCGAAACCGGGCGCGAGCGAATGACGCGCGCGGCGATGCCTCCCTTGCCGCATGGTAGCGCGACGACGAGGCTGATCGCCTCGTGCTGGCGAATGGCGCGCGCGGTAGTGCTTCTGTCGTTGCTGGTGCCGGTTGCGCCGGCGCTTGCCCATGCCGCCTGGCCGGTCTACCTGCAGGTGGATGAGATCCGCGCGGGCGAATTCCGCATGCGCTGGCAGGTACCGCGGGTGCTGCCCGAATCGGCCGTGCCGGAGCCCGCGCTGCCGGCGACCTGCGTCGCCACCGGCGCCGTGCGTGCGGAGCCGGTGGCCGGTGCGTTCGCATTCCAACGCACCGTGCGCTGCACGGCGCTGCGCGGCGAGCGGATCGGCCTGCGCTGGCCGCAGCACAATCCGGCGCTGACGACCCTGTACCGGGTCGCCTTCGCCGACGGCGAGGTGATGAGCCATGTCGGCGCACCGGACGAGCGCGACTGGCGGCTGCCCGCGGCACGCTCGCGATGGCATGCCGCCGCCGACTATGCCGGCCTGGGCGTCCACCACATCATGACGGGCTCGGACCACCTGCTGTTCGTGCTGTGCCTGATGTTCGTCGCCGGCACCGGGCGCCGGCTGCTGCTCGCGATCACCGGCTTCACGCTCGGCCACTCGCTCACGCTCGCGCTCGCCGCGCTCGATCTCGTGCGCGTGCCCACGGCGCCCGTGGAGGCCTGCATCGCGCTCAGCATCGCCATGCTGGCCGCCGAGATCGTCCGTAACCGGCCGCACACGCTTGCCTGGCGCAGTCCTGGGCTGGTTTCGGTCGCTTTCGGGCTGCTGCACGGCTTCGGCTTCGCCAGCGCACTGCGCGACACCGGCCTGCCGCACGGCGACGTGCCGCTCGCGCTCGCCGCCTTCAATCTCGGCGTCGAGATCGGGCAACTGGCCTTCGTCGCCGCGGTGCTTGCCCTGGCCGTGCTCGTGCGGCGCGCGCTGCTTGCAGGCCCATGGCCGGCCCCGATGGCCGTTCCGGCCCGCCTGCGGGCGCTGCTCGCCTATGCTTGCGGCGCGACGGCTGCGTTCTGGTTCATCCAGCGCCTCGCCGCATTCTGATCCGCACCGGACACCCGCGGCCGGTGCGGCGTACAATCCGGGGCCGGATAACCGGAGCACGCCACTGGTCATGCGCGGACTGAACGGCAAGGTCGCCATCGTCACCGGCGCCACCCAGAGCATGGGCGTGGCCATCGCCGCGCGCCTGGCCGAGGAAGGCGCAATCGTCATCGGCTGCGGCCGCAGCGCCGACCGCGGCGAGGCGGCGGCACAGGCGATTCGGGCGCGCGGAGCCCGGGCGGAGTTCCTGCGCGCCGATGTCGGCGTCGAGGCCGACGTGCGGTCGGTCGTGGAGGTCGCGGCGCGGATCCACGGCCGGATCGACATCGTGGTGAACAACGCCGCCGCCATCGACCACATCCGCGGCGGCGGCGAGCGGCCCACCGCCGAGGAGACCGACGAAGCGCTCGATCGCCACCTGCGCGTGGGGCTGTACGGGCCGCTGTGGTTCGCCCGGCACGCGCTCGCGCACATGCGGGCGCACGGCGGCGCGTTCGTGCACCTGTCCTCGCAGGCGGCGATGCGCGCCGTGCCGGGCATGCCGGCCTATGCGAGCGCCAAGGCGGCGCTGGAGGCGCTCTCGCGGCAGATGGCGGTCGACTTCGCCGCGCACGGGATCCGTTCCAACGTCGTGCGCGTCGGTGCGATCCAGGTCGAGCAGAATGCGCGCCTGCACGAGCATCCGATCGCCGGGCCGGAGATGCGCGCGAACCAGATCCTGCAGCGCCCCGGGCGCCCGGAGGACATCGCCGCGGCGGTGGCCTTCCTGGCCTCCGACGATGCCGGCTTCATGACCGGCACGGTGCTCGACGTGGACGGCGGCACGGGCGCGAAGATGCGCGTGCCGGCGATCAGCGCGACCTATGCGGACATGAACGCGGCGGGATCCGCCGCCGACTGAGGCCGGGAGGGCGGAGCCACGCCGCGGTGCACCGCAGGCCCGCGGCAACCGGGCCGACTGCAACCCGCCGACGAAGAGGGATGAGCATGACCGACACCGACGGTTTTCCGGTACCCGATTATCCCGGCCTGCTGCGCCTGGCCGACAAGGGTTTCATCGTCGCCGGCGCGGGCTACGGCATGGGCCGGCAGGCCGCGCACGCGCTCGCCCAGTGCGGCGCGCGCGTGGTCTGCGCCGACATCGACGGCGAGCGGGCGAGCCAGGTCGCCGGGCAGGTCGGCGGCATCGCCTGGCAGGGCGACATCACCCGGCGCGAAGGCGCCGAGGCACTGGTCGTCGAAGCCGAGCGGGCATTGGATCGGATCGACGGCCTGATCGACATCGTCGGCCTGGCCGAATGGGCGCCGGCCCTGGATCTCGACGATGCGACCTGGGATCGGCAGTTCGCCATCTGCCTGCGCCATGCGTACCTGCTGGGACAACTCGTCGGGCGCCGGCTCGTCGCCCGCGGCGCGGGGACGATGGTCTTCATCGCCTCGGTCAGTGGCCTGGACGCGGCGCCGATGCATGGTGCCTACGGCGCAGCCAAGGCCGGGCTCATGTCCTGGGTGCGCACGCTCGCCGTCGAACTGGGCGGCAAGGGCGTGCGCGTCAATGCGATCGCGCCGGGTGCCATCCACACCCCGCGCCTGCACGCCTCGATGAGCAGCCAGGACGCCGCGGTATCGGCGCGCGGCATTCCCCTACGGCGGCTGGGCGAGCCGGACGACATCGCCGCCGCGGCGCTGTTCCTGTCGAGCGGGCTGTCCGCGTACATCACCGGCCGCGTGCTGGTGGTCGACGGCGGCGTCGACGCGAAGTTTCCGTTCTTCGACGCCGACGGGCCGGCCCGGTGAGTGCATGTTCGTTCAGTCGCGAACCCGCGTTCGTCCCCGTCCCAGCCCCTGGACAATGACGCCACGATGAAGGATCCCGGCCTGCGCCACGCAGTTATCTACTCTGCCGCTGCCGACTTTTCGGTGCCGCCCGGGGACGACGACGCCGGCGTCCTGGCGCTCGATCCGGCGTACGTGGTTCCGCGCCGGATCGCCTACTGGGCCGGGCGCGATCCGGACCGGCCGTTCCTGGAGGAAGTCACCGGCCGCAAGGTCGGCTACGGGCAGATGCTCGACGGCATCCGGCGCTGGGCGAGGCACCTGCGCGATCTGGGCGTGCGCCCCGGGGATCGGGTGATCTCGATGCTGCCGCAGTCGATCGACGCGCACATGCTCTGGCATGCGGCCAGTTGCATCGGCGCGTGCGAGGTGACGGTCAACCCGGAACTGCGCGGCAGCTTCCTCACCCACGCGCTCACCGATGCCGCTGCGCGGCTGTGCTTCGTGCGTCCGGAGTCGCGCGATCTCGTCGGCGCCGAGCGCATTGCCGGGTTGCAGGTCCAGGTCGTCGGGCGCGATGGCCCAGGCGCGGCCCAATGCGCACCGGACGACATCACGTTTCCCGCTCCCGAGGCGCCGTCCTGCATCATCTATACGTCGGGCACCACCGGCCCGGCCAAGGGCGTGATCGTCACCTGGGCGCAGATGAGCGCAATCATCGGCCGCCTGCCGCGGTCCTGGTTCTCCGCGGCCGACACCATCTACCTGTGCCACGCCATGTTCCACGTCACCGGGCGCTCGCCGATGCCGGTGATGTGCGATGTGGGCGGGCGGGTGGTGCTGCGCGAGAAGTTTTCCGCCGCGCATTTCCTGGAAGACGTGCGCCGGCACGGCTGCACCAGCACCACCGCCTACGTCGCCCTGCTCCTGCCGCTGGTCGAGCGCGACGACGATGCCATCAACCCGCTGCGGCTGGTGTTCGGCAGCCACAGCGGGCGGATGAACGCGCGCTTCGCCGAGCGCTTCGGCTGCCATGTCGCCGACTCCTACGGCAGCACCGAGGCCGGCTTCCCGATCGTGCTGCGCTGGCCGATGACGCAGGACCTGGACCGGCGCTGGTGCGGGCGGCTGCGGCGCGGCTACCAGGCGCGGATCTGCGACGACAGTGGCGCCGAAGTCGCCAACGGCACGGCGGGCGAACTGTGGATCCGGCCGCCGCACCGGGCGCTGATGACCTCCGGGTACCTGAACCGACCCGAGCAGACCGCCCGGGCGATCGTCGACGGCTGGTATCGCACCGGGGACGCCATGATCCGCCACGACGACGGCACCTTCGAGTTCGTCGATCGGATCCGCGACACGATCCGGCGCATGGGCGAGAACATCTCCTCCTCGGCGCTGGAGGCGGTGATCGTGCAGCAGCCCGGAGTCGCAGAATGCGCCGCCATCGGCGTGCCGGATCCGGTCGCGGGGCAGGAAATCCTGCTCGTCGTCGTGCCGCGGCCGGGCGAGGAAGTCGATCCGGCGCACCTGTACGAGCGCCTGATCGGCGCGATGCCGCGCTACATGCTGCCGGCGTACATCGCGGTGCGCGCCGAGGTGCCGCGGACCCCGACCAACAAGATCCGCAAGACCGCTCTGGAAGGCGCGGTGGCGGAACCCGGCACCTGGCGCACGCCCAAGCTGCCCCGTACGGGGTGAGCGGGCGGCGGATCCTTGCCGGAGATCAAGTCGGCCGGTGCCCGTCGCTGGTGCAATCGGCTGCGACCGACCGTCCCATGCAACCACCGAGGAGCGAACCATGAGCGTCAAAGTCGAAGCGAAGCCGGTCCCCGCGCACATCCCGCCGGATCTGGTCCGCGAATACGATTCCTTCGACCCGAAGAACCAGGACGACCCCTGGGGCTTCGCCACCCGCCTGCTCGACTACCCGCGCGTGTTCTGGACCCGAACGGCCCAGGGCGGCAAGGATGGCAGCTGGGTGGTCACGCACATGGAGGACGTGCGCGAGGTGCTGCAGAACGCCGACATCTTCTCCAGCAACGACGAGACCGGGTTCTCCAAGCTCGTCGGCGAGAACTGGTGGCTGATCCCGCTGGAACTGGACGCCCCGCGCCACCCGAAGTGGCGCGCCATCGTCAACCCGCTGTTCGCGCCGAACAAGGTCAACGCGCTGGAAGGCTGGATCCGCGACTGGTGCGACGAGCTCATCAACCGCGTCCGCGATCGCGGCGAATGCGAGTTCATCTACGAGTTCGCCCGCCCGTTCCCGGTCACCATCATTCTCAAGCTCCTGGGCCTGCCGCTGGAGCGGATGGACGAGTTCCTGGAGTGGGAAGACATGCTCCTGCACTCGGGCAGCCCCGAGATCGCCGGCCGCGGCTGCCGCGCGATGGTCGACAACATGCGCGCCGAGATCGACAAGCGCCGCCGCAACCCGGGCGAGGATCTCATCAGCTGGGCGTTGCAGGCGAAGATCGACGGCGAACCGGTGCCGGAGAACGAGATCCTGGGCTTCTGCATGCTGATGTTCATCGGTGGGCTGGACACGGTGGTGTCCTCGCTCGGCTTCTTCTTCAAGCACCTGGCCGAACACCCGGGGCACCAGCAGCGGCTGCGCTCGGATCCGGACATCACCACCGAGGCGGTGGAGGAGTACCTGCGCGCGCACGCGGTGGTGACCTCGCAGCGCCAGATCACGCGCGACACCGTGCTGGCCGGGACGGCCCTGCGCAAGGGCGACTGGATCACGGTCGTGATGCCCTCGGCCTCGCGCGATCCGAAGGAGTATCCGAATCCGGAGGTCATCGACTTCGACCGCGAGAACAAAGCCAACGTCGCCTTCGCCTACGGCCCGCACCGCTGCCTGGGCTCGCACCTGGCGCGGCGCGAGATGCGCATCGCGTTCGAGCGGTGGATGAAGCTCGTGCCCGAGTTCCGCATCAAGCCCGGCACCCGGCCCAAGCTGCATTCGGCGGGCGTATACGGCGTGGACGAGCTGTTCCTGACCTGGCGTTGACGCGCCCCGCCGATTGAGGCCATGAACGATCGTCGTCGCGAGCGCAGCGAAGCGACCCATGCGGTGCCGAATCGGTCCAGGCCACCTGGATTGCCGCGGCCGCTGCGCGGCCTATCCATGAACCGCGCCCGTCATTGCGAGGAGCGAAGCGACGAAGCAATCCACGTGCTGCCGGTGGCATCGTGGCCGCGTGGGTCGCTTCGCTGCGCTCGCGACGACGTGGAGGTGGTTCATGGCTTCGATCTGCCGAAGCCCGGCCCGGTGCGGCCTCGCGACGACGATGGGAAATTCAGGCGCGGACGGGGATCCGGAACTTGACGTGCTCGACGTTCACGGCGGCGTCCGACAGCTCGATGAGCGTCGCCCCGCCCGTGCGATCCGGCGCGCCGGGATAGAACGCCACGACCTCGTTCGGCCCCACCGCGCGGTGCACCTCGATGTGCCCCAGGGCGACGTAGTCGGCATCGATCGCCGCCAGGTGATCGTCGTGGATGAGGTAGCTGCGGTGGTCGTCCCCCACCCCCTCGTAATACAGGCCGTGGCCGACGGCGACGCGCCACAGGCGGCGCTCGGGATGGTCGTGGTCGTGCCAGCGCGGCGGCGGGTGCAGCGGCGCGTGGTCGTCGAAGCTGGCGTGCGCCTTGCCCCAGATCTGCAGGTCGATGTCCGGAAACACCAGCACCTCGCCGTCGCTGTCGCGCAGGATGTGGACGTGATCCGGGAACAGGGCGCCGTGGCGGTCGTAGATCGACCCGTTCATGTGCGGGTCGTGGTTGCCCGGCAGGATGATGGTGCGCAACCCGCCGGCGGCGAGCAGCTCGCCGACCTGTCCCACCATGTCCGGCCGCACGCGCAGGTTGTCGAACAGGTCGCCGGCGATGATGAGCAGGTCCACCTGCAGATCGCGGCCGAGGTCGACCACCCCGGCCAGGCTCTCGTAGCCGCGATCGGTGCCGCCGCGCAGGCCGTTGCTGTCGCAGCCGACGTGCACGTCCGAGGTGTGCAGCAGGCGGCGCGACGGACGCTCCGGGCGTGACTTCATGAGCATCTTGGACTCCCCGGGCCCCGGGCCTCAGCGGCCCTTGTAGACCGGCTTGCGCTTTTCCAGGAACGCGCCGACGGCTTCCTTGCAGTCCTCGCTGTTCAGGCAGCGGGCGAAATTGCGCGCCTCGATGTCGAGCGCGGCATGCATGTGGAGCTGTACCGCCGCGTCGATGTTCTCCTTCAGGTGCGCGTAGGCCACCGGCGGGCCGTCCGCCAGTTCGCGCGCCATCGCCATGGTCTCCTCGAGCAGTTTTTCGTGCGGCACCACCCGGTTGACCAGCCCCATGCGCAGGCATTCGTCCGCGGGGATGGTGCGCGGGAAGAACAGGAACTCGCGGGCCTTGGCCGGGCCGAGCACGTTGACCGCGGACCAGGCACCGCCGACGTCACCGGACAGCCCGCGGGCGACGTAGCCGGAATTGAAGCTGCTGCGATCCGAGGCGATGCGGAAATCGGCCGCCAGCGCCAGCGAGCATCCGGCGCCGACCACCGGGCCATTGACCATGGCGATGGTCGGCTTGGACATGGTCGACATCTGCGTCCAGCCCTCGGCCGAGCGCAGCAGCCGGCGCGATCGCAGGTCGTAGCCGTTCCAGGACGGATCCGAGCCCCATTTCACGGCCACCGGATCGCGCTGATCCGGCGAGCCCAGCGACTTCATGTTGCCGCCGGCGCAGAAACCGCGGCCCTCGCCGGTGACGATCACCACGCGCGCGTCTGGATCGCGGGCGGCGAGCGAGAGTGCCGCTTCGATGTCGGCGCCGGTGGCGTTGTCCACCGCGTTCATCACCTCGGGTCGGTTCAGGGTGATGGTGCAGATCCAGTCCTTGGTCTCGTACTTGACGTTCGGGAACGTGGCTTCGGTCATGGTGTCCTTCCGGGGTGATCGATGCGAGGCAGACTGGTACTTTACCATCGCCCGGGCGGGCGGAATATCGCGTCGCGCACTGACCGCGGCGATCGCGATGAGCCCGGGAGCCCGGGCCGGCGCGGGCGCGATTGCGGCCCTCCGCGAAGCCGCGCCGGCGCCATCAGGTGAACGCGCGGGCGGCCCAGTCCAGGATCCGCAGCGCGTCGTCGCGCGGATCGTCGGCCATGTACAGGTACAGGGCCTCCAGGCCGAACCGTGCGCCGCGCTCGATGCTCTCGCGCAGCGAGCCGGTGTCCGTGGCATTGATCGTGGCGCGGATGCGCAGCGTTTCCGGGTCACGCCCTGCCGCTTCGAACGCATGCCGCAGATCCTGGATCATGGTGCCGAATTCCGGGGCGTAGAAATCAAAGCCCCAGGGCAGCCAGCCTTCGGCGTAGCGCGCGATGCGTTCGTAGTTGCGGGCGTTGCCGGGGATCCCCATGAACACCGGCGGGTGCGGCTTCTGGCAGGGCTTGGGCCAGGCATGGGAGGGCCGCAGCGAGAAATACTCCCCGCGATGCGCGGCGACCTCCTGCGTCCACAGCTTCTTCATCAGGACGATGCACTCCTCCACCACCTGCGCGCGGCGGTTGGCCGGGTGGCCGTGGTCCTCGAATTCCTCGCGGTTCCAGCCCCAGCCGACGCCGAAGGCGAACCGGCCCTGGCTGAGCGTGTCGAGCGTCGCAATGGCCTTGGCCAGCGCGATCGGATCGTGCTCGCCGATGAGCGAGATGCTGGTGCCGACCTCCAGGCGCGTCTGCGCCGCGACCCAGGTCAGCGCGATGTAGGGATCCCAGAACCGCCCGTAGCGCTCGGGCGTCGGCCCGCCGGCCGGAAAGCGGCTGCTGCCGTGATCCACCGGCATGTGGGTATGCTCGTTGAGATAGATGCCGGCGAAGCCCCGTGCCTCGGCCTCGCGGGCCAGGTCGAGGATCGGCATGGAGCGGTCGGTGCAGGCGGGGAAGATCCCGACGGCGGGTGCGGCGAGCGGTGGCATGGCAGTCTCCTGGACGGTGGGCCGCGCCGGCGCGCGCCGGCGGCGCGTGCCGCGGGCGGATCACGATGGCACCGCGGCGGTACCAACAGTATACTTTTCGCCCCGCGCGCCCGGGCGGCCGGTCCGGCGCATGGCCGCGATTCGCCGCGCGCGCAATCCCACCCGAAGCGACGGAGACGTCTTAGATGGCCTACGAGCAATACCCCCACGTCAAGGTGACGATGCAGGACAACATCGCGATCGTCTCCCTGAACCGCCCCGAGGCGCTGAACTCGGTCAACCCGGAGCTGCACCGCGACCTGGAGTACATCTGGATCGATCTCGCGCGCGACGAGGCGGTGAAGGCGATCGTCGTCACCGGCGAAGGCAAGGCCTTCTCGGCGGGCGGCGACATCAAGCGCATGGCCGAGCGCGCGGGCACCGATGCCGGCATCCGCCACGCGCTCAACATCCCGGCCGGCACGCGCCGCATCTTCCAGAACCTGCTGGAAGTGCCGCAGCCGGTGATCTGCGCGGTCAACGGCGACTGCATCGGCATCGGCGCCACCATTGCGCTGTTCTGCGACATGAGCGTCATCGCCGAGGACGCCTCGTTCGGCGATCCGCACACCAAGGTCGGCCTGGCGGCCGGCGACGGCGGCGCGGTGATCTGGCCGATGCTGATCGGGCATCAGCGCGCCAAGGAGTACCTGCTGCTCGGGCGCGTGATCAAGGGGCGCGAGGCCGAGCGCATCGGCCTGGTGAACTATGCCCTGCCGGCGGCGGACGTCGTGCCGAAGGCCATGGAGCTGGCGCGGGAGCTGGTCAAGCTGCCGGTGTTCGCCGTGCAGTTCACCAAGCACTCGGTGAACAAGCACCTGCGCGAGGCCGTGCTGCACGTGCTGGACGCATCGATTGCCTACGAGGGGCTGACCCAGCTCTCGCACGACTACGGCGAGGCCACCAAGGCCTGGACCGAGAAGCGCAAGCCGGTCTACAAGGGCTTCTGAGGCGGAATTTGCAGCGCGGCGGCGGCCGCAACCGCCGCCGCGCCGTGCAGGCGCGCGCACCGTTTCCGGTGTAACGGCTGCTGGCACATGCCGTTCGAATGTTGTGCCCGCGATGAACTTACGGTCGAGCATCCCGCGCCTGTTCGTCTCGAAACCGCCACAGAAAGCGACGCACTATCAATCTCTTGTTGCCACTACAACTAATCGGTGGTATGTAGTACCCCGTTTTCCGCACCTCACCGGATGAAGCGCGGGCCCGCAACGGATCCAGAACATCACAACGGGGGAATGCAGATGCCCATCGAAAGAACCTTCAAGAAACACCCGCTGGCGCTGGCCATGGCCGGCACCTTCGTGTCCGCCCTCGGTGCCGTCGGCGCCGCCCTGTACGCGCCCGGCGCGTACGCCCTGGAAGAAGTGGTCGTCACCGCCCAGCGCCGCGAGGAATCGCTGCAGGACGTGCCAATCGCGGTCAGCGCGCTGAGCGCCGACTCGATCGAGCAGCTCGGTATTTCGTCCATCAGCCGGTTCGAGGACGGCCAGGTGCCGTCGCTGCGCGTGTACCGCTTCGCCGGCCGCGCCAACGAACTGGTGATCTCGATCCGCGGCATCAACGTCTCGGACTCCTCCCAGCCCAGCTTCGAGCGCCCGGTGGCGCTGTACGTCGACGGCGTGCTGAACTCGCGCGGCCAGAGCTCGGCGGTGGACCTGCTCGACCTGGAGCGGGTGGAAATCCTGCGCGGCCCGCAGGGCACCCTGTTCGGCCGCAACGCCATGGCCGGCGCGGTGTCGCTGACCACCAAGAAGCCCACCGGCGAGCTGGGCTTCAAGCAGACCTTCGAGGCCGGCCGGTTCGACCGCTGGCACTCCAAGACCACGATCAACCTGCCCGAGTGGTATGGCCTGTCCACCAAGATCGACTTCCTGAACAAGGACTGGGGCGGCTGGATCGAGAACCTGGATTCGCGCTACGACGACTTCGGGTCCCAGCGCACCCGCGGCGGTGCGGTCACCCTGCGCTACAAGCCGGTGGAGGACTGGACCGTCGACTACAAGTACATGACCACCGGCACCCGCTTCGTGCAGGGCTACAACACCCTGCAGCTGGTGCAGTCGCGCGCGGTGGCCGCGGGCACGACGCCCTGGCCGATGCCGGTTACCACGGATCGCCCGGATCAGTCCTGGACCGGCATCCCGACCGGCACTGCGGGGGACACCTCGCACAACCGCCTGCAGCAGCATGATCTCACCCTGCAGTGGAATGTCTCCGATGAATTGACGGTAAAGTCGATCACCTCGTGGGGGCGGATGAACAGCTTGGAGGAGGCATTGCAGGGCGGTACCTCGGCGCTGGTGCAGCAGTGCTTTGGCCAGCCTGGCATCGCTGTGCGCGCCGCCGGCCAGCCCTGTTCGCTGGCCAATGGCACGCTGCTGACCGCGCTGCCGTCGTTCGGGGTCACCGGCGTGAATTCCGGCTTCCAGCTCGAAAACACCACGTTCTCGCAGGAAGTCCAGATTATTGGCAATCGCGAACGCCTGGAGTACGCGGTGGGCGTGGCCTACTTCAAGGAAGAGTTCGACGTCAGCACCTGGTCGAATTTCGGGCTGCTATTCACCGCGCCCGGCCAGTTGCCCGGCGTGCTTCCGGCGACCTGCGCGCCGACCGCCAACGGAATCGCCAAGCTCGGGTTCACGATGTACAACTGCGACACGCCGGTCAACCTCGGCAATGCCGCGGGCGCACCATTCGGTTCCACGCAACGGTTGAAGAACAACACCATCGGCAAGTCGACCGCGCTGGGCCTGTACGGCCAGGCGACCTGGACGCCACCGATCCTGGACGACAAGGTGAAGCTGACCCTCGGACTGCGCTACAGCGACGACGAGAAGGACTTGACGCGCCTCGTCGGCCAGGTGCGCGGCGGCCAGACCGTCGGCACGCCGATCTTCAACGCCACGGGCGGGCAGATCGGCACCGTGGCGCCGGCGACCATTTCCACGCCGACCGAGCGCGTCGATCCGGCGGTCACCCTGGATTATTCCTGGACGCCCGAGATCAGCACCTACTTCCGCTATGCCACCGCCTACCGCGGCGGCGGCGCCAGCATCCGCCAGGTGGAGGACTTCGTCGCCGCCGACGCGGATGACGCCGAGACCTTCGAGGCCGGCTGGAAGATGCAGCTGCTGGACAACCGGCTGCGGTGGAATGGCGCCATCTTCCACACCACCTGGAACCTGGAGCAGCTCACGGTGCAGACCGTCAGCGTCGCCTCCACCCAGCTTATCAACGTGCCGGATCCGACCACGTTCTGGGGCATGGAGAACGAGTGGACCTGGCAGCCGCTCGACAACCTGACGCTGAATGCAGCGTATACCTTCATCCAGCACGACCAGCCGCCGGGGCCGGCGCGGGTGATCAACAACCCCACCACCGGCCAGGCGGTCCTGTCGGGCTCCGCGCCGATTTTTACGCCGCTGGTGCCGGATCATGCCTGGTCGCTGTCGGGTGATTACACGATTCCAGAGTTCATGGGGATCGGCGACCTGCGATTCCACGTCGACTACTCGGCTTCGACGGAGTACGCCTATAACCCGGTGAGCTTCGACCTCATCCAGGGCGGAGACTACGGTCTGACCAACCTGCGCGTCACGCTGTCGAACATCGACCTCGGCGGCGGCAAGCTGTCGATCGCGGGCTGGGTCAACAACGTGTTCGACGAAGAGTACGTGCAGTTCGGCTATACCACGCAGGTGCCGGGAGGCGAGCCGGTGAGCGCCACCGACCCGCGGCTGGTGCGCAACGGCGTGGGCATCTGGGGCGACCCGATCACCTACGGCGTCACCGCCGTCTACCAGTGGGGCAAGTAACGCCGCCCCGACTCCAGGTCCGATAGACCGGGGGCGGACGCAAGTCCGCCCTTTTTTTTTGCCGGAAAAAGGGGACATTCATCATTTCCGCCGGAAATGATGAATGTCCCCTTTTTTGCGGGGTGTCGCTACAATCCGGGCGCACCGGCACGAAGATTCCAGAGGTTTTCATGGCACTCAGACTTGGTTTGTCCCTCGCCTACGCGGGTTCCAGCCTGCCGATGCATCTGGTCGATGAGGCCGAGCGGCTCGGCTACGATTCGGTGTGGTGCGGCGAGTCCTATGGGCCGGATGCGGTGACCCGGCTGGCCTTCATCGCAGGGCGCACCTCGCGGATCCGCGTGGGCAGTTCGATCCTGCAGATGCCGGCACGTGCGCCGGCGATGACCGCCATGACGGCGATGACGCTGGATGAGATCTCCGGCGGTCGCTTCATCCTCGGGCTCGGTCCGTCCGGCCCGCAGGTGGTCGAGGGCTGGTACGGCGTGCCCTATGGCAAGCCGCTGACGCGCACGCGCGAGTACATCGCCATCATCCGCAAGATCCTGGCGCGCGAGGCGCCGCTGGAGCACCACGGCGAGCACTACCAGATCCCGTACACCGGCCCGGGGGCCTCGGGCCTGGGCAAGGCGCTGAAGAGCATCAGCCACGGGCGCAGGGATCTGCCGATCTACACCGCCTCGGTGTCGCCGGCGGGGTTGCAGTGCGCCGGCGAGTGCTGCGACGGCGTCATTCCGCTGTGGCTGGACCCGGAGCGCTCTGACATCATCGAGCCGCACATCCTGGCCGGCTTTGCCAAGGGCCAGCCCGGCCGCACCCTGGAGAGCTTCGACATCGCCCCGTACGTCTACCTGCGTATCGGCGCGGATCTCGCCGCCTGCCGCCAGCCGGTGAAGGAATGGCTGGCGCTGTACATCGGCGGCATGGGCGCGCGCGACAAGAACTTCTACAATGCCTACGCCCGGCGCCTGGGTTACGACGCACAGGCGCAGGCCATCCAGGATCTGTACCTCGGCGGCCGCAAGGCCGAAGCTGCGGCCCAGGTTCCGGACGCGCTGGTCGACCGCATCGCGCTCATCGGGCCGCCCGCCCGGATCCGCGAGCGCCTGTCGGTGTGGAAGGCGGCGGCGGCGCGCGGTGGGGTCGGCACGATGCTTATCAACTCGCAGGATCCGGCGGCGCTGCGCATGCTCGCCGAAATGATGGGCTGAACTGCCCGCACCCATGCAGCAAGGCACGATGATCGATCTCTACCACGGGCTCAGCCCGAATGTCCTGAAAGTCACGATTTTCCTCGAGGAAGCCGGGCTGGCCTACCGCAACCTGTCGGTGGACATCAGCCAGGGCGAGCAGTATTCGCCCGAGTTCCTGCGCATCTCGCCCAACGGCAAGGTGCCGGCCATCGTCGATCACGCGCCGGCCGACGGCGGCCCGCCGCTGGCGCTGTTCGAGTCCGGTGCGATCCTGCAGTACCTGGCGGAAAAGACCGGCCGTTTCCTGCCGCGCGATCCGCGTCCGCGCGCCGAGGCGATGCAGTGGCTGTTCTGGCAGATGGCCAATCTCGGCCCGGTCGCCGGCCAGAACGTGCACTTCCGCCGCTACGCGCCGCAGCTCGCCCCGGGCTCCGACCACGGCTACGCGCGCGAACGCTACACCCGCGAGTCCAACCGCCTGTTCGGCGTGCTGGATCACCGCCTGCGGGAACGTCCGTTCATCGCCGGGGAGTACGGTATCGCGGACATGGCGTGCTATCCCTGGGCCAGCCTCGGGGAGAAGATCCTGGGGCAGAACTTCGAGGAGTTTCCGCGCGTGAAGCGCTGGGTGGATGCGATCGCCGCGCGGCCCGCGGTGCTGCGCGCCTACGATCGCAACGGCCGCGAGCACCGCCCGTGGAGCGCCTCCCAGGACACGCTGCTGAAGAACTTCTTCAACCAGACCGCCGCGGGCATGTATGCCCGCCTGGACCAGGACTGAGCCGCCCGATCGTCGTCGCGAGCGCAGCGAAGCGACCCACGCGGCGCCGAATCAGTCCAGGCCGCATGGATTGCCGCGGCCGCTACGCGGCCTATCCATGAACCGCGCCCGTCATTGCGAGGAGCGAAGCGACGAAGCAATCCACGTGCTGCCGGTGGCATCGTGGCCGCGTGGGTCGCTTCG
>JBFXBD010000079.1:0-26022 GCA_050183625.1 Gammaproteobacteria bacterium
CGTTCGCGCCGGTCCAGCCGGTCGGCTGCGAGCGATGTGCGAGAGCATCAAAGCACGGGTAAAGAGCTGGTGCTCCTGCGGCGTGAGGTCTCCTGGCCTGGCTACTAGACGAGCAGCGAAGTCAACAACAAGCGCGACGGGTGCCCCACCGTTGCCGACTACACGGTTAGCTACGGTGCCGAGAGCTTCGAGATTCCCGGGCACGTATCCATCCGTGAGAGTGAGGTCGAAGGTCGTCAGGAGGTTGTGCCCCGCCGACGGGTCGGCGCCGGGCAGCGTGATGCAGCTGAAACCCAGTACCGGCTCGTACCGCAGCACGACCTCGTATCCCGCGTCGTGAAGCCCGCGCGCAAGTACTTGGTCGAACGGCTGTGGAGCCACCACCCCCGCGGCGACCTCCGCGGCCTGCAGATCCCGAACGTTCCCGGACAGTACGAACTGGCTCTTCAGCGGCAGAAACCGGCGCAGGTCCCGCAGCCAGCGCGGCGCTTCGGCACCGACAGAACCTTCTCCCATCGCTCCCGGCCCCCTCGTAACCGTTTGTCCTCAAACCTACCACACGGACACCAGCATATAGGAAGCATAAGCCATCTGTTCTTTGGCTCGCAGCGGGCGTTCTTGCCTGATCGGCCCCGGCATCCGCCGTAGGCAGGCCGCTTCTACTTGCCCATCAGCGCGTAGGTCGGCGTCAGACCCCCGAATTCTTCCGACCGACGCCCTCGCCGGCGCGCTTGGCCCCTCCCCGCCTGTGTCCCGGCCAGCCGACGCCATGGCCGGGCCGCTGACGCTACCGCCCGAACGAGCCTGGGGTAGTCACCCCGTCTCGTCAAACAGCCCCCGCTGTGGCGGCGCCCGGCACGGCGGCCGCAGCCGGGTTCCTGGTTCCGACGCTTTCGCATCCAGGTGGGCGTGGGCGAGGATCTTTTCGATGACGACCGGATCCTCGATGCACGCGATGATCCGCATCGCCCCGCCGCAGGCCGAGCAGGTCTCGATGTCGATCCCAAATACCCGCTTCAGGCGCTGAGCCCAGGTCATCGCGGCGCGGCGTTCGGCCGGTGTCCGCGCCTCCGGATCCGCGGTCCTGGCATGCCGGCTGCCCCTGCCGCGCTAGGCCGGGGTCACCCGCACGCGGTGTTGGCTGTTCGGCGCAAACACCCCGTGGAAGCGTGTCAGGTTGACCCGCGGAGCCGGCACCAGGGCTGCCAGACGGGCAATAAAATCCAGCGGCTCGACAATATCGCCGGGAGCGATTTTGAACTGCCGAAGGCAGGCCCGAAGGGCGAAGGGCAGGATGCCCGGAGTAACATGACGTGCGTCGTGCCATCGCGGTACGGCGTCTTCATCGGGTAACGCACGTTGCCGTTCGGCGTCAGTGATAGACGCTTCTCCGAGATCGCCGGGCGACTGATGTACCGGCACAGCCGCTCAAGCTTCTGGCGTTGATCCGCACGTTCCGCCACGCCGGCGTGCAGGGAAAATCCACCGACCTTGCCGACCCCGTCATCGAACGGCTCGGCACAGGCCGGCAGCGTCTGCAGCGTAAACACTTTGCGACCGGCGTGTGGCCCAACAGCGATACGGTAGGTGACCGACGAACCCAGCAGCTGTTGCATCGGCCCGGCTTGAAGGTCATCGCCAGCCGGATTCGCTGGGACTGAGCGGGCGGCAGCGCCCGGGCGTCACGGCGGGGCGGAGAGCGCCTGGCTGGCGTAGAGCGAATCCATGTATTCGCGGCAGGCCTTGATGCGGCCGTTTTCGATCTCGTAGAGGTAGTGGTAGAGCTGGTCGTAGCGCCGGCCGTCCTTGAACCGCACCCGCGCCTCGGCCTCCACCGCCACGCGCGCGCCTTCGGTGGTGGAACCGGTGATGCGCTTGTCCCACGGCCCGTCGAGGCCGGCGTGGAATTCGCGCATCCGGCGCAGGATCTCCTGCTTGCCGCACGAGAACGCCAGCGGCCCGCGACCGACGCAGGTCCAGGCTGCGTCGTCCGCGATCAGGTCCGCCACGGCCTGGAAATCCCCGCCGCGCTGGGCCTCGAACAGCTTCTGCACCACCGCCAGCGGCCCCTCGGCCTGGTGCAGTTGCACCATCTGCACCAGCGCGCCGCCCAGGCGCTCGTCGTGGATGAAGAACCACGAGGCGCGCGGCGCACTGCCCTCCTGGACCACCTTCAGCCCGCGCGCCAGCGCGCGCGACTTCTCGGCCGCCAGATCCTGCACCGCCACCGCGACGTGCGAGATGCCCTCGCGCCCGCCCATGACCAGGTCGTCCAGGCAGGCGCCGCCGTCGACCTGGACCATCTCGATCTCGGTGCCGTCCTCGGTCCAGGCGTGGCTGACCTGGCTGCGTGCCGGCCGGCCCTGCGGGTCGGTGGTCGCGTATTCCTTGACGGGTTCCCATTCCAGCCCGAGCAGTTCCCGGTACGCCGCGACGGTGCGCTCGATGTCGTGGACCCTGAAACCGAAATGCAGGAATTTCATCCGCGTCTCCCCGGGGGTGGCCAGTTGCCGGCGGGCAGTCCCCGCGCCACGCGCGGCAACATAGCGCGGATCGCCGCCGCGGCGCGAGAGCGCAGCGACAGTCCCGGGCATCCGCGTGCGGTCCGGGCCGGCGCGGCACGGTCCGTAGCCGGCCCCGGCGAGGATCGGCGCGCGCGCGTCTCGGGTATGATTCCCGCAGCCGATGTCCGGCGGCGAGGTGCTGGAACGTGTCGATGATCGAGATGCTGATCGAAGGCCGCCGGCGCGATCTCGGCGGGTTCGGCGTGAGCCGGATCCTGCCGCACGCCCAACGGCGCTCGGTCGGCCCGTTCGTGTTCTTCGATCACATGGGCCCGGCGGATTTCGCGCCCGGCCACGGTATCGACGTGCGGCCGCATCCGCACATCCACCTGGCCACCGTGACCTACCTGTTCGAGGGCGAGATCATCCACCGCGACAGCCTCGGCGTGGTGCAGCCCATCGAGCCCGGCGCGGTGAACTGGATGACCGCCGGCCGCGGCATCGTGCACTCCGAGCGCAGCAGCGGCCGGTGGCGCGCGCAAGGCGGGCGCCTGCACGGCATCCAGTCCTGGGTTGCGCTGCCCGTGGCGCACGAGGACGATGCGCCTGAATTCCGCCATCACCCGGAAGCGACGCTGCCGCGCGCACAGGTCGGCGAAGCATCGATCCGCCTGATCGCGGGCGAAGCATTCGCGATGCGCTCGCCGGTGGCGGTGCGCTCGCCGATGTTCTACGCCGACCTGCACGCCCAGGGGCCCGCCGCATTCGATCTCCCGGACCGGTACCCGGAGCGCGCCGTGTACGTCGTGGAAGGTACGCTGCAGGCCGGCGGCGATGCGATCGGCGCGGGCCAGTTCGCGCTGTTCGCAGCCGGGCCGATCCGCGTGCGTTGCGAAGGGCCGGTGCGGGCGATGCTGCTCGGCGGCGAACCGCTGGGCGAGCGCCACCTGTGGTGGAATTTCGTCTCCAGCACGCCGGAGCGCATCGAGCGCGCCAGGGACGACTGGAAGCACGGCCGCTTCCCGGTCATCGCCGGCGAAACCGATTTCATTCCCCTGCCCGACGAACCCTGACCCCCGGGAGAACACCCATGCCCATCGACGCATCCTACGACACCGTCGCGGCCGGCTTCACGCGCCGCGAGTTCGTGGTCACGGCACTTACGGCCGGATTCGCCGCCGCGGTATCGCCGGTGACCGCCGCGACCATCGCCACCTCCGCCGACGGCCTGGAAGCAGGCGAGGTGAAGATCCCGGTCGCCGGCGGCGAAATGCCGGCGTACCGTGCCGCCCCGCGCGGCACGGGTCCGTTCGCGACCGTCCTCGTGGTGCAGGAGGTGTTCGGCGTGCATGAGCACATCCGCGACCTGTGCCGCCGCCTGGCCCGGATCGGCTACCTGGCAATCGCGCCGGAGCTGTACGCGCGCCAGGGGGACGTGTCGAAGATCGCCGACATCAAGGACCTGATGCCGATCGTGCAGAGCGTGCCGGACGCGCAGGTCATGGCCGACCTGGATGCCGCCGCGGCCTGGGCCGCGGCTTCCGCGCACGGCGATCCCGCGCGCCTGGCGATGACCGGATTCTGCTGGGGCGGGCGCATCACCTGGCTTTACTGCGCGCACAGCGCGCGCGTGAAGGCCGGCGTGGCCTGGTACGGGCGGCTGGACGGCGAACGCACCGCCCTGCAGCCGCAGTACCCGATCGATCTGGCCGCCCGGCTGCGCGCCCCGGTGCTCGGTCTGTACGCGGGCCACGACCGGGGCATTCCGCTGGCGTCGGTCGAGGCGATGCGTACGGCGCTGAAATCCGCGCCGGTCGGCGCCGAGATCGTCGTCTACCCGGACGCGGAGCACGGCTTCAATGCCGACTACCGGCCGAGCTACGACGCGCAGGCCGCGGCGGACGGCTGGCGGCGGATGCGCGAGTGGTTCGCCGCGCACGGCGCATCCGCCGCGCACACCTGAGCGCACGGGGCACGGGCATGGCAGCGACGCCGGAAACGGTGACGATCCAAGCGGCCGGAAACGGCCCGCGCCTGCAGGCCGTGTGGGCGACGGGCGACGGGCCGGCGCTTATCATCGCGCCACCGCACCCGTTGTACGGCGGCAGCCTGGACAACCCGGTGGTGGAAGCGCTCGCCGCCGCGGCTTCACGCGCCGGGCGCGCCCACCTGCGCTTCAACTGGCGCGGGGTGGGCGCGAGCGGCGGCAATGCCAGCGGCGATCCGGCCGAGGCGCAGGCCGACTACCGTGCGGCGCTGGAGGATCTCGCCGCGCGCGTGCCGGGGCCATTCGTCGCCGCCGGCTACTCCTTCGGGGCTGCGACCGCGCTTACGATCGCGCACGCGGATGCGCGCGTCGTGCGCGCGGTGCTGATCGCGCCGCCGGCCGCGATGCTCAGCGGCATCGGCGTGCGCGCGGGCCTCGAACTGCGCGTCGTGACCGGCGAACACGACGAATACGCCCCGCCGGCGGCATTGCAGGCGTGGCTCGGCACGGCGGCGGGCGCGAGCCTGGAGAGCATCGCCGGCGCGGATCACTTCTTCTCCCGCGGCACCGCCGCGCTGGGCGTGGCGCTCGCCCGCGCGTTGGTGTAGCCGCCCATGCTGCCGGACTGCACCCTGGTTGCCAGCCACTACACCGTGGCGCGCGTGAACCGCCACGGCGAAGCGCGCGCGGACTTCCCGCGCCGCTGCGCCGCCGCCGCGGCCGCCGGCTATCGTGGCCTGGGCCTGTCGTGGCCGGACTTCAAGCTGCAGCGCGAGCGCCATGGCGACGCCGGGCTGCGCGCGATCCTCACCGCGCACGATCTGGTCATCGACGAACTGGACTGCCTGGGCAGCGGCTGGGCCGACGAGGGCGAAGCGCTCGCGCAGTCGCGCGCCGCGCTCGACGACTTCATGTCGATCGCCGATGCCCTCGGCGGCCGCTACCTCGTGGTGGGCGATCTGCGCCCGCCGGGCCAGGCCCCCGTGCGCGAACGCATGATCGAGGGGCTGGCCGCGGTGGCCGATCGGGCCGCGGCGCATGGGCTGAAGATTGCCGTGGAGTTCTACCCCTGGTCCGCAATTGCGGACGTCACCGTGGCCTGGGATCTGGTCCGCGCCACGGGGCGCGCGAACGCCGGCCTGCTGCTCGACTTCTGGCACCACCTGTGCGGCAGCGCGGACGACGCGGCCCTGCGCGCGCTGCCGCCGGAGCGCATCGTCGGCGTGCAGATCACCGACGGCGATCCGGATCCGGCCATCGACGATCCGCTGCGCCGCACCCAGCTCTGCCGCCGCTTTCCCGGCGAAGGCCGGCTGCCGATCGACACCGTGTTCCGTTCACTGTCCACGCTGGGCGTGGACATCCCGCTCGCGGTGGAGAGCGTCGACCTCACCCACCGCGACCTCGACGTCGAGGCGACCGCCGCGGCCAGCTACCGCGCGACCCGCACCGCCATCGCCCGCGCACTGAATCCATGAACCGCCGCACCGTCATCGCACCGGCACGACGCGCGGCAACGGGAGAACCATGAACGCATTGCCCCAGGAACTGACCGCCTGCCTGCAATCGCACCCGTGCCAGGCACCGGAGGTCGTCGCCAGGTCGTTCCGCGAGTTCGGCCCCCATTTCGCGCAGACCGACGCGCCTCTGCTCGGCGAGCTGTCGGCGGTGGCGCTGCAGGACGAGGTCGCACTCGCGCTCGCCTCGCTGGCGCAGCCGGGCCACCCGATCTGCCCGCTGCTGCTTTCCGCCGTGCACTTCCTGATGCTGCGCGAACCCGGCCACCCGTTCGCGGCCTGGTTCGCCTCGATTTCGCCGGCTCCGCGGCCGGTGGCGGAAGCGGGCGCGCCGTTCAAGGCGTTCTGCCGCGAGCGCTGGCGCGACATCGCCGAACTCGTGCGCACGCACACGATCCAGACCACCTCCGTGCACCGTGCGGCCACGCTGCTGCCGGGGCTCGCCCGCATCCACGCCTGCGACCCGCGGCCGCTGTCGATCGTCGAGGTCGGCTGCGGCCCGGGCCTGAACCTGATTTTCGATCGCTACGCCTACGAGTACGTCGGCGCCGACGGCAGCGTGGACCGCGTCGGCCCGGCCGGATCCACCGTGCTGCTGCGCACGCAGATGATCGGCCGGCGCTTCATCCCCCCCGCAACGCTGCCGCCCGTCGGCGCGCGCGTGGGCGTGGACCTGAACCCGATAGACCCGCGCGACCGGGCGCAACGCGACTGGATCATCGCCTGCGTGCGGCCCGAGTACACCGAGACGCTGAACGCGATCCGCGCCGGCTTCGACATGCTCGAGCGCGATCCGGTGCGCACCATTCGCGGCGACGCCTCGATCGAACTGCGCGGCCTGCTGGACACCCTGCCCGATCCGATCTGCGTGGTGCATTCCAATACGATGTACCAGTGGCCGCAGGCCGCGCGCGAGGCCGTGGACGCACTGCTGCGCGAGCGCAGCGCCGGGCGCGACATCCACATGCTCGGCATCGAGCCGTTGTTCGAGATGCCACCCGAGCTCGCCGCCCGCCCGCGGCCGACCGCGATGATGGCCAGCGAAGTGGACTACGTGCTGTACCGCGCCGGCAGCAGCGAACGCACCGTCACCGCGTGGTGCGAGGGCTTCAGCCGCTGGCTGGACCTCAAGTAGCCCCCTGCAACCGCGGCATCGTGCACCGATCGCCCTGAACGGAGACGAACTGATGAAATTTGCAAACCTCGGCGCCAGCGGCCTGCGGGTCTCGCGGCTGTGCTTCGGCATCATGACCTTCGGCAATACCGATTCGCGCAAGTGGGCGCTGCCCGAGTCCGAGGGCTTCGCCTTCATCGGCCGGGCACTGGAGGGCGGCATCAACTTCTTCGATACCGCGGAGGTCTATCAGAATGGCCAGAGCGAGGAAATCCTCGGGCGCGCGCTCCGGCACTTCGGCGTGCACCGCGAGGACGTCGTCATCGCCACCAAGGTCTGGGGCGGGACCGTCGGCCGCCGCGAGAACCGCTGGGGCCTGTCGCGCAAGCACATCCTGCACGAGGTCGACCAGTCGCTGCGCCGGCTGCAAACCGACTACATCGACCTGTACCAGATCCACCGCTGGGACAACCACGTGCCGATCGAGGAGACGCTCGAAGCGCTGAACGACACGGTGCGCGCCGGCAAGGTGCGCTACATCGGCGCATCGAGCATGTGGGCGTGGCAGTTCGAGCGCGCCCTGGGCATCAGCGAGCGCAACGGCTGGGCGAAGTTCGTGTCGATGCAGAACTTCTACAACCTCGTCTATCGCGAGGAGGAGCGCGAGATGAACCCGCTGTGCCGCGACCGCGGCGTCGGCCTGATCCCGTGGAGCCCGCTTGCGCGCGGCTTCCTGGGCGGCAATCAGGCCCGCGACCGGGGCGCGCTCACGCCGCGCGCGCAGACGGACAAGGTGTTCGAGATCGCCCCGCGCGACCTGGAGAACAACTTCGACATCCTCGACCGGGTGATCGAGGTCGGCAAGCGCCACGGCCGATCCCCGGCCCAGGTGTCGATGGCATGGCTGCTGGCCCAGCCGGGCGTGGTGGCGCCGATCACCAGCGCGACGAAGATCGCGCAGCTGGACGACGTGCTCGGCGCCGTCGACTTCGCGCTGCCGCAGCAGGACCTGGACTATCTCGGCGAACTGTACCAGCCGCACCGCGTGACCGGGCACGGCTGAGGCCGGGCGAAGCTTCCCAACCGCGCCCCGGGAATCGCAAACCCGAGCCGCCCCCCCGTCATCGCGAGCCCGCGCAGCGGGCGCGGCAATCCATGCGGCCCGGACCGATTCGACGCCGCATGGGTCGCCTCGCTGCGCTCGCGACGACGAAGGGACCTCCGGCACCGGCGTCGACTTTGCGCGGTTACAATGCCGGCCGTGCCGGCCCCCGCAACCGCGATCGATCACGCCCTGCCGATTGCCGCGGCGCTGCCGGCGCTCGACCGCGCGCTCGCGGCGCACGCCTGCGCGGTGGTGCAGGCACCTCCCGGTGCGGGCAAGAGCACCGCGCTGCCGCTGCACCTGCTCGATGCCCCATGGCTGCAGGGCCGCCGGATCCTGATGCTCGAACCGCGTCGCCTGGCCGCGCGCGGCGTCGCCAGCTGGATGGCGCACACGCTGGAAGAGCAGGTCGGCGCCACCGTCGGCTACCGGATCCGGATGGAAACACGCGTCAGCCGCAATACCCGCATCGAGGTCGTCACCGAGGGCATTCTCACCCGCATGCTGCAGGACGATCCGGCGCTGGAACCGGTGGGCGCGGTGCTGTTCGACGAATTCCACGAGCGCAGCCTGCACGCCGACCTCGGCCTGGCCCTGTGCCTGGACGCCCAGGCACAGTTGCGCCCGGATCTGCGCATCGTGCCGATGTCCGCGACCCTGGACGGCGAGGCGCTGGCGCGGTTCCTGGGCGACGCGCCGCTGGTGGTCGCGCACGGGCGCAGTTTTCCGGTGGAAGTCCGGCATGCGCAGCAGGCCCCCGGGGCGGATCTCGCCGCCGAGGTGGCACGTACCGCCGGCCGAGCGCTGCGCGAGACCGACGGCGACATCCTGGTGTTCCTGCCCGGCGCGGCCGAAATCCGTCGTTGCGGCGCCGCGCTCGACGCGCTCGGCCTGCCGGACGCCGTGGAGGTCCTGCCCCTGTACGGCGAGCTCGGCTTCGCGGCGCAGGAACGCGCGATCGCGCCCTCCCCCGCCGGCCGGCGCAAGATCGTGCTCGCCACCTCGATCGCCGAGACCAGCCTGACGATCGAAGGCGTGCGCGCGGTGATCGACGCCGGCCTGTCGCGCCGCGCGCGTTTCGATCCGCGTACCGGGATGACGCGCCTGGCCACCACGCGCGTGTCGCGCGCGGCGGCCGAGCAGCGCCGCGGCCGCGCGGGACGCGTGGCGCCGGGGATCTGCTACCGGCTCTGGACCGTCGAGGGCGAACGTACCCTGGAGGAGTTCGCACCGCCCGAGATCCTGGAGGCCGACCTCGCGCCGCTCACGCTGGAACTCGCGGCCTGGGGCATCGACGATCCGTCCGCACTGCGCTGGCTGAACGCGCCGCCGGCCGCCGCGTACGCGCAGGCCCGCGAGCTGCTCGCCGCGCTCGGCGCCATCGATCGGGGCGGGCGCATCACCGCGCACGGGCGCGCCATGAACCTCATGGGAACGCACCCCCGGCTGGCGCACATGCTCGCGGCCGCGCCACGCTGGGGCCGGTACGAGGAAGCCTCGGCGATCGCCGCGCTGATCGAGGAACGCGACATCCTGCGCCTGGCACCGGGAACGCGCGCGGCGGACCTGCGGCTGCGCCTGGATGCGCTCCAGGGCAATCGCGCCGAACTGCCGCCGCAGGCGTCGATCGACCGCCCGCTCGCCGACCGGGTCCGGCGCCTGGCGCGCGGATACGCGCGCGAAGGCGCCGGCCGCGCGCGCGAAGAGCCGGCCGTTCCCGACGGCGACGCCGCGGGGCTCCTGCTCGCGTTGGCGTACCCGGATCGGATCGCGCAGCGGCGCGGCGAGGGCGGCGGGCGGTTCGTGCTCGCCAACGGCCGGGGCGCCGTGCTCGACGAACGCGATCCGCTCGCACATGCCGAGTTCATCGTCGCCGCGGACCTGGACGCGGGTGAGCGCGATGCGCGGATCTGGCTCGCCGCGCCGATCGCGCGGGCGACGCTGGAACGCTGCCTCGCCGATGCGATCGAATCGCGCGAGACGGTGGCCTGGGATCCGCGCGCCGGGGCCGTGATCGCGCGCCGCGAGCGCCGCCTGGGAAGGCTGTCGATCGCCGAGCAGGCGCTGGAACGCGCCGATCCCGTGCGCATCGCGGCGGCGATGCTCGCCGGCATCCGTGCGCTGGGCATCGGCGCGTTGCCCTGGGACGCGCACACCCGGCAATGGCAGGCGCGGGTCGAATTCGCGCGCAGGCTGGACACGGGCGCCAAGGGCCGGCCGCTGCCGGCGGTCGCGGATGCGGACCTGCTCGCCACGATCGAGGACTGGCTGGCGCCGTGGCTCGGCGGCATCAGCCGGCGCGAGGATCTCAGGCGCATCGACCTGCCCGCCGCACTCGCCGGCCTTCTGGATCATGAACAGCGCAGGCGCCTGGAACTGCTCGCGCCGACGCATCTGTCGGTGCCGAGCGGTTCGCGCATCGCGCTGGACTACAGCCGCGGCGAGGTGCCGGTGCTGGCGGCGCGGCTGCAGGAGCTGTTCGGCCTTGCGCAGTCCCCTTGCGTCGGCGCCGGCCGGGTGCCGGTGCTGGTGGAGATCCTGTCCCCGGCGCGCCGCCCGGTGCAGGTCACGCGCGACCTGGCCAGCTTCTGGGCACGCGGCTACCAGGACGTGCGCAAGGACCTGCGCGGGCGCTACCCCAGGCACTACTGGCCCGAGGATCCATACACGGCGGTCGCCACGCGCAAGGTGCGCCCGCCGCCCGGCTGAGCGCGGGCGTCAGTCGAACGGGTGGCGCAGGACGATCGTCTCGGCCCGGTCCGGCCCGGTGGAGATGATGTCGATCGGCGTCTGCACCAGCACCGACAATCGCTCCAGGTAGGCCCGCGCCGCCGCCGGCAGCGCGCCGTACTCGCGCACGCCGACGGTGGACTCCTTCCAGCCCGGCACGGACTCGTACACCGGCTCGCAGGCCGCGATTGCCTCCGCGCCCACCGGCGGGGTCATGCGCAGCACGCCGTCGGTACGGTAGCCGGTGCAGATGCGGATCTCGTCCAGCCCGTCGAGCACGTCGAGCTTGGTGATGCACAGCCCGGAGACGCTGTTCAGCTGCCGCGAGCGCCGCAGCGCGACGGCGTCGAACCAGCCGCAGCGCCGGCGCCGGCCGGTGGTCGCGCCGTATTCCGCGCCGCGCTCGGCGAGGTAGTCGCCCAGTTCGTCGCTCAGTTCGGTCGGGAACGGCCCGCCGCCCACGCGCGTGGCGTAGGCCTTGGTGATGCCGAGCACGTAGTCGATGCAGCGCGGCCCCGCGCCGGTCCCGGTGGCGGCGTTGCCCGCGGTCGTATTGGACGAGGTGACGTACGGATAGGTGCCGTGGTCGATGTCGAGCAGCGCGCCCTGCGCGCCCTCGAACAGCAGCGAATCGCCCGCGGCCTGCAGTTCGAACACGCGCTCGGTGACGTCGGCGATGAGCGGCACGATGTGTTCGGCGTCGCGCATGCTGCGATCGAGCGTCTCCTGGAAATCGATCGGCTTGGCGCGGTAGTAGTTCACGAGCACGAAATTGTGGTAATCGAGGACTTCGCCGAGCTTGGCGGCGAAGCGCTCTCGGTGCGCGAGATCGCCCACGCGCAGCGCCCGGCGCGCGACCTTGTCCTCGTACGCCGGGCCGATGCCGCGCCCGGTGGTGCCGATGGCGGCCGCGCCGCGCGCCTTCTCGCGCGCCTGGTCCACCGCGACGTGATAGGCGAGGATGAGCGGGCAGGCCTCGCTCAGCTTCAGGCGCGCGCGCGCCGGCACGCCGCTCTTCTCCAGGGTGTCGATCTCCTCGATCAGGGCCGCCGGGGACACCACCACGCCGTTGCCGATCAGGCATTCGACCTCGGGCCGCAGGATCCCGGACGGCAGCAGGTGCAGGACGGTCTTGCGGCCGTCGATGACCACGGTGTGCCCGGCATTGTGGCCGCCCTGGAATCGCACCACGGCGCGCACCCGATCGGTGAGCAGGTCGACGATCTTGCCCTTGCCCTCATCGCCCCACTGCGTACCGATGACGACGACGTTTTTTCCCATGATTTCGTACTTTCGGATTTGGATTCAGAGCGGCTCGATGCGCCAGCCGCCGTCGCGGTGCGCCAGGCGCCGATCGCAGCCGCATGCGACCGGATCCACGGCCTGCCCCGGCAGTTCGCGCAGCACGCGCTCGCCGGTGCCGCGCAGCCGGTCGATGAAAGCGAGCAGATCGGCGTCCTCGTCGGCGGGCGCGAGGATCATGCCCGCGCCGTGCGCGGGCCGCGTGTCCACGGCCGCCAGGACCTTGAGATCGGCGCTGAAGCCGGTCGCCGGCCGGGCGCGGCCGAACACGCGGCCGATATCGTCATAGCGGCCGCCCCAGGCGACCGAGCGGCCGATCCCCGGCAGGAATGCCTCGAACATGATGCCGGTGTGGTAGCCGAAGCCCCGCATCTCGGCGAGATCGACGTGCAGCACGGCGTGCGGCGCACTGCGTGCCACCAGCCCGGCGAGCCGCTCGATCTGATCCACCGCGGACAGCACCGCGCCGCCGCCGCCGGCCAGCGTCCGGCGCGCGCGCGCCAGTACTTCCAGGCCGCCGTTGAGATCCACCAGCGCGGTGAGCATCGTGCGCGCGGGCGCCGGAACGCGCCATTCCTCCAGGCGCTGGACCAGATCGGGCTCGGCCTTGCGTTGCAGGATTTCGAACAGCTCCGCGCCGCGCGCCGGATCCAGGCCGGCGGCATCCGCGAGCCCGCGGAAGATGCCGATATGGCTCAGGTTCAGGAACGCATTGCCGGCGCCGACCAGGCGCAGCACGGCCAGGAGCAGCGAGACGATTTCGGCGTCGCTCTCGATGCCCGCATGGCCGTAGAGCTCGGCGCCCAGCTGCAGTGGATTGCGCGTGCCCTCGCCACCGCCGGACTGGGCGTGCAGCACCGAATTCAGGTAGCACAGCCGCACGGCGCCGTCCCGGCCGAGGCGGTGGGCGTCGATCCGCGCCGCCTGCGGCGTGGTGTCGGCGCGGATCCCGAGCAGGCGCCCGGAGCGCTGATCGATCAGCTTGAAGGTCTGCAGGTCCAGGTCCGTGCCCAGGCCGGTCAGCAGCGAATCCAGGTATTCGATGAGCGGGGGCATGATGAGCTCGTAGCCCCAGCACGCGAACAGGTCCAGAACGTCCCGGCGCAGCCGCTCGATGCGCGCCGCGGCCGGGGGCAGGAGTTCGTCGATACCCTCGGGCAGCAGCCAGCGATCCGTCACGCTCATCGGTCGGGTGCCTCCAGGTCGCGGGGCGGATCAGCGGATGACGTACAGCAACGCGACGCCGAGCAGCATGCTCACCAGCCCGGCCAGCCGCAGCGATGCGTCGTCCAGGCGCGCGGCGAGCGCGAGCACGTTGCGCAATCCGCCGGGATTGGCGAATGGCGCGATGCCCTCGATGACCAGCATCAGCCCGAGTGCCGCGAGCAGATCGTGCCACATCCGCGTTCGCGCCCGGCGCGCGGATGGATCACGGCGAACGGGTGCCGCCGAAATAGCGGAAGAATTCCGAATCCGGCTTGAGCACCAGCACGTCCGAGGGCCCGCCGAAACTCGAACGGTAGGCACCGAGCGAGCGATAGAAGGCATAGAATTCGGCGTTCGCCGAGTAGGCGCGGGCATAGATCTCGGCGGCGATCGCGTCGCCCTCGCCGCGCACGGTCTCGGCGTCGCGGCTCGCCTCGGCGAGGATGACGGCCTTTTCGCGATCGGCGGCGGCGCGGATGCGCTCGGCGGACTCGGCGCCCTTGGAGCGGAAGTCGCGCGCCACGCGTTCGCGCTCGGCGCGCATGCGCGGATAGACCGACACCGCGACCTCCTCGGGGAAGTCGATGCGCGACACCCGGACGTCGAGCACCTCGATGCCCAGGTCGCGTACCTGCTCGCGCACGGAGGTGGTCACCGTCGCCATGATCATGCCGCGTTCGCCGGAGACCACGTCCTGCACGGTGCGCTTGCCGAACTCGTTGCGCAGCGCGCCGTTGACCTTCTGGAACAGCAGCACCTCGGCCCGGCGCTGCTCGCCGGCGGTGGAGCGGAAATACTGCTCGACGTCGGTGATCTTCCAGCGCACGAAGGAATCGACGATGACTTCCTTCTTTTCACTGGTCAGGAACCGGCTGGGCTCGGAGTCGAGCGTGAGCAGGCGGCGATCGAACTTCACCACGTTGTTCACCGGCCACGGCAGCTTCAGGTGCAGGCCGGGGCCGTACCCGGAGCCGACGATCTGGCCGAAACGCAGCACGATCGCGCGTTCGCGCTCGTCGACCGTGAACAGCGAGGTCGCCGCCACCAGGGCAGCCACCACCAGCAGCAACAGGATTCGCTGAGCGACCATCAACGTACCTCCCGGGCGCGGTAGTCGGCGCGTTCGCGCCGTTCGAGGTCAGGCGCCGGCGCCGCCGCGGGCACCGGCGGCGCCGTCCCGAGGTTGGTGGTGGTGACCGAACCGCGCTGGATGAGCTTGTCGATCGGCAGGTAGATGAGGTTGCTGGCGTCGTTGCCGGTCGCGACCACGACCTTGGACGCGTTGGAGAACACCTGTTCCATGGTGTCGAGGTACATGCGCTGGCGCGTGACCGCCGGCGCCTTCTGGTATTCCGTCAGCAGCTTTTCGAAGCGGTTGGTATCGCCGGTGGCCTGGTCGACGACCCGCTGCTTGTAGGCGACCGCCTCCTCGTTGATGCGGGCCGCCGCGCCGCGCGCGGTCGGCAGCACTTCGTTGCGGTAGGCCTCGGCCTCGTTGATGAGCCGCTGCTGGTCCTCGCGCGCCTTGGTGGCATCGTCGAAGGCGCTCTTGACCTCTTCCGGCGGACCGGACTTGAGCAGGTTCACGTCGGTCACCAGCAGGCCGGTCCCGTACTCGCCGAGCAGCTTCTGGATGTTTTCCTTGGCGCGCGACTCGACCTCGGAGCGGCCCTCCTTGAGCACGAAGTCCATCTCGCTCTGGCCGATGACCTCGCGCACCGAGGTCTCCATGGCCCGGCGCACGGCGTCGTCGGGACTGGCGGTGTTGAAGAGGTACTCGGTGACGTTCTGGATCCGGTACTGCACGGCGAGATCGATGTCGACGATGTTCTCGTCGCGCGTGAGCATCGAGGACTTGTACGGCAGGCTGCGGACCAGATCGACGTTCACCTTCTCGACGTACTCGATCGGCCGCGGCAGGCGCAGGCTGAACCCGGGCTGCAGGGTGGCGACGTTCTGCCCGAACCGCAGCACCACGCCGCGTTCGGCGGGGGCGATCGTGTACGCGCATTCGAGGAAGAGCGCCACGACCGCGACGACGACCGCGAGCACCCACATGGAGGAATTTCCCCGCGGAGCACTGCCGCCGGAGCGCACCCCGAACAGCGCGGAGAGTCTGTCCTGCATCCGGCGCACGACCTCGTCCAGATCGGGGGGGCCATCGCCACCGCCGCGCCCTTTCCACGGATCACGCCCGCCGCCAGGTTCGTTCCAAGGCATCGCCTGCTCCAACCACCCCAATCGTTGCCCGCGCGCGACCAGCCCGCGCAGAGCCGGGCGATCTTACGGGCGCGTGTGCGGGGTGGCAACCGCGGCCGGCTCCGGCGCCGCCGCGGTGCCGTGGCCCGCGCCGCTTCCGCCGCACGGTAGCGCGAGCACGCGCACCCGCGGGTCAAGCTGGGCGCGCTGCCGATCGTCGAGCCGCGCCTCGATGCACCAGTCGCCGTGCGCATCCACCCGCTCGCCCTGAACCACGCCCATGCGATGCAGCCGGGCCCGCACCTGCGGCATGTCCACCGGCACCAGCACCTGCCAGTGCCGCGCGCCGGCGCGGGCCGCGTCGGCAAGCGCCTCGACCAGGAGTTCCAGGCCAATCCCGGCAGCCGCCGACACCCAGATCCGCTCCGCGGCGCCGTGCGCATCGCGGTCCACGCGCGCCATCTGGTCGATGAGATCGATCTTGTTGAATACCGTCAGGACCGGCATGTCGGCCGCGCCGATGCCCGCCAGGACCTGCTCCACCTCGCGCATCTGTTCCTCGCGCTGCGGATCGGCGGCGTCGACCACGTGCAGCAGCAGGTCCGAGACCAGGGTCTCCTCCAGCGTCGCCCGGAAAGCGGCGACCAGCTCGTGCGGCAGGTCGCGGATGAAGCCTACGGTATCGATCACCACGAGTTCCTGCCCGCCGACGCCGGGGATGCGCCCGTGCTTGGGATCCAGGGTCGCGAACAGGCGATCCGCGGCATAGGCGCGACCGCCGGTCAGGGCATTGAACAGCGTGGACTTGCCGGCGTTGGTGTAGCCGACCAGTGCGACGGTGAAGCAGTCCGCGCGCTTGCGGGCACGGCGGTTCTGATCGCGCTGGGAGCGGATTTTCTCCAGGCGTTCCTGCAACACCCGGATGCGGCGCCCGATCAGGCGCCGGTCGGTCTCGAGCTGGGTTTCACCCGGTCCGCGCAGTCCGATGCCGCCCTTCTGCCGCTCCAGGTGCGTCCAGCCTCGGACCAGGCGCGTGGACAGGTGGCGAAGCTGCGCCAGCTCGACCTGCAGCTTGCCTTCGAAGGTCTGCGCGCGCTGGGCGAAGATGTCGAGAATGAGGCCGGTACGATCCACCACCCGGCAGCCCGCTTCGCGCTCCAGGTTGCGTTCCTGGGACGGGGACAGCGTGTGATTGACCAGGACGACGTCCGCGCCCGCGGCGGCGACCGCCTCGGCGATCTCGCGGGCCTTGCCCGAGCCGACGAAGAAGCGCGGATCGGGTTTTCGGCGCGTGCCGCGGATGGTCGCTGCGCAGCGCGCCCCTGCGGAAAGGGCCAGCGCCTGGAATTCCTGCAGATCGGCGTCCACCGGGGCGCCGTCCAGCGAGAGGTTGACGAGTACGGCGTGGGTTCCGGGGGCCGGACGATCTAGCAACGGCCTGCGGTGCGCGCGCTCATTCCGCCTCTTCTGCCTCGTCGGCGCGCCCGACCTTGACGTTGCGCGCGGGCACGACCGTGGAAATCGCGTGCTTGTAGACCATCTGGCTGACGGAGTTCTTCAGCAGGATCACGAACTGATCGAACGATTCGATTTGCCCCTGGAGCTTGATGCCATTGACCAGGTAGATCGAAACCGGCACGTGCTCCTTACGCAGGGCGTTCAAGAACGGCTCCTGCAGCGATTGCCCCTTGCTCATTCGTTCGCGTCCTCGTTTTTATTTGAGCGGCGCACAGCCGGGATTCCGAACACATCGCGCCGCCGGCGCGGATCGTCGCGGCGGCCTCGAACTCCCACCCCGATCGCACGACTGCGTTCACAGTATATACAAGCGTCGGATTAAATCACGCCGGCTGTGCGCAAATAGGCGCGGACGGCGTCGATCGGCAGCGCCGCGCCGGCTTCGATGTGCGCGCAGTCGGCTTCGCCCCGCAGCCACGTGAGCTGGCGCTTGGCGAGCTGGCGGGTGGCCGCCGTCGCGCGCTCGACCATCGTCGGCAGATCGCAGCGCCCGAGCAGGTGGTCCCACGCCTGCCGGTAACCGACCGCGCGCATCGCCGGCAGGTTCTCGTCGAGATCACCGCGCGCCTGCAGCGCGCGAACCTCCTCCAGCAGCCCGGCGCCGACCATGGCGCGAAAGCGCCGGCCGAGCGCCGCGTGCAGGGCCGGCCGGTCGGACGGATGCAGGGCGACGCTGACCGCACGGTAGCGCGCGGGCTGCGGGCGGGATCGCGACTGCAGGTCCGACAGCGCCGTGCCGGTGAGTGCATGGACCTCCAGCGCGCGCAGGATGCGTTGCGGGTCGTTGGGGTGGATCCTGCGCGCCGCATCCGGATCCACCTGCGCCAGGCGCGCGTGCATCGCCGCTGCGCCCTGCGTGCGCGCCTGCTCCATCAACCGCGCGCGCAGGCCCGGCTCGGCCGCGGGCAGCGGCGACAGTCCCCGGTTCAGCGCCCGGAAGTACAGGCCCGTGCCGCCGACCAGCAGCGGCACCCGGCCGGCGGCGAGAATCTCGTCGATGGCGGCCTCGGCATCGTTGCGAAAGCGCGCGGCCGAATAGGACTCGCCGGGATCGCAGATGTCGATGAGTCTGTGCGGAGCGCGCGCCAGGATTTCCGGGCCCGGCTTCGCGGTGCCGATGTCCATGCCGCGATACACCATCGCCGAGTCCACGCTGACGATATCGAACGGCGCGCGCGCCGCCAGTTCCACGGCGATCGCCGTCTTGCCGATGCCGGTTGGCCCCATCAGGCAGACGATCGGCGGCCGTTCCCGTGCGCGGGCGCCGTTCATTCCCGTTCCGCGAACAGTTGCGCAAGGCGTCCGGCATCGATCACGCGCTCGCAGCCCGCCGGATCCAGCCCGGCCGCGCGTGCCTGCCGCCACTGCGCGAGGAGATCCGCGGCGGCCGCCTGTTCCAGCGGCGCGGCGCAGGCCGCCTGCGCCAGCCCGACCAGGACCGCGTCCGCGTCGTCCGGCAGCGGGCACCGGCACAGCCATTCGAGCACGTCCCGGCCGGCCGCGAATGCAATCGCCGCCGGGATCCCGCGCAGGACGATTTCGCGCGGCCCGAGCGCTTCCAGCACCACCGCGAACGGTGCCAGCCGCGCCGCCAGCGCCGGGATCGCCTCGGGGGCCCCGCTCCAGCGGGCGGTCGCCGGCACCAGCAGCGGACGGGACCGCAACGCGCCATCCGCCGCAAGCCCCTGGCGCATGCGCGCCAGCGCCATCGCGGCCCGCGCGGCCCGCGCGTCCACCGCGACGATGGCTTCGCCCCGGGCACACAGCACGTAGCGGTCGCCGCACACGGCCAGGACGCGATCGACGGCCGGCTCGGGTGCCTGCGAAACGGCTTGCGGTGCGCCGGGCGCGGGCGCGGGCGCGGCGTCACGGTACAGCGCCCAGGGGCTGTGCACGCGCCAGTCGCCCGGCGCCGTCGTGTGCGCGGGTTCGACGCCGTGCGCGTTCGCAGCGGCAGGTGCGTGCGCCATCGCGTGCTCGAAGTCGGGTGGACTGCCGGCCGCGCCGCGACCGAGCGCTTCGCGCACCGCACTGAGAACGAAATCGTGCACCGCGCGCAGGTCGCGGAACCGCACCTCCGCCTTCGCGGGGTGGACGTTGACGTCGAAGGTGCGCGGGTCGAGCGTGAGCGCAAGCACGAACGCCGGATGCAGCCCCGGCGGAAATTCCTCGCCGAAGGCGCGGCGGACCGCGCGCTGGACGGCTGCGTCCCGGATCGGCCGGGCGTTCAGCGCCAGGTACTGCAGGTCGCTCTGGTTGCGGGCGGCCTGCGCCGGCGCGACCCAGCCGGCAAGCGCCATGTCGCCCGCACGCGCCTGCACGGCGAGCGCGCCCTGGGCGAAGCCGCGCCCGCAGATCCGCGCCAGGCGCCGCGGCGGCGGCTCGCCGGCGCCGGCCTGCACGAGCACGCGGCCGTCGTGCGCGAGACGGAACGATACGCGCGGATGCGCCAGCGCCAGGCGCCGCACCACTTCCTGCACGTGGTGAACTTCGGTGCGCGGACTGCGCAGGAACTTGCGCCGCGCCGGCACGGAGGCAAACAGTTCGCGCACCTCGATCGTGGTGCCGCGGGCCCGTGGCGCGGGCTGCACCTCGCGGGCGACGCCGGCGTCCACGTCGATGCGCCAGCCGCCTTGCGAGCCGGCGGCGGAGATCAGCGCGAACCGGCAGACCGAGGCGATGCTGGCCAGTGCCTCGCCACGGAAACCGAGCGTTCCCAGGCGGACGATGTCGTCGAGTTCGGCAATCTTGCTGGTCGCGTGCCGCGCCACGGCCAAGGCCAGATCCTCGCGCGCCATGCCGGTGCCGTCGTCGCTCACGCGGATGAGTGCCGTGCCGTCGCCCTCCAGGTCGATACGGATGGCATTCGCGCCGGCATCCAGGCTGTTCTCGACCAGTTCCTTGACCACCGAGGCCGGCCGTTCGATGACTTCGCCGGCGGCAATCCGGTTGATGAGCACATCGGGGAGCCGCCGGATGCGGGTATTGTCGGACGACATGCCCGACATGGTATCGGGCGGCCCGGCACCGGGCTACGCTACGGCAAGCGCGGCCGCGTCAGTCCCGTTGCGGCCCGCTGCTGTCGGCGAGCAGCCCGCCGCCGGCACCGGCGGCGAGCAGCGTGCCCGGAGGCGGATTGGCGCGGAAATACGCGCGCACGCCGGACAGGATCGCCCCGGCGAGCGCCTCCTGGTACTGGCCCGTGCGCAGGCGCGCCTCCTCCGCCGGATTGGAGATGAACGCCGTCTCCACCAGGATCGAAGGAATGTCCGGCGATTTCAGCACCATGAAGCCGGCGTACTGCACCGCTGCGTGGTGATGCCTGCCGAGCGAACCGAGCTCGCGCAGCACCTGCCGGGCGACATCGACGCTGGCCTCCAGCGCGGCGGACTGGGAAAGATCGATCAGCACCGATTTCAGCAGGTGGTCCTTGTCCTCCAGGCTGACGCCGCCGACGAGATCGGCGGCGTTCTCCTGCTCGGCGAGCCAGCGCGCCGCTTCGCTGCTGGCACCGCGCTGCGACAGGACGTACACGGACGAGCCGCGCACCGAGGCGTTCTTGAACGCGTCCGCGTGGATGGATACGAACAGATCGGCGCGGCGCTCGCGGGCGCGGTTCATCCGCTCCCGCAGGCCGACATACTCGTCCGAATCGCGCGTGAGCACGGCGCGCATGCCGTGCTCCTGGTTGATCCGGCGCATGAGCTTGCGCGACACCGCCAGGGTGATGTCCTTTTCGCGCGTGCCGCGCCGGCCGATCGCGCCGGGATCCTCCCCGCCGTGGCCGGGATCGATCGCGACCACCACGTGACGCGCGTCGCCGGTGGGCAGTTCCGCGCGCCGCGGCGCGGGCTCGGCGGCCGCCGTCGCCGGGCGCTGCGCCGGCGCGGCCGCCGCTTCCCGTGCCGTGCCCGCGCCGGCAGCGAAATCGATGACCAGCCGATGTCCGCGTTGCCCGTCGGCCGCGACCAGGGCCTCGCGAAACGGCACCGCCCGCTGCAGATCCAATACCAGGCGGTAATCGGAACGGTTGCGCACCGCGCCGCGGATGCGCTGCACCGGCCGCGCGTCGGCACCGGGCGCCGGCAGCGCGGGAGACCTGCGGATGTCGTACAGATCCACGACCAGGCGATCCGGCCCGGCCATCGTGAACACGGAGTAGCGGACCGGGCCGCTGAGTTCCAGCGTCACGCGCGCGCCGGCCGGCACGGATTCAACCCGCACGGCTGCGAGATCAGCGGCCTGGCTCGCCAGGCAAAACAGGCCCAGGATCAGGGCAATGAGCCGCATCGGAACGCCGATAATCAGTTGGATGCCATCAATTTAGACCACTTACCGCCCGAATTTCAACGGCATTCTGCGTTAGCTTGATAATAATCTGGATAATATGAGGTTTTCCGCACGGCAATGCACCGGTCACGGGGCCGGCGCGAGCCCGGCCAGGATCTCCCGGCCAAGCGCGGAGCCGGCGCGCAGATCGATGTCGCGGCCGCCGGCGGCCAGGGTGATGGTGATCGTCAGGTCCGAGCCGGGCAGCATCCCGGCGCCCCGCTCGGGCCACTCGACCAGGCAGGTGGACCCGTCGTCGAAATAGTCGCGGATGCCGATGAGCTCCAACTCGTAGGGGTCCTCGACGCGGTAGAGGTCGAAATGATTGACCGCACCGGCGGCGGTCCGATACGGCTCGACCAGTGTAAAGGTTGGGCTGCGCACCGCCCCCGCGTGCCCCTGGGCGCGCAGGAACCCGCGCACCCAGGTGGTCTTTCCCGCGCCGAGATCCCCGCGCAGCGCGATGAACGCCGGACGACCGGCGAGCAGGCGCGCGCACGCCGCGCCGCAGTCCTGCATCGCCGCCTCGTCGGCGGCGGCCATGCGCAGTTCATCCACCGTTGACGAGGCGCCGCAGATGCGGGAAAAGATCCGTGGCGAGCAGCCCGCGCTCGCCATCGCGAAGGGCCGCGGCGTCGGCGGCCGCCGCATGCAGGCACACGCCCAGGCGTGCCGCCGCGCTGGCGTCGAGCCGTTGCGCGCGCAGCGCGGCGATGACGCCGGTCAGCACGTCGCCCATGCCGCCGCTGGCCATGCCGGGATTGCCGTGCACGCAGACAGCGGGCGGCCCGTCGCCGGCGGCGATCAATGAACCGGCGCCCTTGAGGACGCACACGCCGCCGTAGCGCGCCTGGATCGCCGCCGCGGCGGCGAAGCGATCGGCCTGCACGGCCGCGGTCGCGACGCCGAGCAGGCGCGCGGCTTCGCCGGGATGCGGCGTCAGCACCCAGTCGTCGCGCCGCAGCGGCGCGCGCGCGAGCAGGTTCAACGCATCGGCGTCCAGCACCAACGGCAATTCCAGGTCCAGCGCGGCGCCGAACAGCGACTCGCCCCAGGCGTCCGTCCCCAGCCCGGGGCCGAGCGCGACCACCGTCGCGCGCCGCGCCAGCACCTGGAGCCCGTGGCGGTCCGCCACCCCGCGCGCCATGATTTCCGGCTGTGCGATCGCGGCAAGCGCGGCGTGCTCCGGGTGGGTGGCCAGGCTGACCAGTCCGGCGCCGGTACGCGCCGCCGCCTGGGCCGACATGCGGGCCGCGCCCGCGTAGCCGAGGTCGCCGCCGATCACCAGCACGTGGCCATGGTCGCCCTTGTGCCCGCTGCGCGCACGCGGCGCCAGCGCCGACCGTTCGCGGGCAAGATCGGCCACGCGCGCGTCCGCTGCCACCCGCCCGTAGACCTGCGCCGGAACGTCGAGGTCGGCGAACCACAGTTCGCCGCGGTGATCCGCCGCGCGGCCGGTAAGCAGGCCCTGCTTGACGCCGATGAAGGTGACCGTGGCGGCCGCGACCACCGCCGCGCCCATCGGCATCCCGGTGTCGGCGTTCAGCCCGGAGGGCACGTCGACGGCCAGCACCGGCACCCGCGCCGCATCGATCGCGTCGATTGCACGGCGATAGTCGCCGCCGACCTCCCGATCCAGCCCGATGCCGAGCAGCGCGTCGACCACGACGTCCAGCCCCCCCAGCGCTGCCGCGTCGAGCGCCCGCGGCGCCAGTCCGGCGTCCGCGGCCGCGCGTGCGTGCAGGGCGGCATCCGGCCCGAGGCGGCGCACGTCCCCGACCTGCACCAGTTGCACCTCGCAACCGTCCGCGTGCGCCAGGCGCGCGATCACGTAGCCATCGCCGCCGTTGTTGCCGGCGCCGCACATCACGGCGATGCGCCGGGCCGCCGGCCAGCGCCGGCGCAGGACCAGCCAGGCCGCCTCGCCGGCGCGCTGCATCAAGGTCACGCCCGGGATCCCGGCGTCGTCGATCGCGGCACGATCCAGGCGCCGCACGCTGGCAGCGCGGTAGAGCGCATCCGGCAGCACCGCGGTCGCCGCGCTCATGGTCCGATCCGGAACAGGTGCTCGCGGTACCAGCGCAGTTCGTCGATCGATTCGCGGATGTCGTCGAGCGCGAGGTGGGTGGACTTCTTCTCCGGCGGCGCCAGGTGGGGCGTCCAGCGCCGCGCGAGTTCCTTGACCGTGCTGACGTCGAGATTGCGGTAGTGGAAGAAGCGCTCCAGCGCGGGCATCGAGCGGAACAGGAAGCGCCGATCCTGGCAGATGCTGTTGCCGCACATCGGCGACGCGCCGGGGGCAACCCAGGCGGACAGGAATGCCAGCGTCGACGCTTCGGCCGCCGCTTCGTCGAAACGGCTGGCGCGCACCCGCGCCACCAGGCCCGACGCGCCGTGCTGGCGCGTGTTCCATTCGTCCATCGTCCCGAGTACGGCCTCGTCCTGGTGCACCGCGATGACCGGCCCTTCGGCGAGCACGTTCAGATCGCCGTCGGTGACGATCACGGCGATCTCGATGATGCGATCCCGATCGGGATTCAAGCCGGTCATTTCCAGATCGATCCAGGCGAGGTTGCGATCCGATGGCTGCATGCAGTGGCTGCTCCCTTGGTCAGGTGCGCTCAACGCCAGGCGCGCCGGCCGCGGATCGCGTGCGCCAGGGTGGAGCCGTCGACGAACTCCAGTTCCCCGCCGAGCGGCACTCCGTAGGCGATGCGCGACACGCGCAACTGGTGCGCTCGCGCCAGCTCGCCGACGTAGTTGGCGGTAGCCTCGCCCTCGATGGTGGTGCCGGTCGCCAGGATGATTTCCTGCACTTCGCCGGCATCCAGGCGCCGCGCGAGCGCGTCCAGCCCGATCGACTCCGGACCGATGCCGTCCAGCGGCGAGAGCCGCCCCATCAGCACGAAATACAGGCCGTCGAAGGATCCGGCGTGCTCGATGGCGGCGACGTCGGCGGGGCTCTCCACCACGCACAGCGTGGCGCGGTCGCGGCGCGGGCTGGCGCAGATCGCGCACAGATCGCGCTCGCAGAAATTGCGGCAGGCGCTGCAATGGCCGACGCCGCGCGCCGCCGCCACCAGTGCGCCCGCGAGCCGCTCGGCACCGTCGCGATCGCGCTCCAGCAGGTGGAAGGCGATGCGCTGCGCCGACTTCGGGCCCACGCCCGGCAGCGCACGCAATGCGTCGATCAACTCGCCGATGAGATCACGGCCGGTCATCGGATCGGCATCGGCTGCGTCATCGACCGGGGCAACCGCCTTCGCTCAGAACGGGAGCTTCATTCCGGGCGGCAGGTTCAGCCCGGCGGTCATGCCCGCCATGCGCTCGCGGGTCACCGACTCGACGCGCCGGTTGGCGTCATTCACCGCGGCGGCGACCAGATCCTCGAGCATTTCGCGATCCTCGCCCATCAGTGCGGGATCGATGTGGATCTTCTTCACGTCGTGCTGGCCGGTCATGACGACCTTGACCATCCCGCCGCCGGCCTCGCCGGTGATTTCCAGGCGGGCGATCTCCTCCTGTGCACGGCGCATGTCGTCCTGCATCTTCTGCGCCTGCTTCATGATCTGTCCCAGGGCACCCTTCATCGCTTGTCCTCCGTCAACGGCACCGCGCTCGGGCCGGATTTCGCGCTGGTGCTTTCGATCCGCGCGTCGAAGCGCGCAACGATTGCCCGCACGTTCGGGTCCGCGGCGATCGCCTGCGCCGCCGCTTCCTCCTGCTCGCGGGTGAGCCGGCTCTGGCGCGCGAACGGCGTCTCCGCGCCGCCGTCGTCGGCGGTTTCGGAGATCCGGATCCGCAGGTCCGGGCCGAAATGCTCGCGCAACACCTCCTCCAGCCGCCGCTCGGTCTTGCCGCCGCGCAACTGCGCCGCGCGCGCCGACAACTGCAACCTGAATTCGCCATCGGCCATCCCGGCGAAGACGCAGTTCGCGGCCAGTTCGCGTGCGAGCCCGGTCAGGCCCAGCGTGTCGATGAGCCGCGCCCATGCGCCGGCGTCGCCGGGCGCGGGCACCCCGGCGCGCGCCGCGGTGCGATCCGGGCCGGCGGGCACGACCGGCGCCGGTGCCGCCCGGACCGGAACCGCCTGCGCGGACGGGGCCTGCGGGGCCGGCGCCGCGGGCGCGGTGCGGACCTGCTCCGGCCCCCGCTCCCTGCGCCCCGGCGCCGGTGGCGCGGTACGCGCGGGACCAGCCGCCGGAACGGCCTGTGCGGCGCCGGGAGGTTCGAGGCGGAACGCCAGCATGCGCAGCATGGCCATTTCGAATCCGCCGCGCGGATCAGGCGCGAGCGGCAGATCACGCCGGGCGAGCAGGGCGATCTGGTACCAGAGCTGGCAATCCTCCGCGCCCATGCGCCCGGCGAACCCGTCGATCCGAGGCTCGTCGTCGGCGGCGCGCGCGCCGCCCACCATCAGGCGCACCCCGACGCGCTTCAGCGCCGCGGCCACCACCCCCAGCGCCGCCCGGAAAACGCAGGCGGCCTCGGCCAACGCCGCAATACGCTCC
>JBFXBD010000080.1:0-25719 GCA_050183625.1 Gammaproteobacteria bacterium
GGCGACGATCGTCAGCGCGATGCGCCTGTGCAAACCCCCTTGCTGCATGGTCGCGGCGATCCACATGCCGCCCAGGAACAGGAAATTCGCCGGATCGAAGTACGGCAGCGCGGTCGCGAACGGGCCGGCGATGCCGAGCAGCGGGAATGCCACCAGCGGAACCAGCGCGGTGGCCCACAGCGGCAGTGGCTCGGTGATCCACCAGGTTGCCATCAGCAGCACGGTGGCCGCGGCCCAGGCCGCGGCCGGCTCGACGCCGGCGGCCGGCAGGTGCCGCCCCGCAAGCCAGAACAGGATCGGGCCGAGCACCCAGCCGACGATCTGCCGGGCCCCGGGCGTGGCGGCCGCGCTCACGCTCGCACGAGGCGCATGGCCACCGGCACGCCGCCCTGCTCAATCGTCATCGGAAACGACTCCATGTTCACCCGTGGCCGCGGCCGCGGCCGAACCGGCGGCCGGCATTGTAGAAGCTATCGATTCCGCAGACACGCCCGGGGCGGTTGTCGTCGAATGCCGACGGCCTGCATTCGCATTCGTGACGCGCGTCACTGCGGCTGGCTGCGGGGCGCCGCTGCGGGTTGCGGCGGGGCGCGCGTGCCGGCGTGCAGCGCAGTGCGCCCCTGTGAGCCAGGTCCGCGGCGTACCGATTGTTGACAGCCGGATTCACCCGCACCACGGGCACTGGCATGAATCGTGAACACCCTGTGATGAACCCCGCGTCAACGCGGACGACGATCGACTGCACAGGTTGGGAGACCGCACATGAAACGCCACGAGCACCGCACGCGCAACGATCTCCGGCGCCGCACCCGCGCCGTGCTGACCGAAGACTTCGAGCCGCAGGAAGCACACCATGGGATCGACGATCTGCTGAGCGACGGCGGCTCGCTGGCCATGGGATTGCGCGAGGGCCTGCGGCACGCGGACAGCCTGGACGGGATCGATCCCGCGCCGCGCCGCTGGCACTGAGATGCTCCGATGCACACGGCGAGGCACGCGGGCCTGGCGCGTCGTGCCCTCGGCTGGTGCCTGATCGCGGGCATCGCCGCCGTCTTCGTCGCCGCCGCCTGCCGCCGCAGGCTTGCGGGCGGCGGCAGGCGCGACCGCGCACCGGCCTGAGAACGTTCAGCCCTTGGCGAGCCAGTCGAGCACCGCGCGCACGCGGCGCGCGTTCGCGCCGAGATCGCCCTGCCCGACGCGCGACTTGGATCGCACGTCGATGCGGGATCCGGCGCCATCGGCGCGGATGCGGATGACGATGTCGTCGGTGAAACCGAAGTAGGCCGAGGTATCCGTGGCTTCCAACACGCCGGTTTCCGGCGTTGCGGCCACCAGCTTCCAGCCCTGGATCCGCACCGCGCGCTCGCAGCGCTTGTACGCCTCGTCCGGGAAGATCGGCAGCCACAGGGGCTTGATGTCCGGATAGGCCTGCTGCTGCGCCGCAGGCACGTCGATCGATGTCTCGCCGACCTGCGCGCGGGCGACGTACTGCGGCGGATTGGCCGCCTGTGCCGCCTCGCGCAGCGGCAGCACGGCGTTGAACGCGGGGGGATCGGCCGTGTCGGTGCTGATGTCGTGGATCGGCGGCGCCTCGCGCCCGCGCAGCACCCAGTAGCCGAAGTTCAGGGCCAGCGGCCCGCATGCCAGGAGCACCACGACCAGGCGCGGAAAATCATCCGTGCGATGGACGATGGACATCCTGAAGGCGACCAGACCCACCACGAATGCGGCGGCCATGAGCAGGTTGCCGAGCGCCGCGCCGGCCAGCGCCGGCATGAGCGGCAACCCGGCGAAGCGATAACCCGGCCCCGCGACTGCGAGCAGTGCGGCGCCGGCGATTGCAGCGCCGATGACCAGGGCGGCGATACGCCTGGCCAGGCGATCCGAGGGGGCGTCGGTCGTTGGCATGATGGTCGGCTCCGGGCGCGATGAGGCGCCATGATAAGGGCGCGCACGCGGCCGGCGAAGCCGCGCGCGACACCGGTTTGCAGTGTGCCCGCGAGCGTATAACATCGGCGGCGGACGCACAGTCACCTTGATCCTTCGACCCCTGCGGGCAAAAGATCGTTCATGGAAATCGCCATCATCGGGCCGGGCGCCATCGGCGGTTTCGTCGCCGCTCAGGCGGCGGCGGCCGGCCACCAGGTCATGGTCTGCGCGCGCACCGCGTTCGACCGGCTGCGGGTCGAGGCGGACGGTCGCACCACCGAGTACCCGGTGGAGATCGTCACCGAGGAACGCCAGGGACGACCGTGCGAGTTCGTATTCCTGTGCACCAAGGCCGGGCAGACCCAGGCCGCGGCCGGATGGCTCGCCGCCACGATCGGCCCGCGTACGCGCGCGCTGGTCGTGCTGCAGAACGGCGTGGAGCAGGTCGAGCGCGCCACGCCCTTCGCGCAAGGCGTGCCGGTGCTGCCCTGCGCGATCTACATCGGCAGCGAGCTGATCGCACCCGGGCACGTACGCTATTTCAACCTCGGCGCGACGCTGGAACTGCCGGCGGGTCCGCTGTGCGAGGAACTCGCCGCCGTGTTCGCCGGCACGCCATTGCGCATCAGCCCGCAACAGGACATGCGCACCGCGCTGTGGCGCAAGCTGCTCGCCAACGCGGCGGCCAACCCGATCACGGCGCTGACCGGCCAGCGCGCACACGTCCTGGCCCGCCCCGAACTGCAGGATTTGATCGCGGCACTGCTCGATGAGGTGGTGGCCGTGGCCCGGGCGCAGGGCGCGGCGCTCGGGCCCGCGGACGCCGCCGCAACCCTGGCGCGCTTCGCGCAGCTCAAGCCCGCCTCCGGCGTCGGCAGCTCGATGCTCTACGACCGGCTGGCCGGGCGGCAGATGGAGTTCGACGCCCTGAACGGCGCCGTCGTGCGCATCGGCGCGCGTCACGGGATCTCCACGCCGATGAACGCGGCGATCGTCGCGCTGCTGTCGGTGCTCTGACTGGTGCCGGCTCGGATCCCAGGGCGTGCCGCCCCCGCGGGCGCGTACCCATGAGCGGCACGTGTACTGATCCGTGCCAGGCACCTCCGCAGCTGATCGCGGCCGAGGGGCAGCCGCTGTTCGTGCCGGACGGGGACCTGTACGTACCGACGCAATGGGCGCGCGGCCCATGGAACAAGCGCTTCCTGCACGGCGGCCCGCCCGCCGCGCTGCTTGCGCACGCATTGCTCGCCCGGCGCGAGGATCCGGCGCTGGCGATCGCGCGCATGACCATCGACCTGTACCGCCCCGTGCCCTACGGGCCGCTGGCGGTCGATACCGTCGAGGTTCGCTCCGGGCGGCGCATCCGCCTCGTGGACGCCTTCCTGCGCGCCGGGGACACCGTGGTCGCGCGTGCCGGGGCGTTGATGCTCCGCCGTACACCGGGCGCCGGCGGCGCGACGATCCTGGCTGGCCCGGCACCGCAGACGCACATCGCCCACATTCCACCGCTGGCGCTGCGCGGCCCGGACGAAGCCGATGACGCCGTGTTCCACCAGAGCGTGGACTGCCGCTCGACGACCGCGCCGAAATCAGACTCTCCGGTGCAGGCCTGGTTCCGGCTGCCATTCGAGCTGCTCCCCGGCCGCGCGCTGCACGGGATCGAACGGGTGGCCGCGATCTCCGATTTCACCAGTGCCGTGGGCGGGCTGTGCATCGGCGCGCCGGCCCGCTTCATCAATGCTGACATCAGCCTGGCGTTGCAACGCGAGCCGGTCGGGGAATGGATCTGCCTGGCGGCGCTTGCGCGCGGCGACGCGGACGGAATTGCCACTTCGACCGTCGGCGTGTTCGACCTTCAGGGGCTGATCGGCAGCGCCACCTGCTGCTGCCTGCGAAACGATTGAGCCGGCGCCGGCATGCCGGCGGACCGATGCGGCGGGTTCGCCTCAGCCGAAATGGCAGACGTAGTCGACCGGCTCGGTGGCCTCGATGTCGAAGCTGCCGTTGGCCGGCACGCTGAAGCTCTCGCCGGCACCGTAGGCCTGCCACGGGCCACCGTCGATCCGCGCGCGGCACTGGCCGGCGACGATCTCCATCCGCTCCGGCGCGCCGACGTTGAACGTGAGCGTGGCCGGCAGGATGACGCCGACGGTCTTGCGGCTGCCATCGGCGAACATCACCGTGTGGCTCACGCACTTGCCGTCGAAAAAGACATTGCTCTTCTTCAGGACGCTGACGTTGTCGAAACGTGCCACGGGCACTCTCCGCCGCCGGCACCGCGACGCGCCGGCGGCGCGCCCGGGACGCGGCCTCACATGTTGGGGTAGTTCGGGCCGCCGCCGCCCTCGGGGGTGACCCAGGTGATGTTCTGGGTCGGGTCCTTGATGTCGCAGGTCTTGCAGTGCACGCAGTTCTGCTTGTTGATCTGCAGCCGCGGGCCCGCGGCGTCGGTCACGATTTCATACACGCCCGCCGGGCAGTAGCGGCTCTCGGGCGAATCGTACAGGCGCAGGTTGATGGCCACCGGCACCGTCGGATCGCGCAGCTGCAGGTGGCAGGGCTGGTCCTCCTCGTGATTGGTGCTGGCGACGAACACCGAGGAGGGCTTGTCGAAGGTGAGCGTGCCGTCCGGCCTGGGGTACTCGATTTTCGGGCACTCCTCGGCACGCTTGAGCGACATGTGGTCCGGCAGGGTGTCGTGCAGCGTGAACGGAACCCGGCCGCCGAAGAACTTCTGGTCGACGAAGTTGAACGCGGCGCCGGCATAAAAGCCGAGCTTGTGCATCGCCGGACCGAAATTGCGCGAGGTGTAGAGCTCTTCGTGCACCCAGGACGCCTCGAAGCGCCCGGCATAGGCGCTGAGATCGCTGCCGCCGGCGTCTCCGCCCGAAAGTGCCTCGTACAGCGTCTCGGCGGCGATCATGCCCGACTTCATTGCCGTGTGGCTGCCCTTGATCTTGGAGAAATTCAGCGTGCCGGCGTCGCAGCCGACGATCAGCGCGCCTGGCATGGTCATCTTCGGCAGCGAGTTCAGCCCGCCCTTGGTGATCGCGCGCGCGCCGTAGGCCACGCGCTTGCCGCCCTCCAGGAACCTGCGAACCTCGGGGTGGGTCTTGTAGCGCTGCAGTTCGTCGAAGGTGGACAGGTGCGGGTTGGAGTAGTTGAGATCGATGATGATGCCCAGGGCGACCTGGTTGTCCTCCAGGTGGTACAGGAACGAACCGCCGCTCGCGCCCGCGCCCAGCGGCCAGCCCATGCCGTGCACGACCAGCCCCTGGCGATGCCGCGACGGATCGATCTGCCACAGCTCCTTCAGGCCGATGCCGTAGTGCTGCGGATCGCGACCCTCGGCGAGGTTGTACCGGGCGATGATCTGCTTTCCCAGGTGGCCGCGGCAGCCCTCGGCGAATACCGTGTACTTGGCCCGCAGCTCCATGCCCGGGGCGAAGCTGTCCTTGTGCCCGCCATCGACACCGATGCCCATGTCCCCGGTGACCACGCCGGCCACCGCGCCGGAATCGGTGTAGATCACGCTCGCGGCGGAGAACCCGGGATAGATCTCCACGCCGAGTTCCTCGGCCTGCTTGCCCAGCCAGCGGCAGACGTTGCCGAGGCTGACGATGTACTTGCCCATGTTGTGCATCGGCGGCGGCACGAGGGCGTCCGGCACCCGGATTGCCTTCTCGGCGCTGGTGTACCAGTACATCTCGTCGCCGGTCACCGGCGTCTCGAGCGGCGCGCCCCGGTCCTTCCAGTCCGGGAACAATTCGTCCATCGCACGCGGATCGAGCACGGCGCCGGACAGGATGTGGGCGCCGATCTCCGAGCCCTTCTCGATCAGGCAGACCGTCAGGTCGTGCCCGCGCTCGGCGGCGAGCTGCCGCAGGCGGATGGCCGTGGACAGGCCGGCGGGTCCGCCGCCGACGACGACCACGTCGAACTCCATGGAATCGCGTTCAATCGTCATCGCGGCGCCGCCTCGGAAGGGTGGAACTTCAGTTGCCGGACTCGAGCGTGGAGGTCAGCTCGGGCACGACCTTGAACAGATCGCCGACCAGGCCGTAGTCGGCCACCTGGAAGATAGGCGCTTCCTCGTCCTTGTTGATCGCGACGATGACCTTGCTGTCCTTCATGCCGGCCAGGTGCTGGATCGCACCGGAGATGCCGATCGCGATGTAGAGCTTGGGGGCCACGACCTTGCCGGTCTGCCCGACCTGGTAGTCGTTGGGGACGAAGCCCGCGTCGACCGCGGCGCGCGAGGCGCCCACCGCCGCGCCGAGCTTGTCCGCCAGCGCCTCGATGATCTTGAAGTTCTCTGCGCTGCCGACGCCGCGGCCGCCGGAGACGATGATGTCGGCCTCGGTGAGCTCGGGACGCGCGCTCTTGACCAGCCGCTCGTCCACGAACCGCGACAGGCCGGCATCGCCGGTGGACGCCACGGCTTCCACCGTGCCGCTGCCGCCGGACGCGGCCGGCGCCTCGAACGCGGTGGTACGCACGGTGATGACCTTGATCGGATCGACGGATTGCACGGTGGCGATGATGTTGCCGGCGTAGATCGGGCGCTGGAAGGTGTCGGGCGAATCGACCGCGATGATGTCGGAGATCTGGGCCACGTCCAGCAGCGCGGCGGCGCGCGGGGTGACGTTCTTGCCGGCCGGCGTCGCCGCCGCGAGCACGTGGCTGTAGCCACCCTTGGCGACGGACGCGACCAGCGGGGCGACGTTCTCGGCGAGCGCATTGGCGAACGCCGCATCGTCGACGAGCAGCGCCTTGCGCACGCCGGCGACGGCGGCCGCGGCTTCGGCGACGGCCTTGCAGCCGCTGCCGGCGACCAGCACGTCGACCTCGGCGCCGATCGCCGCCGCGGCGGCGATCGCGTTCAGCGTGGCGGGGTTGAGCTTGGTGTTGTTGTGTTCGGCAATGACCAGGGATGCCATGGCTTAGATCACCTTCGCTTCGTTACGCAGTTTCTGCAGCAGCGCGGGAACGTCCGCGACCTTCACGCCGGCCTTGCGCGGCGGCGGCTCGGAGGCCTTGAGCAGCTTCAGGCGCGGAGCGACGTCCACGCCGAGATCGGCCGGCTTGAGCACGTCCAGCGGCTTCTTCTTCGCCTTCATGATGTTCGGCAGCTTGACGTAGCGCGGCTCGTTCAGGCGCAGATCGGTGGTGATGATCGCCGGCAGCTTCAGCGCCACGGTCTGTGTGCCGCCGTCGACCTCGCGGCCCACCGTGACCTCGCCGTCGCCGACCTCGACCTTGCAGGCGAAGGTGGCCTGGCCCCAGCCCATCAGGGCGGCCAGCATCTGGCCGGTCTGGTTGGAATCGTCGTCGATCGCCTGCTTGCCGAGGATGACCAGCGCGGGCTGCTCGCGCTCGCACACGGCCTTGAAGAGCTTGGCCACGGCCAGAGGCTGCAGTTCGGCATCGGACTCGACCAGGATGGCGCGATCCGCGCCCATCGCCAGCGCCGTGCGCAGGGTCTCCTGGCAGGCCGCGGGGCCCATCGAGACGGCCACGATCTCGGTGGCCTTGCCGGCCTCCTGCAACCGGACCGCTTCCTCGACGCCGATTTCGTCGAACGGGTTCATGGACATCTTGACGTTCGCCAGGTCCACGCCGGAGCCGTCCGACTTGGGCCGCGCACGGACGTTGTAGTCGATGGCGCGCTTGACCGCGACCAGCACTTTCATCAGCAGCACTCCTTAACCAAATGAATTCAGATTGACCGGGGGCGAGCGACGCGCCCCGGAGAAACACCACCTGCACGCAGGACCCGCCGCGGGGGCAGGCCGAACGGCGCCGGACGAGCAATCGGCCGGTCGTGAAGGCTGGCGATTATAACGCAGGGCAGCGGCATTGCAGCCCCACGCGCCGGCGCGGCGCCCGGCCGCGGGCGCGTTCGGTCCACGGCCGGGCGAGCCCGCCCGCAACCGGCTGCGGCGTGAACGCACGGCACGGCCGGCGGTGACGGTTGACAGGTACACCCGCGGCGCTAGATTACCGGAGCCCGGGCCCGTCCCCGCCGAACCTTCACCGGATTTCCAACATGGCATCGCCGCAGGATCAACCGCCGCACCACGCCGCCGGCGCGCAGGGCCCATTCGACTGGTCCGACCCGCTGCTGCTCGAATCCCAGCTGCGCGACGACGAGCGCATGGTCATGCAGGCCGCGCGCGACTACTGCCAGTCGCGCCTCATGCCGCGGGTCGTCCATGCCAATCGCCACGAACAGTTCGATCGCGCGATCATGACCGAGATGGGCGAGCTCGGCCTGCTCGGCCCGACCCTGCCCGAACGCTACGGCGGCGCGGCGCTGAGCTACGTGTGCTACGGGCTGATCGCGCGCGAGGTCGAACGGGTGGATTCGGGCTATCGATCGGCAATGAGCGTGCAGTCCAGCCTCGTGTGCCACCCGATCCACGCCTACGGCAGCGAGGATCAGCGCCGCAGGTACCTGCCGGAACTGATCAAGGGCCGGATGGTGGGCAGCTTCGGGCTGACCGAGCCGGACCACGGCTCCGACCCGGGCGCCATGGCGACCCGCGCGCACGCCGCCGAAGGCGGTTACCGGCTGACGGGCACCAAGACCTGGATCACGATGTCCCCGATCGCCGACATCATGGTCGTCTGGGCGAAGACCGACGACGGCCGGATCCGCGGCTTCATCGTCGAGCGCGGCATGAACGGCCTGTCGACGCCGAAGATTGAAGGAAAGTTCGCGCTGCGCGCCTCGATCACCGGGCAGATCGTCCTGGACTCCGTGTTCGTGCCGCGGGCCAACCTGCTGCCCGAGGTCGCCGGCCTCAGTGGGCCGTTCGGCTGCCTGAACCGGGCGCGCTACGGCATCTCCTGGGGCGCCCTGGGCGCGGCCGAGTTCTGCTGGCACGCGGCGCGCAGTTACGTCCTGGAGCGGCGCCAGTTCGGCCGGCCGCTGGCGGCCAACCAGCTCATCCAGAAGAAGCTCGCGGACATGCAGACCGAGATCGCCCTGGGCCTGCAGGGCTGCCTGCAGGTCGGCCGCCTGCTCGACACCGGGCGCGCGGCGCCGGAGATGATCTCGCTGCTCAAGCGCAACAACGCCGGCAAGGCGCTGGACATCGCCCGCGCCGCGCGCGACATGCACGGCGGCAACGGCGTCAGCGACGAGTACCATGTGATCCGCCACGCGATGAACCTGGAGGCGGTCAACACCTACGAGGGCACCCACGACATTCACGCGCTGATCCTCGGCCGGGCGCAGACCGGCATCCAGGCCTTCAGCGCCTGAAGCGCGCGGCACCGGCGCGCCGCGCGCGGCGGCCGGCCGTTGCCCATGCGAAACGGGCCCTGCCGCTGTAAGATAGGGCCGCACACCGCCCGAAGGCGCGCTGGCGCCGGGCATTCGACCATCAGCCGGAGTGAGATGACACCGTGGCAGCCGTGAAACCGATCGCCCCTGCACAAGGAGGCACCATCACCATCAAGGACGGCAAGCTCGTCGTCCCCGACAATCCCATCATCCCCTTCATCGAGGGCGATGGCATCGGGCCCGACGTCTGGCGGGCCTCCAGGCGCGTCATGGATGCCGCGATCGAGAAGGCCTACGGCGGGCGGCGCGTGATCCACTGGATGGAGGTCTACGCGGGCGAGAAGGCCAACGACCTGTGCGGCTCGTGGCTGCCGGACGACACCATCGACATGTGCCGCCAGTACCTGGTGGCGATCAAGGGCCCGCTGACCACGCCGATCGGCGGCGGCATCCGCTCCCTGAACGTGGCGCTGCGCCAGTTGCTCGACCTGTACACCTGCCTGCGGCCGGTGCGCTGGTTCACCGGAGTACCTTCGCCGGTGAAGGCCCCCGAGAAGGTCGACATGGTCATCTTCCGGGAGAACACCGAGGACATCTACGCCGGCATCGAATTCGAGGCCGGCACGCCCGAGTGCGACAAGTTCCTGTCGCTCTTCAAGGAAGCGTTCCCGAAGATGTACGGCAAGATCCGCTTCCCCGCCAACAGCGGCATCGGCATCAAGCCGGTCTCGCGCGACGGCACCGAGCGCCTGGTGCGCGCCGCGATCCAGTACGCGATCTCCAACAAGCGCAAGAGCGTGACCTTCGTGCACAAGGGCAACATCATGAAGTTCACGGAAGGCGCGTTCCGCAACTGGGGCTACCGCCTGGCCGAACGCGAATTCCCGGAACAGACCTACACCTGGGACCAGTGGGAGAAGACCCGCGCCGACAAGGGCGAGAAAGCCGCCAACGAGGAGCAGTCCGCGGCACTCAAGGCCGGCAGGATCCTCATCAAGGACGCCATCGCCGACATCACCCTGCAGCAGGTCCTCACCCGTCCGGACGAGTTCGACGTCATCGCCACGCTGAACCTGAACGGCGACTACCTCTCCGACGCGCTCGCCGCGCAGGTCGGCGGCATCGGCATCGCCCCGGGCGGCAACATCAACTACGTCACCGGCCACGCGGTGTTCGAGGCCACCCACGGCACGGCGCCCAAGTACGCCAACCTGGACAAGGTCAACCCCGGTTCCCTGCTGCTGTCCGGGGAGATGATGCTGCGCTACATGGGCTGGATGGAGGCGGCGGACATGATCCTCTCCGCGATGGACAAGACCATCGCCCAGAAGGTCGTGACCTACGACTTCGCGCGCCTGATGCAGGGCGCCAGGGAGGTCAAATGCAGCGAGTTCGCGAGCGCCATGATCGCGAACATGTGACCTCGCCGCGGGGCGGCGAGATCACGCTGGAGGCTGAAATCGGGCGCGTGCAATCCTGCGCGCGCTCGATCTTCCAGAGCTACATCCGCTACAACGACAACTTCAGCCGCATCACGCGGCGCGCGCGCGACCGCTTCGAGGCGCGCGACTGGCGCGGCGGCCAGGCAGACCTGGTCGAGCGCATCGAACTGTACGGCAAGTCCGTCGATCGCAACATCGACGCCCTCACCCGCGACCTGGACGCCGACATTCGCGACCGCTCGCTGTGGCGGGACATCAAGGCCTGCTACGGCAAGCACGTGGAGAGCTATCCGGACGCCGAATTCGCCAAGACCTACTTCAGCTCAGTCGTGCGGCGCATCTTCGGGATCGTCGGCATCGATCCCGGGATTGAATTCGCGGTCGCCGAGATGGAGCCGACCACCCACCTGACCCGTCCGGTCGATACCAAGTTCTACGTCAACTGGGGCTCGCTCGCCGATCCGATGCGCCAGGTGCTGGCGGACTTCGCGTTCGCCACGCCGTACCGGGATTTCGACGCCTGCGTCGCGATCGCGACCGCCGAGGTGGAACGCTGCGCCGGCCGCTGGGGCGGCGCGGACACCGTCATGCGTTTCGAGTTCATCCAGCCGATTTTCTACCAGACCACGCGCGCCTACCTGGTGGGCAAGATCGTCGGCGACGGCTGGGTCGCGCCGCTGCTCATCGCGCTGAAGAACTCGGATCGGGGCGTCGAGATCGACGCCGTCATCACCGACGAGCACGAGGCGGGCACCGTGTTCGGCTTCACGCGTTCGTATTTCTTCGTGGACCTGGAAACCGTCGGCAGCGCGATCAGCTTCCTGCGCACGCTGGTACCGCGCAAGCCGATCGGCGAGCTGTACACGGCGCTCGGCCGCGCGCGCCAGGGCAAGGCCGAGCGCTACCGGGTGCTGACGCGGCACCTGCAGCAGACCGAAGAACTCTTCGAACATGCGCCCGGCGCGCGCGGCCTGGTCATGGTGGTGTTCACGCTGCCGACCTACGGCCTGGTGTTCAAGCTGATTCGCGACCGTCCCGGCTACCCCAAGAACGTCTCGCGCGCCGACGTCATCCGCAAGTACGAGCTGGTGTTCAAGCACGACCGTGCCGGGCGGCTGATCGACACGCAGGAATTCCGCAAGCTCGAGTTTCCGATCTCCAGGTTCGCGCCGGCGCTCGTGGAGGAGATGCTCGCCGAGTGCGGCGACACCGTCCACGTCGCGGACGGCGAGATCATCATCGACCACGTGTACCTGGAGCGCAGGCTGCGACCGCTGGATCTGTACCTGCGCGAGGTCGAGCGGCCGCTGGCGATCCAGGCGGTGCTGGACTACGGCCAGTGCATCCGCGACCTGGCGCTGACCAACATCTTCCCGGGCGATCTGCTGGTGAAGAACTTCGGCGTCACGCGCGACCGCCGGGTGATCTTCTACGACTACGACGAACTGTGCCTGGTCACCGACTGCACCTTCCGCGATCCGCCGCAGGAACGCGACGACTACGACGAAATGCGGCCGGAGGCCTGGTACTACGTCGGCGACAACGACGTCTTTCCCGAGCAGTTCATCCGCTTCCTGGCCCTGGACGCCGAACTCAAGGATCGGTTCCTGGAAGCGCACGGCGACCTGCTCAGCGCCGACTGGTGGCGCGGCATCAAGGCCCAGCACCTCGCGCACGAGATGCCGGAAGTGCTCCCCTACTACCGTCCGAACGAACCGCCTGCGCCGGCACGCATCCTCTGCAGCTGACGTACCCTCTCAGAACGGCAGGCGCAGCACGTAGTCGAGCTGAACGCGCGACTGGATCGCTCCGGGGCGCGCGGCACGCACGCGCTGCACCGCGTCCGGCGGCGGGGTACCGAACTCCACCAGCAGGCGGGCGGCGACGGTACCGGTGCGCCCCAGCCCGGCCAGGCAATGCATCACGATGCGCTCCCCGCCGGTGAGCCGCTCGCGCAGCATCCGCCCGGCGAAGGCCCACGCCTGCTCGAATCCGGGACCCGGAACGCACATGTCCTCGATCGGCAGGTGCAGCCAGTCCAGCGGCGAGCTCTGCACCGCCAGCGGCAGGCCGCCGGCACCGTATTCGTGCAGTTCGTAAGCCTCCATCAGCGTCACCAGCAGCCCGGCGCCACTGTCCTGGATGGTGCGCAGGTCCGCGTCGAGATCCCGCAGCCAGTCCGGGTCGGCCGCGCCCGCCCAGCGCCGCCCGGGACAGACGGTCATGCCGAGCTGGCCGCGCGTGCCCGGCACGGGGAGCCAATCGATCTGCAGCGCGGGCGCCGCTGCGGGGCGGTCGGACGAAGGCATGTGCGAATGATAGCGCGCCGTCCGCGGCGCAGACCGGCGCGGAATGAATGAACGAGTGTTTTCGTCAGGTAAGCTGGGATATACTCCAAGGTGCCCCAAACCGGGGCGAAACCGCACGGTTCCTCCCAAGGCGGAGCAGCGCACAGCGCCAGGAAAACCCATATCCCCATCCGCAACTCGGTACCGTCCGGCAACCGCGAAGGAGAAGACAGCAGCCATGACCGAGACCAGTGCCCGCACGACGGCGCCCGCCGTGCGCGAGGTCGACAACGCCATCATCCGTTTCGCCGGCGATTCCGGCGACGGAATCCAGATCACGGGCGCGATGTTCAGCCACGACTCGGCTTCGGTCGGTCACGACATCTCCACGCTGCCGGACTTTCCCGCGGAAATCCGCGCGCCCGCCGGAACGCTGGCAGGCGTGTCGAGCTTCCAGCTCAATTTCAGCAGCTACGACATCCACACCCCGGGCGACGCGCCCGACGTGCTCGTGGCGCTGAACCCGGCGGCGTTGAAGGTGCACATCGCGGAATTGCGCCGCGACGGCGTGCTCATCATCAACAACGATTCCTTCACCGACGGCGACCTGAAAAAGGCCGGCTACAGCGCCGACCCGCGCGAGGACGGCTCGCTCGCCGGGCGCACGGTGTACGCGCTGCCGATCAGCACGCTCACCGCCGAGGCCGTCAAGCCCGCGGGGCTGACCAAGAAGCAGTCCGAGCTGTGCAAGAACATGTTCACGCTCGGCATGGTGTGCTGGTTGTACGATCGCGCGCTCAAGCGCATCGAGACGCGTATCGACGATACCTACGGCGCCAAGCGCGCGCAGATGGCACAGGCGAACAAGCTCGCGCTGCAGGCCGGCTACAACTACGCCGACACCGTCGAAGTCTTCATGGGCAAGTACAAGGTCAGCAAGGCGACGCTGGCGCCCGGCAAGTACCGCCGCATCACCGGCAACGAGGCCACCGCGCTGGGATTCCTGGCTGCCGCCGAGATTTCCGGCCGGCCGCTGGTGTACGCCTCCTACCCGATCACACCCGCGAGCGACATCCTCCACGAGCTTTCCCGGTTGCGCCATTTCGGCGTGCGCACGGTGCAGGCCGAGGACGAGATCGCCGCGATCGGCATGGCGATCGGCGCCGCCTACGGCGGCGCGCTGGGCCTGACCGGCACCAGCGGCCCGGGCGTGGCGCTGAAGTCCGAGGCGATCGGGCTCGGGGTGATGGCCGAACTGCCGCTGGTCATCGCCAACGTGCAGCGCGCCGGCCCGTCGACCGGACTGCCGACCAAGACCGAGCAGGCCGATCTGTTGCAGGCGATGTTCGGCCGCAACGGCGAGTGCCCGGTCGCAATCGTCGCACCGTCGACGCCCTCTGAGTGCTTCGCGATGGCGATCGAGGCCTTCAGGCTCGCGCTGAAGTACATGACGCCGGTGTTCTTCCTCTCCGACGGCTACCTCGCCAACGGCTCGGAGCCCTGGCGCATTCCCACGCCCGACGAACTGCCGAAGATCGACGTGGCGTTCGCCAGCGATCCGGCCACGTTCCAGCCCTACGCGCGCGATCCGAAGACCCTGGCGCGCCCCTGGGCCGTGCCCGGCACGCCGGGGCTGGAACACCGCATCGGCGGCCTGGAGAAGCAGGACGTGACCGGCGACGTGAGCTACAACTCCCAGAACCACGAGCGGATGGTGAACCTGCGGGCGGCGAAGATCGCCGGTATCGCCGACGACATCCCGGCACTGGAAGTGCGCGGACCCGCGCAGGGCGACCTGCTCGTGCTCGGCTGGGGCGGCACCGCGGGGGCGATCCGCCACGCCGTGGAAGCGGCCCAGGAGGAAGGGCTCAAGGTCGCCGCGGCGCATCTGCGCTACCTGAACCCGTTCCCGCGCAACACCGGCGAGGTGCTGCGCAGCTACAAGCACGTGCTGGTGCCCGAGTTGAATCGCGGCCAGTTGCGCATGTTGCTTCGCAACGAGTTCCTGGTCGACGTCATCGGCCTGAACAAGGTCCAGGGCCAGCCGTTCCTGACCAGCGAGATCGGCGCCAAGATCCGCGAAATCCTCGGCAGCCCCGCGAGCGAGCCTGCGCGCCTGCGCGCCTGACCGCACCCCGCGAACATCATCGGGAGATCAGACCCCCATGTCCGAAGCCACCGTCACATCCACCGCCGCGCCCCCCGTCTACCAGCGCAAGGACTTCGAGTCCGACCAGACCGTCCGCTGGTGCCCCGGCTGCGGCGACTACTCCGTGCTGGCACAGGTCCAGCGCATCATGCCGAAAATCTGCGCCGAAACCGGCAAGTCCAAGGAGCAGATCGTGTTCATCTCCGGGATCGGCTGCTCGAGCCGCTTCCCGTACTACATGGACACCTACGGCTTCCACACGATCCACGGCCGCGCGCCCACGATCGCCACCGGGCTGCAGGTGACGCGCCCGGATCTGCAGGTGTGGGTCGTCACCGGCGACGGCGACGGTCTGTCGATTGGCGGCAATCACTTCATCCACTGCCTGCGCCGCAACATCGACGTCAAGATCCTGCTGTTCAACAACCGCATCTACGGCCTGACCAAGGGCCAGTACTCGCCGACGTCCGAGCGCGGCAAGCGCACCAAGTCCAGCCCGATGGGCACGATGGAGGAGCCAATCAACCCGCTGTACACGGCGCTCGCCTCGGGCGTGACGTTCGCGGCGCGCGCGGTCGCGACCGATGGCCCGAACCTGCAGGAAGTGCTCCTGCGCGCGGCCAAGCACCGCGGCACCGCGTTCATCGAGATCTTCCAGAACTGCAACGTCTTCAACGACGGCGCGTTCGACCACTTCACCGAGCGCGCGGTCAAGGACGAGCGCAGCATCTACCTCAAGCACGGCGAACCGGTCGTGTTCGGCAAGAACAAGGACAAGACCATCGTCGTGCACACCGACGACCTGGGCATGAAGCCGGTGATTGCGGATCTGGCCAGCGTCCCGGAGGACAAGCGCCTCATCTTCCGCGAGGACGCGGACCCGAACTTCACCGCGCTGTTCCTGGCGCTGATGAACGAAGCCGAGTTTCCGGTGCCGCTGGGCGTCTATCGCGCCGTCGACCGGCCGGTCTACGACGACATGCTCGACGCCCAGATCGCCCAGGCGATGTCGGTCCAGGGCCGCGGGGATTTCTTCAAGTATCTCAACCAGGGCGATACCTGGGACGTGCAGTAGTCATCCAGCCAGCCTCCGCGCGGCGCCCAGCGCCGCGCGGAGCGCGTCCATCAACCCGCCGTCGCGGCCGCGATCCACGCGCGGGGCGGCGGGAAAATCGTAGTTCCAGATCGGCCCGCGTCGCAGCGCCTCCGGTTCGTCCGCATAGCGCGGGATCACATGCGCATGCAGGGCCGGTTCGACATTGCCCAGGATCTCGTAGTTGATGCGCACGGCGGGCGTCAGCGCGAGCAGTGCGTCGCCCACCGCGGCCATGTCGGTGAGATATTCGGCGCGCGCGGGGCCCCGCAGCGCGTTCAGATCGCCGACCACCGGATCCGGCAGCAGCAGGCAGTAGCCGCGCAGGACCTGCGCTTCGGCGAGGATGACCCAGCCCGAGTGCGTGCGGGCGACGAGATTGTCGAGCCGCCCGTTGCGGGCATCCTCGACCTGGCGGTGTATGGCGGTCATGATTTTCTCCTCGTCCGTTCGCGGTGCCGGTTCCTGCGTCGGATCACCGGGCGCCAATATGCGGCAGGTCACAGGCTCGCGTCGACCTGGTGCCGCCGGGCGGCCCGCCCGGGACGGCTGTGGTAGGGTGGCGCCCGCGCCGCCTCGCGGCACCCGGAATCCTGGAGATCCGCCATGCCGCAGACCCCGCACCTGGAACGCCATTTCCTGGCATCCAATACCGTCCGCGACATCGTCATCGGCATGGCCGACGGCCTGACCGTGCCCTTCGCCCTCGCCGCCGGCCTGTCCGGCGCGATCGCATCGACGAAGATCGTGACCACCGCGGGGCTGGCCGAGATTGCCGCCGGCGCCATTGCCATGGGCCTGGGTGGATATCTCGCCGCGCGCAGCGACGCCGAACACTACGCCACGGAATGGCGGCGCGAGCAGCGCGAGATCGTGGACGTTCCCGAACGCGAGGTCGGCGAGATCGAAGCGCTTTTCAAGGAATACGGGGTATCGGCGGCCGAGTGCGGCAACGTCGTCGCCGCCCTGCGTCGCAATCCGGAGGCCTGGACCCGCTTCATGATGCGCTTCGAACTCGGGCTGGAGATGCCCGCGCCGGGCCGGGCGCTGCGCAGTGCGCTCACCATCGCCGCGGCCTATGTCGCCGGCGGCTTGATCCCGCTCATGCCTTATTTCCATCACACTTCCGTGGAAGCCGCGCTGCCCGTTTCGATCGGCGCCACGCTCGTGGCCCTGGCCACCTTCGGCTTCGTCAAGGGCCGTTACACCGGCGTCTCGCGCCTGCGCAGCGCCCTGGAGACGCTGGGCGTCGGAAGCGCCGCGGCCGCAGCCGCGTTCGCGATCGCACGCGCGCTGGCATGAGCGCAGCGCAGGAACCAATCCCCACCCCGCGCCGTCTGATCGGACACATGCCCGCCCCATCCGCGTCCCTGCACCAGTCCCCGCGCATCCGTGCCCGGGCCATGCTGTGCGCCTTTGCGCTCTGCCTGCCGGCAGCCGCCGGCGCGCGCCAGGATATCTCCAGGACCCTGGCCGATCCCCGCGCCATGGTGCCGCCACCGGCATCGCGGCTCGCCACGCTCGCGCGGCACGTGGCGGCGGCGGAGCCGGCGGATCGCGCCTCGTTCGCGGTGGTTGCACTGGAGGAACTCGCGCAGTCCTACGAGGAAGAGGCCCAGGCCGCTCATCCGGACGGGGAGCGCGACGCGAAAGCCGAAGCAGCGCTCCTGCGCTGGCGCGCCGGCACCGGCGCCTATGCGCGCGAGCTGCGCACGCTGGTGGCCGGGATCGACGACGGCGCGGACGTGGCGATCTTCGTCGACCCGAGTTCGGCGATCCGGCTGTCGATCGGCGAGCGCCAGGTCATCCTCTCCAGCCCGCGGCTGCTGGATCCGGAACCATTCGAGGACCGGATCCGGGAACGCTTCTGCGAGCTTGCCGACTGCCAGGCGATTGCCGACAACGACGCCGGCATGAACGCCGGCACCGGCCCGCGCGCCGGGTCGCCCGCGGCGGGCATGGGCGACGAATCCGCCGGCCCGTACACGGACGGCGCGGCGGATCCCCCCGGGGTGGGCGCGGTGTGGAGCTTCGGCGATCGGCACGGCCCGGTGCTGCAGACCAGCGCCGGCATCCAGTTCGAGTTTCGCAGCAACGACGATCTGCTGCGCAAGCGCCATCTGTGCCTGACCCTGGTGGCTGAACTGCAGACGCTCGCGCAGAACCTGCACTACCATCGCGCGCGCGGGATCGTCATCGACTGGAAGGTCCTGCGGCTCGTTCCGGATCCGCCCTCGGGCCGCCAGCGCGTGCTGCTGAACGGGCTCGGCCAGTCCCTGGTGCTGGATCTGCCCCTGCTGCAGCAGGCGCACCAGGCGTTGGAGATGGTCAAGCCCTGGCTCGCGGCCCGCGCCGATGATCTGCCGGCACAGATGCCGCCGATCCCGGCCGAAAGAGTGCTCGCCGGGCTGATCGCGCAATGAACGTTCCGCCGGCGCCGCGGCGCTGACTGCGCCGGCGCGCGTGTTGTATCGTATCGGTTCCGCCACGTACCGGAGATCCCAAGTCCCATGCACGAGCCCGCCCTGCGCGCGCATTCGCTTGCCGCGCCCGACATCCGCGTTTCCGTCCGCCAACTGTTCGGGATCGATTCGGACATGGAAGTGCCGGCCTTCAGTACCGGCAGCGAGCACGTGCCGGCGGTCGACAGCGCCTACCGCTTCGATCCCACGACCACGCTGGCGATCCTGGCCGGCTTCGCGCACAACCGCCGGGTGCTGATCCAGGGCTTCCACGGCACCGGCAAGTCGACCCACATCGAGCAGGTCGCGGCACGCCTGAACTGGCCGCTGGTGCGGATCAATCTCGACAGCCACGTCAGCCGCATCGATCTGGTCGGGCGCGACGCGATCGTCGTGCGCGAGGGCGTGCAGCTCACCGAATTCAAGGAGGGACTGCTGCCGTGGGCGCTGCGTAATCCGGTCGCCCTGGTCTTCGACGAATACGATGCCGGCCGTCCGGACGTGATGTTCGTTATCCAACGCGTGCTGGAGGTCGACGGCCGCATGACGCTGCTGGATCGCAACGAGGTGATCTCGCCGCACCCGTCGTTCCGGCTGTTCGCGACCGCCAACACGGTCGGGCTGGGCGACTCCACGGGCCTGTACCACGGCGTACAGCCGCTGAACCAGGGCCAGCTCGATCGCTGGAACATCGTCGCCAACCTGAACTACCTCGGCCACGCCGAGGAGGCGGCGATCGTGCTCGCCAAGGTGCCGGCATACGCCAGCGCCGCGGGCAAGCGCGTGATCGACGCCATGGTGCAGGTCGCCGATCTCACCCGCACCGGTTTCGTCGCCGGCGATCTGTCCACGGTCATGTCACCGCGCACCGTCATCACCTGGGCCGAGAATGCGCTCATCTTCAAGGACATCGGCGTGGCCTTCCAGCTCACCTTCTACAACAAGTGCGACGAGGCCGAGCGGGCCGCGGTCGCCGAGTACTACCAGCGCTGCTTCGCGGTGGAACTCGGCGAGGGCAGGAACCCGCTGGCGGTGAACTGAGGACGCCGCGGTGAGCGCGGACAATGACGCCGCCGGCGATTTCCAGCGTGCCACAGCCGCGGCATTGCGAGCCGTCGCGGAGGAGCCGCGCATGGAGGTCGGCTTCGGTGCCAGCAGCCCCGGCCTGAGCGGCAGGCGCGCCGATCTGCCGGCACCCGCGCCGGGCCAGGCCGAGTCCCCGCCCGGCACGTACCGCACCTGGATGCGCGGCCAGGCGGATCGCCTGGCACTGCGTGCGCGCTTCCACGACAACCTCCTGCACGCCGCCGCACGGCCGGCGAACGACGCCGCCGCGGACGTCTTCGACCGCATGGAGCAGGCGCGGATCGACGCGCTCGGCGCGCGCGAAATGACCGGCGTGGCCGAGAACCTGTTCCGCCTGATCGAGAGCCAGTACCAGAGCTTCGGCTACCACGAGGCCCGGCGCGCGGTGGAAGTCCCGGTGGGCGAGGCGCTCGCCACTGCGGTACGCGAATCGGTCACGGGTACCGAACTGCCGCCGGCGGCGCACCGGCTGATCGGCCTGTGGCAGGGCGCGATCACGCCCGCGGTCGCCGCCGATCTCGGCGAACTCGCGCATGCCGCGGCAGACCAGGAGCAGTATGCCGCCCTCACCCTGCGCCTGCTGCGCGACCTGGGCATGGAAACCGGCACCGAATCGAGCGAAGACTCCCAGCAGACCCAGTCCGAGGACGGCGAGGACGGCAGCGACAAGGACGAAACGCCCGGCAGCGCGCAGGTGCTGCAGGACATCAAGGCCGAGATCGCGGTGCGCGCGGCGAAGATGCGCCAGGAGGAGGAAAGCGAGGACGACGAGTCCGAGGAACCGGGCGAGGCACCGGCACCGGACGCAATCGGGCCGCCGGGGTCGAAGTACCGCGCCTACAGCACGGCCTACGACGAAATCGCCGGCGCCGAGCGCCTGGCGGGCGCGGAGGAACTCGAAGGCCTGCGCGCACGCCTCGACAGCCAGCTCGAATCGCTGCGCAGCTTGGTGAGCCGGCTGGCGAACCGCCTGCAGCGCCGGCTGCTCGCGAGCCAGACGCGCTACTGGCAGTTCAATCTCGAGGAAGGCTTCCTGGACGCCGCGCGGCTGTCGCGCGTGGTGACCAGTCCGCTTCATCCGCTGGCTTTCAAGCGCGAGGCCCAGGTTCCGTTCCTGGACACGGCAGTGACGCTGCTGGTGGACAACTCCGGCTCGATGCGGGGGCGGCCGATCATGATCGCCGCTCTGGTCACCGACATCCTCGCCCGCACCCTGGAACGCTGCGGGGTCCGGGTGGAGATCCTGGGCTTCACGACCACGGCCTGGAAAGGCGGCAAGTGCCGGGCGCACTGGCTTGAAGCCGGCCAGCCGCAGATGCCCGGGCGGCTGAACGATCTCCTGCACATCGTCTACAAGTCCGCGGACGTGCCCTGGCGCCGGGCACGGCGCAACATCGCGCTGATGCTCAAGGACGACCTGCCCAAGCAGAACGTCGACGGCGAGGCGCTGATGTGGGCGCACCGGCGCCTGCTCGCGCGCACCGAGAAGCGCCGCATCCTCATCGTCATCTCCGACGGCGCGCCGGTGGACGACTCCACCCTCTCCGCGAACGGACGCAACTACCTGGAGACTCACCTGCGCGAGGTAATCGCCTGGATCGAGGGCAGTTCGCCGGTGGAGCTGATCGGCATCGGCCAGCAGGTGCAGCGCTACTACGCGCGCGCAGTGAGCATCGTGCGCCTGGAGGAACTCGCCGCGGCGCTGGTCGACGAACTCGTACGCCTGTTCACGCCCGGCCAGGGGCGCCGGCGCCGTCCCGCGGCCTGACCCGGCGCATTCGCCTCCCGCACGACAGCGCACGCACGCCAATGGAAACGACGCACGAGACCGGAGCGGCGATCCAGGCGCCGGATCGCGACCTGGACGTCACGGGGCTGAACTGCCCGCTGCCGATCCTGAAGACACGCGTGGTGCTGCGGCAGATGCAGCCCGGCCAGGTGATCCGCGTGCGTGCCACCGATCCGCACGCAGCCATCGACTTCAAGGCCTATTGCGCCCGCACCGATCACGAACTGCTCTCGCTCGACGAGGCCGGCGGCATCATCGAATTCCGGATCCGCCGCGGCGCCGCCTCCGACTGACCCGAAAAAAAAGCGCGGCATGGGCCCGCGCTTCGACACGCACCGGCGTTGCCGCCGGCTTGACTCCCCCTGGGACCGTGCGCGGTGCGATCAGCCTCGCATCGCGCGCCCGCGTGTTCGGATCACGCGGGCGGCATCATACACCCACCGCGCGTTCGTAACGCAACGCCGCTTCGATGCCGCAGTAGTAATCCGGAACGCGAGCCTTGAGTCGGAAACCAAGACTGCGATAGAAGGTAATGGCGCCGATGTTGCGCTCGCGCACTTCAAGCGTCACGCGCGATGCGCCGGTATCAACTGCGTGCGCGCACAACGCATCGAGCAACCTCCGCGCGACGCCGCAGCGCCGATACGGCGGCAGCGTCAACAGCAGATCGAGATGCGACTCCTGCCCTGCGCTTCGCAGCATGCCGAACCCCGCGAGCCGGCCGTCGATACGCGCTATGCGCGCGATCGCGTCGGGTGCACGCAGGTGCCGCGCAAGGCGGGAGGTGTTCCACGACCGGAATGGCAGGCCCTGCTCGATGTGCTCGCCGACGAGCCCGGCGAGCATCGCCGAATCCGCCGGACGCGCCGCAAGCAGGTCTATCGCGGAAGAAGGAGCCGGGCCCGCCGTGGACGGCTGTGCCCGCGGCGGCGGTTCGTCCCGGCCGTCGGGGGCCGTTTCACGCGGGAGCCGCAGGCTCGCACGCATTACTTGCACTTGGCCTTGCGGGCCTCTTCTTCCTTCTTGCGCTCTTCCTCGGCCTCTTCCTGGGACTGCTCCTGGCCGGGCACCTCGTCGGCCTTGCCGAGTGTGAACAACCGGTCGATCGCCGCGCGATTGTTGGTCGGCACGAAGATGCCGGTCTGGGTGGCGCCGTTCTCGAACGGATCGCCATCGAGCTTGGTGCAGCCGATGCAATCCGCGGGCAGCGTCAGTTCATCGGCGAACGAGACGATGACCGCGTCCGTGTTCGCCGCCGTGCCGCCCACCAGTTCGATCGCCTGCACGTCGAACTTGAACGAGTCGATGCCGATCAATGCGGCAAAGGCGTTGTCCACGTTGCCGCCCTGCAGGAACAGATCGATGGCCTTGACCGAAAGCTCCTCCGCTCCGACCCGCACCGGCGCCAGATCGGCGAGGATCTCGATGCTGCCGGTGGCCGTGTCCGTGGCATCGGTCGCATGCAGCGCCAGGCCCCTGGCGAAGACGCTGGACTTGAGTATGAGGCTGCGCCCGGCCTGCAGGGTCAGCACGCCGGCCGTGGCGAGGATGTCCGCCCCCGCCTCGACCAGGATGTCTTCCGTAGCCTGCAGCACGAGATTGCCGCCGCCACTGAGGAAAGCAGCGATATCCAGTGCCCCGAGCTTGGTCGGCCCGGTGGCCCCGAGGGCGACGCTGGCGACGTTCGAGCCCGGCACGGCCGGCCCGTTGATGATATCGAAGCGCCCGGCCTGCGCCCGCCCGTTGACCGTGGCCTCCGGGCTGATCACCAGGAACCGATCGTTGCCGAGCCCGATCACGGCGCGGCTGCCGATCTGGTCGCCGGCGGTCTCGCCGATGAGCGAGTTGGTATCGTCGACCGCACCGACGGCACCCGACGCCGGCTTGACGTAGGTGATTGCGCCGGCCATCCCGTTGAACGACGGGCTGCGCAGCACGAAGTTGCCGCTGCCGGGGACGAATACGCGGTCCACGATCCTGCTGGCGTCGAAGACCAGGCCGCCGCTGCCGACCATGTCGCCCTCGTGCGTGCCGACGAGGCTGAGGAGCGCCGACGGGGTGCCGACGATTCCGGCCACCGAATCGCCGATTGTGAACGCGCCGGCATCGACGACGGTGCCGTTGTCCCACAGCGGTGCGCTGATGTAGAACCTGGTGACCGTGGCGACGCCGCCAATCTGGGTGGATTGGAGCTGGGAAACGATCGAACCGATGCCATCGCCCGCGGTCGCGCCTACGAAGCTATTCGCCGAGCTGATCGCCCCGACTGGAATCGAGGTCGGGCTGAGAAAGGTCACGGCACCGGCGCCGGCCTTCCAGGTCGGCGTACGCAGCACGAAATTGCCGCTGCCGACGTTGGTAAGCAACCCGTTGCTGATACCGACCCGATCGTTGGTGCTGGTGCCGATCAGCGCATTGGCGGCGGAGATCGAGCCGACCACGCCCGCCGTCGTTCCCATGACGATTGCGCCGGCATCCACCGCCGCACCGTTGTTCCACCCCGGGACGAACACCAGGAGCTTGTCGCCGAACAGAACCTGGATCGTCGCATTACCGACACCGTCGACATCGCTGCCGGTCAAGGCGCCGGTCGAACCCACCAGGGCGTTGGTCGCCGAAACCGCGCCTACCGGCGGCGCGGCGCCGTTGCCGAACAGTACCAGCGCGCCTGCGCGGTTGTTCCAATTCGGGACCCGGTAGTAGCGATTGCCCGTCGTTCCAAGCGACAGGAACGAATTGCCCTGGTTGCCGACGCTGTCGCCTGCCAGCGTACCGACCAGGCTGTTGCTGGCGTCCACGGTGCCGCGCACGCCGGTGGCGACCGAGCCGAAGGTGATGGCACCGGCACCGGCGGCCGACCCGCCGTTGTTCCACGACGGGCTGAAGACGGCGTACATGCCGTTGCCGATGACCGAAGTTCCGAAGCTGCCGATGTTATCGAACGCCGTGCTGCCCACCAGGCTGTTGCCGGAGCCTATGATGCCGGCGATTCCAAGCGCCGGATCGACCCAGGTCAGCGCGCCCGCGCCGTTGCCGTAGCTGCTGTTGCGCAGCAGGAAATTGGAACTGCCGCTCAGCGTGATGATGCTGCCGAAAGCGCCATTGTTGCCGATCGCGTCCTTGGGCGTAGCGGTCGGCCGACCGACCAGGCTGTTCGCCTGGCCGATGAAACCGAAGCCGCCGCCGACGGTGAACTGGCCGGTGGCCTGCTCCAGCATCGTGATCGCGCCGTCGCCGCCGTTGAACTGGTTGCTGAACACCAGCGTCTTGCCGCCAATCGAAAACGCATTGACCTGCCGCGACGAGAACTGATTGTAGCCGAGCCGATCGTTGGGATTGGCACCAGCGATGGTCTGGAAGGCCGCCGGCGTCGCGGCGATGTTCGCGGAGGACAGCACGCCCACCGGGATTGATGCGTCGCTGACGAAGGTCAGCGCACCGGCACTGCCGTTCCAGGTCGGGCTGTCGATCAGGTTGCCCGTGGCGAACCCACCCGAACCAATCCGATCGCCCGCGAGCGCACCGACCAAGCTGTTGCAGGTGGCGCTGGCGCCGCCGCTGCAGTCGCTGACGTCCACCGCGCCGAACAGGCCGCCGGCCGCAAACGCACCGGTGGTGTTGTCGATCGCCGTGATCGCACCCAGGTTGCCGCCGAAGTTCGGGCTCAGCACCAGGGTGCGCGTACCCAGGTTGGTGAAATTGCCACTGCCGAACTGGTCGCCGGGCGTGGCGCCGAATACGCTGTTGGTCGAATCGACATTGCCGAACGGCAGGTTGCTCTCTGTGAAGAACGTCAGTGCGCCCGCGCTGCCGTTGAACAGCGGGCTGCGCACGGCGAACAGGCTCTCGACGCCGTTGAAGGCCACGAACTGCACGCCGCCGCTGCCTACGCGATCGCCAGTGGCCGCCGGCGGACCGACGACGTCCGGATTCACACCCAGGAGGCTGTTGACGGACGTGATCGCTCCGAACCCGCCCCCCACCGCGAATTGGCCGGTGGCCGCATCCAGAACGGTTACGACACCGCGGCCGCTGTCGTAATTCGAGTTGCGGAGGATGAGCTTGCCGAACCGGGTGAACTGGTCGATCGTCAGGCTGCCCAGCAGGTTGGCGCCGTTGGCGCCGATGATCGACTTGGTGCCGTCGGCGATGCCGGTCAGCGGGGCTGCGGCAGTGTCCAGGAAGGTCAG